>JAYTLR010000082.1:0-54197 GCA_043729195.1 Akkermansia sp.
CGTAAATGCTGTTTCTTGTGGCGGTGCTAGAGGGGCCGTTACCTCCATCCATGGTGAGAACGGTCGTTGTCGGAAGCGCGTTGGCCAATCCGGCTCTCACGGTCATATTGTTGTTAATATTTCCCGTCGAGATCGTGGTAATCCCGGCGTAGGTACCCGCCGCGCCCAGAATGATGGTTTGAAGGTTGCCTCCGCTGGAGACGTTCGGGGTGGAGAACGTTACGTTCCCTGCACCGCCGATTGCGCCGTTGATGGTAAGCGTAGCAGCCGCGCTCGACCTTCCCAATGCGATCGTGGACGTGACGCCGGTGTTGGCGGTGGTGATCGGTGCGGAGATGGTGATGCCGTCGGTGCTGGTCGTTAGTGTCGCCGCAGTGGCGCCGCCGATGTTGATGCCGCTGGTTCCGTTGACACCTGGGGTGGTGCCGAGGGCACCCGTACTGCCAAGGGTTAGCGAGCCGCTGCTGATATTGGTCGCACCTGTGTAGGTGTTGGCTCCGGTGATGGTAAGTGTTTGAGAGCCAGTTTTAATCAAACCTCCTGTGCCGATGATGCTTCCGTCGATTCTGGCTCCGGCCTGATCAGCCTGAAAGGTTAGGGTGTTTGCGGCTAAATTGACCTGACCGTTGACATCAATGCTCCCGTTTCCATGGTTGTTGATGGTGCTATTGCCAGCAAGTGCGATGTTGCCGTCCCAAGTCAGGGCGAGGGTGTTTGAGGATGTTCCCCCAGCGGTGCGGAGGGTGCCGTGTAGACTGAGTGCTTTGTTGATGGTGTCCGACGTCGCTCCCGTTCCCACCACCCTGAACTCAAGGATGGAAGTTCCGCCGCTAACCGTAATGCCGCTTGTGCTATCCAACCCGGCGTAGTTCTGGATGGCTAGGGTATTACCGCCGCTGACGGTGGTGGTGCCAGAGAAAGTATTGGCGCCTGAAAGCAGCAGGACGCCCGACCCGCCGCCTTGGAGGGTCAGGTTTCGCCCTGACCCGGAGATGATACTATTGATCGTGATGCCACCAGTTCCGGTGATTTGAATGATGTTGTTGGTGGCGTTGCCGAGACCCAAGCCCAACGTGCCCGTACCGGTTCCATTCGTGATGGTCATCAGAGTGGAGGTCGAGTTTCGGAGAATCGTGTTAGCGACAGCGTTGACCGTAGCCCCATTGAGCGTGAGAACCCCTGCAGTGGTCGTCGAACTATTGTTAAAGGTTCGGGCTGTGGCGTTGGTGTTGTCGATCGCCCCGAGGTAGTAGACACCGCTAGTGGTGCTCATGTTGATGCCGACTGTGTTGTTGGCATTGACACCGAATACCGCGATGTCGGTATCCGTCGTGACGGTGGGCGAGCCGGCAGCTACGCCGCCCGTCCAGTTGGTCGTGGTAAGCCAAGCACCGCTTGTCGTACCTGACCAAGATTGAGCATGAGCGGACTGCCCAGCAAGGAGCGCGGCGAGGGCGGAGGCAAATGGCAGGGAGAGGCGGGCGGCGGAGAAGATACGGCGGGGTTTCATGGAGGTAAATGCGGGAAAGCTGAGAAGATGTTGAAAGGCTGAGACCGGGGATCGTGAATTGCAGGGGTTTTGGTCCGGAGCTCTCTGGGGGATGGGGTTTTCCCAGTGGGTTGCAGTGAGAACCAAGGGTCCGGGGAGTCGACTCAGGGACCGGTGACCTTGAGTCGGACGAAGTTTCTGATGCCGGCGGGGAAGGTGAATTTCACCTGGCCGGGCGTGGTGGTGGTATCCGCTTGGCCGGCGGCGGTGCCCGGGTCGGCGGTTGCCCACACGCCGGTGAGCGTGGAAGAGGTTTCCACCGTGAAGTCGGTGCCGTAGACTCCCTGATAGCCGGAACCCTTGATCCAGGTGACGCTGAGCACGCCGAGGTTATTCGTTACGCCAGGCAGCAAGGTGAAGCCGGTGGTGTTGCCGGTGGGCCCGCCGAGGAAGTATTCCACACCGTTCTGGACACCGTCGCCGTCATGATCGAGGTCGATCGATTGAAGCGAGCCGATGTTGAGGGTGGCCCAAGACGCATAGCCAAGCGTTTCCAGCTTCAGGATGCCGGTGGTTTCATCAAAGGTATAGAGCTTGGTGAGGCCGTTCGGCTTGGTCCACTTGTTGCCGCCGGCATCGGTGAAGCCGACGACACTGAAGGAGGTGCCGTAGGCCCCGGTGAGGGTATCGACGCTTTCAAGGGTCCATGTGCCGGCGGCGAGGGCGTCCGCCGCGGCGGTGTCGATGGCGAAGTCGCCGTCGAGGGTGACCGTGCCCGCGCCGGTGAGGCTGTTGCTGGTGCCGGAGCTGGCACCGAGCACGAACTTGAGCTGCGAGTTGTCGGCCAGGGCAAGCGTGCCCGCGTTGACCACGGTGTTGCCAGTGTAGGTGTTGAGGCCGGAGAGGGTGAGGGTGTTGGCGCCCTGCTTGAGAAGACCCAGATTTCCGGTCAAGACAACGCTGTTGGCGGGCGTTCCCCCGGTGGGCGAAAAATCCGTGGAATTGTTCACGGTCAAGACAGCGGCGTTGACGATGTCGCTGTTGGTGATCGTCTTGGTGCCCGTTGAAGCCGCGCCGCCGTTGTAGGTGATGCCTTTGACCGTCTGGTTAAAGCCATTGAGGTCGAAAATGCCGCTGGAGGCTCCGCTCGAGTTTCCCATGAGCAATTCTGGCGCTGATGCCGTGATGTAGTCGGCCACGCCCATTTTGAGGATGCCGTTTGCCGCGCTGATGTACGGGGCCGTGTAGGTCTTGCCGGCGGCACCAATCGTCCACGTGTTGGCGTCGGTCTTCACGAGGCCTGCGCCGGTCAGGGTGATGTTCCCGGTAATCGAGTTGATGGGAGACAAGCCGCCGCTCGTGGCGCCGCGCAGCAGGAAGCCGGCACCATTGGTCAAGGCCCCGGTGATGTCGCCGCTGAGGGTGACTCCGCCGACCGTGACGGGGTCGGCGCTGGCGGCGGCGACCGTGAATTGCACCAGATTCGTGTCGCTGGTTACATTGATGGCACCGGTCAGGGTGTGGAACCGGCTCAGTGCCGAGTGACTCAGTTGGGAGCGGCCCGCCGTATTGCCGGCGAAGTTGATGTTCTCGGCGATGGTCAGGTCGGTGGTGGCAGACGACAAGATGAGGGAATTTGCCGTAGTGCCTTGGCCACCGTGGATGGTAGTGGCTCCGGCCGTGGTGCCCAGCGCGGTGTTGTCAGTGATCGACAGGTTGCCGACGATGACGTCGGTGGCACCGGTGTAGCTGTTGGCGGTTGAAAGCGTGAGCGTGTTGGTACCCAACTTGGTCAGCGAGCGGGTCGCCGTCAGAGCGACCGTCTGGTCGAAATTTCCGGCGCTGGTGTCGATGGCGACGCCCGAGGCGAGGTCGACGAAGCTGAAACCGCCAAGGCTGTTGGTGTTGAACAAGTCGGCGACTTCAACTGCCGAGTAGAAGCCCGTGCCACCGACTCCGAGGCCGATTGAAGCGGCGGCTGCGGCGGTCGCAGTGCCGCTTGCTTTCGCGGCTTTGTTTCGGAACACCAGCATGCCGCCATCAATCTGGGTGGCACCGGTGTAGCTGTTGGCGCCGGAAAAGATTTGGGTTCCCAAGCCGGACTTGGTGAGAGTCATCCCGACAGCGCCTTCGGTGATGTTCCCGCCGTAGATGAAGGCGGATCCAAATGCCCCGGCCGGCGTGTTGAGGTTGATGGCGGTGATGCCGCCATAGCCGGAGGAGATGACGGAGGCCAGGTTCCCCGTGGCACCGCTGAGACCGGCCAAGTTCAGCGTGGTGACGCCGCTGAGGACGAGGCTACCCGCGCCGGTGGTGACGAGCACGCTGTTCTGGAGAGCGAGGGCGTTTGTCAGGGTCAGCGTGCCAGCGGTGACGGTCGTTGCGCCGGTGAAGGTGTTCGCTTGGTCGAGGGTCAGATCATTGGCACCCAGCTTGTTCAAGCCCAGCGACGGGCCGAAGTTGGCCGTCGTGAAGGGGGTCCACTGGGTAAAGTTGCCGTTGGTGGTATCGATTCCCAAGGCTCCGGAAGTCTTGGTCGCGTTGGACAAAAGGGAATCGACGTCCCCGGTGGTCCAGCCGGCACCGCCGACTTGGACGCCGATCGTGCCGCCGTTGAAGGTCACCTTTCCGGCGACATTGGACCCGGGCAGTTCCGCCGTGGTCGGAGCAAGCAGCGTGCCGGCGGTGACGGTGGTGGTGCCTGTGTAGCTTTGTGCGACGGTGAAGTTTTGCGTGCCTGCGCCGGTTTTGATCAGGTTCATGCCGCCTGCCCCATCGCCAATGTCAGCGGCGTAGGTGTGGGTGAGGCCGGCGCCGGGGTTAAGCGTGAGGGCGGTGAGGCCGGTGTAGCCGCCGGCAGCGGTGGTGAAGCGACTTGCGAAGTTGTTGCTGCCGGTGAGACCACCCAGGGTCAGAGTGGTGAGGGCGGTCTGCAAACCATTGGTGGCATCACCCGCGATGTTGGCTGTCGTGTCGAAAGGGCTGCTTTGGATCGAGGTGGGATGGCCCAGATTCAGGATGCCACCCAGAATCGTGGTCGCGCCGGTGAAGGCGTTGCCGGATCCTGCGGCCAGGGTGAACTTGCCGGCACCCTTCTTGGTCAGGGCGATGGCACCGGTGATTTGAGCGGTCGTGGATCCATCAGCCGCCAACCCGCCGTAGCTGAAGTCGGTGGCGTTGTTTATGGTCAGCGTGGCGGCAGCAGTCGAACTGACCCTGTGGTTTCTGAGGTTCGGCACCGGGCTGGTGTTGGTCAAACCGGCGAGTTCCTGGTTTTGTCCGCCCAGATCAAATGTCACCGCCCGGCCGGTTCCCGCGCCGGTGCCGCCGGCCATGGTCAAAACCGTGGCAATCGGCAAAACGTTGGCGACTCCACTCGTATTCCTGACCGACGTCGCGTTGTTGGCGTTACCTGCCGTGATCGTGGTGTTGCCGGCGTAGGTGGCTGCCGCGCCGAGATTGACGGTCTGAACGTTGCCGCCGCTGTTGTTGTTCGGGGTGGTGAAAACAACGTTACCGTTGCCGCCGATGGCGCCATTGAGCGTGAGCGAACCAGCAGCGGCGGTGCTTCTCCCGAATGAGATCGTGGAATTGATCCCGGTGTTGGCAGAGGTGATCGGCGCCGCGATGGTGATGCCGGTGGTCGCAGACGAGAGCGTCGCCGTGGCGGCACCGCCGATGGTGACGCCGCTGGTTCCGGTGACACCTGGGGTGGTGCCGAGGGCACCCGTACTGCCAAGGGTCAGGGTGCCGGAGCTGATAATCGTGGAGCCGACGTAGGTGTTGGCACCGGAAAGGGTGAGGGAATTGCCGGTCTTCGTGAGACTGGTTCCGGCACCGGTGATCGCGGACGAAATGGTGTGAACGGTGGTGCTGCCGGCACCAACGTGGATGGTGGAGACTGCGCCGAGGTTGATCGTGCCGCCGGAGAGGGTGATGTTACCGGTGGTTAGGGATCCGAATCTCAAGGAAGCTGCATTGACGGTGCCCGATACCGTGATCGTGCCGCTTCCGAGGCCGGTGCCGGTCGTGTCCCTGCCGAAGTTGAGGGGGTCGTTGATCAGGGTGGTGATGCTGTTTGCAAGGACCACGGCTGTTCCGGCAGAGGACGCCGACCACCCGGCGGTGGCGGTTCCCGTGGTGGGTGCCGCCCAGGTTCCGGATGCACTGCCGAAGTTGGCGGCGCTGTCATTTCCATCCCAATAACGCGTCGTCTGGCCCTCCGCGGAATGAGCGGAAAACAGCGCGAAGAGGGCGGATGCGAAGGGCAAGGAGAGGCGGGCGGCGGACAAAATGCGACGAGGTTTCATGGGTTTTCTGAAGTTGATATTAAAGGAGCTACCGGAGAACGGAGCTTGGAATCCGTGCCTCAGATGAGGACGTCGAGAGGGCGTGCCCGACGTTTGGGTTGTTGATTGGATTTTTAGCAACGCGAAAATACCTTTTCGCCGCTGCGCAGGGGTCTTCGCACGGGAATCGACCGATGCAAGAAACTTAATTTAATGAGCCTACCCCCCTGGGGAGTGTAAACTGCCTTCTGTCCGGACCTCCTGCCTTTTGGCGCTCGCTCACAGCAAATCTGGTGGCTGGGGGTCTCTGCTCCGCCTGGAGTCCCGCAATCATGGGGAAATGAGGCAAGTCTTTTGAAGGAGCGAAGCCGGACCTTCTTTAATCCCCCAGACGATCGAACACCGCTTGGAGCGACTTGCGCGCGGCGGCGTCCTTGCCGGGATCTGCGGCTTCGGCCGGTTTCCCTCCGAGCTCGACGACCCGCTGGAGGCGCCCCTTGTTGTTCAGCATGTATTCGCTGTTCCTGACCTGCCGCTGGCCCTCGTGCTGGATGTGGATCCACTCGCGCGGGTTGCCCGGCTTGCCGAGGAGTTGCGGGGCGAAGCTGCGGCCGTGGATTTCCACGGCGGGCAGCGGGGCTCCAGCCAGTTCACAGAGGGTGGGGAGGAAGTCGGAGAAGTCGATCAGGTCGTCGCACTTGGATCCCGCCTGAATGTGGCCGGGCCAGCGGACGAGCAGGGGAACGTGGGTGCCGCGGTCGGTCAGCGTGCCTTTGCCGCCGCGGACTTTCACGCCGTCTCCCCAGAGGTTGACGAGGTCCCTGTCCGTTCCGTTGTCGGCGAGGAACATGACGATGGTATTGTCGGCGATGCCCAGTTCGTCGAGGGTGCGCAGGACGCGGCCGACGTTCTTGTCGAGGTAAGCGACCATGTCCGGGAAGTATTTCAGGTCGCCCTTGTGCTCCGGGTCCGGCTGGCGGTAGCCCTTTTCCGCGCTGTCCGGCGTGGGTTCCCAAGGGTAATGGGGTAGGACGGTGGTGAGGTAGGCGAGGAAGGGCTGCTTCTTCGCGGCGTTTGTTTTCATGAAATCGAGCAGGAACTCGAGGTTCACTTCCGGGCCGTAGCGCTCCTTGACTTCATCGGCAATGATCGTGCCGTTCCGGTTGAGGTGGGGTTGATGGTATCGCGTCGTTTTGCGGCCTTTCTCATCGAAGATCTGCCACGACTGATACTGGTCGAATCCGAAGTCGCGGATGGTGTTGTGCTTGTGCAAGAGCGACAGGTGCCACTTGCCGGCGAGTCCGGTCGCGTAGCCAGCCTGCTTGAGCTGCCGGGCGAAGCTGGGTTGGTCGGGGTGCAGGTAGAGGTTTTCCTGCGCGCGGCTGTGCAGGACGGTCTTCAGGCCGTTCTTGAAAGGGTAGCGACCTGTTAGAAGAGAGGCGCGGGAGGGAGAGCAGAAGGGGTTGGAGAAACAGCGCGTGAACCTCATGCCCTGGCGGGCAAGTTCGTCGATGTTCGGCGTTTCGTGGGAGGTCCCTCCATAGGACTTCAGGCATTCGATCCCGAGGTCGTCGGCCAGGATGACGACGATGTTCGGCTTGGGCTTCGGGTCCTCCGCACGGACGTGAAGTACCGCCGGCAGGAGGGTCAGCGCCGCAAGGAAGAGGGAACGGTGACGGGGGAATTTCATTTCGAAAGCGGGATGCGCGGACAGGGCGGTGATGACTAGCGGTTGCCCACTTCACCGATCCATCGGAGGTGAAGGGCCATAAGCTCGTCGGTGATCTCGCGCTGGTCCTCAAGGCAGTTGGTTTTCTCGGAGAGATCGGCTTCGAGGTTCACGAGAAAGGTCGCTTTGCCGCCCTTGCCCATCAGCTTCCAAGGTCCTTCGCGGACGGCCCAGTTCTCGCCGAAGAGCCAATGAAGCGGACGCTCCTTGTCCTGCTTGCCGCCTTTTAGGAACGGCATCAGGTCGATGCCGTCGAGCGGTGCTTTGGCAGCGGACTCGGCTCCGACGAGCGCAGTGAAGGTGGGGAAGAGGTCCATGGTAATCAAGGTCGCGGCACTGTTCGATCCGGCGGGGATGACTCCCGGCCACGATGCGACGAAGGGCACCCGGTGACCGCCTTCGTGCAGGCTGCCCTTTTTGCCCTTCAGCCCTCCATTCGCGGCGACGCCGCCGGGTGGGGCAGCTCCGTTATCGGAGCAAAAGATCAGCAGCGTGTTCTTTTCGAGGCCGTGTTCGGTCAGGGCGGTGGTGACCCGGCCGACCGATTCGTCGAGGACTTCGATCATCTCCTTGTATGTGTCGGCGGGGGATTTCTTTCCCGCGGAATCGCGTCCTTGCAAGGGGACGTGGGGCGCGGTGTGGGAAAGGTAGAGAAAGAAGGGGCGGTCCTTGTGGCGCGTGATGAAGTCAACCGCGTGCCGGGTGAGCAGGTCGGTGGTGTAGCCGTTCTCGTTGCGGATCTCCTTGCCATCCCACCAGTCGAGTTCCTTCAAGCCGCTGATCGAGACGTGCGAATGGTGATCGACCGCACCGCCGATGAAGCCGCGGAACTCATCGAAGCCCTGGTTCATCGGGTGAAAGCGGGAGTCGTAGCCGAGGTGCCACTTGCCGATCAGGCCGGTGCGGTAGCCCGCCTCGCGGAGAGTCTCGGCGATGGTCTGCTCCGAAAGCGCGATGCCCCAGGCCCATCGTTGGACGGGGTTCTCGCGGCGTTGCTCGCGGAAGACGGGCGACAGATCTTCGTCGGGAACCCAGGCGCAGCGCTGCGGGTAGCGGCCGGTCATCAGGGCGGCGCGGGTGGGGGTGCACATCGGGCCGTTGCTATGGAAATCGGTGAGCCGCATGCCCGACGCGGCGAGGCGGTCGAGGTGCGGGGTGCGAATCTGCTTGGACCCGTAGCAAGCGAGCGAGCCGTAGCCGAGGTCGTCCGCGAGGATCAGCACGATGTTCGGCTTGCCTTCACGCGCCGCCGCTGGCAGGCAGGCCATCGGCGCGGTGAAGAGGATCGTGATGAAGGCGGCGCGGTTCATGGAGAGGCGGCGGTCCATCGTTCACTCCGCTGGAGACTTTGGCACCGTCTTTTCGCGGCGGGTCAGTTCGCTCAAGTGTTCGCGCAGGGTCTTCAGCTTGTCCGGGTGTTCGGCGGCGAGGTTCCGGCTTTGGGCGATATCCTTGGCGAGGTCGTAGAGTTGTTCCTTCGGCGCGCCTTGCTTGATGGCCCCGCTTTCATCGACGTCGCTGTTCTGCGTTCCCATCGTGCGATAGGGAATGGCCCACGGTTTGGCGGGTTCGGGGACGGTCTTGCCGCCGGAGCCCTGCACCGGGATGTAGAGCCACGAGCCCTGGCGGAGGGCGAGGCTGCGGGTGCCGTGGAAAATGGCCTCGGTGCGAATGGCGGGAGCGGTCGTGGGGGCGAGGAACGCGGCGAGCTCTGATCGTCCGTCGGGCGAGGCTCCGGTGGGCACCTTCACCGAGGCGGCGTCGGCGATGGTCGCCATCAGGTCGACCTGGTGGAAAAGTTCGCCGCGCGTGCTGCCGGCCGGAATTTTGCCGGGCCAGCGGGCAAGCATCGGCACGCGGTGTCCGCCTTCCCAGACGTCGGTTTTCTGGCCGAGCAGCCCGCCATTCGGGCGGTGGCCGGCTTTCAACGCGGCGTTTTCGTAGCGGCCGCCATTGTCGCTGGTGAAGAGGACCAGGGTGTCGCGGGTGCGGCCGTGCTTTTCGAGCGAGTCGAGCACGCGGCCGACGGCCTGGTCGAGCTGCTGGATGAAGTCGCCGTAGCGGCCGGCGCCGCTTTTCCCGCGAAAATCCGCCGAAGGGGCGATCGGATTGTGGGGCGAGACCCAGGTGAGGTAGAGAAAGAAGGGCTTGTCGGCGGTCTGGCTGCCGATGAAGCGGGCCGCCTCGTCCGCCAGCATGAGGTCGATCTGGTCGCTGGGTCGCAGTTCCATCGCCTTCTTTCCGCCGATCTGTTTGCCATGGGCGCCGGTGCCGGGGGAGCGGTCGACCGAGATGGGATCACTCTCTTCCCAGCCGAGGATCCGGTGGTCGCGCATGAAGACCAGCGGCGGCTCCGAGTGGGTGCGGGGCGTGCCGAAGAAGGAGTCGAAGCCGAATTCCAGCGGTCCCGGCTTCAAGGGCGCGTTCCAGTCAACTTTCGCGGTCGTGCCGAATCCGTTGTGCCACTTGCCGATGATCGCGGTGCGATAGCCGGCGGAGCGCAACAGCTCCGGCAACAGCACCTGGCCGGCGTCGAAATTGCAGGCGTATTCCATCGAGCGCCGGAGACGGAAGGCGTAACTTCCTGTTAGAATGCTGTAGCGCGACGGCATGCAGATCGCGCTGAACGAGTGGGCATCGGTAAAGCGCAAGCCGTCGCGGGCCAGCGAGTCGATCCGCGGGGTGGCGATCTTCGTCGCACCTTGGCAGCCGAGGTCGCCGTAGCCGAGATCGTCGGCGACCATCAGGATCACGTTCGGCGGATTCTGGTCCTCGGCCGCGGCTACGGGTAGGATCGAAGTCAGGGCGATGATGGCAAAGCGCCGGATCGTCCGTGGGATGAAGGAAGTTTGCATGGAATGCAGGGGAACGCGAAATGCGTGCCGCATGATGCGAGGGACTTGGACCTTCTGCAAGGCGGGTCAGGGCGTGTCGGCCACCTCCCGCAAGGGAATGCTCTTCATTTGCACCCGGCCGGTGCGGGGGCTGAGGTGGAGGGTGACCAGGGAACGGCGGTCCACCCGCTGGGCCCAGCGGGAACTCGATACGGCCTGCCAGTGCTCGCCGATCTGGCATTCGACGGTCACCGAGATGACCTCGCCTGCGGCCACCGAGGGTTTGACGAGGAGGTCGGCACCCGGGGCGATTTCCAGCTTTTGTTCACCCAAGTTGACCCGCACCGGGTGCGGAGTCAGGTTGACGAACACGCAGGAACCCAGAGGGAATTTCGCAGGGTCGCGTTCGACGAGGTGGCTGCGGTAGGCGAATTCTGCGCCTTCTTCGCTAGGCACTAGAATCATGAGAGGTTCCAGCAGTTCACCCGGCTTGGCGCTCGCGACGGTCGGGGCCTTGGTCGATTCTTCCGGGAAGCCGTAAAGACGGACGCTTTCTTCCTCGGCCTCGACATTCCCGGCGTCCACGATGTTCGCCGTGGAAAGTTTGATTTCGGCGAGGTCCGAGGCCCCGCGTTTCACCTGGACCGACTTGAGACCGGTGGCGTAGTCGAAGCAGAAAATGGAGAGCGGGACTTTGACCGCGGCCTTTTCCTCATTCTGGGAGTTGGCGGACGAAAGGATCCCGAGTGCGAGGCCGAGAATCGCGAGGCAGGTTCGGGAAGTTCGGGTGAAGCCGGGAGTCGATCGGTCGTTCATCGGTGGTGCGGGATTCATGATCGGAAGGGAAGCGGAGGCTCAGGGGGTGGGTGGCGTTGCGGGCGGTGTTGCCGGCGGGGTTGCGGGAGCCGTCCGGTCCGGGATACTCCGGATGTTCATCCGCCCGGTGACGGGATCCTCGAAGATGAACATCAGCCAGCGCCGGTCATCGCGGATCGCGGCGCGGGTTTCGGTGAGGAGGTTCCAGCGCTCACCCTCGTGGAACTCGAAGCGGACGGGGACGACGGTTCCGGGTTTGCCGGTGAGCTTGAGGTCGGCGATGCCGCCGGGTTTGGCCTGCACGATTTCCCGGCCGACCGCGCCGCGGACCGGCTTGTTGGCGAGATTGACGAGGCGGTAGATCCCGAGCGGAAAGTCGGTGGCGTCGTGGTTGATGACGAGGCTCCGGTATTCGGTGCCTTTCGCGGCCGGCGGGAAGAGGATCACGATCGCGCGCTTCATGCCGGCAGGGACCTTGGCGGTGGAGATGACCGCCGGGGCCGGATTGGTGCCTTCCGCCGGCGCTTTCGCGGAATGGAGCGTGAGCTTGCCGTCGATCACCGGGCAATCGACGGGGCCGACGATGTTCGCGGTGGAAAGCCGGACCGTTTTAAAGGCGCCGCTGCCGGTGGGGACTTGAATCGACTCGTGACCCGGAAGGTAGGCGAACGCGTAAAAGGATGCCGAAACCTTGGGCGGGGCATCCTGGGCGAGCGCGGGGCTTGCGGTCAGCAGGAGAACGATGGCGAGGAAGCGATGCATGGCGTGGGGGACCGGTTCAGATTTCGGAGGGGGACAGCCAGCGGAAGCTCACTTCGACGAAGCGGCGTCCGAAGCGGAGGTTGACCGGCAGCTCGGGAGTATCCCAAGCAGCTTCAGCCGGGTCGAGGTAATCGGGAACACGCTGGACAACCGCCTCGCACCACGCGCGGACTTTGGCACCGCCAGGGGGCCCGGCCTCGCCGTAGGCGCGGATGCGGAAGGTATCGCCGCGCGCGATCAGGATCGGGGCAAGAGGCGTGAGCAGGTCGGCCTGGGTCAGGACTCCGGGTGCCCCGTCGGCGGTGTTTCCCCCGGTGGCAAGTTTGAAGGCCGGGTCGAGCAGCGCTTTGTTGATGCCGGCCTTCTCAAGCGCCGCCTGGAGGGCGCCGGAGCGGCCCGTTTCGCCGCTTTCAGGCCGGCGGTTGATGAACTCGGCAAGGGAAAAGAAAGGGCCGCGTTCGCGCACTTCGCTCACGATTTCTTCCGCGAGTTCGCGGACCTTTTCCGGAGCGAGTCGCCGGTAGCCGTTCCACTTGGCGCGGTCGCGGGACAGGGGATCCGCCTGCGACTCGAAGTCCTGTCCGAGGCTCGGAAGATGGCGCAGCACGGGGACGCCCTCGCCCTTGCTGGCGGTGATGCCGGAGGCCTCCCGGACCGGGACATCGGTGCCGAAAGTGCTGGCAAGCAGGGCTTCCCAGACGTCGACACGGGCGCAGTTGACGTTGAATGGCGAGTCGATCAGCAGGTGCGCGGCGGACTTCCGATGGCCGTCCGGGGCGGTCAGGCGGTCGACAATTTCTTCGGTGGTGCTTCCTCCCGGGTAGGCGACAAACCGCGGGTTCGGCAGCGGGGTCCCCTTGTCGAGAAACGCGGTCAGCCGAGACTTGGCGTCGTCCTTGCTGTCGGCCAGCGGGCCGCCGGGGTTGGCGATGCCGGAGAAGAAGTGACTGTCGAAGAGGGCGGAGTTCGCGAACCAGGAATGATCCAGCAAGGTGCGGTTGCCGGCTTGGCTGCGGACGGTGTTGGGATTTATCAGCGGCGGCGGGAACGAGTTGCCGACGATCTGCGAGACGAGCGGAAGCTGGCCGCCGATATTGAGCGGCGCGTGGCGAAGCTGCGGGATGGAAAGCGCGGGTGCCAGCGGCAGCGAGCTGTGAGTGGAGAACTCGAGGCCCGACTGGGCATAAACGCCGGGGCCGCCGTAGCCGCGGTTGCCGGAATTGCTGATCTCGATGGTCGGGCTTGACGGCGGCCAGTCGGTCATCACTTCCCATTTCAACTCGGACTGGTGGTGCGCCCACGGCTCGGTCTGGTCAAGGCCGGTGGAGGCATAGGGATTGACCGGGGAGTTATGGATCCAACTGCGGCTCGGGAACTTGGAGTCCCGTTCGCTTTTAAGCTGGAAGGTGGAAATGAGGAAGGGCTCCTTGAAGCGCACCACCGGCGGTGGCTTGGTCCCCTGGTAATCGTCGCCCTTGAGGCCCTTGGGAATGTTGGAACTGACCACGAACGAGGGAAGGTCATCCTTTTCGAACTCATCGAGATGAGCTGCCTCCTGGTCGCCGTAATCGAACTCGATACCGCCGACGAACTGCTGGGCGCCGGGCGGGCCGATGTAATATTTCATGAGCCCGGAGATCTCCTTGCCGCCGGTTTCCGCGGGCTTGTCCACCTGGGCGCGGAGCGGCTTGACCTCGATCTGGATCAGGTCGTTCGCCTTCACCGCGACGGTCCGGACCGCCTTTCCGTAGTCCCGTCCGGAAGCCGTGCCGGTGGAGGAAACGCAGACATTGAGAGTGGAGGTGCCGCCCACGGTGGCGGTGCTGGCATTGCCGGCCGGCGGGCTGAATCCCGGCCGCAGGTCGAGGCCGACCTTCTGATACTCGTGGCCGAAATGCTTCACGTGATTGCTGGCGGTGAGCACGACGTGCTCGCCCGGCGCCAGGGTGATCTCGGATTTGTCCTGCTCCGGCAGCAGGTTCAAGCGGTAGTAAGTATCGCTCCGGTTTCCCATGTCGCTGCCCAGGAAGCTATTTGCCAGGTGGGTGTACTCGGAGTTGATCAACTGGCCGTTCTTGTAGAGGCGGAACGCGAGCGGCACCCGGTAGAGATCGATCCGGCCACCGCTGAAGCGCATGCTGACGTTGTAAGGATTCCACAGCGTGATGACCGGATCGATGACCAGCCAGGTGACGTAGTGGTCTTTCTGGCCTTCCGGCAGGGTGCTGTTGTTGGGTGCGGCCGCTGCGTCGAGGGCACCATGCCAGCCGAAGCTCACGCTGAACACGAACTGGGCTTTGGCGATGACTGGCAGGATCTGCTGGCTGTGGAAAAAGGGGTGGTTCTGTGCGGCATTTCCGGCGGTGCCCGCAGGTGGCCGGGCCGTGCGCGAGTGGGCGATCACGGGATTGTTGCCTCCGGAGAGATTCTCAAACATCCGGTAGTGGGATTGGAGGAGACGCCAGGACGGGTCGGGCGAAGGAAACGGATTCGCTCCTTGGAAGCGGAAGGGCGCGGGGACCAGCGGCGCATTGGTCCCGGAGTAAAGGAAGCGCGTCGCATACTCGTCGGGAAGACTTCCAGGGAGGTCGAAAGCCCGCGAAAGGTCCACGGCCAGTCCGCCTCGGCTCACATCGACGGCCAGCCCGGCGCTGCCGCTCGTCAGGTCATGGAAGCTGCGGTCCGTTGCGACCAATGGGGCGAGGGCGGACTGTCCGGCAGTCACCAGCTTGAGGCGCTCGCTTTTCATTCCGGCAAGGCTGTCCCATTTGCGTTCTGTCGTGGCGTCGTAGCCGGGAAGCGGTGCGGCCAGCCATCGGGAATGCAACTGTCCGAGCGCGTCCCCTTCAGGTTCCGGCAGGGCGATCGGCAACTTCATCGATTCGTCGAAGACCGCCCACGCGAATCCCTGGGTGTCGGCGTTCCTGTCGTCGCCGATCACGACCCTGCGTGCGCGGACTTGATCCATCGGGTTCGCCACCTCGTTCACGAGGCGGATGGCATCGCTGTCCGGCGTCTTGCTGGCAAAATCGGGCGAGCGCTCCTCGCCGTCCTCGCGCGACGAGGCAAGCCAGCGCAGGAAGCGCTTCGACTTTTCTTCCTCGAAGTCGGGGACCTGGCCGGATCCGTCCCACTTCCATCCTTCCCACGCCCCTGTCAGGTGCGGCTGAGGACTCTTCTCATCGATGGCCCCCGCGGTGGTGGTGATCCGCTGATCCGGTCCGGCCGCGGACTGCAGTTCGCCGATGGCGAGCAGGAGGGCCATGCGGGCATTCTGGCGGGCTTCCTGCATGAGCATGCCGGTGGAGGCGCTCCGGAGGGAAATCGTCGAAAGTCCCAGCAAGCCAACCGCCAGAACGGTCAATAGGACCATGAGTGACAAGGAAATGACCAAGGCGAAACCGCGGTCATGATGGTGGATGTTGGAGTATCCTGGGCTTTTCATGGGTTTAGGGTCTTGGTCTGGGTCTGACCGTGGGTTGTATGGCCACCGTATGCACGGTTGCCGTCGGGAGATCTATGACTGTTTCTTGCTAGGCGTTACTCCCGACAGGTCGGATACCTGCCGCGACAAGACGGATGCGGAATCAATTTCGGTCGATGCGCGGGCGCATCGCAGGGCTCAGGCACGATGAAACATTCATTTGGAACGACGCCAACATGACATCTGCCGCATTCGACGTCCTGCAAGGGAGCCACAATATTGATCGCCTCGCCTCGCAAATGGCCCGAGAATAAAAAACCGGGGCAATTGCCCCTTGGGAGAATGGTGCGCGCTGCAGGTTTCGAACCTGCGACCCCATCCGTGTGAAGGATGTGCTCTACCACTGAGCTAAGCGCGCCTTGCCCTGCGACGGGGCCGAGGTTTTGGGGAAAAGGCGGAGGCTTTGCAAGCATTTCCAAGGGCGAAATCCCGCGAAGATCGTGGCCCGACCCTCCGACAAGAAAAGGCCCCAGGTGTGAACCGGGGCCTTCGGATGGGGAACGGATGGGGACGGCGGCTCAGCGCATGCGGTAATAGCCGTCGGGATTGTAGAGGAAATAGACGTCCTTCGGGGTCAGGCGCGGCAGATAGCTGAACGGCTTACCCTCGGCATCCAACTCTTCCTTGATCTCGGCGGCCACCGCGGCGGCCGGGACCGACTTCGCGTCGGGGTTTTTGGTGAGCGAGGTTTCCTCGACGCCTTGGATGACGTGGTTCACCCACTTGAGCTTCTGGGCTTCCTCGCCGAATTCGGTCCAGTCGCCGCTGGTGGAATGAGCATACATCCGCTTGATGAACTCGTCCGTGGTGATGCCCATCTTGGTGGCCACCGGCGTCGCAAGTCGAACCCACCAGCGCTGGCTTTCCTTCACGATCTCGGCCTGCTGGGTCAGGTTGATCTGGCCGAAGAGGGTGGAGCTGATCTGGTGGTGAAGGATCACCGCGTTGGGATAGGCGTAGGATTCCTTGGCGAGCGTTGCGATGCCGGCGGCCATCGAGGCGGCGAATGACTTTACCACGACGTGAACCGGCGCGTCACTGGACTCCATCGCTTTGAGGATCTGGTAGCCGGCCATCACCGAGCCGCCGGGCGACTGGTCGATGACGATGAAGATCGGCAGCTTCTTGTCGGCGTTGTTGTAGAAATCGATCCGCTCGGTAATGTTCTCGGCGGTGTTCATGCTGATCGGGCCGTTGAGCGGGATGCGGCGGTCGGAAATGACCAGCGTGCCGTCGGGCTTTAGCGGATTTTCGAGGTAAACGGGTTTCGCGTCGGCATAAGAGCGGCGCTTGACGTCCATCTCGATCGAGGCGATCTGGTTCTGGAGTTTGCTGACCTCGATCCCGGCTTCGCTCTGGACGACCTTGAGCTGGTTGGTGAGGTAGTCGGCGCGAACCTTGGCGAGTTCGGCGTCGCGCATCAGCTTGGCCCGCTCGGCCTCCATCTTGGCGACTTCGCCTTCCTGCTCGGCCTGGCGCTTCACGGCGGAAAGGGCAAGGCGCTCCGCCAGGAGTTCTTTCTCCATCTTGAGCTTGGTCACCTCGGCGCGGAGGGCGTTGGTGTCGGCCTTGAGGCGGGCTTCGGCGAGATTGTTTTCGGTGGTCAGCTTGTCCGTTTCTTCCTTGGCAGGATTTTTCTCGGCGGGCTTTTCGGCGGCGGCCGGGGCTGCGACCGGCGGGCTGGCGGCTGGTTCTTGGGCGACGAGGGTGGTCGCCATGCCAAGCAGGACGAGGGCGGAACGGGTGGTGGCTTTCATTGAGGTGATCGTAGGTGGGAAGGTAGGAACCGGCTACGCGACTCCGCCGGGCTCGGCTTTCAAGCGAAGTCGGGGGGCGGGCTTGTCTGGCGGATTTCCTCAACGCTTTCGGAGTCAATCCGGCGGAAGGCCGGGAAGGCTCAGGGCTCTTGCACTGAGGAAAGAAGCCAACCGCAGATGAACAGGATGAACGCAGATTTGAGGAGAAAGCCCGACCTGCTGCCATTTGTTCGACCGAAATTCCCCCATCAGGTCCCATCTTGTCCGTCCATCTGCGTTCATCCTGTTCATCTGCGGTTGAAAATCTCCAATCGCAGCCATCCGGGGAATGCCGATCTCCCTAATATAAGAGCCCTGCGGGAAGGCTGGATCAGGCGTTCGCAGCGGCTTCCAGATTGGCGAGCGACCTTGCTTTGAATCCTTGCGTCTCCAAGTCGGCGAAGAAGACAGGCAGGGCGGCAAGGGTCCGCTGGCTTTGGTTGATGATCGCCCCCCGCCGGTCCTTGCGGTCCTGGTTGTCGTGAAAAACCACGATCCGCCCGGGCACCGCAGCCCGCGCGCTGTGGCGCGCATACCAGCCCGGGATCTCGAAGAACGCATCCCAGGGGAAATTGAGGCCGAGGTAGAACTCCGGCCGGTAACCGAGTTCGACGCCTCTCGTAGTCAAGAACTCCGCCATTGGGCGATTGTGGAATCCGTGGGAGGGACGGAAGCGGACCGGAGCGGCGCCGCTATCGAGGAGGATTCGATGATTGCGCTCGAACTCGGCGGCGAATTCGCGGGGCTTCAGTTGGATGGATGGAACCGACTCCGGCATGTGATTGCCGACCTCATGCCCGTCATCGAGCATTCGTTGAACCAGCCGCTTTTCGGTGGAGCTCTGAATCCTCGCGCCGTGAATGAAGAACGTCGCCTTGGCATCATGATCCCGCAGCATGTCGAGGATCCTCCCGGTTTCCGCACTCGGGGCGTCGTCGATGGTTAGCGCCACCAGTCGCTGGTCTGCACGCAAGCCGTCGATCTGAAGGATCGCTTGGGGTTGGATGGCTTGAAGAAGCGGGCGAATCCAGCGTTGGCCCACCCGATGACCTAGGCGGCTGCATGCGGCATCCAGCTTTCTAAAGATCGGGGTGGGGGAGTCTTCGGGCATCGCATGGAGTGGCGGAGATCGGTTGAAGAGTGATGCGATCGCAATCAGGGATAGGCGAGCATCTCCACTGCGAGGAATCCGCGCAGCGACCACGCGATGGTCCGGATCCAGTTGCCGCGCACCAACTGCCGGTGGGCGGCGGGGTCGAATCCCTGCTCGAGCCGGCGATGCATCGGGATCTGCAAGGCGGCGGTGCTCAACCAGATGATGCCTAACAGCCCGAGCCCGCACCAGGCTGCCGTGCCTCCGGGCGACCATGCCAGCACGACGGCCAGCATCAATTCGAGGAGCATCGGCCCACCGACGACCCATCCGGTCCGCCGCGTGTTCTGACCCTCATAGCGGGCGAACTCCGGCTTTCCGACGCGGTCGAAGAGGGGGTAGTGCACGACTTGCACGAACCAGATCAGGCCGGTCATGAAAAGGGTGACGAAAACGTGGGCGGCGAGCAGCAGCTTGAGGAGTTCGGGAGTCATGGGATGTCCTCGAGGATTGCCTCCCCGGCGGCGGTGCCGCTGGCGAGGGCAGTGTCGATGGAGGCGATGCCGCAGTGATCGCCGCATTGATAAACGCCTTTGCGGACACGTGCGGATTTGTCCTCCGCGACGCGCTGGGATGGCACTGCGTCCGGGATGCGGTCGATCCGCAGGAGTCGCCAATTTTCCACGCCCGCTCCGAACCACTCGACCAAATGCCGCCGCACCCGCTCTTCCAGATCCGGCGCGGCGGCGGCTTCGGAATCGACCACGCTGATCGAGATCAAGTGACTTCCGGCCGGCGCGTAGTCGGGTGACACGGCGCTGAGTACCGTTAGATTGTTGATCGGTCCCGCGCCCTCGCCATTGAGCAAAAGGATCGGCTCGTGCACCGGGGCGGAAGGGGCGGTGAAGTAGAGACACGCGACGCCATTGGAGACCTCGGCCGGGCCAGCTTGACCGAGCAGGCGATTCGCCGCCTTCTGGTCGGTAGCGATGACCACGGACTTCGCGGCGAGGAAGGTGCCGTCTTCAAGATGGGCACCTTGTTCACTGATGGTGGCCACGCGGGTGTTCAGCCGGATGGCGGCGGCGGGCAGTGCGGCGGCCAGTTGCTTGGGAATCTCCGCCATGCCCTGTGCGGGGATCGCGGTGTCACCCCGGGCGAAATTTCGCATCACGAATTCCAGCTTGCGAACTGTGGTGTCGAGCCGGTTTTCGAGGAACACGCCCCCGAGGAAGGGCCGGAAGAAGCGCTCGATCATCGATTCGGAAAAGCCCTCGGCTTGAAGAGCCTGCAAGGTTGTTAGATCGGCGGCATGGCGGGAGAAATCGAATCCGCCGAGGCGGGACCAGCCGACCCGCAGCTTATCGACGAACGAGCCGATGGGATTGAAGGCTCCGTGGAGTCCGTCGATGGGATGGCGGAAAGGATCCGCCACCCGGTGCCACTTTCCGCCGTGGCGCACCAGCGCTCCGGGATAGAAGCGGCGCAAGGCGAGCGCATCGTAGTCGAGCAAGCGGCGGGCCTCCGGATAAGCGGTGAGGAGCACCTGAAATCCACGGTCGAGGCGGAATCCCTCGCAGAGATCCGTGACAACCCGGCCACCGACGCGGTCCGCAGCCTCGCAGATCACGAAGCTCCTGCCCGCAGCGTGGAGGCGATGCGCGCAGGCGAGGCCCGCCAGTCCGGCGCCGACGATCAGGACATCCGTCGAGTGATCTTGAGTTTCCAACATGAATCCACGGACGGTTCGCGCCCGGGCGATCCTAGACCGTGGTGCTCCGCGATCAACCCCCGGGAGTCGGTCCCGGGGGAATCGAGGATGCCCCGATGGAAATCCGCGGGAAAGCGGGTAGCCCGCGTTTGTCAAATCGCCGGGGAGTGCCATGGTCGCGGGGCTGTCGTGAAGACGGCGCTTTGATTGCCATGACTTCCGCCGAATCCCGATCCCTGCCGCGCTCTCTCGCGACCGCCTTGTTCCATCCGTGGACTTGGCGAATGGCGTGGCGGGACAGCCGCTCGCAGCGGGTGCGGCTGGTGATTTTCGCGCTGGCGATCGTGTCCGGCATCGCGGCGCTGGTGGCGATCCATTCGCTGAAGGCCAGCGTGCAGACGGGGATCGAAACGCAGGCCAAGGCACTGCTCGGGTCCGACTTGCAGATTTCCTCACGGCGGCCGGTGAAGGCGGAGGACTTCGCGCGGCTGTCGGCGATGGCGCGGAACATCAGCCGCGAGACGACCTTTCCCTCGATGGTGAAGTTCCTGCCGGACGGCGGCGCGCGGCTGGTGCAGGTGCGGGGAATCGAGGGCGGCTATCCCTTCTACGGAGCGGTCGAGACCACGCCGGCCGATGCCTGGCAGCGGCTGAAGTCCGAGCCGGGGATCCTAGTCGAGCCGGCCCTGCTCGACCAATTCCAGGCGAAGGTCGGCGACGAGGTCGAGCTGGGCGGACTGCGCCTGAAGATCCTCGGCGCGGTCGACAAACCCGCGCCTAAGGGCAGCCGGTTCAGCAGCTTCGCGCCGGAGGCCTATGTGCGGCTGGTGGACGTCGAAGCCAGCGGTTTGCTCGGGTCTAACAGCATGAGCAACCACCAGCTTCATCTGGAAATGCCGGGCGGTCCGGCGTCCAAGGAGTTGAAGGACCAGATCCGCACGGAGTTCAAGGATGAAGGCGCTTGGCGACTGGAGACGCCCGATGACCGGCGTGAAAATTTGGGCGACGCACTGGAGAACTTCCAGCGCTTCCTCGGCATCCTGGCGTTGGCTTCGCTGGTGCTCGGGGCGATCGGCGTGGCGGGGGCGGTGCACTCCCACGTCAAACGACGGGTGCCGACGATCGCGATCCTGCGCTGCCTCGGCTGCCCGGCGCATCTCGCCGCGGCAATCTACGTGGTGCAGGCCGCCGTGCTGGGGTTGGCGGGCGCGCTGTTAGGCGCGGGGCTGGGGATCGGCTTGCAGACCGGGACGCTGGCGTTTTTCAAGGACAGCCTGCCGATCACCGTGGCGCCGTCGCCGGAGTGGAAAGTCGTGGCGCAGACCACCGCGGCGGGCTTTGCAGTGTGCTGCGGATTCGCGCTGGTGCCGCTGCTGAAGATCCGCCGGATCTCCCCGGCGGCGACGCTGCGCGGTGGGGCGACATTGGGCGGCGGAGCGTGGCGGGCGTTGCCGGTCTATCTGCTGCTGGTCGGCCTGTTAGTGATGCTGGCGTTGACCAACGATTCGAACTGGAAGCGCGCCTTGTCGATGGTCGGCGGGCTGGCGCTGGCCTTCGCTGTACTGGCGGCGGTGGCGCGTGGATTGATGTTCCTGACGCGGCGGGTCGTGAGCCCGCGCTGGCCGTATCTGCTGCGGCAGGGCGTTTCAAATCTCCACCGGCCGGGCAACCAGACCTTGCTGTTTTTGCTGTCGCTCGGCCTCGGCACCTTCCTGCTGGTGACCATCTTGCTCGCGGGGAGCTTGTTAAACGGGAAGTTAAGTCTGAATGCATCGGTCGATAGTCCGAATCTTTATCTCATCGACGTGCAACCGGACCAGGAGGAGGGGGTGAGGAAGACGGTGGAAGGGCAGGGGCTGCCGGTGCTGGAGAGCGCGCCGATGGTGACGATGCGGATCGAATCGGTGCGCGGCATTCCGGTGCGCGATGCCCCGGGCGTGCCGCGGTGGGTGGTGCGGCGGGAGTTCCGCTCGACCTACCGCGATTTCCTCAATCCGACCGAAACGCTGGTGGCGGGCGAGTGGCACAAGTCCGTGCCGGATCCTGCCGGGTCGGTGCCGCTCTCGCTGGAGGAGGAGATCGCGAAAGATCTGAAGCTGGGGATTGGCGACGAGATCTCGCTGGATGTCCAGGGCGTGTCGGTGAAGGCGAAGGTGACGAGCTTGCGGAAGGTTGACTGGAGTCGCTTCAACTTGAACTTTTTCATGGTCTTCCCGCCGGGCGTGCTGGAAGACGCGCCGGGCTTTCATGTGGTGACGACGAAGACGCCGGACGCGAAGACATCGGGCGAACTTCAGCGGGCGCTGGTGAAGGAGTTCGCGAATGTCACGGCGATCGATCTGACGCTGATCCTTGAAACAGTTCGGGACATCCTCGGCAAGATTTCCACGGTGGTCTCGGTGCTGGCCGGATTCACCGTGCTGGCGGGACTGCCGATCGTGGTGGGGACTTTGCTGAACGGCCGCGATGTTCGACTGAAAGAGAGCGTGCTGTTGCGGACGCTCGGGGCTTCGGCGCGGCAGGTACGGATCATTTTGACCATCGAATACGCGGCGCTGGGGCTGCTGTCGGCGCTGACCGGCGTGCTGCTGGCGGTGGGGGCGAACGCGGCGCTGGCGAAGTTCGTCTTCAAGGCGTCGATGTGGCCTGACTTCGGGCTGTTAGGGATCGCCTTCGCGACCGCGACCGGCGTGTCGGTGATCGGCGGGTTGCTGCTGAGCCGCGGGGTGTGCGAGCATCCGCCGCTGGAGATTCTGCGGGGTGGGGCGTGAGGCCTTTTAGAATGTAGCGGCGCGTCTATGACCGCCGGAGACTGTAATGAAGCGACGGGAGGGCGGGTTCGGTCGAGGGGTGAGGCGGGCGGTGAGGGTGGCTTCGTTCACAGAGTGCGGCGGTCATAGACGCGCCGCATAGAATGGCTGTAGCGGCGTGTCTATGACCGCCAGTGGTTGTGATGAAGCAACGGGAGCGTGGGTTTGGTCGAGGGGTGAGGCGGCAGGTGAGGCGGGAGGTGTGGGTGGCTTCGTTTACAAAGTGCGGCGGTCGCAGACGCGCCGCTACAGCGCGGTGAGCCTGCGGCTGGTCGCGTCGTCCAACAGCTTACAGGACCGGTAGCCTTCGCCTTGTTCGGGGACGGATTCGAGGAACTCGCGGCGCTTCGTCTCATCGGCGAAGTCGAGGCCGATGAGGGCGCGGCCGATGCGTTCGCCGGATTGGCGGTAGTTGAAGTAGCAGAGGCTGGCGCGCCCGCGGACGAGCTTGTCGAGGAAGTCGTGGAGGGCGCCGGCGCGTTCGTAGAAATCGAGCCGGAGGAAGGCGGGGAAGGCGAGCAGGTCGCCGCGCAGTGGGATGGCGCGGAATGCAATATCGATGGCGCCGGTGAGGTCTTCCCAGAGGAAGCCGCCGGCATCGAGCTTCGCGGGGAGAGCCTCTAACACCTGCGGGTCATCGGCGGTGATGGTGAAGGCGGGCCAGGCCTCGCTGTCGTGGGTCTTGCCATACTGGAAGTCGGCGATATTCAGGCCCTCAAAGCAGGTATCGAGCAGTTCCAGCATGGTGCCGGGGCGCTCGGGAATACGAACCCGCAGGGTGCGGGAGGCGCTTTGCGAGGCACCTTCGGACTGGGCGATTAGGCCGAGTTGGAGGAAATCGACATTCGCGCCACAAAGGATGACGAGCACCTTCTTGCCGGCCATCGCGGCGCGCTCCTTCATCACCGCGGCGAGGCCCATCGCGCCGGCCGGCTCGGAGATGCAGCGCAGGCCTTCCCAGAGCGTGCGGATGGCGCGGCTGACCTCGGCATTGCTCACGGTGACCATGCGGTCGAGCGATTCGCGGCAGATCTCGAAGGGGAGTTCGCCAGCCTTCCGCACCGCGGTGCCGTCGCAGAAGATATCGACCTGGTCGAGGGTGACCGGATGACCGGCTTCGAGCGCGGCTTTCATCGAGGCCTGGCCTTCGCCTTCGACGCCGATGATTTCGATGTCCGGCCAGTAGGTCTTCAGCCAGGTGGAAACGCCGGCCGCCATCCCGCCGCCGCCGATTTGAAGGTAAGCGGCATCGAAGGGACCCTGGCCGGAGAGCACGACCTCGTCGGCGAGGGTTCCCTGCCCGGCCATCACCTGGAGGTCGTCGTAGGCGTGGATGTAGATCGTGCCGCTCGCCGCGGCATCGGCGCGGGCGGCGGTGACGGCGTCGTCGTAGCTGTCACCGGAAAGCAGGATCTCCACCCGGTCTGCGCCGTGGTGGCGAACGGCGGCCTGCTTCACTTTCGGGGTGGAGCGGGGCATGTAGATGCGGGCCTGGATGCCGAGGGCGCGGGCGGCGAGGGCGACGCCTTGGGCGTGGTTGCCGGCGGAGGCGGTGACAACCCCGGCGGCCTTTTCGGCGGGCGTGAGGACGGCCATGCGGTTGCAGGCGCCGCGCCACTTGTAGGCCTTGATTGGCGAGAGGTCCTCGCGCTTGACCCAGATGTTGATGCCTTCGAGTGCCAGGTATTCCAGCGGTGTCTGCTGGCCGAAGCGGTAAACCCGTTCGCGGGCGAGCAGGATTTCCTGTCGCAGGCGTCGGTCGAGCGGCAATCCCTCACGTTCCACGCGCCGGGTTTCCCTTATCGGGGCCGGGGGTGCAAGGCCGGGGCGCGGCTATTTCGCGCCGCGGAGGGCGAGGTAGCGGGCCTTGAGGTCATCGGCCTCGGCGCGCAGGGACTGGACGGCGGGAAGGGTGCTGTCGACCTTGGCCTTGGTTCCGGCAAGTTCGGCCGTGCTGGCGGCGAGCTTCTCCTCGAGGACGGCGAGGGTCTTGCGGGCGGCGGCAAGGGCGGGCGCGGAATCGGCGAGGGCCTTCGGATCGGCGGGAGGTTGCGCTTTGATCAGCGCCACTTGTGTGGCCTCGAGTTCGGTAATGGCCAGGCGGGCTGCGGCGAGGGCGACCAGTTGCTCGTCGACCGACTTGGCGAGTTCTTCAAATTCGGCAACCAGCGACTCGGCTTCGGTGTTCTGGAGTTCTGCCGCGGCGCGGGTTTTGATCGCCTGGGCATTGACCTCGGCGGCGGTCCAGTGGCGTTCGCGGTCTTGGAACCAAGGAAGGCGCTGCTTGGCTTGTTCGAGGGCGGCGGCCGCGTCGTTCGCGGCCTTCTCGACCGGTGGGACGGCGTCGCGGGCAGGGGGCACGGAGGCTTCGCGCTCTTTGACTTTGGCTTCGGCGGCGGCAGCGGCCTGGGTCGCTCCGGCCAGGGTGGCGGGCAGGGTTTCAGCGTCTTTCGAAAGAGCGGCGACTTCGGCGTCGAGCTTCACCGTTTCTTCGGTGGCGGCCTTGTGGCGGGTCTCGATCTCGGTGAGCGCACCGACTTCGCGGGCGCGTTCCGAGCGGATCTGCTCCAGCGCGGCGGCGGCTGCTTCGGACTTCGGCCGCTGGGCGCCGATTCCGGCTTCAAGGCCGCCGAGCGCGTCGTTGCGATTCTCGGCGCGGGCTTTGGCAAGTTCATCTTCAAGCCGCTTCAGCTCGGTCGCGGCGGCTTGCGCTTCCTGGTCGGCGGTGGCGATGCGTTGATCGACGGCGGCGATGGCCGCGCGTTTGGCGGTGACCTCCGCGGTCACGGCATCGAGCTTGGCACGGGACTGGGCGGCTTGTTCCTTCTTTGGCGGAAGCTGCTGATTGGCGGTGGCGAGCCGCTGTTCAATCTCCAGACGGCCTTTCGCGGCGGCGGCGTGGAGTTCGCGCGACTGGTTCAGCACGGCTTCGGCGTCGGCGAGGGCCTTGCGGGTTTCTTCGAGCTTTTGCTTCGCGGCATTGGCCGCTCGTTCGGCTGCGGTGACCGCTTCGGGGTGCTTGCGGATTTCCTCGCGCAGGGAAATCAGGCGCTGAGCGATCGACGGGGGATTCGCGTCGAAGCTACCGGCCGGATTGCCGCTGGCGACATCCCAAACGGTGATCTGGCCGCGGTAGTCGGCGGCGAAGGCGCGCTTGCCTTCGGAGTCAAAGGCAACGGCAATCGGCAGGTCGGGCTGCTCCTTGAACTCGCGCAGCAAATTGAAATCGGACTTCCAGAGCTTCACGACCCGATCGCGGCCGGAGGTGATGAACGAGCCGTCGCGGGTCCAGGCGAAGGCAAGCACGCCGCCGGGATGGGCATCGAGCTTCTTGACCTCGGTGCCGCCGTTCATTTCCCAGAAGCGGACCGTCCCGTCTTCGGAAGCACTGGCGAGGAGGTTCGAATCAGCACGGAAGGCAGTCGCAGTAATGGCGGCTTGGTGGGCGCGCAGCGTGTGGAATTCCCCGGCGCTATCGGCCTCCCAGACCCAGACGCCGCCGTTGCGGTCGCCGGTGGCGAGCAGGATGCCGTCGGGCGAGAAATCGACCGCAGTGACCCACTCGGTGTGCTTTTTGATCGAGTGGAGCTGGGAGCCGTCCTCGGACTTCCAGATCTTGATCAGCCGCGAAGGCGAACCGGTGGCGATCATCGAAAGGTCGGGCTTGAGGTCGGCGGCGAGCACGCTGTCGAACTCCTTGCCGGCGACCAGCATGCGCTCGCCGGTGACGACGTCGAAAGTCACGGTGACGCCGGATTTTCCCGGCACGCCGCCGCCGACGATCAGGTAGCGGGCGTTCGGCGTGAAGGCGAGCGAGACGGGATCGCCTTCGGGAAAGGGCAGGATGCCGGTGAGTTCGAACGAGTTGGTATCGAACAGTAGAACCTGCCGCTGGCCGGTGACGGCGAGCAGTGGAGCCCAGGGCGAAGAGGCGATGGCATGAACCGAGGCAGCGCGGGGGGCTAGCTGAGGCGGCTCAAGCAGGACGTGCTCGGGCATCGGCGGCGGCCCGTCCGGCTTGGCATCGGGCGCCGAACTCAGGGCGGTGTCAAATTTCGGCTTGGTCGGCTTGCGGGCGGCGGAGCTTTTGGTTTCCAGCAGGCCGCCTTCGATCCACGCCTTCAGCAGGTTGATCTGGTCGGTGCCGAGCTTGTCGCCTTCGGGCGGCATCTTCGGCTCTGAGGTTTGCAGCACCACCGCGATGAGTTTGGAGCCGGTGTCGCCGGGCTCCGCGATCTTGCCGCCGGAGCCGCCTTTCATCGCGCCGGAAAAGGTCGAGAGGTCGAGTCCGCCTTTTGCCTTGTCGGGGTTGTGGCAGTTCAAGCAGCTCTGTTGGAAGAGCGGCAGGATGTGGTCGTCATAGGTCACCTTGTCGGCGGCGGCGGACCGGCTGCCGAAGAGGATTCCCGGGATGGCGATGAGGATGAAAGGGCGTGTTTCCAAATCGATTCATACTACGGAAAACGGGTTTGCTTTTCTTGCGGGAAAAGCAGCGGGTAAATGCGGTGGGCAGGGGGAGTTCTTGGGGGCGAAGTGAGCTGCCGGGTGGGTTCATTTACGAAGTGCGGCGGTCATAGACGGCCGCTACACGAGGGAGGCGGACGCGAAAAGCCCGGCGCTTTCGCGCCGGACTGACATCGGAAAACACACTCAATTCAACTGTCGGGCTTAGCCCAGCGGCAGGCGGAAGCTGAAGATCGAGGATATGGTTCCGAGAATCACCGGGATGGCGGAAGCGGCCTCGCCTTCGAGGATCCGGGCGAAGTGGAAGTAGGCGTTGTGCTCGGGGGTGTAAAAAAGCAGCCCGGGAACAGTAAGGAAAAGTCCGGTCAGGATCGCGGGAGTGGCCGAGGCGATCATGAAGCCAGCAGCGCGGCGGGAGAAGCAGCCCTTGAGGATCAGCTTGGGGCCCTCGACGAACCAGTCACGGAAGTAGGCCTTGTCGAAATGCGCAAGGACCTCCGAGATCGTGGTGGGGTGCCGCCTGCGGTTTGCCGATGCCTTTCGCATCAAAGAAGTGGCCGTGGCGACGGAAGCCTCTTCGGGTTCGTTTTGATTGGCTGAGTGGGACAGCATGGAAGTGGAATACCCGCGATCGCGTAGGCATACAATCATTTTTAATAAATATTGAACATTTTTTGAACTTTCGTGTCCATCGGCTATAAAGCCTTTCGACTTAGTCGGTTCGGGGCACAGTTCTCCCAGGGAATGAAAAAGTCCGGGGTTCAGTGGTTGAAAATGAACTCCTTGGAGTTCAGCAGCGCCCAGAAGATGTCGCTGAGGATCTGTTGCTTTTGGGCAGCATCCTTGCCTTCCTCCACGGCGGCGAGGAGTTTGGTCCGCTCGTCGGCGACGGGCTCTCGGTTGACGGTCCGCAGGTAGAGATGGCGGATGATTTCCTCCGGAGTTTTTTTCTGCTCCCACATCGTCTGGACCAGTTTGCCTTGCTGGATCCGGTTGTGGGTGGCGTCGCCATTGAGCAAATGAAGAGCCTGCGAGAGGTTCGGCTCCATCTTCACCTCGCAGGAGCAAACCGTCGCGCGGGTCGCGCGGCCGAAGGTGGTGAGGAAGTAGTTCGAGGTATTGCCGTCGGCGATTTGGACGGCGCGCGAACCGAGCGGCAGGCCCTTGAACTTGTTCGGCGTGGCGGTGGCCTGCGAGATGCAGTCGAGCAGCACCTCGGCGCGGACCCGGCGGACCATGGAGCGGGAGAAGTTGCGGGTGTCGGTGGCGTTGGTCTCGTTGGTGGCGCTGGAAAGCTGGTAGGTGCGCGAGGTGCAGATGTCGCGGACCAGCTTGCGCATGTCGTAGTTGTATTCGACGAACTTGTTGGAGAGTGCTGCGAGAAGCTCGGGGTTGGCGGGCGGATTGGAGATCCGGACGTCATCGACCGGGTCGGTGATGCCGACGCCGAAGAAATGCGACCACATGACGTTCGAGACATTGCGCGGGAACCATGGGTTGTCGGTGGAGGTCAGCCAGTCGGCCATCGCCTCGCGGCGCGATTTTTTCCCAAAGTCGTCCGGCGTCGCGGTGCCGAGGAAGCGCGGCTTGACCGGCTGCTTGGTGACGAGGTGGGGAACTTCGCCGCCGCCGTCGAACACGATCCGTTCGCGCGGGTCTTCGGCCGGCTTGCGCTTCACCTGGGCGAAGAACGAGGCGAAGCCGTAGTAGTCGTCCATCGTCCAGCGGTCGAAGGGATGGTTGTGGCACTGGGCGCACTGGATGCGGGTGCCCATGAAGACCTGCGCGACGTTTTCAGTGAGCTTGAGGACGTCCTGCTCGATCTGGAAGAAATTGGTCGGCGGGCTGGAGAAGGTACCGCCTTCCGAGGCGAGCAGCTCGCGGACGAGTTCGTTGAACGGCATGTTGCCGGCGATGCGGTCGCGCAGCCAGTTGTAGTATCCGAGAGCGGCCTTGTAAGAGACTTGCTGCGGGCCGTTGTTGAAGGTGCGGATCTGGAGCAGCTCGGCCCATTTCATCACCCACATTTCGGAGAATTCCTTGCGGGCGATGAGTTCGTCGACGAGGGCCTCGCGCTTCTTCGGGTTCGGATCGGCGAGGAATTTCTCGCGTTCCGCGGGCTCGGGGAGTTTGCCGACGACGTCGATGAAGACGCGGCGGATGAACGTCTCGTCGTCGCAAAGCGGGGCGGGGATGATGCGAAGCTTGTGGAGCTTTTCGTGGACGTGTTTGTCGATGTAGTTGAACTCCGGGAGCTCGGGCCGGGTGTAGTCGAGGTCCTTCGGGATGACGATGGCCTGGGCGACCTCGGTGAAGGTCATGAAGCGGCCGAGCAGGAAGGCCTCGCCGCGGTTCTTTGATTTCGATGCGCCGCTGCGGGGATCGATCGACACCGAGTTGTCGTTCGAGGTCGAGAAGGAAGAAAGCGTGGTGACGTCGCGGTCGGTGCCGTCGGAATAGGTCGCCTTGACGGTGAAAGGGGTTTCGAGGTCCTCGCCCTTGAGCACGACTTGGGCGGGCTCGATTGAGATACCGGTGGGCTGGGCGATCTCGCCCGGATCGTATTCGGCCCCGGCCTTGATCCAGTCGACGAGGGTTTGGTAAGCCGCGCTGCCTTTTTTGAAAAGGGTGCCGCCGGTGTGGGGGACGGTGCCGATGGCCTTGGTGACGAGCAGCGACTCATCGGGCAGGGCGAGATTGACCCGGCGGCCGGGATTCTCGCGGGTCAGGCGGAAGTGGTCGCCTCGGGAATCGAAGCCGAAAAGCGTGAGATGGAAGCCGTCCTTGCCGCGGGCTGAGCCGTGGCAGGAGCCGGTATTGCAGCCGGCGGAGGTGAGGACCGGCATGACGTCGAGCTGGAAGGAGATCGGGCGCGGTTTGGCGGCGTCTTTGACCACCACGGCGACTTCGGTTTTCAGGCCGCGGTATTCGAGGGTAAGGGTGGTCGTGCCGTCCTTGAGCGGCTTGAGCAGGGTGCCTTCGAGCTTGGCGAGGGTGGGGTCGGCGAGGCTTGCCTTGACTTGGCGGCTGATGTCCTGAGTGGCGGCATCGTTGAAACGAGCGACGACCAGCACCTTGTGGAAATCGGCGGCGGTTTCGAGCGTGACGGCTTTGGGGAAGGCCTCGATCGCGCCGATGGCCGGGTCGGCGGGCGCGCCCCAGTCAGGGAGGGCGGTTTTCGGGCGGGGGGCGAGCACGATGCCTTCGGGCCATGGCGCGCCTTCCTTGATCCAGGTTTCCAGGGCGGCGACCTGCTCGGGATCGAGCGGCTTGCCCTTGGGCGGCATGATCTCATCGTCATCTTCTTCGAGCTTCACGCGGACCAGCAGTTCGGACTTGTCGTGGTGTTCGAGGTCGAGGCTGGCGCCGGACTCGCCGCCTTTGAGGAAATCCTCGCGGGACGTGAGTAACAGTTCACCCTTGGTTTTTTCCGGGCAGTGGCAGGACAGGCACTTGGTCTCAAGGACCAGCCTTGCGCGCTCGAAGGATTCCGAGCCGGGGGCGGCTGCGGAAAAGGCGAGGGAAAGGACGACGGAATGCTTCAAGGAAGCGAAGGGCATCTCCGCAATACGGCGGTAGGAATCGTTTTCTCACAGAACACTTGTGGGATCCGCCGTCGTCGGCAGGTCAGCTGGAAAACTCAACCTCGCCTGTCCGGATCGTCCCGCTTTCGAGGATCCGGCAGCGGAGGCCGCCGCGGTTGTGCATCACCTTCTCGGTGCCTGCCTTGCCGCAGGCCTGGTCCATCCAGTAGCAGGGGGCGCATTTCTGGGTGCCTTCGAGCAAGGCGTCGCCGAGGCGGAAGACGCGGCCGACGAGGCGGTTGAGATCGATGCCGGAAATCACGACGTTGCGGCGGAAGGCGGAGGCGGGGAGGTCGGGGTTCTCCGAGTGCTGGCGGATATCATCGATGACGCCGCGGTCGATCAGTGTGAGCTGTCCTTTGTAGTCGTCCTTCCATTCGAAAAAGCGATCGCCGGGGATGCCCTTGCCAGCGATGAGTTCGGCGGCTTCATGCTCCACGATCTCATGCTCGTCCGGGGCTTGGTCGTGGTGGCCGAAGTAGTTGTGGCCGGGGGAGGTGTAGATCCCGTGGATGACGGCGCGGGGCATGGGGGAGACTTTAAGTGCCAAGTGAGAAGTGCCAAGTGCCAAGGAAGCAGGGCTGGGGCGAGGAATCTTTAACACCGCGCAATCCGGTCTTCGCTCAAGCGGGGGTCCGGCAAAGTGGTAGCGTTCGGGTGACATGGCCCGCCACGCCCGGTTCATCTTCCGCCAAGCGGCCCGCCAGAAAAGGGCGAGGTCGTATCCTCCAGCACGCAGCGCTTTGCGATGGCCGGCCCAGATGGCGAGCGTCACTCCGGCGAACATGAGTTTTTGAAAGTTGATCGTGAGCAGTCGCAGCCACGCCGGGCGGGTGCGATGGAGGATCGCGATGCGTTCGCATTGGAAGCGGATGTGAGTCACTTCGTCCGCGAGGATCTGTCCGCAGATCGCCCGCAAGACCGGAGATCGCGTCGCCCGCCTCATCGCGTTGTAATAGATGAGGGCGTGGGTCTCGACCATGACCACCGGCGTGACCCAGGTCTCCATCCGGGGCACGGCGTAACGGATCGCGCGGAACAAGCTGTCGCCCCAGTTGGAGCGGGCGCGGGGGACGCCTGCCAGATCGAGGAAGCGGCCGAGGTTCGCGCCGTGGCGTTGTTCTTCCGCGATGAAAAGTCGGACCGCCGCGACGAATTCCGGATCGCCGATTGAGGCGGCATAGTGGCGGGCGGCTTCCATTAGATGCGAGCCGTCCGAGGTCTCGCCCAATTGCCAAGCGCGGAGGGAATCGGAAATGGCGAACAGTTCCTCATCGCTCACCGCGGCTCCCAACTCCCACGAGATGGGTCGCTGGCGCGCCTCGTTGTCCGCGAAGTGGGAGACCCATTCGGAGGATCTGGTGATTGGAGAGAGTTGGGTCGGGTCGGAAGTGGCTGGCTTCCGGAAGGCTTTGTTGACGGATGGATTGCTCACCGTGATGTGCTGATACGCAGCGGCATCCCGCCGGACCGGCATGAGGCCCCGATGAACGACCGATGAAATTTTCCTCAAGCAGGGACCGGGAGTCTCGTCTCCTGGCAGACACATCGGCTTGGCTTTGAGTTGAGATGAATGGTCGCCCGGGTCGTGGTCTGAATGGTGGATAGAGTCGCGCGGGCGTGCGCTGCCGCATCAGTCTGCGGTGGCGGGCCTCCGGGGTGGTTCGGGAACCGGTTTGGTGGCGGGCCGCGAGAAGCGCGCAACTTGCAAAGTTGCGCTACTTCGCATCGCGGCGGCCGGCGGCGTAGGCTTCGAAGACCTTGCGGATCTCGTCGCGGACGCGGCGGAAGACGGCCATCTGTTCGTCTTCGGTGCCGGTGGCGTGGGCGGGATCGTCGAAGCCCCAGTGGTGGCGGTTGAGCTGGCCGGGGAACATCGGGCAGGCCTGGTCGGCATTGCCACAGACGGTGATGACGGTTTCGACGTCCTGCGACAGGAACTCGTCCATGTGCTTGGAGTGGTGCGCGGAGATATCGATGCCGATCTCAGCCAGCGCCTTGATGGCGAGCGGGTGGACGTAACCGGCGGGTTTGGAGCCGGCGCTTTGGACATCGAGCAGGTCGCCGGCGGCGGCGCGCAGGATGCCTTCGGCCATGTGGCTGCGGCAGGAGTTGCCGGTGCAGAGAATCAAGATGGTGGGCTTCATGAAGTGGAAAGTGATCATTGAGCAGTGATCAGTGATCAGTGATCAGTGATCAGTGGTTAGAGGACGGAGAAGTGGGGCCGCGGACGGCTTGGCAGAGGGGGACGGCGAGGAGGGCGCCGAGGACGGTGGCGGCGGGGTAGAGCCAGAGGTGTTCGAGGTGGCCGCTGACGAGGGCCGGGGCGAGGGAGCGGGCGGGGTTCATCGAGGCCCCGCAGATCGGGCCGGCGAACATGGCTTCGAGGCCGACGACGGCACCGATGGCGATGCCGGCGGTGATGCCCTTTTCCTTCGAACCGGTCGAGACGCTGAGGATGACCAGCATCAGGATGGCGGTGAGGACGACTTCGAGAACGAAGCTCTGGCTAGCGCTGCCGGCGGGCAGGGTGGCGCCGAGGGTGCCGGGTCCGGGGAAGAGGAACTTGAGCAGGCCGCTGGCGGCGAAGGAACCGGCGAGCTGGGCTCCGAGATAGAGCGGGACATCTTTCCACGGAAAGCGTCCGGCCGCGGCGAAGGCGATCGAGACGGCGGGGTTCAAGTGCGCGCCGCTGATGTCGCCGAAGGTGTAGATCATCGCGAGGACGACCAGGCCGAATGTCAGCGCGATCCCGGCGTGGCCGATGACGCCGCCGGTGAGCTGGTTGATCACGATGGCTCCAGTGCCCGCGAAGACCAGGATGAAGGTGCCGAGGAATTCGGCAAGGGGGCGTCTCATGGTCTAACAGCAACCGGCAGGGCCGCAGCAGGGTGCCTTGCCGCCGATGGCGGGCAAGCGGTTGAGGGAAGGGATGCCGCAGAGCTCAGGGGCGAGGCACTCGGTGTGCTTGTGGGCGAGTTTCAGGACGACGGCGTCGGCGGTGATCTCATAGCTGTCGATGGTGTATTGGGAAATCACGCGGTCCTCGTATTCAATCTCCACGGGGACGGATTCGTCAGGGAGGTAGGCCTTCGCCTTGTCGAGAATGGAGGCCAACTTTCCTGTTTCGATGCGGTGGTCATAGTCCTCGCCGACCCAGATTTGAAGCTGGCAGGTCAGCGACTCGCGCAGGGTGCCGCCGCAGTCGAGGAAGGTCTTTTGAACGCGGCCGACTTCGGTGACGTGGAAGGAGACGGGGACCGCCGCGCCATCGGGAAGCTGGATGCGGAAGTGGCGGTCGGCGTGCTCGCGGAGCAGGAATTTGAGTTCGGAGAGGTTCATAAGGTGGCTTTGGATCTGCGCCGGGTGGCGAGTTGCTTGGGGCGGGGGCAGCAAGAGTTCTCCCGCTGGGAAAGGCGCTTGGCGGCGTTAGCGGGGTCCTCGGGGTGGAGTTCTTCGCCGGCGAAGTGCTTCGCGATGGCGCGGACCAGCGGCAGGTGCTCTCGCGTGATGCGGAAGTAAGTCCACTTCTCACATTTCTCGCTTTCAAGGAGGCCGGCCTTGCGGATGACCTGGACGTGGCTGGAGACCGAGGACTGCGGCATGCCGAGGATGTCGGCGAGTTCGCAGACGCAGAGGGCGTCGTCCATCACCAGCCGGACGATCCGCCAGCGGGTGTCGTCGGCGAGGGCGCGGGTGAACGTGACGGGGCTTGTCATGACGAGATTTATCGTTACGACAAATTCTGGTATGGGCAAGGCTTGTTTTGGGGAGAGAGTGGAAATAGTCGCAACGAACCGCTAATCGCTAGTCCGGCAAGCCCGACAACGGTCCGAAACCGCGCCAGATATTTCGAATTCCAAGGTCTTGCTGGCGGGTCCGCCTCCGCCCGGAGCCGTGCTCCGGCTTCCTCCGTGGGATGTTTAAGAGCGGGTTGACGTCCGCGATCCAGTCAACAACCGGGCGATCATCAGAACGGGATGTCGTCGGAGGATTCCGGCTCGTTGTCGAACTGGGAGTCGAAGGAGGAGTTCACCGGATCACGCTCGATCCGGGATTCGCCGTCGCCGCCTTCGCCCTTGGTGATTTTCCAAGCGTTGAGGTTCACGTAGAAGCGCTCCTTGTATTCGCTGCCGCGGATGTCGAAGGCGACTTTCACGGGGTCGCCGATCTTGACGCCCTCCAGCATGGAGATCTTGTCCTTCACGCATTCGAACTTAAGCATCTGCGGATACTTGCCATCGGGTACCTCGACGACGAATTCGCGCTTGGCGAAGCCGCTGGCGAAGGTCTGGGTTTCGAAAAGCTGCTTGAGGGTTCCTTCGAGTTCGAATGTCTGGGCCATGGCGGGAATGAGGTTAGCGGGAGTAACGGTAGACTTGGAAGGCGTCGTGGGTTTCCACGACTTCGGGATTGAAAAACAGATGTTCGAACTCCGGAAAGTGGGTGTCTCCGGGGTGCGATTCGTGGACGCGGGATACCAGCAATTCGTCGAGCTTGTCGAGGAAGGCGGCGTAAATTTCCGCGCCGCCGATGATGAAGACGGGTCCGTCGACCTCCGGGAGCTGGTCCGGCGAGTGGATGACCTCGACGCCCGCGGCCTGCCAGGCCGGGTCGCGGGTCAACACGATGTTGCGGCGCTTCGGCAGCGGCCGGCCGATCGATTCGTAGGTTTTGCGGCCCATGACGATCGGATGGCCGGAAGTGGTCCGCTTGAAAAACGCGAGGTCTTCCGGCAGGTGCCAGGGCAGGGTCCCGTCGCGGCCGATGACTCGGTCCTGGGTCATGGCGACGATGGCGATGAGCTTCATACGGAAACCTCGGCCTTGATATGCGGGAGGGGCTCGTAATTATCCAGACGGAAGTCGTCGAAGGTGAAGCCGTCGATCTCGGTGACCGCCGGGTTGATCCACATCGCCGGCAGCGGGTGGGGGGCGCGGGTGAGCTGCTCGTTGGCCTGGTCGAGGTGATTTTTGTAAAGATGGAGGTCGCCGAAGGTGTGGATGAATTCGCGGGCCACGTAGCCGCAGACCTGGGCGAGCATTTGGGTCAGCAGGGCGTAGGAGGCGATGTTGAAAGGGACCCCGAGGAAGAGGTCGGCCGAGCGCTGGTAGAGCTGGCAGGAGAGTCCGGGACGATCGCTTTCCGGGTCGTGGACGAAGAATTGGAACAGGCAGTGGCAGGGAGGCAGGGCCATCCGGTTGAGCTCGCCGGGATTCCATGCGACCACGATATGGCGGCGCGAATGCGGGTCGCCCTTGAGGCCGTGGACCAGCTCCGCGATCTGATCGACGGTGCGGCCGTCGGGGGCGGGGAAGGAGCGCCACTGGCGGCCGTAAACCGGGCCGAGCTCGCCTTCGGCATCGGCCCACTCGTCCCAGATCCGGACGCCGTGTTCCCTGAGGTAGGCGATGTTGGTCTCGCCTTTGAGGAACCAAAGCAGTTCGTGGATGATCGACCGGAGGTGGAGCTTCTTGGTGGTGAGGCAAGGAAAGCCTTGGCGGAGGTCGTAGCGGGCCTGACGGCCGAAGACCGAGAGCGTACCGGTGCCGGTGCGATCGGCGCGGGATTCGCCGTTCTGGAGAACGTCGCGCAGCAGATCAAGATACTGTTCCATGCGGGCAGGCTAGCCCCGCGGCGGCCGGCTTGCCTAGGCGAGAATGCGACGGTTTCGCCGGAGCAGCACCAGAAGGCCGATGGCGCCGAGGGCGAGCGTGCCGGTTTCAGGCACGGACTGGATCGACAAATCGACCGAGTTGAAGGCCAAGTTGAGCGAGGACCCCTTGGGGTTGACGGATGGAACGTCGGCGGTCAGGTCGAAGGTGTAGGTGCCAGGGGCGCTGATCGTCGCGAACTGGGTTGTGATGCTTTGATTGACGAGGTTCTGGGTGGACGATCCGCCATTTCCGATGTTGCCGGAAACTCCCGCGATGGCGCCGGTTGGCCCGGTCAGGTTCCACGCGATCTGGCCGTTGAACCCCGCCTCGATGAGGGTGTAGTTGAAATCAAAGGCCAGGTTTGCGGTTTCCCCTATCCCCAGAGCGAAGCGGATCTGGTAGGAAAGGTTGGCGGAGCCATTGATGACGGTGTTGGCGTTGCTCGTCCCGCGGAAGGCCGACACTGAGGTGGAAGTGCCGCTGCCGACGAACTCCCAGCTTCCAGCTCCCAAGTTGTTTTGCGCCAAGGCGCTGGAGGTGGCGACGATATTGCCGCTGTTGGGGAGGGTCTGGCGGGTGGAACCCGACCCGTTGGTGAGAACAGTCCCGGCGACACCGGTTGTCGCGAGATGACTATTCACCGATACGGTGACGGCGGTGGACACGGGGCTTCCCGCCGCCATGCAGGCCAGCGTTAAGTAGATAGGGGATTGTTTCATGTTTTGGGAACAGCGGAGCTTGATTATTTTAAAAATTAAAAAACATCAAGCCTTACTATCAGTAAAACTTAAAAAGTTAGCCGAACATCGCTTGCTGCGATTCAGAGGAGCGCGACCGGCTTGGCGCGCGATGGCCCCGGCTAAACGCGGTTCAATCGGCGTCGCCCCGCGGCGAACGGCGGAGAGACTTTTTCTGCGAGGTTTTCCGCTTCTCCGCAACTGAGCGCTGCTTCGAGCGGCGGGACAGCGGGCGGTTCTGACGGCGGAGCTTCTCCACCTCGTCGATCTTCGCCCGCACTTTGTCGCGGCGGATCCCCTCGATCCGGTCGCAGAGGTCCTCGCGAGCTTGGAAGCGGTTCATTTCGCGTGAGCGGTGGGCCTGGCACTTCACCTCGAGTCCGCTGGGCAAGTGCTTGAGGTAGACGCAGGACGAGGTCTTGTTGATTTTTTGTCCCCCGGCACCGGAGCCAAGGACGAATTTTTCCACGAGGTCATCCTCCGCGAGGCCGAGGGCGGCCATTCGGGCTTCGAGCGCGGCTTGTTTTTCGGGGGAGACCATGGCGGCGAAGTTCCAAGTGATAGAGTTTGAAGTGCCATGAAAGGCCGGGAGCAAGTGGGGCTATTCCGGCGCTGGATGTGGGATCTGTAGCGATGGTGGTTTGCCCGATACTCGTTGGATGTAGGCTTTCGCCGCGTCGCGAATCTGGGGCGCGAGGTCGGCCTCGGGCTTGGCGAAGGGCGGGACGAACCACGGGTAGCTGCCGAGCAGGTCGGTGGCGACCGCGACTTCGCCATCGCAGGTATGTTCGCCGCAGCCGATGCCGATGGTGGGCACCGGGAGTTGGGCGGTGAGCCAAGCGGCGGTGGCGGGGATGACGCTTTCGAGAACGATGGCGAACACGCCGGCATCGACCAGGGCGAGGGCTCCTTCGAGCAAGGCGGCGCTTTGTTCGGGAGTCTTGCCCTTTTTCCGGTAGCCGCCTTCTTCCAGCACGCGCTGGGGCAGCATGCCAAGGTGGCCGCAGACGGGAATGCCGGCATTGACGATCGCGCGGACTTTGTCGGCCTGGCGGACGCCCCCTTCGAGCTTTACGGCTTCGGCTCCGGCGGCGACGAGCTTGCGGGAGTTGGCGAGCGCCGTGACGGGGTCGGGGTAAGTGCCGATGGAAAGGTCGCCGATGACCAATGCGCGCGGCTTTGCCCGGGCGACGGCGGCCACGTGGTGGATCATCTGTTCCAGCGTGACATGGGTGGTGTCCGGGTAACCGAGGACGACCATGCCGAGCGAATCGCCGACGAGCAGGACATCGATGTCCGCCTCATCGAAAAGCCGCGCGGTCGGGTAGTCGTAGCAGGTCAGCATCGACACCGGCGATACGGAATGCTTCCGGGCGGCGATGGCGGCGGCTTTTGCGAATCCGGACAATTTTTTGAGAGATTAGGGGATTGAGGTAACTGGGAGATTTTTTTGGGGAGCAGGTTACCAGACGGCTTGGACGGTGACGAGCGGCGGCTCTTGAGAATCGAGGTGACGGAGGTGTTCGGCAATCGAAACCTGATCGCCCGGGAGGATGAGGTCCGGCCGGATGTCGGCCAGCGGTTGAAGGACGAAACGGCGCGAGGTCAGGCGCGGGTGGGGGAGATCGAGCAGTTCGCCATCGATCCGCTGGTCGCCGAAGTAGAGGATGTCGATGTCGATGACCCGAGGGGCGTTTCGTTCCGGCGAGGTGACGCGGCCGAGGCGGAATTCGATCGCTTGGGTGGCGTCAAGCAGGTCGTGCGCACTGCCGGCGTAGCGGATCTCGACGACCGTGTTGTAGAAGTCCGGAGAGTCTGGCGGGCAGGCGACCGGCTCGGTCTGATAGACGGCTGCTTGGAGTAGGCTCCCCGGTTCGGCGATGCGCTGCAGCAGGTCGCGCGCGTCCTGCAGGTGGCGGAGGCGGTTGCCGAGGTTCGAGCCGAGGGCGATGCCCGCAGAGACGGAAGACTTCAAGACGGAAGACGGAAGACTGGAGATCTGAGGCTTGTCGGGCATTTCAAGTCTTGGGTCTTCCAGTCTTGCGTCTTGCGTCTATTTCAGCCCCAGCACGTCCTGCATGTCGTAAATGCCGGGTGGCTTGTCGTAGAGCCAGATGGCGGCGCGGACGGCACCGGCGGCGAAGGTCATGCGCGAGCTGGCCTTGTGGGTGAGTTCGACGCGTTCGCCATCGGCCGCGAACATCACGGTGTGGTCGCCAACGACGTCGCCGCCCCGCAAGGTATGCATGCCGATTTCGCGGGGCGGGCGCGGGCCGACGTTGCCGAGGCGGCCGTGGGCGATGTCGTCCTCGTAAGTCGTGCCGGTTTCCTCGTTGAGGATCTCCAGCAGGCGACGGGCGGTGCCGGAGGGGGCGTCGATCTTGTGGCGGTGGTGCATTTCCGTCACCTCGATGTCGAAGCGTTCCTGCGTCAGGATTTGTGCGGCCTTGCGGGTCAGCCAGAAGAGGGTGTTGACGCCGACCGAGAAATTCGGGGCGTAAACGATGGGCAGGGTCTTGCCGGCCTCGCGGATCGCGGCGCGTTCGTCATCGGTGTGGCCGGTGGTGCCGATCACCAGATGGGTGCCGTTTTTCAGCGCGGCATCGAGCAGTTCGCGGGTGAATTTGTGGATGGTGAAATCAATGACCGTGTTCGCCTGGGCGATCGCGGCGGCGAGGTTTTCGCCGGCATCGTGGGTGGCGGAGACCAGCACGGCGGGTTCTTGGTCGGCCGCCTGAATGACAGCTTGGCCCATGCGGCCGGACTTTCCGGTGACGAGGAGTTGGATCATAGGGAGTTGCGTTCGGGCCTGTAATTGCCGTTCGGGCCGGGTTCGTAGAGATTCAGGAGAGTAGCCCGAACTCCTTCATGAGAGCAGTGAGCTGCGTCTTCGCCGCATCGGTCAGCGGGGCCAGCGGCAGCCGGAGTTCCTCGTTGCAGTGGCCTTGCAGGGCGACTGCGGTTTTGATCGGCACGGGATTCACGTCGAGCGACATCAGGCCGCGGAATAGCGGGTAGAACTGCTTCTGCTGGGCGAGGGCGCCGGTGAAATCGCCGTCAAGGCAGGTTTGGACGAGCTTGACGAGGACTTCCGGCACGAGGTTCGCCGCGACGGACACGAGGCCGACCGCACCGCAGGCCATGAAGGGCAGGGTGAGGGGATCGTCGCCGCAGAGGATGCCGAAGTCGGCGGGGACGGCCTGGAAGAGTTGGTTGACGCGCTCGACCGAGCCGCCGGCTTCCTTGATCGCCACGATGTTCGGGCAATCGGCGGCGAGGCGGACGGTGGTTTCCACGCCGATCTCGATGCTGCTGCGGCCGGGCACGCTGTAGAGCATCACGGGCAGCGCGGTGTTTTCGGCGATGATCCGGAAGTGGCGGTAGAGACCTTCCTGGGACGGCTTGTTGTAATACGGACAAACTTGCAAGGTGCCGGTGGCGCCGAGCTTCTCCGCCGCTTGGGTGAGTTCGATTGCCTCCTTGGTGGCGTTCGCGCCGGTACCGGCGACGACCTGGCAGCGGCCGGCGGCGAATTCCACGGCGAGGCGGATGACCTCGATGTGCTCATCCATGTCGAGCGTCGGCGATTCGCCGGTGGTGCCGACGGGGACGATGCCGGTGATGCCGGCGGCGATCTGGCGCTCGATCAGGGCTTTGAAGGCGGCCGCGTCGATTCGGTCGTCAGAGAAGGGGGTAATCAGCGCGGTGTAGGTGCCTCGGAACGTCATGGCGGGCGGAGAATGAACATCCCGCGCCGCTCTTCAACCCCGGATGGCGGTTTCGCCACGGAAAATCAGGGCTGCTCCTCGACGACCTTGCCGTTCTTCTCTTAGATCTCGATCTCGCCTTCGAAGACGAAGTCCGCCGGGCCGGTGAGGGTCACGTTCTTGAAAGTCGTGTCGCCGGACTTCTCGAAGCCGATTTCCAGGGTGTCGCCGCCTTTCACGTCCACCTGGACCGGCGACGGGGCTCCGGTGAGGAGGTGGTGCATCAGGGCGCAGGCGACCATGCCGGTGCCGCAGGCGAGGGTCTCGTCTTCCACGCCGCGTTCGTAGGTGCGGATGGCGATGTGGCCGGGCGCGATTGCGGTGGCGAAGTTGGCGTTGGTGCCGGCGGGGGCGAAAGCCTCGTGGTAGCGGATCGTGGCGCCGTGCTTCACGACTTCGACCCCCGAGAGATTTTCGACGAAGGCGACCGCGTGGGGGACGCCGGTGTTGACGAAGCGCAAGGTGGCATCGAGGCCGGCGATGGTCACGCCGGTGTCGAGCTTGAGGTCCTTAGGCTCGGACATCGCGATACGGATGTTCTCGTCCACCAGCTCGGCAGCGAGGGTGCCGGCGATGGTTTCGAAGGTCACGCGGTCGGGAGTTTCGTCCATCAGCGCGGCGGTGAAGCGGCCGAAGCAGCGCGCGCCGTTGCCGCACATTTCCGCTTCGCCGCCGTCGGCGTTGTAGTAGCGGAACTTGAAGTCGGCTCCGCGTTCCGCCGGCTCCACGGCGAGCAGCCCGTCGGCCCCGACGCCGCGGTGGCGGTCGCATAGCAGCTCGATCTGGTCCTTGGTCAGGGAAAGGGACAGGTCGCGGTTGTCGATGACGACAAAGTCGTTCCCGGCACCGTTCATCTTGTAGAAGTTGAGCAACATGATGGGAAATTAAGGGATTAGGAGATTAAGAAATTGGGGGGGAATCAGGCGGACTTGGTGGCGGCGATGAGCGGGGCGGCGAAGTCGCGGACGGCTTCCGCGGCGCGGTCGGGGTGGAGTTCGATCTGCTTCACGATCGCGGAGCCGACGATGACACCGTCGGCCGCCTTCGCTACCATCAGCGCCTGTTCAGCGGTGGTTATGCCGAAGCCGACGCAGACCGGGATCGCGGTGTGAGCCTTGATCTTGGCGACCTGTTCGCCGATGCCTTCCGAAGGCACGCCGTGGGCTCCGGTGACGCCGGTGCGGGAGAGCGCGTAGATGAATCCTTCGGCGCTTTCGGCCAGCAGCTTGACCCGGTCGTCCGGGCTGGTCGGGGCGATCAGGCGGATGTGCTTCAATCCTTTGCCGCGGGTCAGGTCGGCGTTTTCGCGGGCTTCGTCGGGCGGCAAGTCGAGCAGCAGGATGCCATCGGCTCCCGCTGTGGCGGCATCGGTGTGGAATTTCTCAAACCCGTAGGTGAAGACCGGATTGAGGTAGGTGAAGAGGACGATCGGGGTCTGGTGCGTTTCGCGGAAGCGGCGGATCAGCTCGAGCGAACGGGCGGTGGTCATGCCGGCCTTCAGCGCGCGCTCGGCGGCCATCTGGTTGACGATGCCATCGGCGAGCGGATCGGAGAACGGAAGGCCCAGCTCGATGATGTCCGATCCGGCGTCGGCGAGGGTCTTGATGACCTCCAGCGAGGCCTCGAACGACGGATCGCCGGCGGCGACGTAGGCGACGAAGGCTTTCTTTCCTTCCGAGCGGAGCCGGGCGAAGGCGGCATCAATGCGGTTCATGGGCGGCGGAGCCTCTGCCCTCTGGAAGGACCTGACAAGAGCAGAGCCGCGACTATTTCAGCGCCGCGAGCGCTGTCACGAGATCACCCGCGAGAAGGGCGCGGGTGTCGATGATGAGCCCTGGAAAGCCCGGGCTTTCCAGCAGGCCGGCTCCGGTGAGGGGAACTTCGGCGTATTCGTCGTCGCGCAGCTCCCACCAGACGAAGCAGCCCTCATCGGCGATCCAGACGAGGTATTCCTGGATTCCGGCGCGGAGGTAGGCGCGCTTTTTCTGGTGGAGGTCGTAGGAAGCCGAACTGGCGGCGATTTCCGCGACGAGTTCCGGGGCACCGGTGATGTAGCCGTCGGCGTCGATGCCCGCGCGTCCGTTCTCCCGCATGAGCAGAAGGTCGGGCTGCGGTTCGTTCAGGGTGTCGAGCCGGACCGTGCTGTTGTCGGCGACGATCAGGCCGGGATGTTTGGTGGCGTAGACCCGGAAGAGAGTGGCGAGGTCGACATGCGGGATACCGTGGGAGTCGGCGCGGACGGGAGGAGCCATATAAACGATGCCGTCGATGAGTTCGGCCTTCTTGAGGTGGGGCATGGCGGCGTAGCGGCGCTCGAACTCGACCCGTGACAGCACGTCGCCGGGCTGGAGCTGAGGGAGGGACCGCGGCTTTTCTAGAATGGCCATGACTTGGGCAAGGTAAGGAATCCCCGGAGCAAAGCAAGCCGCCAGCGCTGTGCGGCTTGCTTGTGAAAAATTTCACAAACGGCTTGAGAGCTGCCGGACGCACGACCATCTTCCCGCCGAACAATCATGGTCAGCGATTCCCTTCAGACCGCCCACGCCGCCTACGACTCCAAAGTCGAGGGCAACGTGATCATCACCCGAGTCGACGCCGCCATGAACTGGATGCGCAAGAACTCGATGTGGCCCATGCCGATGGGTCTCGCCTGCTGCGCCATCGAAATGATGGCCGCCGCGTGCAGTCGCTTCGACCTGAGCCGTTTCGGCATGGAGGTCATGCGCTTCTCCCCGCGCCAGGCCGACGTGATGATCGTGGCCGGCACGGTGACCTACAAGATGGCGCTCGCCGTCAAGCGGGTCTGGGACCAGATGCCGGAGCCGAAATGGTGCATCGCGATGGGTGCCTGCGCGTCGAGCGGCGGCATGTATCGCAGCTACGCCGTGCTGCAGGGGATCGACCAGTTGATCCCGGTCGATGTCTATATTTCCGGCTGCCCACCGCGCCCCGAGGCGCTGATCGAGGGTCTGATGAAGATCCAGCGGAAAATCGAAGGGGACCACGCCGTGGAGAACCAGAAGAAGGAATTTTTCGAAGATCACGCCTGATTTTGCCATGTCCGCTGCCCAGGATCTTGAAAAGTTGTCCGCGAAATTCGGCGCGGATGTCGTGGGAACCAAGGAGTTCCGCGGTGAGTCGACGATTTCGGTGAAGCTCGGCGTGCTGCACGAGGTGCTGGCGACCGCCAAAAGCGATCATGGCTACGTGATGATCATCGACATCTCCAGCCTCGACCACTTCGGCGAAGACCCCCGATTCGAGATGGTCTACGAGCTTGCTACCCTCGACGATTCCAAGCACCTGCGGGTAAAAGCGAAGGTTTCCGAGGACGAGGAAGTTCCGACCGCGACCGACATCTGGCTGGGTGCCGATTGGCATGAGCGCGAGGTTTACGACATGATGGGGATTCGGTTCAGCGGTCATCCGAACCTCAAGCGGATCCTGATGTGGGAGGGCTATCCCTTCCACCCGCTGCGCAAGGATTTCCCGCTGGCCGGGCGGCCGAGTGTCATGCCGGACGTGGCATTCACCGGAGTCGCTCCCCTGGAAGGCGGGCCCTTCGTGACTTGCGCCGGGACCAATGATTCGGTGAAGCGCGAGCCGCGCGCACGGACGGTGGATTGACCGGCGGCTTCTACACTCGCGCCCCGACTACGTCCATGCATCCTCCGGTCGTGAATGGGAGGACCCTCGCGCGGTGGAAGACCTGGAGTTCCGACATTCTTGCGGCACGGGCATGCCTGCTCCTCGCTGGCGTCATGGGGCTCTCCTATTTTTTCGTTTGGACCCGGAAGGATCCCAATCCCTTGCTCCTTGTCTTCGGGCTTCACTTGGAGAACTGGAATCCAGGGATCATCTGGAGAAGCCTGACCTACGCTCTTGTCCATGGCAACGCGGTCCATCTCGCGCTCAATCTTGCGGGCTTGATGATCATCGGGCCCAAGGTCGAGCGAATCGGAGGATTCGAGACCTTGTTGAAGGTTTTCTTTGCCGGTGCGTTCATCGGCGGGGCGGCCCATCTTGTTCTTGCTCCCCCCGAGCAACGGGGAATTCCGCTGGTTGGCGCTTCCGGCGGCATCGCGGCGCTCCTGCTGTGGCTCACCACGACCTCGCCCGATGCCAAGACCTGGCCGGTCAAAGTTTCGGGCCGTAGCCTTGGCCTCGGGGTAATCCTTGCCGAAGCTTGCCTGCTGGTGGGGGCATGGTTTTTGCGGGAAGTAGATTTCGGGCCGGTTGCCCATGCCTGTCACCTCGGCGGGGCCATCATTGGAGGGGTAATGGCACGCCGGCTCCTTCGTTCCTCGCCGAAGTTGGCAGATCTGCAAAAGGAAAGGGCCCGCCGCGAATCCGCGGACGGGCCCTCGAAGCTTTTGTAGTCAGCTCACTGGCCTCGCTCGGCCCTGCGCTCCTGCATTTTCTCTTTCCACTTGCCGCCGCCCCCCCCGTTGTCCTGAGGCTGCTTCGGGGCTGGCCGCTGGGCGGGTTGCTGCGCTTGGCGCTGGCTAGCCTGCTGCTGCGGTGCATTTGCAATCCGGGCTTGGCGGGCTGCAGAACCGGTGTCCACCGGTTGGTTGTAGGCCGGCCGCAGTTGGCGCTGCGGGGTTTGAGGCGGCGTCGCCCGTTGGGACCTGACCTTGTCCGCCCAATCCTGCTGCTGCCCGCGGATGTTTTGCTGACGGTCTTCCTGGGTATCGCGCAGCTGCTGATTGCGGCCCTGCTGGGCTTCGCGGGAGTATTGGAAGCTCGAGGCGGCACGGGTGCGCTGGTCGCGCCAGGCGTCTGCGGTCGCATCGTTCCTTTCCCGCACCTTCTCCGCCCAAGCATAGTTGGTGGATTTCAGTTGATCGATCCGGTTCTGGTAGTTCGGCAGATACCGGTCGCGGAAGCCGCTCGGCGGCGGGCAGTTGCCGCTGCCGTTCCATCCGCCTGGATGGTAGGCTCCATAGATGGGCCGCGGGCAGTAGCCGACCGGGTAATAGCCGTAAAGGTAGGGATCGTAATAGCGACGGCTGTAACGGTCGTAGTAGCAGTAAACGGCGGGGTCGTAGAGCCACTGGTCGCTGCTGGTGTAAACGAAGCTCGCGTTGAGTCCGCCGCCTCCTCCGGAATAGCCGCTATTGTAGCCACCACCTCCGGAATAATAAGGGTCGTAGTAGCAGGAAGTGACGACAAGGGTCGTGACGGCCGCGGCGGCGGCCCGTAACCAGCGGGTTGTTCGGGTCATGAAAGTAAAACGGATGTCGCGGGCAATTATTCAGCGGAATCGTGTGAAGTCCAGCGGGCGCATTGACAGAAAGCCCCGGAAGCCATTTTCTCGGGCTGCCACGCTGCTAGAGATTCTTCCTTCCATGACCCCACCCGTTCTCGTTACCGGAGGAGCCGGCTACATCGGCTCGCACACCGTCCGCCTTCTTGCCTCGCAGGGGCGCAAGGTGGTGGTCCTCGACAATCTGGTGTACGGACACCGCGACGCGATCGTTGATCCGGAGGTTGAGCTGGTGGTTGGAGCCGTGGGGGACAAGGCCTTGCTGCAGGAGCTGTTCGCCCGGCATCAGTTCGGGGCCGTCGTTCATTTCGCCGCCTACGCCTTCGTGGGTGAATCAGTGACCGATCCCCTCAAATATTACCGCAATAATACCGCCGAGCCGCTGACTTTGCTCGAGGTGATGCAAGAGCACGGCTGCCGGAATTTCGTCTTTTCGTCGACCTGCGCCACCTACGGGGTTCCGGTAAGCATTCCGATTTCCGAGTCGAATCCCCAGGAGCCGATCAATCCTTACGGCCGGAGCAAGCTGATGCTCGAGTGGATCCTCGCCGACTGCGACCGCGCTTGGGGGCTGAAGAGCGCCTGCTTGCGTTACTTCAATGCCAGCGGTTCTTCCGAGGACGGCCTGATCGGTGAAGATCACATTCCCGAGACCCATCTGATCCCGCGGGTTCTGATGGCGGTCACCGGCGAGATCTCGCATGTCGATGTCTTCGGCACCGATTACCCGACCCCGGACGGGACGGGTGTCCGGGACTACATTCATGTTGCCGACCTCGCCACGGCACATTCCAAGGCGCTCGACCATCTGGGAGCCGGGGGTGAGTCCGTGCGCTGCAACCTGGGAACCGGTGTCGGGGTCTCGGTAAAAGAAATCATTTCCGCGGTGGAAGAAGTCACCGGGAAAAAAGTTCCGGTTCAGTATGGTCCTCGCCGCGCCGGAGACCCGCCGGAACTCCTCGCCGATCCCCGCCTGGCTGCGGAGGTTCTCGGCTGGGTTGCCGAGAACCGGGATGTTCGTGACATGGTGCGATCCGCCTGGATATGGATGAACGGAGCCCGTGGCGGGCGCTACGCCCGCTGAAGCGACCGCTTCACCGGTATCCGCGATGTAAACACAATACTGCTTGCAAACCCCGCCTCCAGAAGGCACAGATTCAAAAAACCAAATTGCCATGAAATCCCGACCCACCCGAACTTCCGGGGGCTTCAGCTTGATCGAGCTCCTCGTGGTCATTTTGATCATCTCGCTGCTACTCACCCTGGGCGCCGTAGGGCTCCGCGGCATTGGCGGCAAGGGTGTCACCACCGCGGTGACCACCACGGAAGCCGTCTTCGACGAAGCCCGTGCCATCGCCGTGGGCAAGGGGACCCGGGCGCGCGTGCTGGTGGACATCAACGACATCCAGAACCTCGATACCTACAAGCGCCGCATTCTTGTGGCCTACGAGGAACTCGACGAGCAGGGCGAGCCCATCAAAGACAAGTGGGTTCTTGCCAGCCGGGCGAACACCCTGCCCGAGCGCACTTATTTCAGTCAGACCTTCAGCAAGAAGGAACACGAGAAGGGAACCGGCGAGCTTGAAGAGGATACTTTTGACTTCGGGAAGCCCGGCTTCAACGGCAAGTATCTCATTTATGAATTCAACTCCGAGGGCATTTGTTTGACCGCGGGTGCGAGCTTCGTGATCGGTACCGGCGTCCGTCCCGATGGGCAGGAGCCCCGGGTCACCGGCGAGGGCAAGCGCGACTTTGCCGGCTTCGTGGTTTGGCGCAACGGTCGCACCTCCTTGTTCCGCGGACCCGATGAGATCGGCATTCCTACCGATGTGATCAACTTCTAAAGCCCATGAAAATTCAACCCCTTCGATCCCGCGACGGCTTCACCTTGATGGAGACCGTCATCGCCATCGGTGTGCTGGCGCTCTTGCTGACCGCCTTCCTCGCGGTCTTCGGTCCCGCCACCGGCAACCTACGCAAGGCGATCAGCATTCAGGAGGCCGACCGCCTCTCCGCAGCCCTCGAGCGCGAACTCGTGACCAAACGTCCCGGCGGTACGAACAATTATTCGACCGGTTTCGACAAGGCCTACGAGTGGATCAAGGCCGCCCCCGACAGCGGGAATGCAATTCTTCTCTACCAATATCGTGGCGATCCATCCCAGCTCCGCGCCGACGGGACCATGGAGCCGTATACCGAGAACGTTGGCGTCGCGGGCAAGGACTTCATTGTCCAACCGGCGGTCCGCCAGCGTGGCGACGAACTCCTTTTGGAAGACCTGGCCGCGCTTGATGGCCGGATCTTCACCGTGAAGCTGACCCAACTCGTGTTCAGCGGCGGCCAGCTCACCCGCGGCGAGGCGGGTCAGATCACCGATCCCACTCCCGACGACGGCGACCCTGCCGGTGCCGCCGATTCCAGTGGCTATCCCGAGGCGGTGATCGCCTTCGCTGCCGAATTCTTCATCGTGCCAAACAGCGCGGTCGACTACGTCAAGCCGGGTGGCAAATTCAACCCGGCTGTTCTGACCAAGCCGATCTTCACCCGCAACCTTGCCGTCCGTCGCTAAGGCCGCCGCACCACCGAAGCATCCTATGAAAACCCCATTTTCCTCGAAGCGCGCGAAAGGCTTCACCCTGATCGAGCTGATGGTCGCGATGGCCATCACTACGGTGATTGTGACCGTGCTCGTCTCCATCACGGGTGTTGCGCTCGACACCTGGCAACGCGGGCGTGCCGAAATCCGCGCCTCCCGCCAGGCGAAGTCGATGCTCGATACCATGGCGAAGGACTTCGAGTCGCTCGTCTCCCGCCGCGGCAACAATTTCGAATGGCTCTACTCGAAGGTCCAAGCCGATCTGCCGGGGCCGTCCGAGAACATGAGTTCGAACGCCGCGGAGCTTGTCTTCTTCACCGCTGCCACCGACCGCTATGAGGGTCAGATCGGCACTGCCGACGATCTCGGAGGCGACGTCTCCTGCGTGAGCTACCAGCTCCAGTATCAGGATCCGGTCAAAGGCACGGAAGAGAAGAATTCGTCGACTTTCGTGCTCTACCGCCTGCTGGTGAATCCGGACGAAACGTTCAAGGATCTTCTGGGCAAGGATGACCTTAGCGCGGCCTTCTCCACCAAATACAAGGACAAGGTCAAGGAAGTGGAGAACTTCGTTTGCGAGAACATCTACCAGTTCACTCTAACTTACCAAGTTGAAGTATCTCAGACCACCGGTACCACCACCGTCACCGTGCCGGTCCGCGTCACACTGGGTGAAACGGGAGCGGGCAAGGAGCTCACCCTTCGCGGCAACGGATTGGAAATGCCCGATGTCTCCGTCAGCAAAATCAAGCCCGCGGTCAAAAGCGAAGAACTTCTGGCAGGACGCCTCACCGGGGTGGAGATCGGCATCACGGTCCTCTCCGATGCCGCAGTGATCCGCCTCGCCCAGGAAGGCCTCAGCGACAAGGTGCGCGAGAAGATCCTCGCCCAGGAGTCGTTCCAGTATTCCCGCACGGTCGAGTTGCCGGGAATGTGATACTTTCCACAATCGCAGTTTCTCAAAGGGAGCACACCGAAAGGTGCGCTCCCTTTTTCATGGGCCGCAGACCCGCGTGCGGAGATGTTCGATCGCTTCCCGGAGATCCTCCGGGGTGACTTCGTCGCCGAGATAGGCATCGCCTGCACGGCGCAGGAGGACGAAGCGGATCTTGCCGGCTTCGAACTTTTTATCGCGTCCCATTTTGCCCAGGATCCGCCCGGTGGAAATCGCGGGATCGAGTACCAGCGGGAGTTCAAACTTCTCCAGCAAGCCGACGATGGTGGCCTCCTCAACCGCCGCTAAACTCGCGTGGCGGCGGGAAAGAAACAGGGCAGCCCTCAGACCGAGGGAGATCGCCTCGCCATGCAGCATCTCGCCGTATGGAACCGCCGCCTCGATCCCGTGACCGATCGTGTGGCCGAGGTTGAGCAAGGCGCGCAGGCCCTTGGTTTCAAGTTCGTCCGCTTCGACGATCCGCGCCTTGATCGCGATGTTCCGGGCGATGAGATCGGCAGGAACCTCGCGCGTCGCGGGGTCGAGCGCGGCGATGTCCGCCAGCATTCCGCCGTCGCGGATCGCCGCATGCTTGATCACCTCCGCGAAGCCTTCGCGATACTCCCGGCCGGGCAGCGAGGCGAGGACCTCCGGGTCGACGATGACCCTCGCCGGTTGATGGAACGCGCCTAACAGATTCTTTCCCTGCGGCAGGTTGACCCCGGTCTTGCCGCCGACCGATGAGTCGACCTGCGCCACGATGGTCGTCGGAATCTGCACGAAGGGAATGCCGCGGTAGAAGACCGAGGCCACGAAGCCGGCGAGGTCGCCCACGACACCCCCGCCCAGCGCGATCACGAAGGAGCGTCGGTCATGGCCCGCCTCGGCCATCGAGGAGCAGAGGGCTTCGACCTGCGCCATCGACTTCGATGCCTCGCCGGCCGGGACTTCGTGGATCGTCGGTGAGTATCCGGCCCGCTCCAGGCTAGCGACCAGAGTGCCGGCGTGAAAGCGGGCCACGTTGGAATCGGTGATGATCGTGGCCTTGCCGGGCAGTCCGGCCTCGCGGATTACCTCGCCCGCTTGGGACAGCAGGCCCTTTTCCACCAGGACATCATAGGATCGCTCCCCAAGTTCAACGCGCACCGTCGGCATGCCGCGGAGCATGAGCACCCCGCAGCCACCGGTCCAAGCCTGAAGCAATCAAAGCGTGCCGCGCCGCGAGTGCCAGGCCGCGGTATCGGGCTGAAGGAGCCAGTCCAAGGGCTTGTCCGCCAAGTCGAAGGTTCGCACCACATCCTCCAGCAGCACCAGCGACGCCACCGCGTCATACAGGGCATCATGCCAACGCCGGCCGGGGAGCATCGACTGCACGGAATCCGAAAGCCCGCGGGCGTCGCAGAGGGCCGAGAGCGAGTGCTGGGGCAGCTCCGGCCAAGCCGCCCGGGCGAGCAGCAAGGTATCGACCCAGGGCCCGAAGCCGTGCCCCGGGAAGGCCCGCAGAAAGCGCTTTTCGGTGCCCTTGCCGTGGGCCACCACCGCGGCACCGGCGAGGCGGGCTTTCAGTTCCGGCCACAGCACCAGCAGGGTGGGGGAGCCGAGCAGGTCCTCGTCGCGGATCCCATGGACCTTGCGCGCCGACCAGGTGATCGGGACCGGCGACGCGAGGTAGGAAACGAAAGTTTCGCCATGCCGCTCCCGCTCCGACCAGGAGGCGAGTCCGACCTGCACCGGCACGTCGGTGCTTCCCCGCGCGGCGCCGGCCGATTCGAAGTCGATGGCGGTGAAACGGCAGTCTCCGACGAGCACGGCGGCAGCCGATCACGGGGGAGGCCGCGAGGCGATCCGAAAACACCGGAACGATGGGGGCTTGCCATCGGTGGCCTGCTCGGGAAAATTTCCCTGCCACCAATGCCGGATCGTCGCACACCACTCTGGCTTTGGCCGAACCTTCTCAGCCTCGACGCCCCGATCGTCGCCATGGTCTGGCTGGCGATGTTTGCCAAGGCCTGGCGGGTCGATTACCACCAATGGCAAGCCTACGCAGCGCTCGGACTTGGCGTCTGGGCGATCTACCTCTGCGACCGTCTGATGGACGTCAAGCTGTTGAATCCCGGCGATCCCCGGCTGGGGCTTCGGCACGAATTCATCCGCCGCCACGAGGGGGTCATGAAGTGGGTCGCCACCTTTGCGCTGCTTGCCTGTGCCGGGCTGGCACTCTTCACCCTCCCGTCCGAACTCATCGGCCAGAACCTGCTCGGCGGTGCCCAGGCCCAGTTCGGCTATGTGTTTCCGGCGATGATCCTGGTCACCGCCTTCTTCTCGATGACGGTGTCCTCGGCGGGGAATCCCGACATCCCGCATTTCCGCAACATCATCGCCGGCCTCGCATTCTCCTACGGCACCGCGATGATCGCCCACGTTTACATCATGACCGAGGGGATCTGGCACCTGCTCTTGTCCCCGGAGATGTTATCTTTCGCCCTGCTGTGCTCGTTGAATATCTCCGCGATCCATTTCTGGGAGCACTCTCGCGGATCCCGGGACCCCGAAGTGAAGGCGGCCCACGAACTGGCGCTGACCCTGCCGCTTGCGGTGCTCGGAGGCGCTTCGATCCTGTTCGCGCGCACCGATGACGAGACGGTCGTCCGCCCCTTCTTCTACGCCATCCTGGTATCAGCCGCCTTGCTGTTCGTCATCAACCGGACCCGCTCGCGCTTCTCGCTCGACGCCCTGCGGGTGATGGCCGACGCCGCGATGGTGGTGCCCTATCTCGTGTTCCTGGCAATGTCCACCCGGTGATCATCGGCGCTTGCGGCACTTTGCGGGGCTGCCTAGCCTCGACCTCTTCATGTCAAAGGCACTCGACACCAAACGTCCCGCGTTCCTGATCCTCGGCGCGCCGGGTTCGGGCAAGGGCACCCAGGGGAAAATCCTCGGCTCCATCCCACGCTTCTTCCACTGCGCCTGTGGCGATGTCTTCCGCTCGCTCGATACCCGCACCGCCATCGGCCAACGCTTTGTCCATTATTCCAGTCGCGGCGATCTGGTGCCGGATGAACTCACCATCGAGCTGTGGAAAGCCCAGGTGGACAACTGGAGCGACTCCCACGTTTACAAGCCGGATATCGACTTCCTGGTGCTCGACGGCATCCCGCGCAATGTCCCGCAGGCCGAGATGATCGCCAACTTCCTGGAGATCCACCAGGTCTTCCACCTCTCGTGCCCGGATCGCGAAGAACTGGCCCGCCGGATGCGCAAGCGCGCGCTCAAGGACAACCGCATGGACGATGCTTCCGACCGCGTCATCCAGCAGCGGATCGCCACCTACGAAGCGGAGACCAAGCCGATTCTTGAATACTACTCGGATGCCTTGGTCACCGACATCGACGCCACTCAACCGCCGGTCGAAGTGCTCAACGACATCATCAGCAAGATCGTCTCGCTCCCGGCGTACAAGGAGTCCGGCAAGCCCTTGGTATGAGATCCGATGACGCCCGGGTGATCTTCTTCGGCAGCGGGGAAATCGCCATTCCATCCTTTCACCGGCTGATCTCGGAGGGTCCGCGACCACTCGCCCTCGTGACCCAGCCGGACAAGCCCGCCGGCCGGCATCGCGAGCTGACCCCGCCACCGATCAAGCGTGCCGCGCTGGAAGCCGGGATTCCCGTGCTTCAGCCGGAAAGCGCCCGCGATGAGGCATTCCTCGCCGAACTACGCGCGCTTGCTCCCGACCTCATCGTGGTCATGGCCTACGGGCAAATCCTGTCGAAAGCCCTCATCGCCATACCGAAGATCGCCTGCATCAATCTCCACGGCTCCCTGCTCCCGCGCCACCGCGGGGCTTCGTGCATCCAGTCGGCCCTCGAAGCCGGTGACCCGGAAACGGGCATCACCGTCATGCACGTCGCGCCGAAGCTCGATTCCGGCGACGTCATCCACGCCCTCGCCACCCCGATCCTGCCGGACGACACGGGCGGCAGCGTGCACGATCGGCTCGCATCTGTCGCGGCCGACGCCCTTGCCGCCGCCATCCCCGGAATCCTGGGCGGCACCGCTACCCGAACGCCACAGGACTCCGCGCTTTCCACCTATGCGCCGAAGCTCGAACGGGACGACGGTCGCATCGACTGGACTTGGGATGCCGCACGGCTGGCCCGAAGGATCCGCGCGTATGATCCCTGGCCCGGCACCTGGACCACCCTCGGCGATGCCAAACGTCTCAAGATCTTCCCCGCTCTCGCCGGCGGTGAATCCACCGGCGAGCCCGGCCTCCTGAGCCTTTCCGATGGCTTCGTCCGCGTCGCCTGCGGCAGCGGCCACCTCGTGCTCGGCGACGTGCAGCCCGATGGCTCCCGCCGCATGCCCGCCAATGA
>JAYTLR010000083.1:0-6485 GCA_043729195.1 Akkermansia sp.
CTTCGAGCGCATCCACCGCTCCAACCTCATCGGCATGGGCGTCCTGCCGCTCAACTTCATCAACGCCGACGATTACGACAAGGTGAAGCACCTCGCCGACGCCCGCTTCGACATCACCGGCATCCACGGCGAGCTGAAGCCGATGCAGGACGCGCTCCTCGTCTGCCACCTGACCGACCACTCCCGCATCGAGATTCCGCTCAAGGTCCGCCTCGATACCCCGGCGGAGGTCGACTATTACCTCGCGGGGGGGGCCTGCCTTACGTGTTGGATCAGATCTTGGCGTAAAACAAGGAGTGGCGGACTCCGATCCGCCCGTCGTTTCCAAAGGTCGCTTTCTCTTAAGGGAAAGCGGCCCGTCTCGATTGCCACGGGTCAATCAAGGATTCGCACGGGGGGTGCTGGCTTCAGCCCAATGCATTTAAGGATTCAAACCCAAGGTCGCTTCTGGAAGCCGGGTTCGGGCCCGTTCTCCTCCTGAAGTCGTCCGCTTGAAAGCCGCCTTCGCGGTCGCGTCCTTATGGAGTGCGACGGCACGACGTCGCTTTGGCTTGGGATGAAGCGCGCCCCCCCCTTCGACCGCGGATCGGCCGCCGAGGCAATCCGTGGCCAGCAGACCAAAGATCCCGCGCCCGAAGTTAAAGCTGCGTCGTGCCGCAGCACTCCATAGCGGGCCGGATAATCTTGGGCCACGGCGGCGTAGGACCGCTGTATTGGAAACCCTCTGCATCCAAGCCTCCATTCCTTGGAAGCATTGGACTTCAGCCGGCAAGCCAGATCAAGGGCCGTAAGCCTCGCCGACTAAAGTCAGCGCTCCCTTAGACGACTCGGACCCAAAGAAATGCCGCTAAATCCCGCGCCATTCCGGCCCGCTCTTTCAGCCCGGCCCGTACGGATCAATCACCGAATGGGCTCGAAAGTCCGGGCTTATACCGCTGGAGATATGCTGACCTTTTTCCTCACATCTCCAGCATCAACCGCGTCGGATTTTCGATGCAGTCCTTGATGCGGATCAGGAAGGTCACGGCTTCCTTGCCGTCGACGAGGCGGTGGTCGTAGCTGAGGGCCAGATACATCATTGGGCGGATGACGACCTGGTTGTTCACCGCCACCGGCCGCTGCTGGATGGTGTGCATGCCGAGGATCCCGCTCTGGGGCGGGTTGAGGATCGGCGTGCTGAGCAGCGAGCCGTAGGTGCCGCCGTTGGAAATGGTGAAGACGCCGCCTTGCAGGTCCTCGATGGCGATCTTGCCGTCCTTCGACTTCTTGGCGTAGTCGAGGATGTCCTGTTCGATCCGGGCGAAGCTCTTTTTGTCGGCGTCGCGGATGACCGGGACGATCAGGCCCTTCTCGGTGCCGATGGCGACGCCGATGTCGTAGAAGTGGTTTTCGACGATGTCCTGGCCGTCGATCATGCCATTGACCTGGGGCACGTCCTTGAGCGCCTGGACCACCGCCTTCACGAAGAAGGACATGAAGCCGAGCTTCACGCCGTGCTTTTTCATGAACTCTTCCTGGACCGCCTTGCGCAGGTCCATGACGGCGGACATGTCCGCTTCGTTGAAGGTGGTAAGGATCGCCGCGGTCTGCTGGGCGTTGACGAGGTGCGTCGCGATCTTGCGGCGCATCATGCTCATCTTCTTGCGGGTCGTGCGGCCGTCCGAAATTGAAGATTGAGGATTGAGGATTGACGATTGGGGTGCTGCGGGAGGCAGTTCGAAGGTGCGGGGCTTGGGGGCTTCGACGGGGGCTGGGGCGGGGGCGGCAGTTGCCGGGGCCTTGGGAACTGCGGCCGTGGCGGGGGCCGGGGTTGGGCTGCCGGTCTGAGGACCGGCGGTCCCGGGGGCACCGGCGGTGATGCGGGCGATCAGGGTGCCGATGCCGACTTCATTGCCTTCGGAGACGAGGATCTTGAGGGTGCCTGCGACTTCGGCTTCGAGTTCGCTGGAGACCTTGTCGGTTTCGAGGGTCACCAGCACTTCACCCTTGGCGACCGTGGCGCCGTCGCCCTTGTGCCAGCGGGCGACGTTGGCGGAGGTGATCGACTCACCGGCGGCGGGGACTTTCACGTCGAAGACCTGGCCGGAGGCTGCGGCCGCGTGAGGCGGGGCTGCGGCCGCGGGAGATGGGGCCGCTGCGGGAGTCGGGGCCGCGACGGGAGATGGGCTGCTGGTCTGAGGACCGGCGCTTCCGGGGGCGGCGGCACTTTCGTCGAGCTTGGCGATCACCGTGCCGATGGCCACTTCCTCGCCTTCGCCGACCACGATGTGCAAGATCCCGTCAGCGGGGGACTCCAGTTCGGTGGAGACCTTGTCGGTTTCCAGCGTCACGAGGACATCGCCCTTGCGGACGCTTTCGCCTTCCGACTTGTGCCAGCGGGCGACATTGGCGGAGGTGATGGATTCACCGGCGGCGGGGACTTTGACTTCGAGGGACATGAGAAGGGACGTGTGAGAGAGGGCGGGGCTCGGTAGAAGCGGGAGGCGGCACGGGCTTTATCGGCCGTCCGCCATCTTCCATCGGCAAGTTTCAGGCGATGGTAAATGCGGCGTCGATGAGCGCCTTCTGTTCGCGGTAGTGCATCGCTTTCGAACCGGCGGCGGGGCTGGACGCGCGGCCGCGGCCGGCGTAGCGGACGCGGCGGTCGAGCACCTTTTCCAGCCGCGGGGCGATGTAGGACCAAGCACCCATGTTGAGCGGTTCTTCCTGGCACCAGACGAACTTCGAGGCCGCCGGGTACTGGCTGACCAGCGCTTCGACGAGCTCCTTGTGGAAGGGGTAGAGCTGCTCGATCCGCAGGATGGCGGTGTTGGTGATGCCCTTTTCCTGACGATAGGCGGCGAGGTCGTAGTAGATCTTGCCGGTGCAGAAAACGATGCGGTTGACCTGCATCGGGTCCTCGACATTCATCGGGTCGGGCAGCACTTCCTGGAAACAGGAGCCTTCGAGGAAATCGGCCTCCGTCGAGACGGCTTCCGGCCGGGTCAGCAGGCTCTTCGGGGTCATCAGGACGAGAGGCTTGCGGAATCCGCGGAGCTTCTGGCGGCGCAGGGCGTGGAAATACTGGGCCGGCGTGGTGAAGTTGCCGACGACCATGTTTTTCTCCGCGCAGAGCTGGAGGAAGCGCTCCAGCCGGGCGCTGGAGTGTTCCGGGCCCATGCCTTCGTAGCCGTGCGGGAGCAGCAGCACGAGGTCGGAGGGGGTCTGCCACTTCGATTCGGCGGAGGATATGAACTGGTCGATGATGACCTGCGCGCCGTTCGAGAAGTCGCCGAACTGGGCTTCCCACATGGTCAGCATCTTCGGCGCACCGATCGAGTAGCCGTAGTCGAAGCCGAGCACTGCGAACTCCGAGAGGAAGGAGTTGTAAACGCAGAACTTCGCCTGCGTGGGGCTGACGTGCTCCAGCGGGATGTAGCGGGCGCGCGATTCGGAATCGTAGAACACCGCGTGGCGTTGCGAAAAGGTGCCGCGGCGGCAATCCTGGCCGGACAGGCGGACCTGATGGCCCTCGGTCACCAGCGCTCCCCAAGCCAGCGACTCCGCGAAGGCCCAGTCGATAGGACCGCCGTTCTGGAGGGCTTCCTCACGACGCGGAATGAAGCGCTTGGCGAGCGTGGGATGCAGGTTGAATCCGTCCGGCACGGTGGTCAGCACCTTGCCGACGTGCTGCATGAGATCCCGCGAGATGCCGGTCGGCACCGGGGCGTGGTTGTATTCCGGCTGCTCGACGGCGGTCGATCCACTGAAGACGCTGCGGTCGCCGGCAGCCTCCAGCTCGATCATCTTGGTGTGGCCGGCCTCGAAGCGGTCCCAGATTTCCTTCTCGATACCGTCGGCCTGCTCCTGACTCAGCACGCCCTGTTCAACGAGTTGCTTCTTATAGATTTGGCCGATCGTTTCTCGGTTCTGGATCAGGCGGTAGATGTGCGGCTGGGTGAACGCGGCCTGGTCGGTCTCGTTGTGGCCCTGGCGGCGGTAGCAATACATGTCGATCACCACGTCGCGGCCGAAATGCTGGCGGAACTCGAGCGCAAACTGGGCGGCCCAGAAGAGCTCCATCGGCTCCTCGCCGTTCACGTGGAGGATCGGGGCCTCGACCATTTTCGCCACATCGGTCGCGTAGGCGGACGAGCGGGCGTCGGCCGGCATCGTGGTGAAGCCGATCTGGTTGTTGATGATCAGGTGAATGGTCCCGCCGGTGCGGTAGCCGGGGAGCTGTGAAAGGTTCAGGCACTCCGCGACCGAGCCCTGGCCGGCGAAGGCGGCATCGCCGTGGAGGAGGATCGGCAGCACGCGCTTGCGGTCGGTGGCCACGCCGTCGTCGCCGAGCAGTCGCTGGCGGGCGCGGGCCTTGCCCTGGACCACCGAATTGACGGCTTCGAGGTGGCTCGGGTTGGCAGCGAGGCTGACGCGGACCTTGCCGTCCGGCAGCTCGCGGATGCTTTCGTAGCCGAGGTGATACTTCACGTCGCCGTCGCCGGCCACGAGGTCGGGTTCGTAGTTGGGCGTGAACTCATAGAGGATGGTGGTCAGCGATTTGCGGACAAAATTCGCGAGCACGTTGAGGCGGCCGCGGTGGGACATGCCCATCTCGATCTCGAGCACCCCGGCGGACGGGCATTTCTCGAGGATCGCATTCAGCACGACCATCGCGCCTTCGCCGCCTTCCAGCGAAAAGCGCTTTTCGCCGAGGAACTTCTTTCCGAGGAAATTTTCGAAGCTGTCCGACTCGATCAGCCAGCTCAGAGCGCGGGCCTTGCGGTCGCCCGGATCGGCCTCGCGCAGGGCGTGGTCCTCGATCTTCCGGCGGACCCAGTTGCGGACCGTGGTGTTGTGGATGTGGGTGAATTCGAAGCCGATGTAGCCGGAATAGGTGGCCTCAAGCGCGGCGATCATATTCCGCAGCTTCATCTTCGCGCCGTCGCGGAACAGCGGATTGGAAGCCTCCCGGTCGAGGTCGGCTTCGGTGAACCCGTATTGGGAAAGTTCGAGTCGCGGATTGCGCTCGGGGCGCTCCGCCAGCGGGTTGATGTGGGCTTGGGTGTGGCCCAGTGAGCGGAAGTTGTACACCAGGCTGACAACCTTGCCGTAGAAGTCCTCGACATCGGTGCCCGGGCTTCCCGCGGCGGGTGCGGTAACGGCCGGCGTCTCTCCCGTCCGGGGCTTGAGCTGGGCCACGCCCAGTTCGAATCCTTCGAAAAAGGCCGACCAGGTGGGATCGACCGAGCGGGAATCCGCGCACCACAGCGCGTATTGTTCCTCGAGCAAGTCCGCATTGAAGCGGGCGGAAACCGACGATTTCATGAGCGGTAGGTTCGGGTGGCCGCGGGAGATTTCGGGAAATTCCCGCTTGGCCCCCCGCGCGCAGCGCTTAGGTAAGAGGCCGCCCCGGACGCGTCAACGCACAAGGCCGGTTTTTCCGGGGAAATCCGGCCTCCACCCCTTTCCCATGATCCAAGTCCGCCAACTCACCAAAAGCTTCGCCCGCCACACCGCGGTGCGCGGGATCGACTTCAGCGTCGGTCGCGGCGAGATCGTCGGCTTCCTGGGACCGAACGGCGCCGGCAAAACCACCACCCTGCGGATGCTCACAGGCTACCTGCCGCCGACCTCCGGCAGCGCCCGGGTGGCCGGCTTCGATATCTTCCGCCAGTCGCTCGAGGCCCGCCGCTGCATCGGCTACATGCCGGAAAACGTCCCGCTCTACGACGACATGCGGGTCCGCGAGTATCTGAAATACCGCGCCTCCCTCAAGGGGCTCTCCAACCGCGACGGCCGCCGCCGGGTCAACGAGGTGATCGAGACCTGCGGGCTCGAAGGAGTGCGCCGGAAAATGATCAAGGTGCTCTCCAAGGGCTACCGCCAACGCGTCGGACTGGCCGATGCCCTGGTCCACGAACCCCAGCTCCTGATCCTTGACGAGCCCACCAACGGACTGGACCCCAATCAGATCCGCCAGATCCGCGACCTGATCAAGCGGCTGTCGGAAAAGCACACGATCCTCTTGTCCACCCACATCCTGCACGAGGTCGAAATGACCTGCGACCGGGTGATCATCATCGATGGCGGGGTCATCAAGGCCCAGGACACCCCGCAAAACCTGGTCGCCGGGATGCGCGCCGCCGGCCGGATCCATGCCGAGATTTCCGGGGATCCCGAAGTGATCGCACCGGCTCTCCAGCGGCTCGACCACGTCAAACGCGTCACCCCGGAGCCGCTCGCTGACGGGTGGGTCCACTACGAGATCCTGGTCGACTCCGGCGTCGATGCCCGCGAACGGATCCACGAGCTGATCGCCCAGTACGGCTGGCCGCTCCGCAGCCTCCATCGCAAGGACGCGACGCTGGAAGACGTGTTCGTCGAGCTGACGCGGCGGGATTGACCTTGGCGTGTCCGGAAACCGAGCGGTGTACTGGACCGCGGACTTTAGTCCGCTCGAAGTCCGCCAACCATCCAAGTGGACTAAAGTCCGCGGTCCAGTA
>JAYTLR010000084.1:0-3050 GCA_043729195.1 Akkermansia sp.
GGCTCGCGCAATACGACCTCACGCATGAGCAATACGAGGCGCTGATCAAGCTCACGGCAACGCTGTGCCGGGTCTTCCCGAAGATGCGCTGTGATTATCCGCGCGATGCCGGGGGGCGGCTGGTGACAAACAAAGTGTCCGATGAGGAGCTGGAGCAGTATGGCGGGGTGCTCGGGCATTTTCACATCCAGACGAACAAGGTCGATCCCGGCCCGGCCTTCGACTGGGACCGGGTGCTTGAAGGCGCGAGGCGGCTCCTGCGCGCCAGCCCGCCGGAGAAGCAGGCCACCTTGATGATGAAGCGGTGAGCTTGATGACCGGAACTGAACTCGCGCCAAGGCGCAAAGGCGCAAAGCCAGAACCAAGGCGGTGGCTGGGTTGGGAACAAAACTTCCCAGTAACTGTTTGCGCGAATCTCTTTGCGTCTTTGCGCCTTGGCGCGAGGTACCCCGTTCCTCTCGGGGTGCGGGTTGAACCTGGCTTTGGTCTCCGGCTGACCGGGAATGGCCCTGCAAATACGTGGCAGTACCGAGGTTCAGCCGTCCGGAGGCTTCGTAAAGTTCGGTTGGCAATCTCGCAGTCTTGATGTAGTTACACAGCGAACTCCGTTTTCCATGAACTGTTACATACTTGTTTCAAGGCACGCCCATCTCCGGGTTTTGCTCGTTTTGGCATTGATGGCCCTGGCCTGCAACCCGGCACGGGCGCAGGTGGTCTTCAACGAGATCATGGCCGACAACGCCTCGACGGTGGTAGTGGACGACCCGGACTTCACGGATTACTTCCCTGACTATGTCGAGCTGTACAACACCAGCGGTTCCGCCATCAACCTCGGAGATGGAAACTGGAGCCTCACGGACGAGCCGGAGTTTTCCAACTCGGTGAAATACGTCTTCCCCGCTGGCACCTTGCTCCCGGCTAACGGCTATTTGCTGGTCTTTTTCGATGACAAGACCAACAACCCCGGGCTGCACACCGGCTTCGGCTTGAGTTCCACAGGTGAGGAAGAGTTGCGACTCTACAACGGCGGCTTTAACCCGGTTGCGCGGCAGAGCTTCGGCCTTCAGGTATCGGGTTACTCGATAGGCCGTGTGCCGGACGGCACAGGTGAGTTTGTGCTCACACTGCCGACACCCGTAGGCCCGTCACTACCCTCCACGACCAATGAACCGGCCTTCGTCGATACCAGTCTGGCCACGCTCACCACTTCGCTGCGCATCAACGAGTGGCTGGCCTTTAACCTCTCCGGTAGCGGCAAGACCAACGACGATTGGTTCGAGGTTTACAACGGCAGCACCAACGTGGTTTTACTTTCAGGGCTGGTGTTTTCCGACGGCAACACGAGCAAAAGATTTTCCCATCGGGCCGTGCCCCCGCTAGGCTTTATTGGACCGCTGGGTTTCGTGCAGCTATTCGCCAATGACAAGGACAAGAGTGCCGATGAAGTGAAGTTCTCGCTCAGCAGCACCAGCGGCGATGAGATCTATATTTGGCACTATGCTGATCCGGGAAATCGCTTTGCCAACGAAACCGTCGTCGATCGGGTGACCTTCGGGCCGCTTGCCACTCCAAATATCTCCCGCGGTCGCGTGCCCGACGGCGACGACCAGATCATCACGCTGCCCCGGCTCAGCCCCAAGGAGAGCAACTTCGGCCAGATTCCTGAAGTGGTGATCAACGAAGTCCTCCCCCATACCGACCCGCCCCTGGAGGATGCGATTGAATTGCACAGTGTCACGAACGTGCCGGTGGACGTGAGCCATTGGTGGATCAGCAACCGCGGGGACAAGCCGCAGAAGTTCCGCATCCCGGCGGGGACGATCATTCCGCCCTTTGGCTACGTGGTGTTTTACGAGAAGAAAGGTTTGCCGGGCGGATTCAATCCCAACGGCACGGGCGACGCTCCCAGCTTCACCCTCAACTCTGCCCACGGTGACGAGGTCTGGCTCTTCAAGGGCAACTCCAGCGGCAAGCTGACGGGTTTCCGGCGCAGCATCGATTTCGGCGCGTCGGAGAACGGGGTCTCCTTCGGGCGCCACATCACCAGCGAAGGCAAGTCGGACATCGTCGCGATGAGCGATCTGTCCTTCGGCACGTCGGTGCGCGCCAGGCAGAATCCCCAACTCATCTCGATCTTTCGCAGCGGCGCGGGCGAGGAGAATCCGACGCCCAAGGTCGGCCCGGTGGTGATTAACGAAATCCACTACCACCCGCCGGACATCATGGTCACCAATGACAACACGCTGGATGAATTCGTGGAGCTGCGGAACATCAGCGAGAGCACCGTTCCCCTCTATTTCGTCCCACTGCCGGGCGACGACTTTAGCGTCACGACCAACCGCTGGAAGATTGGCGGCGACATCAAGTTCGAGTTTCCGCCATTTCAATCCCTCTCCCGCAATGACTATTTGGTGCTGGTGAATTTCGACCCGGCCACCAACTCCGCGATGACCGCCGCGTGGACGAACCGGTTCAAGGTGCCCGGAACGGCCAAGCTCTACGGCCCCTACAAGGGCAAGCTCAGCAACAAGAGCAGCTCCATCGAGCTCTACATGCCCGACCATCCGCAGTTGCCGGGCCGCGTCGATGCCGGCTTCGTGCCCTTCATTCTGGTGGACAAGGTCAAGTATTCGGACAGCCTCCCCTGGCCCACCAACAACGTGGATGGTGGCGGCGCCTCGCTCCAGCGCGTCAGCTCGTACGATTACGGCAACGACCCCGTCAACTGGTTCGGCAACGACCCCACCGCCGGCCGCGTCAACAACGAGGCGGGCATCGAGCGGCCCGTCATCACCAGGCAGCCCGTCAGCCGCACCGTGCGCAGCGGACTCAGCGCCACCTTCAGCGCCGTCGCCCGCGGTGACGCCCTCCATTTCCAGTGGTATATGGGCGACACCAACCTCTCGAACATCGTCGCCCTGCCCGGCAAAACCTCCGCCACCCTCACGCTGAATCCGGTCAGTACCGGCAGCTCCGGCAAATACTTCCTGGCCGTCACCAACGTCGGCGGCGCGCTGACCAGTTCCGTGGTGACGTTGACCGTGACCATC
>JAYTLR010000085.1:0-8652 GCA_043729195.1 Akkermansia sp.
GCGCGCCCAACTGCTGGCCCCGTGCCCGTGGGACGAGGCCTGCGACCGCCTGCGCCTGATTTACGCGAGATGTTAGACCTCAACTTTGGACACCGTTCATTTGCGTGGTGCCAGCTGCGCTTCGGCCGCTTCTTCTCGAGGCTCGATGGCTGAGCTCCCGCTTCTTTGGCTCGCGCTGGCGGCGCGGCTCCGTTAGACGGTGTCCGGCATGGACCTGACCACTCCCCCCGCCTCCCGCGCTCGGCTGCTGGCCTTCGATGGCGGCGGGATCCGTGGCTTGTTCTCGTTGGAGATCGCACGGCGGATCGAGGCGCTGCTACGCGAACGCCAAGGCCGGCCGGACCTGGTGCTGGCGGACCATTTCCACTACATCGGCGGGACCAGCACCGGGGCGATCATCGCGACCTTCCTGTCATGGGGACTTCCGGTCGACGAGGTGGTCCGGCTCTACCGCGAGAACGCGAAGGTGATGTTCACCAAGGCCGGTCTAACAAGCATGCACAAGAACCGCTTCGCCGGTCAGCCGATCTCGGACTTCCTGCGGAACTTCTTCGTGGAAGACGACGGCTCGCCGGCGACGCTGGGGACCTCGAAGTTGAAAACGCTGCTGCTGGTGGTCACGCGCAACGCCTCGACCGGATCGCCGTGGCCCATGTCGAACAACCCGCGCGCCGTTTACAACGACCGCACCCAACCGGGCTGCAACCTGGATCTGCCGCTGTGGCAGATCGTGCGGGCCAGCACCGCGGCGCCGACCTTTTTCCCGCCGGAGGTGATCGAGATCACCGACCAGAAAAGCGGCGAGGTGAAGAAGCACGTGTTCGCCTTCGAGGACGGCGGCGTGACGCCTTTCAACAACCCGGCCTATCTGCTCTACACGATGGCCACGCTGCCCGAATACCGCCTGCACTGGCCGGACGGTAAGGAACGGATTAGCCTGGTGTCGGTGGGCACCGGGCGGGTGAAGATGGGGCGCGGGCTGAAGATCGACGAGAACCTGTTAGGCCAGGCGAAGTCGGTGCCGGCGGCCTTGATCGGATCGGCCCAGTGGATGCAGGACCTGGCCTGCCGCCAGCACGGCGAGTGCCGCCACGGCGAACCGCTGGACAGCGAGCTGGGTGACCTGGTCCGCGAGAATCCACGTGCGGCTTTCCTCTACTCGCGCTACGACAAGAGCATCGGCGAGGCGGAGATGGAAGGCGCGCTGAAGGTGAGCAAGAAGGGCTTCACGCTGGATAACATCGAGCTGATGGACTTCCTCGGCGAGATGGGGCGGAAGTATGCGGAGCGGGAGGTGAAGCTGGATCACTTTGAATGAGATGGTAGATCGTGGATGGCAGATGGATGAGGGGAATGCGCCTTTCCGGCGGGTGTGGATCCTCGGCTTTGCGGGGCATCGCGCGGTGGCGGATCCGGCGGCTTTGAAAGCGGCGATCGTTGCGGTGCTGCGGGAGTTTCAAGCCGGCGTCGAAGGCGAGCTGAGCGGCCGGGCGAGCGCGGCGGCGGGGGCGGACCTGCTGTTCCTGGAAGCCTGCCGCGAGCTGGGGCTGGGCTACAGCGTGGTGCTGCCCTTTGGAGAAGACCGGTTCCGCGAGGACTTCGAGGATCCGGCCGAATGGGCGCGGGCGAAGGTGCTGATGGACGGCGCGGCGAACGTGGAAATCGCGCCGGGTAACGAGGTCGCGCCGGAGGCCTATCATCTGGCGGCGCGGGAGATTCTCGATGTCTGCGATGCGATGCTCTTCGCGTGGGACGGTCAGCCGGCGCGGGGTATCGGCGGCACGGCGGAGAGCGTGGCGGAGGCGCGGGAGCGCGGCTTGCCGTTGCGGGTGATCGATGCGGCGAGCTTGCAAGCCGGGCCGCTCGAAGGCGGGCGGGCCTTGCCGTGGCGCGACGCGGTGCTGGCGAAGATGCCGGCTGCTCCAAACCTCGAGCGGCTGTTCGCGGAGCTGGACCGGCGGGCGGTGAAAGGAGCGCCGCGGTCGAGGTGGTTCGCGGCGGGATCGATCACGCTGAACCAGGTGGCGACGCTGATCTACGGCGTGCTGGTGGCATTCGGGCTCGGCGTCGAGGCCGCGCCGGTGGTAAAGTTCGTGATCGTGGTGGTGGCGGCCTGCCTGCCCTGGGTCGGCGCGCGGCTGCGGATCAACGACCGGTGGGTGGACGAGCGGACGCGGGCGGAGCTGCTGCGTTCGCTCTTCGCCTCGCACGCTTTCGCGCCGCCGCTGCGGCCCTTCGCGGCGGACTTGTTCGATGCCGATGCGGCCTTCCTGCGCAGCGCGGCGTGGCGGATGATCGGCCGGCGCGGCTCCTGGAGGGAAGAGAAGCAGCAGTATCTGTTAGAGCGGCTGGACGGGCAGATCGCTTACCTTTCAAGCAAGGGCGAGCTCGCGGCGCGGCGTTTGAAGGTATTCCAGACGGTGTTCCGGATCGCATCCGGCGGGGCGGTGATCCTCGGCGCGGCGGCGATCTTCAAGGGGATCTACAAGTGGCCGGTGCCGCCGGCCGCCGACCGGATTCTGCTGATGTTTTTGCCGGTGGTGCTGCCCGCGCTGGCGGCGTGGTGCCTGGCGATGATCCCGCTGTTCGAGCACAAACGGCGGGCCGGGCTCTACCGGCAGATCGTCGGGCAGTTGAAGGAGAAGCGCGCCCAGTTCGTCGAGTCGAAGTGCCGGACCACTGCGGCGGCAGTGGTAGCATCGTGCGAGCGGCTGCTGCTGACGGAGCTGTGGGAGTGGGCCGGGACGCGGGGGCGGAAGGTTTAGGATCAGGATCACTCAAGCGCCTTTTCGATCGCCGCGGTGACCTCCGGGCTGTCGGGCTTTTGCGGCGGCTCGAAGCGGGCGAGCGGCTTGCCGTCCTTGCCGATGAGGAATTTGCCGAAGTTCCACTTCACGTCGCCGGGGAAGGCACCTTTCTCACCGGTAAGCGCGGTGTAGAGCGGGTGCTGCTCCGCGCCCTTGACGTGGACCTTGTCCATCAGCGGGAAGGAGACGTCGAACTTGGTTTTGCAGAACTCGCCGATCTCCTCGAGGGTGCCGGGCTCCTGGTTGCCGAAGTCGTTGCAGGGGAAACCGAGCACGACGAAGCCTTTGCTACTGTATTTGTCGTAGACGGCCTCCAGGGCTTCGTACTGTCGAGTCAGGCCGCACTTCGAGGCGGTGTTGACGACCAGCACCACCTTGCCCTTGTAGGCAGCGAGCGAGGTCTCCTTGCCGTCGATGGTCTTGAAAGGAATGGCAGTCAGGTCGGCGGCGGAAGCACTTGCGACGAGGGCGAAAGTAATGAAGAGCGGTCTCATGGTTCGGCGGACGCTAGCAGCATGTCCGGAGTGTGCAACCCCAGAGCCGGCCTGACGGGTGACCCCTTGGAGTGCTGCGGCACGACGCCGCTTTGGCTCGGGAAGCGGACGTTTTGCTCTGCTGGCCACGGATCGTCCTGGCGGCTGATCCGTGGTCGACGCGGTGGGGCGGAGTTCACCCCAAGCCAAAGCGACGTCGTGCCGTCGCACTCCAAAGGGATGCGACCGCAAAGACGAATAGGAAGTCGTTCCTGATCCCCCTCACCGATAAACCCTCACCACCCGCGGGGTGATGCCGGTGAGCACCTCCCAGGCGATGGTGCCGGCTTTCGCAGCGACTTCATCGACGCGGATGTGCGGGCCGAAGAGCTCGACCTCGTCGCCTTCCGCGATGTCGCTGTCGGTGACGTCGACCATGAGCTGGTCCATGGTCACGCGGCCGAGCAGCGGGAAGCGCCGGCCGCGGATAAACACGTCGGCCCCGTTGCCCGAGATGTGGCGCGGATAACCGTCGCCATAGCCGATGCCGATGGTCGCGACTAGGGTCGGCCGGGTGGTGACAAAGGCGCGGCCGTAGGAGACGCCGTGACCGGCCGGGAGGGTGCGAACCAAAGTGACGCGCGACTTGAGGCTCATCACGTTCCGGAGTTCCGACTCGTGGCCTGGCAGCGGCGAGATGCCGTAGAGCATGAGTCCGGGCCGGGCGAGATTGCAAGACTCGCGGTCGTAGCCGAGCAGGCCGGCGCTGTTCGAGAGATGGCGCCAGCGGAAGCGCTCCGGTCCACCGAGCGAGCGGAGGATTTCCGCATACTGCGCGAACTGGGCGCGGGTGAACTCCTCGTCCTCGTCGGCGGAAGGCAGGTGCGAGCCGATGCCTTCGATCTCGAGGTTCGGCAGCGCTTCGAGCTCTTTCAGGATTTCCGGTAGTCCTTCCGCCACGAAACCGCCGCGGCCCATGCCGGTATCGACCGCGAGGTGGACCTTCAGGCGGCTGCCGTGGTCGCGGGCGAGGGCGTCGAAGTGGCGGGCTTCGTCGAGTGAGGAAATGCAGGGCGTCCAGCCGCGGCCGACGATTTCCGCGCGTTCGGCCGACCAGGTCGCGCCGAGCAGGTAGATCCGTGTGGTGACACCGGTGTCGGCGATGCGGCGGGCCTCGCCGACATTGGCGACGCCGAAGAAGGCGATGTCCTCCGCGGCCAGCACGCGGGCCACTTCCTCCAAGCCGTGACCGTAAGCGCCGGCCTTCACCACCGCCATGACCTCGCAACCGGCAGCGGCGCGAGAGGCACGGAGGTTGTCACGCAGGGCGGACAGGTCGATTTCCGCCCAGGCACGGGGCGGCGATGGCAGCGGGTTCACGGGGTGAGGATTAAGGCAGCGTCACCCGAGGTTGCGGCCTTGCGGCGCGGCGGGCGGCGCCGATGCAAAGCTCGGCGGGGACCGCTTGCTTGGCGAGTTCGCGGCGCTGCTGGCACTGGGACTCCCACGCTTTCTTATCGGGCGCGGTGATCTCCGGGTGATGACGGAAGGGAATGCCGAGACCGATCATGGCCGCGAGCCAGGTGTCGATGCCGAGCAGCCCCGGCCAGGTCGGCAGGGAGTTCGCGAGGAGCGAGGAAGGGCCGATGCTTTGGTAAAGCCCGACCAATTCGGAGTAGTCGGACGGGGAGGCGGTGGCGCGCGCCATTTGCCAGAACGGCGTGTCGGCGGCGGTGTTGAAGCGGTAGTGGATCGCGTGGAAGTCGCGGTTCTCATCCCAGGCCTGGGCGACGATGCCATTGTACGCCTGGCGGCTCCGATCCCCTGGTTGGCTGTCGCTTTCCGCCAGCACCCGGGCTAGCCAGTGGATGTGGACGATAAGCTGTTGGACGCGCAGCGAGGCGAGCGGCTCGACAAAGCCGCTGGCATCGCCGACCGCGATGACCGGGCCGCTCCACGCCTCGCGGCGGCGGCCGCAATTCCAACGGTGGATCCGCGGTGTCAGGGTCGGGTCGCCGGCCTTCGCGATCAGTTCGGCGCAGGCCTGATCGTCGCTGATGAAATCGGGATGCCAGGTGTGGCCGAGGCCGATCGATTCGTCGTGCTCCACCCGCCAGCGCCAGCCGGTGGGAAGGGTCTCGAGGGTGGTGTAGGGCCGGATCGGCTCGCTGCCGCGGCGGCGGAGGACGGTGGCGGCGCGTGAGGTGAGGCAGGCGTCCTCATAGCCGATCCAGGCGGTGTTGCCGGCGAGGTTCGAGAGCCGCGCCTCGCTGCCGGTGGCATCGACAAAAAGGTCCGCCGCGAGTGAGCTGCCGTCTTCGAGCTGCAAGGTGTCCGGCTCCCGCGTGAAGCTGGCGATGCGGCCTTCGCGCACCGTTACGCCGAGCGCCTGGCAGGCGCGGAGCAGGATCGTATCCAGCAGGTCGCTGCGGAAATTCAGGCCGGTGATGTTTTCCAGCGGTTTGAAGGCGTTCGCCCCGTCGCGCGGGAACAATTTCCCGGCGGCCATCAGCGCGCTGCCGGGAGAGGAGACATCGAGCCCGTCGTCCGCGGCGAGAAATCCGGTGGAGCCGTTCGAAAAGGAGGCGTCGAAGGAGCGGAGGAACGAGCCGCGGGCACCCCACAGCGCCTTGAAGCCGAGCGTCCAGACCGGCCGGCCGCGGAGGTGGATGTCGTTGCCCTGAAGGCCGAGCGCGGTGCACAGGTGCTGAAGTACGGCAGGCGTCGTACTTTCACCGATGGGATCCGGCGCCGGCGCGGCGGGATCGCGCAAAAGGGTGACTGGCAGGCCGGGCAGCAGGCGGCGCAGGGTGGCGGCAGCGAGGAAGGCGTCGGTGCCGGAGCCGGCGACCACGACGTGTTGGACGGAGCGGGAATTCATGAAAGTAAGGATGGGTTCAGGTCCACTGCCAGGATGGCTTGCGGATGGCGTCGAGCGCCTGCTTCACGGTGACTCCGCCTTTCGCGGCGGAAGCGATCTGGGCGCGCTGGCGGTCGAACAACTCGCGCTCTTGGGGCGCGGCGTCGTGGGGGCGGTCGTAGGGCACCTGCATGCCGACGAGCATCGCCAGGAAGCCCTCGACACCGTAGATATTCGGTCGCTCCGGCAGGGCGTGGAAGAGCAGCACGGGGTTCGGCCCGACCTCGCGGTAGAGCTGATAGAGTGCCTCGTAATTGCCCAGGCTGGTGGCCTCGCGGCAGTGCTTCCAGAACGGCGTGTCGAGGCGGGTGTTGAACTTGTAGTGGAAGGCGAGGAAGTCGCGGATCTCGTCCCACGCGATGCCGATGATCCGGTTATAAAACGCGACGTTCGTCTCATCCGGCCGGCAGCCGGTGACCCGCAGCGACTCGGCGAGCCAGCGGCATTCGTAGATCGTCTGCGCCAGCGCGGTGGCTTCCAGCGGCTCGACGAAGCCGGACGCGTTGCCGACCGCGACCACGTTGCCGACCCAGTTCCGCTGATAGCGACCGCTGCGGAATTTCACCACGCGCGGCTTCGTCGTGACCTTCGGGTTCTTTTCGAAGAACTCCGTGAGCGCATCGTCATCCGACACGAATTTCGAGCTGTAGACGTAGCCGCGGTTGATGAAAGTCTCGTGCTCGATCTGCCAGCACCAGCCGTGGTTCATGGTCTCGGCGGTGGTGTAGGGCAGGATCGGCTCGTCGGCCCGTTCCCAGCCGCCGATCACCGCGCGGTCGCAGAAGAGGGCGTCGGAGAAGCTCTCGAAGGGCTCGTCCAGCGCCTTGCCGATGAGCTCGGCGCGGAAGCCGGAAGCATCGACATAAAGGTCCGCCGTGCGTCGTTCGCCGCTCTTAAAATGCAGCGCCACCACTTGGCCATCTGCCATTTCCGCGTGGTCGAGGGTGTCGTCGGTGATGATCACGCCGGAACGGGTTGCGATGGCTTCCAAGCATTCGACCAGCCGGTGGTTCTCGATATGGAAGGCGTACTGGCCCTTGATCAGCGGCTTGCCGAGCGGGCCGGTGGTGAAGGCCTTCTGGCGATTCATCAAGGCGGTGGCCTGCGAGAGGTCGCTGCAATCGCCGGTGGCGTAGTAGCCGGTCGGCTTCGGCAGCCCGGGGAACTGGCGGTCGTATTGGAACTCGAAGTCGTAGAGGAATTCCTCGCGCGGTCCCCACAGGAAGCGGATGCCCTGTTTCCAGGTCGGCTGGGCCTCGCGGTAGAATTCCTCTTTGGAAATCCCCAGCGTCTGGAACAGGTGGGCGGGAAAGACCGCGGTGGTGCCTTCACCGACGCCGATCACGCCGATCTCGATACTCCGCACCATCTGGACGTCGAGCGCCGGGTGCAGTCGTTTCAAAGTCAGTGCCGCAAGAAGGCCGGCGCTGCCACCGCCAAGCACGAGCACGCGGCGGACCTCGTGCGTCGCCGCTCCGGAATCATTTTCAGTGAAGGAAACCATGGTTTGACCTCATGCCACCGAATCACGACCGGGCTTGCAAGCGGGAAGGTGCGGTCGGTCAACTGGCGGCTTGCGGTCCGGGCACCGGCCGCACAGGATGCCCGGTTGATAGCCACTTTCCCCTCCATGTCGCTCGATCTTCAACAACATCAGGCCGCCGGGCACTTCCACCGGCAGGCGGTTCACTACGGCAGGGAACACCTCCTCGCTGACGCCCGCGACGTCACCGAGCTGCTGGCCCTCATCCCGAACCACGCGAAAGCTGGCCGAGCCCTCGACGTCGCCACCGGCGGCGGCCACACCGCGCTGGCACTGGCCCACGCCGGATTCAGGCCGGTCATCGGCGACCTTGCCCCGGCGATGCTTGAAAACGCCTGTCATTTGCTCGCCGCGGAAGGCTTCACCGCCGAGGCCTCGATTTTCCCCGCGGAGGAGATCCCCTTTCCGCGCGATTCGTTCGACCTCGTCTCTTGCCGGGTCGCGCCCCACCATTTCAGCGACGTGCCCGCCTTCATCCGCGAAAGCCACCGCGTGCTGAAGCCCGGCGGTTACCTGATGATCATCGATGGCAGCATTCCCGATGCCGACCCCGAGACCGCCGACTGGCTGCACCGGGTGGAGAAGCTGCGCGACCCCTCGCACGGCCGTTTGCTCGACCGCATCACCTGGACCCACCTCGTCAAAAGCGCCGGCTTCACCCTCCAGCACTGCGATCTCCAGCCGATGCACCAGCCGGATCTCGAATGGTATTTCCAAGCCGCGGCCACGCCCGAAGCGAACCGTCAGGAAGTCCGCCGCCTGGTCCGCGAAGCCAGCCCGCATGTCCGCGGGGCGATGCGGCTCGCGACCGACGAAGGCATCGTCCGCTGGACCTGGCAAAGGATCAGCCTGCTGGCGGTGAAGCGGGCGTGAAGCGGAGAGGGTGCGTCTCGCGCCCTCGGATCGGAA
>JAYTLR010000086.1:0-49495 GCA_043729195.1 Akkermansia sp.
TGGTCTCGTGCCGTTTCGGACGGAAGCTGGCGAGAATGACGGAAGGCACATAGAGTTCGTTTCCACATTGAATTCATCCGAGCCGAAAATTAGAACCGAGGTAACACTCTCAGATTTTGTTGTGATTGATGGTGCCCCGATTGCCTACGATCGGCTGGCACTTGTTGGATCAATTTTCCGTGATCAACCGAAACTTGAACCAAGTCATGCTCACGCAGCGCAAGGCTTGGTTACAGCAAACGATCCTGCTTATCTACGGTGCTGGTGGGAAGTTCGCCCTTATCACTCGAACGGAGAATCCAAATGGAAACCCTTCGCAAAAGGCGGCAGCTACTGCAGGTTCTATGCGGACGTTTATCTGGTTGTCGACTGGTCAGAGAAATCCATCTCGGAGATGGAGGCTACCGGTAGAGTTCAGAACACTGCTTTCTATTTTAGGGAAGGACTCACCTGGCCGCTAAGAACCCAACGTGGGTTCAACGTCAGAAAACTTCCCGCGGGATGCATTTTCGGCCACAAAGGACCCGGAATCTTTCCGAAGATCGAACAAGATGCCGACTATCTAAGTGCGGTTCTTAACTCAGCGATAGCAGAATACATGCTTCGCTGTTTCTCCTCTTTTGGCTCGTGGGAGGTCGGAGCGATAAAAAAAATTCCAGTTCCAAAGGCTGATGTTCAACATCAGCAAATCCTTGGCGAGTGTACCCGGTCACTTTATGAAGCCAAGTCAACGTGGGACACAGGCAGCGAAATCTGCACCCGCTTTGACCGGCCATGGGTTTTGCAAGCCGGCTACACCGACAACGCCACATCCCTTTCCACGGGCCTTGACTCACTCTTGAAGGTCGAGGCAGACCTCGATTCAGAACTCGAATCCACCTACGCCCAACTCAACGACGCAGTTTACCGCCTCTACGGCGTGAATGACAAGCTGCGCGCGAAATTGGAGGTCGCTATCGGCAAACGCCCTCCCGAAATAGTCTGGCCTCAGATGGAAGGCAAAGACCGCGACCAAAAGCGCCGCGAGCACGTCGATCGGTTTCTCTGCTACCTCATCAAGCGCATCGTCGAGGCGGACGAGGACGGCTTGGTCTGCTTCGAGTCCGTCGCCCACGAACCGCCCTTGCTCGCCCGCCTGCGCAAGGAACTCCACGCCTGCTTCCCGCAGCAGGATCCCACCGCGCTGGAGACGGAAGTGGTCAATGAATTGAAGAAAAAGACCAAAGGCTACCGCCGGGCGGAATCGCTCACCGAGTGGTTGCAGGACGCCTTTTTCGAAACCCACTCAAGCCTCTACCAGCAGCGCCCGCTCATCTGGCACCTGGCCAGCAACCAGACCCGCCGCGTCCCCGCAATCGGCGTCATCGTCCACGCCCACAAGTTCAATGCCGACGCCCTCGCCAAGCTCCGCGGCACCCACCTCCGCGACCGCCTCGCCACCCTCCGCCGCGAAGCCGGCCAAGCCAGCCAGGACGGGCGCGAGGACGACCGCCTCGAAGCGCTCTCCGCCATCGAGGAACTCGAAGCCTACGACGCCAAACTCAAACACCTCCAGGACGGCCACCACACCGGCCCCGACAACGGCGACCGCGACTACCGCATCCTCACCCCCTGGAAATCCCCGTCCGCGCGCCCCCAAGGCTGGAACCCGGACCTCGACGACGGCATCAAAGTCAACATCGCCCCCCTCGCCCGCACCGGCCTGCTGAGGATCAAGGGAAGGTTTGGCGAAAAAGAAGCGGAGGATTAATCGAGCCGACCACGCACTATGCTCACAAAACTTCACATCCAGAGCTTCCGCGGCTTGCAGGATTTTCACCTCGAAGACCTACGCCCCATCAACGTGCTCGTGGGAGAGAACAATTCCGGCAAAACCTCGGTACTCGAAGCCATGATGGCGTTCCTGGCACCGGGCAGCCTCAGGACCTGGAGCTATCTTCTCTACGCCCGGGATCCCGATGGAGACATCTCGAATCTGGGCAGATTGGCCAGTTGGTTGTTTCCCGTCGTCGGGAGGGACTCCATGGACGAGCGGCGGGATATTTCCATCGATGGTGTTTGGTTCGGTGACAGCGAGAAGCTGACCATGAATTACCGCAAGGATGAGGAAATGATGGAGGCTGGACGTCGCCGTAACCAAGAAGGTGGATGGGATGAGGTGCTGACGTCCGTTTCAATTGCGAAGGTCTCGGCTTCGTTCTTTTCCAGCGAAGGAGAAAAGAGCGGCGAACTCCGGTTCATTCCAAGGACACGGGAGCGCCGGGTATTCGAGCCCATCAAGGTGGAAGGCGGAATCGAGCGTATGCCGCGTCGCCCGGTGGAATACGTCAAACCTCATGCTCATCGATCCCGCGGGTATTCGGCGAACAGTATCTCGGAGGCGGTTCGGAGGGGGTTAAAGGAAGTCCTGTTGGGGTTCTTGCAGATCTTCGACTCCGAGATTTCCGAGATCGACGTGATCGAGGACAGTACGGTCATCATCCAACATCGTACATTGGGACCGTTGCCGCTTCATGCCTTCGGCGATGGGCTCAGGAAGGCCCTCGTGGTGGCTGGACATGCTTTCCGGGTCCCCGGAGGGGTCCTTTTGGTCGATGAGGCAGAATCGGCCCTCCACGTCACCTGCCAGCGGGATTTTTTCACCGCGCTCTTCAAGCTTTGTGAATCGCTCCAGGTCCAGGTGTTCCTCACGACCCACAGCTTGGACGCCGTGGACGGGATCATTCAGGCGTGCTCGAACCCGGAGTCTCTCGTTGGGTTCCATCTTCCGGATCGAAACTCCGGCCAGACCGTGAAGCGCATGAGCGGGGACATTATGGAACGCCTCCGCTTCGAAAGGGGGCTCGATCTTCGATAATATGGCCCGCCGCTTCAGCTACATCGTCGTGGAGGGGCCCCATGACGAAGCATTCGTCGGACGGATCCTTCGTAAAGGATCCCACGGTTTTCACTACATCGAGCGCAAATCTCAGGTTGATCCCTATTGGCACCCGCTGATCCCGCGGAATTACCCGGTCGGGATGGCTCCCAATGATTTTCTTCAGCGTGTCCCGATCCCGACGTTCTACCAGAACGAGACACATTCCGTCGCAATCCAAAGCGCCAACGGGATCGACAAGATCGTGAGGCGGCTCGAAGAAACCCTGGCAACTCCAGAGGTTGCTTTTCCAAACTCGATTGGAATCGTTTTGGACTCCGATTCCAAGGAGGTCCCTGCTGCAAGGGCTTACGGCCTTGCCGAGAAGGTGCGGCAATTGGGATTGCAGGAAACAGCCGTCTGGCCGGCCCGTCCAGGCGCGATGACCGTCGACAATCAATCGGGACTGCGCCTGGGCCAATATGTCCTGCCCGACAACCAATCCCAAGGCACCCTTGAGGACATCCTCATTGCGGTAGGGCAAGTTTCCTACCCCACTCTACTTCCGTTAGCCGAGGCCCACGTCCATGCGGCGCGGCAATCTTTGGTGGTCGGAGAGCCTGGCTGGACCCCGGAAGACAACGATGACTTTCGTGCTCCTGCTGGTCCCAAGAAAGCGATTGTCGCGTCCGCCACGGCGATCCTCAAACCCGGGAAGACCTGCCAGGTCACCTTGAGGGACAATCGATGGATCGACGCCAAAACCCTTCAAGTTCCGCCGTTGAAGGAGTTCTCGGAATGGCTGCACCAGTTGGTTCTTTGATCGTTATGCTCGCCGCCGCCTTCATTTCCCAGATCCAGCAACGATTCTCCCACGAGAAGCGGGCGAGGGTTTGCTTGTGGTTCGATCCATCCGGCGAGTTCGACCGCCTGCTCCCAGTCTTCGCCGCGCACCTGGAGGAGATGAAGACGCCGCCCTTCCGGCTGCTTTCCTACGACCGCTCCCAGAAGCGAGGCCAGCTTTGGCTCAAGCGCCAGGTGTGGCTCGCCCGGCAGCAAGACCCTCAAGCCCGCCTGCTGATCCACCTCCCCTTCCCCGAGGAGCGGATGACCTCCCCCGATGAGAACGGGAAGAACCACCTGGAGCTTTTGCTGGAGTTCCAAACTTGCGGCGTGGACTGGAAGGTGGCCGGGAAGCGCCCATCCCTCTTCAGCTTCCTCAAGGCCGCCGGCGTCCGCCTGCCGGACAGCGTGGGGGAGCAGCGGAAGATCACCGAGGGCGGGGCCGAATCGCTCTTGTCCAAGTATGCCGCCAAGTTCGCCGGCCGCCCGCCGGCATTCTGGGAGGAAACCGTGACCGCGGAGCTGGCGCAGTCCCGCCTGGTCGGAGACGTGGACCAGACCGTCCTGGACCTCGCCGTGGAGCCGGACGCCAAATGGGAGGCGCTGCGCCAGGAGGGGCACCTGGATGAGTTCCTGTCTGCCGTGCGGGAGCGCCTGGGCGACACGCCGGATACCGACAACCCCGTCCTCTGGATCAAGGGCCTGGTCGAGCGCCTGGCGCTGACGGAGGCATTCGTAGGCTACCGCGAGCCGGAGGATTTCCCCTTCGCCGACCGGATCCCTCCGATGCGCTATCGGGAGAATCACCTCAATCTCGTGCGCCGCTGGCTCCGCGATGCCAACTGCCGGGGAGCCTGGGACCGCTGGGTGGTGGAGGCCGAGGAGCACGTCAACCTGGCCGCCTGGGCCAAGGGGAAGAAAGGGGCCTGCTACGGCTTCCCCCACCTCGTCACGCAACGGTGGCAGGATGCCGTGGAATCCCTGATGTCGGCGGCGGAGAATCCGGAGCGGTTCAGCAGCCGCATTGCGGAGGTCGCGCCCGACATCCAGCGGGAGGTCGAGTACACCCGCGCGAGCGCGGCACCCTCGGGATCGTGGAGCACCCTGCTCGGGGTCACCCGCTTCGTCACCGCCGCCGGCAGGGCGAAGGAAGTGGCGGAGAAGGCGACCTCCACCGCGGAGTGCCTACGGGTTTACTTGGAATTCGCCGGCGAGGTGGACCAGGCACACCTGCGGATCAAGGGGGAAGCTCAGGAACTGGGCTTGGAGGAGATCGCCAAGGTGATCGACCGCACCTACGCCTCCTATGCCAACCTGCTCAATCTCCGCTTTTTCACGGCTTTCACCGCGACGGAAACCAACGAGATTCCCGGCCTCCCCTTCGTCACCGACCAGATGGAAGCCCACGTCTGGTCCGCCAAAGGAAAGCGTGCCGTGGTGATCGTGGACGCCCTGCGCTACGACTGCGCGCTGGCCTTGAAGTCGATGCTGACCGGCAGCGAGGTCACGGTGGCCCCGATGCGGGCCATGCTGCCGACGATCACGCCCTTCGGCATGAGCGCCTTGCTTCCTGCAAGCCATGGACCGGATTCCTTGTTGGAGAAGGGCAAGGAAAGGGTGCCCTCGCGCGGCGGACTGGACCTGAGCCAGCGCTCCAACCGGATCACCCAAATGACCGCGGCAGGCGCGGACTGCCGCGAGATCGACGCGATCGAGAAGGCATCCGCGAAGCCCCCCAAGGTGCCCGCCCTGCTCGTCATTTTCGGCCACGAGGAGGTGGACAGCATCGGCCACGGCGACGGCGACGCCCTCATCCGGCATCTGAACAAGGAGCTGGACCGAATTGCCCGCGTGGTGCGCAAGCTCCACCACTGGGGCTACCCCGAGGTGACGGTGGTGACGGATCACGGCTTCGTCCTGATGGATGAGGAGAACCTTCCTCCCGAGGTGCCGCTCGCGGCCGAATGGTGCCTGGTGAAAAAGGAGCGCTTTGCCCTGATCCCCGCCGGAGCGGACCTCCCCGTGAAATCCGTGCCGATGCCCTGGGATTCCTCGGTGCGCGTCGCGGTGCCTCCAGGGCTCGCCTACTTCAAGACGGAGAAGTCCTTCAGCCACGGCGGCGCGACGCTTCAGGAACTCGTCATCCCGAGGCTCTGCTCGAAGCAACGCGCCAAGCAGCAGAAAGTCGGCGTGGAGATCCTCCTGGCCGGAACCGGAGCCGGCCTGACCAGCGCCGCGGTTAAACTGATCCTTCGCCCGGTCAATCTGGGCGGGGAGAACGAGCTGGCCGCGATCTCCGCCATGCCCCGCAAACTCCTGCTAAACGTTTTCAAGGGAGCCAAAGGCGGGGCAGAGTCGATGCTGTCCCGGGGCGAGCCAAAAACCGTGGACCTCCCGACCAGCGGTGAAGTTCCCGTGACCTTGTTCTTCGATTCCAAGTTCTCCGTGAAGTCGGGCGACCAACTGCGGCTCGCCATCACCGATGCCGAGAGCGGCGAACATTTCCCCGGCCCCGAAGGAATCCTTCTCACCGCCTCCCGAGACCTCTAACTTGCAGCACCCATGCCCGACGAACCGATCCAACTCGATGCCCTCGATCTCCTGGCCAACGAAGCCTTTCCGGGCCTGGTGGTACGGAAGGACCTGCTACGGAGAATGCGGACCTCGTTCGGCGTGCCGGCGTTCGTGATCGAGTTCCTCCTTGGGAAATACTGCGCCTCCACCGACGAAAAGGAGATTACCGAAGGGCTGGAGTTCGTCCGCGAGACCCTCGCGTCGAAGTACGTGAAGCCCGACGAACGGGAGTCCGTGAAATCCTCGATCAAGCAGTATTCGACCTACGAGGTGATCGACAAGGTCTCCGTCAAGCTCGTCGAAACCCACGACAAGTACTGGGCCTCGCTGTCCAACCTGAACCTCGACTTCATCAACATCGACGACCGCCTGGTGAAGGAGCACGACCGGCTCCTGATGGGCGGAGTATGGGCGGAAATCACGCTCCGCTACGACGACACCTACATCTTCAAGGGCCAGAACCGGCCGTTCTTCATCGAGTCGATCCGCCCGATCCAGCTCTCGAACCGGAATCTCGAAGGCTTCGTTGCGGCGAGGAAGAAATTCACCCGGGACGAGTGGCTCGACCTTCTCATGCGCTCGATGGGCTACGAGCCGGACCACCCCTACTACACGAAACGCCGGAAGCTGCACTACATGCTCCGCCTCATCCCATTCGTGGAGCGGAACTTCAATTCGGTGGAACTCGGGCCGCGCGGGACGGGCAAGAGCTTCGTTTACCAGCAAATGAGTCCGTATTGCCACCTCGTATCCGGAGGGCAGACCACGACCGCGCAGATGTTCGTGAATCTTTCCAGCGGACAGCGCGGGCTCGTCTGCCTCTGGGACGTCGTGGCCTTCGACGAGGCGGCAGGCATCAACTTCTCCGACAAGAGCGGCATCAACATCATGAAGGGCTACATGGAGGACGGATCCTTCAGCCGCGGCCGCGACATCATCACCGCGGAGGGATCCGTGGTGTTCGTCGGGAACATCGACGGCGAGATCTCGACCATCGTGCGGACGTCGCACCTTTTCTACCCGATGCCGAAGGAGATGGACACCGCCTTCTACGACCGGATCCATGCCTACATCCCCGGGTGGGAGTTCCAGAAAACCCACGATGACGCCTACACCAACCACTTCGGCCTGGTGACCGACTTCCTCGCCGAGGTCTTCCGCCAGGTCCGCAAGTCGAGCTACACCGACTACGCCGAGCGGGATTTCAAGTTCGGCAGTCACCTCGGCGGACGCGACCAAAAGGCGGTCCGGAAGATCGTCTCCGGCCTGATCAAGCTCCTCCACCCGGACGGGGAGGTCAGCAAGGACGAGATGCGCGAGTACCTCGAATACGCGATGGAAATGCGCCGGCGGGTAAAGGAGCAGCTCAAGAAAATGGGCGGGCTGGAGTACTGGGACACCAGCTTTTCCTACATCGACAAGGACGGCGGCCAGGAGACGTTCGTGACCGTCCCGGAGATGGGCGGCGGCGGCTTGATCGCCGAGGGGCAGCTCTCGCCGGGCAGCGTCTACACCATCGGCACCGACATGAGTGACCACCGGCTGGCCCTGTTCCTCCTTCAGGCGCAGTGCAATTCCGGATCCGGCCGGATCATTCCCCTCGGCAACCTCTCGAAGGGGATGAAGGAAGGGATCAAGACCGCCGACGCGTTCCTCCGCGGGAACCTCAAGAATCTCGGCATCACCAAGGACCTCAACAGCTACGACTTCAGCCTCCAGGCCATCAACCTCAACCAGGCCAAGGATGGCGGCGAAACCGCGGTGGCATTCTTCATTTCCTTGGTCTCCTCCCTCCTGGAAAAGCCTGTCCTGGAGCGCACCGTCGTGCTGGGAGAAATGAGCGTGCAAGGACTCTTGCTGAAGGTCAGCTCCCTGCCCGAGCGGATGCAACTCGCGGTCGAGGCCGGCGCGAAGCGGATCCTCATCCCGAGCGAGAACAAGCGCGACATCTCCGAAATCCCCGACGCAATCCTCACGGCCATCCAGTGGCAATTCTACGACTCTCCCACGAAGGCCGCCATGATGTCGCTGGGACTGGTCTAGCCGGGCCTGACGAATTCCCCAATCCCCCGCAATCGATGAGCGCGATCACCTACCTGGACGCGGGGTTTCCCGCGCATTCTTTGTCCTGCACCGCACCAACCCGCCTACTTTTCCGTGCCCATATCGACAAAGTGCCAGGATGCCAAGAGACGCTGGAATGGCACTTCGGCCGGAGTGCCTGCCAGAAGTGGAATGTCCTATGGCTTACCACCGATCTGGCCAAGGAGGCGGGGAAAATGCCGGTGGCTTGCTCGTCGGTGGATCTGGAGAATGGAGTCACGCCATGGATCGATCTCCTCCGGGCCTATTGGGAGGCGGAGAAGTGCGCGAATGAGTGGGAGGGCCCCAACTACTCCGAAATCGCCGCAGCGAAGTCGGCCATTTTGAAGCCGGCGCAAATCGCGGCCCTCGCCGCGACGGTTTGGCCCGAGGCTTGATTACGATTAAGGCACCCAAGCGGCCGGGAAACTTGGCGGGGCATAACCGGTAGTGGAGTTGCCGGCGCTATCGATCCCACGGCCCTGCCCCGTGTGCGGTCGAAGTAGGTCATCCCGCACCCTCGTCCTTGGATTTCGGTGCTCTAAATTTTGTCGCCCGGGCTTGCCCCATGGCAACAAGGCACGCCGCGTCGGCCTGCTTCTTGGGAATGCTCAGAAGGTGAAGAACGAGCCGGCCAGGATGCTCGGGATGACTGGATTTCCCCGCGATGACGAAACACTCGCCGGCTTCGAGCAGATGGCGGGACGCCGATTCGCTGAGGAGGATTCGCTGGTCGTCGATCATGGCAAATTCAGGTGAAAGTGGAGAAGTGGAGATAAAGTTCAGGCAGTCGGGCCGTTTTCCCCCTCTGATATTCTCAGGGTTTAAGTTGAGATTGTATCCACTTCTCCACTTGTAAGGGTTCAGAACTCGGTGGAGTTTTCGGGCTTTGTTTCCCCTTCTCCACTTTTCGGGGTAATTCGCCACCTGTTGTCCCCGTCGAGCAACTTCAGCCGCTCGACTCCATCGCCGACATCCGCCAGTCGCCCGAGGTAGACGCCGGTGGCCGGGATCCAGTTCGAAAGGAGTCTTTCGGCATCACCTCGGGTCGAAGCTCCACACTCGGTGAGCAGGCCTTTTAGCTGCGCCGCGGTGCCGTCCCACGGGAGGTGGATCCCGCCCGCTGAAAATGCCTGGTCGATTAGCTGTCGAAGCTGGTGCTCCGGCGCAAGCTCCGCGATGGCCGCTACAACATCGGGATGGAAGAACGCCTTCACGCCACAGCGCCCGTCCACTTCGTCTGGTGGAACCACGAAGTTCTCGACCGCGTGGAGGAACGCCGGCAGCTCGGCGGCAACGTCCCGCTGCCACTGCTCGAAGGCATCGTCTGACAGTTCGATGGCTTTCTGACATTTCAGAATCATGAGCTTGTCGGCGAGGTCGTCGCGGAGCGGTGGAAGGATCATCAGTGCCTCGGGCTGGTCGTTCACCGCGATCACCGCGCGCCATAGCGGATCGAAGTCAAAGCCGGTCTTGAACTTCCCCTCGACGTGTACCGAGGAGGCAAAGAGCGCGGTCTTGATTCCGTCGCCAAGCGCCCGTCTCGACTCGATCCGGGTGCTACCGACTTCGTCGTCGATCACCAGGACTTCAGAGCCGACCAAGTCGCCGTTGAAGTTGGTCTTGCCGCTCATGAATTTGTAGGGCCTCGCGATTCTTCCCCCCATGCCGGGGACGATCACCTGCTTGATGAGCTGGGTTTTCCCGCACTGGATAGGACCGGCGAGGATGAGTGCCTGCCCCGGCCGGCGCTGGCCCGAGATCATCGCAGTGCGGGCGGACTTCATCCATCCCATGAACGCCCTCACCTGAGCCCCCGCGTGCTCATCCCCGCCGAAAAGATCGACGATGAACTTTCGGATCGTCGGAAAAATACCCGGAGATGATTCGATGAAGTGCGGGTTCTTGTCTGCCAGCAATAGGTCGCCGTTGGACTCATAGACTCCTCGTTTCCTTCCGGCCAGCGGGCCGACGTAGCGGACGAATCGCGTGGTCTGGATCTGACAAATCAGCTCAACGGCCTGCGCCTTGTCGAAGCCGTGCCGCTCCAGGTGCGACTTGATCGAGGTTCGGTCCATCGGGACGTAGTGGACCCCGTTGTCGAGAAAGTACCGGCTTCCGTCGTAATAACCCAGAACCCCTTCCGCCCGCGCCGTTTCTCGCAATAGTTTTGGATTCATGGTGCTGCGGTGAAATTAAGATAAACGACTTCCTGCTTCGCCCCGGTGTTTCGAGTGCCGTTCGGAAGCCGGACGAATTGCGACGGGTTGCGGAAAAGCACGGCGTCCGCACCGAGCACGATCCCAAGCCTCCAGAAAAGCCGGTCGTCCTCGATCGATGCGGTGGTAGGGAACCATGCATGGAAGGATTTCCCTCCGGACTTCAGCGCCATCACCAGCGGCCGGAACTTGGCCAAGTGGCGGATGATGCTTGGATGCTGCTCTGGCGGCGGGCTGTCGAAGTCGAAGACAATGTATCTCCTCGGCCCGGTGTTCTCCTTGGTGTGCTGCGACTGCTTCCCGCATTGGGTCGTTCCCCACTTCGCCAGCATGTAGGCGGGGACGATGAACTGCGCGGACTTGAGGTGGCGATGCACGGCAAGCGGATCCGTCTGGAACTCCGACATACTGCGGCCGACACATATCAGCCCCTCGGGATTGGGAAACAGGCGGTCGATGATCCCGCAGGGGTGGATGCCGGCGGGATCCTCTTCAGGTGATTCTGTCGTGAGGTCGTCAGCGGTCAATGCGAGCGCATGGTGGATCCTGGCGGTCTCCTTTGCATTCCACTGAGGAAGCTCGGGAACCCGCTCGATCTTCGTGGCCTTGGCGAGGGTCGTGCTGAATACCTTCTCCACCGCGTGCTCGACTTCGTGATGCTTGAACGGCCGGCGAAGTGAGCCCTCGAATGACCGGACCTTGGCGACTGCCTCGTCCGCACTCATGCCGGCTTTCCGGCAGTGCCACGCGGCGTCCATCACCCATCCGTGGATCCCGTCCACTGGAGGCTCAGGAAAGGGCTCTTGAACCCGCCGCGGGGGGAATGTAACCTTCGTCGAGCCGTGCCTGCCAAGAATCGACTCGGGCCTCGGGGTGGCTGGAACCATCTCGGGGCCGATCTGTTTACTGGGGTCGCTCATCGTGGTGCGGCTTGGGTTGAGGGTCCCGGCCGGCAGTTCGATGGAATGGCGCGCTTTTCCGTTGTGATTGTGAAGGGACATGGGCGTTTGCAGTTTTGGTTGCAGGCCACCACATGCGGGATGAGCGAACTCGCAGTGCGTGACTGCTGCCGGGTCGATTCCAACATGCGGTCGGCCCGGTTTTCTTAGTCAAGGATTGCATCCAGCTCAGATCGGCGGAAACGGAACTCACCCGTAGGGGTTCGTTTTGGATTCAGCCTCCCGGCTTTGATCCAACGTCGTATCGTGGGCGCGGAGATCCCGAGATGCTCGCACGCAGCGGATGTGTTGACCCAGGGTTCGGTCGCCCGAGGCGGGGCGGTGGCGGTATCTTTGGTGTTCATGGTGGTGGTATCGCGATCGCTCGCTGCCAACCACAGTCGGACACCACTACTCGACGCGACCCGGGCCGCTCTACCGGCCATTCGATGCGCCAATCACAGACTGGCACTGGATTTTCATGCGCCCCGTGACGAAATCGACGGTTCGCGATGCGCCCTGTTTGCCGGAACTCACAAAATCAATGCGCTGCGGGGAAATCGACAAGGTGCGGCCGTGCTGAATCAGCCCCAAAAAGCGGGATGGCCCCCTCAAGCTTTATTTCCAGGTTTTTTCCTGATCCCCTTCCCAGAACCGGGCTCCAAGAGTGCAAGACACTTCGCAATCCCCTCAATCGATATCGCCTTCATACCAAGGCCCACCAGGGTCTCCTTAATCTCGGATGCTCCACGAGGCCGGACTGAGGAATTGAAAACCAGACTCAAAAATTCCACGACCTTCTTGGAAGCAGGCGTCTTTCCCCCTTGCGAGTAAACGAATTCCTCGATCAACCCGCGGATTCCAGGACTCGACGGATCCGCGCCCACTTCCTTCAGGAAGACGAGGAACTTCTCAGTTCGGGCGAGGAACCTTGAATCTTCGCGACTCGTAGCACTTTTCTCCGCCGCCTTGGCGTTTCGCATCGAGATCTTCTTCCGTGCTTTCTCCTTCATTCTCTCGAGCGCCTGGTAAGCCTTTCCATGCTTCTCCCAAAATTCGTGGAAGTCTGATGAAATCCAAGCGAGGGAGGCTTCAGCTTCGACACTGCCGGGATCCGCCCACCAATCCGCAAACGTCCTCTTCGCCTCGGCAAGGATCGGGGCGGGAGTGTCCCGACCAGGGGAGAAATTTTCACGGTAGTCTCGATGGGCGAGTCGCACCTCCAAGGCATTTTCCAGTGATCTCAGTCTCTCCCTCTCTTGTCGGGTTGAACCTGGATAATCGGGATTTTCTACCATCGAGGCGAGCATAGCGGAATCCCGTTCGATCCGCTTCCTCAAGGAAGATTCCCGCATCTCCTCCCGCGCCAATTCCGCGCCGGTCTGATAGATTCCGAGAAAATCGATGAACCCCCTCTGGAGAAGAATCCAAGGGATAGACCCCTCTCCTGTGGCGTACCGCACAGCTGCTTCCAGGTCGCACGGCAAACTCGGACGGGCGACCTTGGATCGCTGGTCCGCTGCGGCGAGTGCTTTGTTGGTTCGATCTTGGTTTAGTGCATTCGTTTTCTCGCTGTCTTGAAACATCACTGCCCACAGCTTCATGATTACGGGGCCTACAAGGGGATCGAGGAGCTTTGCGTCCGCGTCATCCCGACCCGCAACCAATTCGTAGGCGTCCAGTTCCTGCGCGATCTTGAGCAGGGTGGAAAAGTTCATCGTTTCCACCATATCCTCACGGCGACGGCGAAGGGCCGCCTCCACTTCGCCCTTGATGGCCAGCGCACCTTCTACCGCTGCCTGCGCGTCGAATAATGTCTGCTTCGGGACCAAGCTGGCCGCGATTCTGGCAATTTCATCGATATCCTCTTTCGCGAGATACTTCCGAATGGCGGCATCGTCCGCGGGAAGGTCGAGAAAGTCGCGCGCCTGGTCGGGGGTTGGCGTGTTGCTCATAGCGGTAAATGGTTGCCGAAAATCCTGTTAGTCTACGCCGGGGCTTGCCCCGAACTTTTGGATCGTCGCGGTTTTGACGGCTTTGCGGAGCTGGAGTCACCAGCTGCCACAAATTCCGTTGCCTGCGCCCCGCCACCGAGCAGGCCGGCGAAGGTCTTCGGCGTGATGGTCTTTTTCTTGTCGGCGTAGATGGCCGCGGTGATGCGGATGTCGGAATGCCGGAGGTAGCGGGATGCCTCAAAGATCCCGTGCTCGCTGGCAATGATGCTGCCGATCTCCTTGCGCATGGTGTGGATCGGCTTGGAAGACTCGACACCGTGGTCACGGAGCCATTGGAGCACCCGGTTGAAGACCGCGTCGCAGCGGTAGCACCGGGACTTCGTCGTGCTCCGCGGCGGGTTGGGACTCTCCACCACAAAAACCGCCTTCGGCTTCTTCGCATGGTAGCCGCGGAAGATGGCGAGCGTGTCGGCATCGAGATCGATTTCGCCGGCGCTGTCCTCGCTCTTCAACTCCTTGAACTCGGTGGACTCCAACCGGAGGACACTCCGCCCGAAGTCGAAGGACCGCCACAAGAGGTTGTCGATCTCCGAGCGGCGGAGACCGCACACCAGCGAAAGCAGCATGACCTTGAAGCCTTCCGGATCCTTCCCGGCGAGTTCCTCCTTGGCCAGCGCCAGCAAGCCGAAGGCGTCGACACGGGAGACGTAGCGCATGGACGGTTGCTTTTCCATCGTCACGCCATCGAAGGGCAGCGGCCGGGGCACGGTGACGCTCTGCTCGATGAAGGGCAGGATCTTCTTCCCAAAGAGCGCCTTGGCGTTCCTGACGAGGGAATTCACCGTCACGGCCGCGCGGCGTTTGGCCATCGGATCGGACTCAACCGCCCGGAGGCGCGCGTTCTTCCAAGCGACGATTTCGGCCGGCGTGATTTCCTCCAGCGGCACGGCGTCCACCTCGGCCCGCCATGCGGCGTGCGCGCTTCCCTTCCCTTCCGTGTTCTTCCCGGGCCGGATGCCCTTGATCTCCGCCACGATGCAGCGCAGGGCCTTGGTATAGGCGTCGAGCGAATGCCGGCGGGCGGTCGAAAGGGAGGAAGCGGACGTGATGAGCGCCCCCACCGTTCCTGCCGCCTCCTTCTTCGCCTCCGTCCGATAGAGCGCAAAGCCCGCCTCCCATCCCTGGGTGACGACCAGCGTGTAAAGCTCCGACGCGCGCTTGGCGGCGGCGGACTGGTTCGAGGTCGCAAGGCAGAACTGCGCGCGCCGGCCGCGGACGGAGAAGCGGCATGAGTAGTCGGCGCTTTCGTCTTTGAAGAGCCTCCCCGGGACCAGCCAATAACGAGCGTCTCCCTTGGAAAACTTGGATTTAGCCCCCTTTGGATCTTTCCCCGGCAGTTTCCCGGCAGTTTTTGGATGGACCGGTGATAGCGGTTGAGCGTCTTTGATCGGCTTCACGGGATTACTTATGCCCTACCTACCAACGAATTGCAACGATCAATCGCGATCAACCGCTATCATTCATAAGTCATTGAAAATGGGTATCTCGGCAGACTGTAAATCTGCTGGATTACGCCTTCAAAGGTTCGAATCCTTTCCTGCCCACTTTCCTCTCGATGAGAGGTCCAAGTCGACGCCACCATGGGTCAGGTCGCGGTTCCAACAAAACCAAGGAGCCCCCGTGTTCCCGTTGATCTCAGCCGCTATTTTGTCGGCTTGGTCGCTGATTTGGGCTCCGGAAAGCGCAGACCGACGATGTCGCCTTGGCCGAGGGCCATTTCTTCGACCTGTTCGCGGGTCGCCCAGACTTCGATCTCGCGGCGGCTGCCGGTTTCGGGGATGACGCTGAGGCGGGCGAAGGGACCGGCGACGAACAGATGGCTCACCCGGCCGGCGAGCTGTACGCCTTCTTCCGCGGCGAATTTCAGCTCGATCTCGTGCGGGCGGACGTAGCGGCCGTCGTCGAGCTTGTTGACCTCGCCGAGGAACTCGTAGACGAACGAGGTACGAGGCTCGTCGTAGATCCCCTGCGGCGCGCCGGTTTGCTCGATGCGGGCGTTGCGCATGACGACGACCTGGTCGGCGAGTTCGAGGGCCTCCTCCTGGTCGTGGGTGACGAAGAGCGTGGTCAGGCCGATCTCGTCGTGGAACTGGCGCAGCCAGCGGCGGAGATCCTTGCGGACCTGGGCGTCGAGCGCGCCGAAGGGCTCGTCGAGCAGCAGGACCTTCGGCCGGATGGCGAGGGCGCGGGCCAGGGCGACGCGCTGGCGCTGGCCGCCGGAGAGTTCGTGCGGGCGGCGCTGGTCGAGGCCGTCGAGCTTCACGAGGTGGAGCAGCTCCTTGACCCGGTCCGCGATCTCCTTCTTCGCGGGGCGCTTCGCGGCGGGCAGGACGGTGAGGCCGAAGGCGATGTTGTCGGCCACGCTCATGTGCTTGAAGAGCGCGTAGTGCTGGAAAACGAAGCCGACCCCGCGTTCGCCCGCGGGGATCCCGCTGACGTCCTCGCCATGGAACAGCACGCGGCCGCTGCCGGGATCCGCGAACTCGAGGCCGGCGACAATGCGCAGCAGTGTCGTCTTGCCGGAGCCGGAGGGGCCTAACAGCGCGGTCAGCGAGGCGTTGGGAATCTCGAGCGAAATGTCGTCGAGCGCCGTGTAGGTGCCGAAGGTCTTGTGGATGGATTGGATGGAGACGGACATGGGATCGGAGACGCAAGACTGGAAGACTCAAGACGGAAGACGGGAGGAAGAGCTCAGTGGCGGCCTTTGGAGCCGTGGCCGGTGAAGTGTTCGACGGCGGATTTCAGGCCGAGGGTGACGAGGGCGAGGAGGGCGAGCAGCGCGGCGCAGGCGAAGGCGGCACTGAACTGGTATTCGTTGTAGAGCACCTCGACGTGGAGCGGCAGGGTGTTGGTCTTGCCGCGGATGTGGCCGGAGACGACCGACACGGCGCCGAACTCGCCCATCGCGCGGGCATTGCAGAGCAGCACGCCATAAAGCAGGCCCCACTTAATGTTCGGCAAAGTCACGCGGAGGAACACCTGCCAACCGCGTGCGCCGAGCGTGACCGCGGCTTCCTCCTGATCGCTGCCCTGGCTTTCCATCAGCGGGACCAACTCGCGGGCGACGAAGGGAAAGGTGACGAACACCGTGGCGAGGATAATGCCCGGCAGCGCGAAGATGATCTGGATGTCATGCTCCCGCAGCCAAGGCCCGAACCAGCCCTTCGCACCGAACATCAGCACGAAAACGAGGCCGGCGATGACCGGCGAGACGGCGAAGGGCAGGTCGATGAGCGACAGCAGGAAGGAGCGCCCCTTGAAGCGGAACTTCGTGATCAGCCACGCCGCGGCGACGCCGAAGACCGTGTTGAGCGGGACCGAAATCGCGGCGGCGAGCAGGGTCAGCTTGATCGCGGAAAGCGCGGCGTCCTCGGTCAGCGCGGCGCGGAAAACTTCCCAGCCGCGGCGGAAGGCCTCGATGAACACGGCGGCCAGCGGCAGCAGCAGGAACAGCGTGAGGATCGCGAAGGCGAGCCCGATGAGCAGCCAGCGGACGGGCGCGGATTCGGTGGTGACGGGGCGTTGTGCCATCGGTTCAGCGGGTCTGCCAGTTGAACCGGCGTTGCAGGAGATTGATGAGGAAAAGCAGCGCGAAGGAGACCAGCAGCATGCCGGAGGCGATGACCGCGGCGGCCTCATACTTGAACTGCTCGAGCTGCGCGACGATCAGCAGCGGCAGGATCTCGGTCTTCATCGGCAGGTTGCCGGAGATGAAGATGACCGAACCGTATTCGCCGATCGCCCGGGCGAAGGCCAGGGTGAACCCGGTGATCAGCGCGGGCACAAGCAGCGGGAAGATCACGCGGCGGAAGGTGGTCCAGCGGTTCGCGCCGAGGCTGGCGGAGGCTTCCTCCAACTCGGGGCCGAGGTCTTCCATCACCGGCTGCACGGTTCTAACAACAAACGGGAAGCCGATGAAGGTCAGCGCGATGAAGACGCCGGTCGGCGAGTAGGCCCCCTGGATGCCCCACTGAGCGAGGTACTGGCCGAGCCAGCCGGTCGGCGCGTAGATGGCTGTTAGAGTAATGCCGGCGACGGCGGTGGGCAGGGCGAAGGGCAGGTCGACGATGGCATCAAGCGCTTTCTTCCCGGGGAACTCGTAGCGCACCAGCACCCACGCGACCAGCAGGCCGAGCACCGTGCTGACCGCGGCCGCGGCGGCGCTGGCGCCGAAGGTCAGCTTGGCCGCGGCGAGCACGCGGGGCGAGGTGAGGATGGTCCACCACTCGCCCGGCCCCAGGCCCGCCGCCTTGATGAACAAGGCGGCGAGCGGGATCAGGATGATGGCGCTGAGCCAGAAGATGGTGATGCCCATCGAAAGGCCGAAGCCGGGAATGACGCGGTATTTTACCATGGGAGCGCTGACTTTAGTCGGCTTGGACGGTTGGAGAGGAAGGACACGCCGGCTAAAGCCAGCGCTCTCGAAGCCGTGGATCACTTCGCGCCGTAGGCCTGGTCGAAGGTGCATCCATCGTCGAAGTGGGTCTTCTGCGCCTTGGCCCAGCCGCCGAAGTCCTTGTCAACGGTGACCAGCGGGAGGGTCGGCAGCTTGCCGGCGTACTTCGCTAGGATCTCCTGCTTGCGCGGCCGGTAGAAGTGCTTGCCGGCGAGTTCCTGAGCCTCGTCGGTGTAGAGGAACTCGAGGTAAGCCTTAGCCGCTTCCGCTTTGCCGCCCTTCTCCGCGTTTTTGTCGACCACCGCGACCGGCGGCTCGGCAAGGATGCTCAGCGAAGGATAGACGATCTCGGTTTCACCCGGAAATTCCTTCTCGATCAGATGGGCCTCGTTTTCCCACGACAGGAAAACATCGCCGATCTTGCGCTGGGCGAAGGTGGTGGTTGATCCGCGCGCGCCGGTGTCTAGCACCGGCACGTTCTTGAAGAGCTTGGTGATATACTCGAGCACCTTGGCTTGATCGCCGCCGTGTTGCTTCTCCGCCCAGGCCCAGGCGGCGAGGTAGTTCCACCGCGCGCCGCCGGAAGTCTTGGGGTTCGGGGTGATCACGCCGACGCCGTCGTTCGCGAGGTCGCCCCAGTCCTTGATGCCCTTCGGATTGCCCTTGCGGACGACGAAGACGATCGTGGAAGTGTAGGGCGAGCTGTTGTCGGGCAGGCGCGACTGCCAGTTGTCGGGCAGCAGCTTCGCCTCGCGGGCGATCGAGTCGATGTCACCGGCCAGTGCCAGCGTCACGACATCCGCCGGTTGACCGTCGATCACCGCGCGCGCCTGCTTGCCGGAGCCGCCGTGCGACTGGGTGATCTTGATTTCGCCTTTGCCGTCCGCCGCCCACTTTTTGGCGAAGGCGGCATTCACTTCGGTGTAGAATTCGCGGGTCGGGTCGTAGGAGACGTTCTGGAGTTCGAGGGTTCCGGATCCGCTCTTCTTGCCGCAGGCGGCGAGAGCAAGGGCGATGAGGGGAAGGACAAGGGATTTGATTTTCATGTTCGGTTTCGTTGGAGTAGGCCGCGGAGCGGGACGCCCCGCGCACGGACTGGCGCGAGACGCGCCAGCCACTGTTTTGTTAGAAGGAGAAGCGGATCCCGGTCAGCCAGGTGACGCCGTCGTAGTCGCCGCCATTGCCGCCGCCATCGAGGGTGGCGTATTCGGCACCGGCCAGGAGCTTGAGCTTGTCGCCGTGGATGAAGTACTGCGCGCCGAGGTAGAGGGCGTGATATTCGTCGCCGCGGCCGCCGCCTGTTAGAGCCGGTGCCTCGCTTTCGTAGCGGGTCTGGCGGCGCACGCTGTCGAGGCCGTCGCCAGTGGCGAAGGAGTAGCGCCCGACGAGTTGGATGCGTTTGGGGACCAGGTCGTAGGTCGGCTGGATGAAGAGTCCGAGGACGTCCTCGTCGCGCCCTTGTCCCCCGGAAGCGTGATAGCCTTCGGCGACGATTCCCCACGGTCCCTCCTGCCCCCAGAAGGTGGCGGAGACGATGTCGTCGTAGCGGTCGAAGATCTGGTCGTCGGCGTCGTGGTCGCTGTGCAGCCAGTCGAGCCGGAAGTCGGCGCGGGTCCAGCCGAAGCATTCCTTCGCGTCGTAGCCGATGCCCACCCCGTAGCTGAAAGCGCCGCCGAACTTGCCAAACTCGCGGTCGGTGTCGTTTGAGTAGCCGCCGGCCTGCCAGGTGAAGTTGCCGGCCTTTCCCTCGACTGTTAGAGCGGTGGCGCGGTCGACGCGGAGCTGGTTGAAGATCTGCGACCGCTCGAAGGTTGGCTGGGTGATGGTGGGTTGCAGCCAGTCGTAGTAGCCGATCAAAGGCTTGGTGCGGCCTGCGGTCAGGGTGAGGCTTTCCGATGGCTTCCATCGGACATAGGCATCGACAAGGCGGTCGTAGGCGTCTTCAAACCCGTCGTTGCTCTGAAAGTCGACGCGGACCTCGACCTGCTTGGAGAAGAGCTTCGCATCGAAGCCGAAACGAGAACGGCGGTCTTCCCAGGCATCGGCGTCGCCCTTGTCGGAATCGACCCAGTGGTACTGACCCTGGTAGCGGCCGCGGAGCTTGAACTCCTGGAGGATCGGGTTCGCGTCGTCCTTGTAGAGGGTGAAGGCCTTCCACAGGGCATCGAGCGAAGCCGTCTCCTCCGCGGTCGGCGTGCCGAAGGGATCCAAGGCGGATCCGACCCCGGGCAGCAGCGAGAGCAAGGCGAGCGCCGCCCGGCGGGGCAGTCGCACGCGATAACTCAAGGAGCTGTGCGGGGTGGGATCCGGATGAATGGCGGACGGGACGGACACGCGGTGCGTACGATGGTTTCGGTGGTGTTTCATGGCGATCTGCGGGCGTCCGTCACCGGTGGTCCGGTAGGTCGTGCGCAGGTTTGGTCGTTGAGGCCCCGCGGGTGCGGTGGCCGGGGAAAACGAAAAAGAGACCGCCGGGCCGGGGCATGGAGGACAGGGTGCGGAATGCCGGTTTGGCTTCCGTGTTTCCTGCTCTCCAAGTCCTCCGGTGGTCCGGTCGGTCTCTTCGATTGAGGGGTTGAGGCGGGTCTCGGAGACCCGCGATGTTAGATCCTGTTAGGCAGGGCGGCCGGATTCCTCGCGGCCGGTGCCGGTGGTGAAGCGAGTGCGCTCCACGCTTTCAATCTGGGTCACACGCCCGGCGTGGACGGTGATTTGGATCGATCCGTAGCGGAGGTTGCCGGCGTTCCGGCGCACGACTTCCAACCAATCGGGAGTCGGCTCCGGTTGCGGTTGTTCATGGGAGTTCTGGCTCATCGCGGGTGGCGGTGGCGAGTTGGGAAAGTCCGGCCAGGAACCCGTCGGACGGGTCGGCCTTGCGGTGGATCGGCCCAGCATCGGCGCGGGCCCCGGGAAGGTTGGAGAAAGGCGGCGGCACCCCGTCGCGGCGCATCTTGCGGAGGGTGACCTCGACGACCTGGGCGAGGGTGTAGCGGTCGAGGATGTTGGCGATCGCGTTGCGGACATCGATCATGAGCATCCGCAACCCGCAGTGGTCCTCGTCCGGACAGGTGCAGCGCTGGTAGGCGAACTCGCTGGCGCAGCAGATCGGGGCGAGCCGGCCGTCCATCAGCCGGACCAGGTCGCCGATGCGGATCTGGTCGGCCGCGGTGGCGAGGGAGTAGCCGCCGAGCTTGCCGCGCTTGGTTTCGACCAGCCCGGCTTCGCGGAGTTCCTGCAGGATGCGTTCGACGAATTTCAGCGGCAGCCGGTTCGCTTCCGCGAGGTCGGTGCCCGACACGGTCGGCAGTCCGAGCTCGGTGGCGATCCCAAGGTGGATCATCGAGCGCAGGGCGTATTCGGCTTTCTTGGAAAGGTGCATCGGCGAATCTGGATCGATGAGTAGGGATTAAACTCCTACTGTCGAGTAGGTTTTTCATGGAGGTGATTTAACCCACTGGTTTTAAGTGCTAAAAAATCACACCGCGACCTTCCACAGCATCCCGAGGAACGCGCAAACCGCGAGGGTCGGGATCACGCCGACCTTGAATCGCTCCATCGCCAGCCAGGCGGCCACCGCCACCACCGCGACGAAGGCATCGAACTTCCCGCCCTCCGGCCACAGCGCGTGGAGGGCGAACCAGAGCGCGAGATTGAGGATCACGCCGACCACCGCGGCGGTGATCGCGGTGAGGGTGGAAGCCAGGGCAGGCCGTTCGCGCAGGCCTTCGACATGGGGCGCGCCGAGGAAGACGAACAGGAAGCAGGGCAGGAAGGTCACCCAGGTGGTGATCGCCGCACCGAGCGCGCCGGCGGCGAGCGGCGTCAGGTCGCCGGGGTTCTGCCAAGCGGCGACGAAGCCGACGAACTGGAGGACCATGATCAGCGGACCCGGCGTGGTTTCCGCGAGGCCGAGGCCGGCCATCATCTGCCGCTGGCTGAGCCAGCCCTCATGCACCACCGCCATCTGGGCGACGTAGGGCAGCACGGCATACGCGCCGCCGATGGTGACCAGCGCCGCCTTGCTGAAGAACAGGCCTTCCTTGAAATGGATGCCTTCCCACCCTGACAGAAGCCCGCAGGCCAGCACCGGCAGCCACCACAGCGTGAGGCAGATCGCGGAAATCAGGAAGCTCCGCCGCCAGCTCGCCCGAGGTGCCGGGGGCAGCTCGACGAACGGCGCGTCCCCAACGTCGGACTTGCCGTGTCCCTTGCCCGCCGGGAACTGCTTCGGCCATTTCTTGCCGCCAATGAAGCCGGCCAGCGCAGCAGTCAGGATGATCCAGACGAAGTTCAGTTTGAGGAAGAAGATTGCGACAAAGGCGAGCAACGCGATGGACCACAGCGCCGGAGTCTTGAGCGCCTTCGAGCCGATGCGTTTCACCGCCGACAGCACGATGGCGATCACCGCCGGGATGAGCCCGTAGAAGACCCCCTGGATCCATTTCACCTCGCCGCCGGCCATGTAGAGCCAGCTCAGGCCGAACAAGATGAACATTGAGGGCAGCACGAACAGCACACCCGCCGCAATCCCGCCGCGCGCGCCGTGCAAGCGCCAGCCGAGATAGGTCGCGAGCTGCTGCGCCTCGGGCCCGGGCAGCAGCATGCAGAAATTCAGCGCGTGGAGAAAGTGGTCCTCACCCAGCCAGCGGCGCTTTTCCACCAGCTCCTTGTGCATGATCGCGATCTGCCCGGCCGGTCCGCCGAAGCTGATCCAACCGAGCTTCCACCAGAAGCGCAGGGCTTCGCGAAAAGTCGGCACGGGAGGTGGCTCGATGGGCTTCATCAGGATACGTCGGGTCGGGTGAGGCGCTTCCAGATCGGGACGTCTTGCTTGAGGAGATCGATCGCTTTCGCAAGGAACTCCAGCGCTTCACCCCGGTGGGCGCTCAGGACGCGGATGAACAACGACGCCTCGCCGACCGGCACCCAACCGGTGCGGTGGATGAAGAGCACCGCCGCGCAGGGGAACTCCGCCGCGAGGGCTTCAAAATGCCCGGCCATGACCCGCCGCGCCATTGATTCATAGGCTTCGTAAAAGAGGCCGTCGAGCGCAGCACCGTTCTCCAGCTCGCGGACCAGGCCTTGAAACTCCACGACCGCCCCGATCTCGCGGGACGGCAGGACTTGCAGCGGAACGACTATCTCGTCTGCGGTGAAATGGATCTCGATCAGCATGACTTCAACCTCCTGATACCGGCGGGATGATGGCCAACTCGCCGGCCCCGTCGAGCGGCGTGTCCCACTCCGCGAACTCACCATCGACCGCGACCCGGAACGACCCGAGGTCGGCATCCGGTCGCAGGCGCAGTAGCAGGCTGCGCGGCGTGTCTCCGGGCTGAAGCGGCACTGCGCTGCTGGCGAATCCGAAAAGATCCTGCGATTGGGCGAAGGCGAGAACCGTGATCGACATCTTCCCCGGTGATAGCCCGGTTATTGTCGATAGACCACCCGAATATGAGGCCGCATTTTTCCCACGCAAGGCTCCTCCGTTGAGGAGCAGTCGGGGACCGTGACCTGAAAAATGGACCAAGCTGGGGGGATCGGCAGGCTGGGTTCAGGTGATGTCTTGCAGCGAATCCGCCCTGCGTGAGCTACGGCTTCGACTCCCGTCGAAACGATGCTGCGGGCGAGCCGCCCGCACCCCTCTTGTTCCGGAATCCCAGCCATGCCGGTCCATCCGGCCCGGTCCCGAAATCGAACCCCTTCCGAATCATGCCAGGCAGGCTCCGCAATGCAGTGACCCCAGCCATCGGCGAATCAATTCGCTTGTGCCACCGTCAGTGCGGTCCTAGTGCGATTGGCATGATTTCGCTGGAGGAAGCACGACGGATCATTTCGGGGGCCATCGCTCCCCTGCCGCCGCTTTACGTCGCGCTGTCAGAGGCCCGCGGGCGCGTGCTTGCATCACCGGTGGCGGCCGATGCCTTTTACCCGTCCGGCGACCGCTCGATGATGGATGGCTACGTGGTCCGGGACGATGCGGAGCCGGGGGAATTCCAGGTCGTGGGGGAAATCCAGGCCGGCGCGATCCCCAGGCAATTGTTAGCCTGCGGCGAGGCGTTCCGGATTTTCACCGGGGCGCTGCTGCCGGAAGGCGGGGGCCGAGTGATCATGCAAGAAGAGGCCGAGCGGTTAGGCGACCGGGTGATCCTACGAAACTTCCCGGAGCGCCGCTTCATTCGACCGAAGGGCTCCGAAGCGAAACCCGGCGACATCATTCTACCCGCTGGCACCCGGCTCGGTGCCCCTGAAATGGCGATGCTGGCCCAAGTCGGCGTGATCACGCCGCAGGTGGTGAGAGCCCCTTTGATCCGCCACATAGCGACCGGCGGCGAGCTCACGGGACCGGAGGAAATCCCGCCGGAAGGGATGATTCGCGACACCAACTCGACGCTGCTTTCCGCCCTGCTTGCGGATTATGGAAGCATCAACTCCTCCCGCTGCGGCGACGATCCGGCGGCTCTGGCGCAGATCGCCGGCGAGCCCTGCGACCTCCTCCTCATCTCCGGCGGGGCCAGCGTCGGCGACTACGATTTCGGCGCCGAAGCGCTGCGCCGCCTCGGCTATACGATCCACTTCGACACCGTGAACTTGCGGCCTGGAAAGCCCCTCACCTTCGCCACCCGGGGCACCCAGGCAGCCTTCGTCATCCCGGGAAATCCAGTGTCGCACTTCGTCTGCTACCACGTCGCCATCCGGCTGGCGGTCGAGCTCCTGTGCGGCATCCAGCCGGCGTGGACCTTCCTCGACCTCGAGCTCCGCGGCGGCGAACCGCTTCGCCCCGATCCGCGGGAAACTTACTGGCCTGCCACGGTGGCCGCGGACGCGGGCAGGCTTGTCGTGACGCCCCGCCGCTGGTCCACTTCCGGCGACACCTTTTCCCTCGCCGGCACCAACGCGCTGGTCCGGGTGAACGAATCCACACCCGCCGGCCGCGCTGCAACCTTGCTTCTCTAACATGTCCGATCCCCGATTCTCCCACCTCGACGCCGAAGGCACCGCCCGCATGGTCGATGTCGGCGCGAAGCCCGTGCAACGCCGCATCGCCGTCGCATCCGGCTTCGTCGAATGCGCCCCGGCAACCGTCCAGGCACTCCGCGACCAAGCGCTGCCAAAAGGCGACGTGCTGACCGTGGCCCGCATCGCCGCGATCCAGGCCGCGAAGCGCACCGACGAACTGATCCCGCTCTGCCACAGCCTGCCGCTCGACAAGGTGGACGTGGACTTCGAGCTGCTCGACGAGGGCGTGGCGATCCGCGCGACCGCCAGCACCTCGGCGAAAACCGGGATCGAGATGGAAGCGCTCACCGCGGTGTCGGTGGCCGCTCTCACTATCTACGACATGTGCAAGGCCATCGACAAGGCGATGGTCATCGGCGACATCCGGGTCATCGAAAAGATCAAGGAATGAAAGTCGCGCGACTCACCCTGAGCGACCGGGCCAGCGCCGGAATCTACGAGGACCGTAGTGGACCGGAGATCGAGCGGGTCTTCGGCGAGGCGGGTTTCGACGGCGTCGAATGGCGGCGGGTGGTCATGCCCGACGAACGCGCGGAGATCGAAGCCCTGCTGCGGCAACTGGCCGACGTGGAACACCACGACCTGATCCTCACCACCGGCGGCACCGGCCCTTCCCGCCGCGACGTGACGCCGGAAGCGACCCGCGCCGTGCTGGAGCGCGAGCTGTTAGGCTTCGGCGAAATCATGCGGATGCGGAGCTTCGATCTGGTCCCCACTTCGATCCTAACACGCGCCACCGCCGGCACCCGCGGCACCACACTCATCGTCAATTTGCCGGGGAATCCCAAAGCGATCGGCGAATGCCTGCCGCTGCTGATCCCGGCGATCCGGGAGGTGCTGAAGCACTTGCGGGAGTGAGGAGATCAGGCGGTGGCGGAACCGACCCACAAGACGCAGCGCCGCCGGGGATGGCCCGCGAGGCCGAAAAGATCCGCGAAATCCTCGCCGTCGCGGCAGCCCCGCGTTAAGCCGTGATCATGATCGCAGGCATTGAATTGGGAGGCACCAAAACGGTCGTCGCCACCGGCACCTCCGACGGTCGCGTCACCGAGGAACGGCGCTTTCCCACGACCACGCCCGCGCAGACCTTCGGCACGGCCTGCCAGTGGCTGCGCGAGCGCGGCGTGCCATCCGCGATCGGCGTCGCGGCCTTCGGCCCGCTGGGCGTGATCCCTGGGCGTGAAAACTACGGCCGCCTGCTTGCCACGCCGAAGGCGGGCTGGCAGGACGCCTCGATCCCCGATGCGCTCCACGCCGCATTCCCCGACGCCCGCGTGATCGTAGAAACCGACGTCAACGCAGCCGCCCTGGCCGAGGCCCGACTCGGTGCCGCCACCGGGCTCGATGACATCGCTTACATCACCATCGGCACCGGCATCGGCGCGGGCATCCTCACCGGCGGGCGGCTGATCCACGGCGCGCTTCATCCGGAATTCGGTCATCTTAAGGTGCCGCGGATGCCCGGCGATGACTTCGCCGGAATCTGCCCCTTCCACGCCGACTGCCTCGAAGGCATGGCCAGCGGCCCGGCGATCGCCGCCCGCTGGGGAAAGCCCGCCGCCGATCTCCCGGCGGACCATCCCGCGTGGGACACCGAGGCCTGGTATCTCGCCCACGGCTCGCTCGCCCTGCTCGCCATCGTCGCGCCGGCCCGCATCGTCATCGGTGGCGGCGTCTCACAGGCTGCGGGCTTTCATGCGAAAACCGAAGCTTTGCTGAGCGGGATTTCCGCTGGATACTATCCCCCGCTACGACAAACCCAGTACCTCGTCGCCCCGGCGCTCGGCCAGCAGGCCGGGATCATCGGCGCGCTGCTGCTCACCTCGCTATCGTCATGAAAACCCTCGCCCTTCTCCTCGCGTGCCTGGTTCCTGCGGCGGCCTTTGCCAAGCCGCCGAACATCGTGCTGATCTACGCCGACGACCTCGGCTGGAAGGACACCGGCTACAACGGCAGCGATTTCCACGAAACACCGAACCTCGACCGGATGGTGAAGGAAGGCATGGTCTTTCCCCAAGCCTACGCCCCGGCCGGCAACTGCGCGCCCAGCCGCGCCTCGCTGCATTCCGGCACCTACACGCCACGCCACCACGTGTTCGCCGTGGGCAGCACCGACCGCGGCCCGAAGCGCTTCCAACGGCTGGTCCCCATTCCTAACAAGTCCGGCCTCGCCCCGTCTAACATCACCCTGGCCGATGCCCTCAAGGCCGCCGGCTATGCGACCGGGATCTTCGGCAAATGGCACCTTGATGGCAAGGACGGCGCCGCTCCGGGCGAGCAGGGATTCGAGGTGGTCTACGATTCGCACAAGGGCGGTCCGAACCAACGCCGAGACCGTCCTAACGATCCGAAAGGCATCTTTTCGATCACCCGGGCGGCGGGCGACTTCATGGAGAAATCGAAGGCCGCGGAGAAGCCCTTCTTTGCTTTCGTCGCCCATCACGGCATTCACACCGCGCTCGAAGCCCGCGCCGCCAGCCTCGCGAAGTTCAAGGCCAAGGCTCCGGGCAAGCAGCACTCCAATCCGCTCTATGCCGCCTGCCTTTTCGACCTCGACGACGGCGTCGGCCGCTTGCTCGCCCGGATCAAGGAACTCGGCCTCGCGGACAACACGCTCGTCGTTTTCACCTCCGACAACGGCGGCACGCAGCAGTCCTCCCAAGAGCCCCTGCGCGGCAACAAAGGCGGCTATTACGAAGGCGGTATCCGCGAGCCGTTCATCGTGCGGTGGCCCGGTGTGATCAAAGCGGGCATCGCATCACAGTTGCCGGTCCATCAGGTCGATCTCTTCCCGACCTTCCTCGCCGCCGCCGGTGCCGCCGCGCCCGTCGGCAAGGTGCTCGATGGCGAAAGCCTCCTACCGCTCTTCAAGGAAGCTGGCACACTGGCCCGCCCGTCCCTGTTCTGGCACTTCCCCGGCTACCTCGATAATCCGGTGATCCGCGGCCGGGAAAGTGATGTCCGCCTTGGCTTCCGCAGCCGCCCGGTGTCGGTCATCCGCAAGGGCGACTGGAAGCTCCACCTCTTCCACGAGGAATGGCAACTCGACGGCGGACGCGCAAAACTTCCTGCCAACGGAGCAGTGGAGCTCTACGACCTTTCGAAAGATGCCGGTGAAAGGAACAACCTCGCCGCGAGCGAATTGACGACAGCCAACGAGCTGCTCGACGACTTGCTCGGCTGGATCAAATGCACCAATGCCCCGATGCCCGACCAACCCAACCCCGGCTATCAACCGGAAGCCGCCGCGAAGGCACTGGAGACTCCGTCTAACAAAAGCCGCTGAACACCCATGACCATTTTCCTCCGCTTCACTCTTCTCTGCCTCGCCGCCAGCAAACTCTCGGCCGCGGCGCCGCCCAACCTCATTTTCATCCTCAGCGACGATCTCGCGCAGGGCGATCTCGGGGTTTACGGCCAGAAGATCATCCAAACCCCGCGCCTCGACCGGATGGCCGCCGAGGGCACCCGCTTCACCCAGACCTACTGCGGCACCAGCGTGTGCGCCCCAAGCCGCGCTTCGCTGATGACCGGCCTCCACTCCGGCCACTGCCCGGTCCGCGGGAATTGGGAAATCAAACCTGAGGGCCAGAAGCCGCTCCCCGCCGAAACCGTCACCGTCGCGGAAATCCTGAAGTCCGCCGGTTATGCCACCGGCTGCACCGGCAAATGGGGCATGGGCTTTTTCGACACCAGCGGCAGTCCTTTCAAGCAGGGCTTCGACCGCTTCTTCGGCTACAATTGCCAGCGCCACGCCCATAGTTTTTTCCCGACTTATCTCTGGGATAACGAACGCAAGATCGAACTCCCCGGCAACGATGGCAAAACCGTCGGCAAGACCTACGCCCAGGAGTTGATCCAACAATCCGCCCTCGATTTCGTCCGCAGTCACAAAGAGAAGCCCTTCTTCCTGTTCTACGCCATCACACTGCCCCACGGCCGCCACGAGATCGATAAGCTCGCCCAATACGCCGACAAACCGTGGTCGCTTGAGGAGAAATCCTACGCCGCGCAGGTCAGCCGCATCGACTCCGATGTCGGCGAGGTGCTCGACCTGCTCAAGGAACTTGCCATCGACGACAACACGCTCGTCATCATCACCGGCGACAACGGCTCGTCCTTCGCACCCGAGTCGAAGATCGGCAAGCGCTTCGACCAGGCCGCCAACGGCCTCCGCGGCTTCAAGCGCGGCCTCTATGAAGGGGCGCTGCGCCAGGCCTGCATCGCCCGCTGGCCCGGCACTGTGCCTGCCGGCCGGGTCTCGGACGAACCTTGGGCGTTCTGGGATTTCCTGCCCACCGCCGCCGACCTCGCCGGGGCTGCCATCCCCGCGGAATGCAAGACCGATGGCCTCTCGCTGGTCGCCCACCTCAAGGGCGGCCCCGCTCCGAAGCGCGAGTCCTTTTACTGGGAACTCCACGAAGGAAAGCCGATCCAGGCCGTCCGCTTCGGCAACTGGAAGGCCGTCAAGAACGGACCCAAGGCCAAGGTCGAACTCTACGATTTGACCAAGGATCCCGGCGAAAAGAACAACCTCGCGGCCGATCATGCCGACCTCGTCCAACAGGTCGTAGCGCTCATGAAGGCCCATCACTCCCCTTCCCCGGACTGGCCGCTCGACGGCGTCGCCCCGCAGCGCCTCGCCGATCGCAACCAACCCGCTCCGAAACCCCAGCGCTAAGCCTATCCGATGAGACAACTCTTGCTGATCCCCTTTGCCATCGGCCTCGCCGCCGCCGAGCCCACCGATCCCGGTGAACCGCCGGTCAAAGCCCCGTTCTTAAAGAAAGAAGATTCCCTCTGCACCAACGCCTGGTGGAAGCGCCCGGCAAATCTGATCATCGACCTCAAAGTGCCGCGCGACCAGGTCGTCGCCTTCGGCCTCTACACCGTCCACAACGACATCCTCAAACTCAGCGCCCAGCTTTACCCGCTCTATCCGAAGGAGACCCGCGAGGTCCGGCTCGAGGTGGAGAAAGACGGCGGCTGGACAGAAATCGCACGCCAGAAAGTCCACGACCTCGGCTGGTCGACCTGCTTCCGCATCGAAAAATGGGATACTTCCCAGAACGTGAAATACCGCCTCCTCCACGGCGAGAAGGCGATGTTCGAAGGGCTGATCCGCAAGGACCCCGGCGAGCGTGACGAGATCATCGTCGCCGCGCTTTCCTGCAACTCGAACAAGGACCGCGGCCTCCGCCCCGAATACACCCGCAACATCAATCACCAGGACCCCGACCTCGTCTTCTTCGCCGGCGACCAGTCCTACGACCACACCGAGCACACCGCCGCCTGGCTCAAGTTCGGCCTCGCCTTCAAGGAGATCTTCCGCGGCCGTCCCTGCATCACCATCCCCGACGACCACGACATCGGCCAGGGCAACCTGTGGGGCGAAGGCGGCAAGCAGGCCAAAGCCGGTGCCGGTCACGACGGCGGTTACTTCTACCACCCGGAGTACGTTCAAATGGTCGAGCGCCAGCAGTGCGCCCACTTGCCCGACCCCTACGATCCCAAGCCGGTCGAACAGGGCATCGGAGTCTATTACACCCGGCTTCTGTTAGGCGGGATCGACTTCGCGATCCTTGAGGACCGCAAGTTCAAGACGGGACCGCTGGGCCGCCACCCGATGAAGGGCCCGCGGCCCGACCACATTCGCGACCCGGAGTATGATCCCAAGGTGATCGACACCCCGGGCCTCCAGCTCCTCGGCGCGCGCCAGGAAAAGTTCCTCGCCGACTGGGTCGCCATGCGCGAGGGCGTCGCGATGAAAGCCGTACTGTCGCAGACCGGCTTCTGCGGCGGCGTTCACCTCCACGGCAGCCACGGCAACCGCCTCCACGCCGACCTCGACTCGAACGGCTGGCCGCAGACCGGCCGTAACCAGGCGCTCCGCTTGATCAAGCAGGCCCGCGCCGTCCACATCGGCGGTGACCAGCACCTTGCCAGCGTGGTTCAGCACGGGATCGACGAATTTCGCGACGGACCCTGGTCGTTCATCGTCCCGGCCATCGTCAACAACTACTACGGCCGCTGGTGGTGGCCGGAGGACGAGAAGCCGGGCGCCAACCCGGTTTCCGGCTCGCCCTTGCCGTGGACCGGCGACTTCCTCGACGGCTTCCACAACAAGATCAGCATGGTCGCCTATGCCAATCCCGACGCCCAGGGTGCCAAAAGAAAAGAGCGAGGAGACCGGCAGGCATCGTCCAACGGCTGGGCCGACGGCTACGGGCTGATCCGCTTCAAGAAGTCCGCCGGCGAAGTGACCTTCGAATGCTGGCCGCGCTATGCCGATGTCACGAAGCCGGACGCGCGACAGTTTCCGGGCTGGCCGGTCGTGGCAAAACCGTGAGTGCAATCGGGCAACTTTATTTGACAAAACCGCAGCGGACTTCCGTATCAAATTTACCCAAAATGATGAAAACCCGACTTATCTCCTGGATCGCCCTGGCGGCGATGGCCGCTCCGGCAACCCATGCCGCCGATAGCCTGGTGATCGAAGCCGAGCAGTTCGCCACCCATGGCGGCTGGCAGATCGACACTCAGTTCATCGAGACCATGGGCTCGCCCTACTTGATCGCCCACGGCCTCGGCAAGCCGGTCGCGGACGCCAGCACCGCGGTCGAGATCGCGGAAGCCGGCACTTACAAGATCTGGGTGCGGACCATGGACTGGTCGGAGTCGCTCGGCCGGGAAGGCGGCGCGGGGCGCTTCACGATGAGCATCGGCGGCAAGCAGGTCGGCGACGAACTCGGCAAGGGCGACAGCAAGTGGCACTGGGAAGAAGCCGGCACCGCCACGCTGCCCGCCGGCAGCACCACGATCGCACTGAAAGACCTGACCGGCTTCAACGGCCGGGTGGACGCGATTTTCCTCAGCCGCGACGAAGGCGTGAAGCCACCGGAGAAGTGCCTGCTGGAAGACCGCATCGCGTGGAAGATCCCGGGGGCGCCTTCCTCCGTTGAAGACGCCGGGAACTTCGACCTGGTCGTCATCGGCGGCGGCTACGGCGGCCTCGGCGCGGCCATTTCCGCGGCGCGGATGGGCTGCAAGGTCGCGCTGGTCCAGAACCGTGAGGTGCTGGGCGGCAACGGATCGTCGGAAGTCCGCGTTTGGGCAAAGGGCAACCTGCCGCCGAGCGAGTTCCTGATGGCCGACATCGTGCGCGAGATCGAGGACCAGGCGAAGGCCTCGCCCGCTCCTGCCGAGCAGTTCGTCGATGACAAGAAGGCCCGGGTCGTTGCCGCGGAGAAGAACATCACGCTCTTCCTCGGCCACCACGGTTACGGTCTGGAGATGCGCGGCAAGGAGATCGCCTCCGCCAAGCTGCTGGAAGTGAAGACCGGCAAACTCAAGAAAGTGAGCGGCACCTTTTTCGCCGACTGCACCGGCCACGCCTTCATCGGCCAGTGGGCCGGCGCCGACCTGACGATGACCGAGAAGGGTCGCATGGGCATGAGCAACATGTGGATGTGGAAGAGCGAGGCCGAGCCGCAGCCCTTCCGCGAGGAACCGTGGATGCTCACGCTCGACGACAAGGGCTTTCCCTACCCGCAGCGCGGACATGCCGAGTGGTTCTGGGAAAGCGGCTTCAACAACCATCCGATCCAAGAGCTGGAAAAGACCCGGGACTGGAACTTGCTCGCGTCCTTCAGCGCCTGGAACGCGATCAAGAACCACAGCGCCTACACCGCCCGCGACCCCGAGAAAAAGGGCCACAGCGGGGCGAAACTGGATTGGATGGCCTATGTCGGCGGCACCCGCGAAACCCAGCAACTGCTCGGCGACGTGATCCTCAGCGACACCGACATCGACGGCAAGAAGGCCTTCCCCGACGGCTGCGTGCTGACCACTTGGTCGATCGACCTGCACGTCCCGCACCCGGTTTACACCAAGGCCAACCCCGACCGGCCCTTCATCGCGAAGGCCATCCACCGGCATGCCATCGACAACAAGATCGGCTACCCGATTCCCTACCGTTGCCTCTACTCGCGCAACGTGCCGAACCTCTTCATGGCCGGCCGCAACATCAGCGTCACCCGCGAGGCACTGGGCACCATCCGCGTGATGAAGACCATCGGCATGATGGGCGTCGCCGTCGGCCGCGCCACCGCCATCTGCAAGGCCCGCAACTGCGGCCCGCGCGACGTTTACGAGAAGCACCTCGAGGAAGTGAAGCACCTCTGGCGCATGCCCGGCGCGAAGCGCTTCACCACGATGGAAGAGCTTAGCAACGAGCTCGATACCGTGGGGAAGTAGGGCGGTGCGTTAAGGAGCCCCGGCACTCCTGTCGTAGGCCAGGCAATCACTGGTAAACCGAAGGAGCACGCGGGACGACGCCGAGCTTCTCGTAGTTGAAGCCGCTGGAGAGCGGCTTGTATTCCGAGGCGTAGTCGACGGAGCGGTCCGGCGTGATCTTGTCCTCCATGCCGAGGCCCCAGTAGGCGGCGTTGACAATGAGGCGGCGCAGGCCGGGGTTTTCGAAGTCCTTGGCACTGCCCATGGTCGATTGCAGGACGCGGGCGGATTTGCCGCCGGTCGTTTTCCAATCCTTGAACCAGACTACCGGTAAAGGTTCCTTTTCGGGATTGTCCGCCCCGCCTTGCACCCGGCCGATCAGCGGCTGGCCCATGACGAGCGCGGTGCAGCCTTCCGGCAGGCCAGTGCCTTCCTTGAACGTGCGATAGACATCGGTCAGCCCCCAGATGTCCTTCACACCTGTTAGAATCGGGTGATCCTTGATCGCCGGGATGATGTCGCCGCGGGTCGAGTCCGCCTGCCAGTTGCCGTGATGGCCCATGAAACTGCCGCCGAGGATCTGGCCGATGTTGACCCGCTTGCCGTCGATCTCATAGGGCAAGGAGCTTTGGAAACCGTGGTTCGCGGTCCGTGTGCCGATGATCGGCTTTCCGGAGTCGAGATAAGCGACGATGCGCTTGAGTTGATCGTCCGGCAGGGTCAGCAGCCGGGTGGTGAAGATCAGGAGGTCGGCTTTCTCCAGATGCTCGAGGCCCGGGATGTTGTGCGGCTTGAACTCGGCCTCTTTGCCCTTCTCGGGGTAAACCGGCAGGGTGGGATCGACCAGGCCCTGCTCGTTGACGCCGAAGAGGACGGTGCAGTCGAAGCCGTGGTGCTTGGAAAGGATGCCGGCCAGCATCGGCATCGACTGCTCGCCGCGGTATTCCTGTTCGGCGGCGATCAGGACGATGTGTTTGCCTTTCCCCGGTCCCTCGCCGCCGGGATAGGTCAGCCAAAGCGGGCTTTCGGGAACCGGATGTGCGGCCATGACGGGACCAAGGAGGAGCGGAAGAAGCAAGGCAAGCGGTTTGGATCTCATGAGGTTAAAGGAATGTCCGCCCACTAAAGCGAAGGCATCGGACTTTGCGATGATTCTTCTTCGCACCGGGGAGCATTCTTCCCGAGCTTCCCGGCGAGGAGTGACCTACGGACACCACGAAAATCCTGTGGCGGAAGCGCGGCGGAACGGGCTTTCTAGCGGCGGATGAATTCGAGCCGCCGCCCGACGACCCCTTCACCTCCGCCCGCCGATTCCCGTCGGCCGGGAAAACGCGCTCTGCTCGCCACCTACCGGCTGGGGCTGCTCGCCGCGGCGTTCTTTTGCCTGCATCTCGCGACGGCCAAGCGCGAGGCGGGGAAAGATGCGGCGCTCGATGCCCGGGCGCTGGCCGTGGTGAAGACGTTCCTCCCCGCCGCGGAGACGCTGGGCCCGCCGGACGGCGACGACCGGGTGTCGGCGGTGCTCGATGCCCGGGGCGAGCCGGTCGGCTGGGCGGCTCAGACCTTTCCCGAAGCGCGTCCGGTGACCGGATACGCGGGGCCATCGAACCTGCTGGTGGTGTTCGACCTCACACGCCGGGTGGCCGGGGTGACGCTGTTAGAGAGTGCCGACACCTCCGGCCATGTCGCGAAGGTCGTGAAGGACACGGGCTTCCTGTCGCAGTGGAACGGCAGACCCCAGTCGAGCCTCGGCGCGGCGGGCGAGCCGAAGATCGTCAGCGGGGCATCGCTCACCAGCGAGGCGATGGCCCGCGGCGTGGCGGCGCGCTTCGGAGCGACCGGGATGGACCAGTGGTTCCCTGGCGAGGTGGCGGTCGAGTCCCTGCTCACGTGGTTCCCCGCGGCGGCTTCGCTTTCAGGCACCCAGGTGCTGGCCGCCGATGGCAAGGAGCTGGGCACCGTGCTCCGCGCCAGTCGGATGGGCGTGTCGGTGCGCGGTTTCCAAGGGGCGTCCGACGTATTGCTGGCGCTGGATCCGGCGGGGCAGACAGTTCTCGGCGCGGCTCTTCAAGGTAGCCGCGACAACGAACCCTACATCTCCGACGTCCGCGACGGCCTGCTTTACGACCAGCCCTTCGCCGGCATGACGGTGAAAGACGCGCTGGCTTTTGAAAGCGGGAGCGCGGTGCTGGTCAGCGGTGCCAGCCGGACCGCGGAGTCGGTGGAGGAGACGGTGAAGGAAATGCTGCGGCGTCATTTCGCGGCGCCGCCGGTCGAGCCGCCGCTGCTCACATTGCGCGATGGATTCGCGCTGGCATGGATCGCCGCCGGACTGGTCATCGGCCTCGGTCCCTGGCGCGGGCGAAAGCGGGTGCGCGCCGTTTTCGCCGCCGCCTCCGTTCTCGCAGGCGGCCTCTGGTTCGGCCTGATGACCGGCCAGGACCAGTGGATCAAGGCGGCGATGCGGGGCTCGGTGGCGGGCACGGCGCTGCCCTTGCTCGCTCTAACCGCCGCCGCGCTGCTGATCCCCGCGGCCTTCGGCAAGAACGTCTACTGCGCCCAGATCTGCCCGCACGGTGCAGCGCAACAACTGGTCGGGCACTTGCGGAAGCGACGCTTCGCGCTGCCGCCGAAGCTGCATCGCGCCCTCAGCGGGATGCCCTGGCTGACGCTCGCGCTGCTCTGGCTGCTGGCCTTTCTCGGCATCGGCTTTCCCTTCGCGGATGCCGAGCCTTTCGAAGTTTGGAGCACCGGCTTCGTGGCGCTGCTGCCGATACTGATCTTCGCCGCCGGTCTGATCGGTGCTGTCTTCCTGCCGCAAGCGTACTGCCACTACGGCTGCCCGACCGGTGCGGTGCTGAAATTCCTCGCCAGCTCGCCCGGCCGCTGGACCCGTCGGGATGCGATTGCCGGCGCGGGGGTCGCTCTTGCATGGATTGGCTTGCTGCTACCATGAAACGCCGCATCGTGCTCGCCGGGATCGCTGGCGCCTGCTTCGCCCTCTGGCGAAAGCAAGCCCGGCCGCCGGCGTTGCTGACCGGCCGCGCGATGGGTTGCGAGTGGAAGCTGCTGACCGACGAGAAGACCTCTTTGGAAGACCTGCGACCCGGCATAGCGGAGGTGCTGGAACATTGGGAGCAGGTCCTCAGCACCTGGCGGCGGGATTCCGACCTGAGCCGCCACAACCGCGGCGAGCCCGCCGGTGCAGACCTCTCTCGCGTCCTTAGCCTGGCAGAGCAGCTCCACCGCGACACCGGCGGCGCCTTCGACCACCGGATGCTTTCGCAACTCACCGCCGCCGGCTTCGGCCCGGGTGGCAGCGGGATTGACCTTTCATCGCTTGGCAAGGGTTTCGCGGTGGATCGGGTCACTGATCATCTGCGGGAACAAGGCATCCGCCGCTTCGTGTTCTCCCTCGCAGGAGAAGTCAGGGCCGGCGAAGGAACCTGGCCGGTCGAGATCGAATCTCCGGCTCTCTGGGGTGGCGGGCCGCCTGAAACCATCCAGCTATCCGGTCAGGCGCTGGCGACCAGCGGCAACTACCGCCAGGGCCACCAGCAAGCAGACGGCAGGATCTCCAGCCACATCCTCGACCCAGCAAGCGGTCGCCCGGTCCTCCGTCCGCCGTGCAGCGTCACCGTGATTTCCGACGATGCGGCGACGGCCAGCGCCTGGGCCACCGCGCTCTTCGTCAAGGGCCCGGACTCTCCAGTTCCGCCAGGCATGCAAGTACTCTGGCGCGGAAGCTACTGATCGAAACGAAAACGGGACCGTCCGTTTGGACGATCCCGTTGCAACCGACTCACAGCGGCGGCTCTACCGCCAAGGCCAGCGAACCGGTCCTGGAGCAATCGATCACCAGCGGCTCTGCTTCACGTAAACCGTGTCGTAGGGGCGAAGGTAGAACGAGCTGCTAGAAGCACCGCTGAGGGTATCACTCATGTTGAGGGCATAGCGTTCGCTTTTGCCGTTGTTGTTCCGGACGACAACAACCTGCTTTGGATTGGCAAACTTCGAAAATCCCCCGGCTTCCATGATCGCTTCGAACGCGGTCATCGGACGATCAAGGGGGACCTTGCCCGGCTTCATCACTTCTCCGGAGACGTAGACGCAGGCAGCCATCTGATCAACCCCGACGAGGACGGTGGGATTCTGCAGGTGGCTCTGGTAGAGACCGGTCAGCTGCGACTGAAGGGTGGACACGCTTTTGCCCTGGGCGGTCACGTCACCGATGGTCGGGAGGCTGACCTTGCCGTTGGCCATGATCTTCTGGACGGTGTTAAGCTCGGGAGCACCGGGGTAGCTGACCCGGATGACGTCGCCCGCCGCGAGGCTGCCGCTAGGGCGCGAGTTGAAGGCCTCCGCCGGAATCGGTGTGGAAGCTTCAGGGCCTTCGCAGCTCGAAGAAGCGAAGACGAGCATCAGGGCCGCGACCGCGGTCAAGGATTTGAGGATACCGTTGCGGAGGCGCTGCCATCCGTACACCGGATTGGAAGGCCGGGAAGTGCCGACTGGTTTAGCTGGGTTGGTTTTCATAGGGTCGTGGTTCGTTTGAGGTGAGGGGTGAGCAGGAAAGAATTCAAAGTTTCACTCGGTGGCCGGACCGGCCAGATAACGGTCCCAATCGGCATGCAGCGGTGCCTTCTCGACATCGCTGGCGATCCGGCCTTCCCAGGCCGGGTTGAAGACGGTGCTGGTGCCATAGACCATGACCAAGTCCTCGTTGCCGATGTTGCGGAGCGCGTGGGCGACTCCGGAAGGAATCACCAAGGCCGCATTGTCCGGACCCGCGCGGCTGTCGCCGGGAATGGTGAAGCGCATCACACGGCGCGGCAGGCCTTGGCGCTCGTCCACGAGCACCATCTCGCAGATGCCGGTGAGAAAGAACATGACGTCCCACTGCTCGCGGTCATAGGGCCGCTGCGAGACGTCCGCGGGCGAATCGACGTAGAGTTTCTGGAACCAGGCGGCGGGCTCGATGCCCTCTGGAATATGAGGCGGGTGGATGTGGAAGCCCTTGGCACTGTCGCGGTGCATCAGTGCGGATGCCCACTGCTGCGGGGCGAGTCCGATTCGGTCAAGCGTGCCTTCCGTGAGCCGCGTCAGCTCGCCGAAGTATCCCCTACCCCTCTGTTGATAGACGCGACGCTGGAAGAGCTCGACGCCGGGAATCCAAGCGTCGGCTAGCTGGTCGCGACCGGCGATGGCCTCGGAAGCGTTCACCCCGCTGCCCGCGAGTCGCAGCGCAAGGTCGGCGCTGGAGTAGTCGCGAGTCTCAAGCCGGGCGCGGGCGTCGGGCTTGAGGCCGGCCCAGGGATCGTTGGGAGTCGATGACATGGCGGCGGTTTTTTAGAGCAAGGCAAGATACTCGCCGTAGGGAGTCTTCGCGTACTTGGCCACCGACTCGCCCAGCTTGTCACGGTCGATGCGGCCTTGCAGGTAGGCGACTTCTTCGGGGCAGGCAATCTTGAGACCCTGGCGCTGCTGGATGACCTGAACGAACTGGGTGGCATCGGCCAGCGAGTCCGGCGTGCCGGTGTCGAGCCAAGTCGTGCCACGACCGAGCAGTTCGACCCGCAGTTCGCCGCGCTCGAGATAGACGCGATTGAGGTCGGTGATTTCCAGCTCGCCGCGCGGCGAGGGCTTTAGGACCTTGGTCAGCTCGACGACATTGCCGTCGTAGAAATAGATGCCGGGCACCGCGTAGTTCGACTTCGGTTTTTCCGGCTTCTCCTCCAGGGAGACCACGTTGCCTTCGTCGTCGAACTCGACCACGCCGTACTGCTCCGGTTGGTTCGTATGATAGCCGAAAACTGTGGCACCGTCCTTGCGGTGGGATGCAGCCATCAGCGACTTGCCGAGGTCGTGGCCATAGAAAAGGTTGTCGCCGAGCACCAGGCAGACAGGTTCTCCGGCGAGGAACTCCTCACCGATCAGGAAAGCCTGGGCTAGCCCTTCCGGCTTCGGTTGCTCGGCGTAGGCGATTTTCAAGCCCCACTGCGAGCCGTCGCCGAGCAGGTGCTCGAAGGAAGGCAGGTCGCGAGGGGTCGAGATCAGCAGGATCTCCTCCACACCTGCCAGCATGAGCACGGTGAGCGGGTAGTAGATCATCGGCTTGTCGTAGACCGGAATGAGCTGCTTGCTGACCGAGTGGGTCATCGGAAACAGGCGGCTGCCGGTGCCACCGGCGAGGATGATGCCCTTGCGGAGCTTAAGGTCTTCGGGCGGTAAGGCGGCGCGGTGCTTTTCGAGTTCGAACATGGGGAGGATAGGGAAAAGGAGTTGGATCAGGCGAGGTTGCCAAGGCGTTCACCGCGGTAGCTGCCGTCTTCGATGCCTTGGATCCATTGTTGGTTATCGAGATACCATTGGACTGTCTTGCGCAGGCCGGTGGCAAAGTTTTCGTTGGGCGACCAGCCGAGTTCGTTCTCGATCCGTGTCGGATTGATCGCGTAGCGGCGGTCGTGACCGGGGCGGTCGCGGACGTAGGTGATGAGTTCGTCGGCCGACTTCAGCGCACACTCCGGGGCGAGTTCGTGGACAGTGGAAATGAGCGCCTTTACGACGTCGATGTTTCGCATCTCGTTCTTGCCACCGATCACGTAGGTCTCCCCCATCGTGCCCCGGACCAGCGCCATCGCGAGTCCGCGGCAGTGGTCCTCGACGTAGAGCCAGTCGCGGACGTTGGTGCCGTCGCCATAAACCGGCAGCGACTCGCCGCGCAGCGTCTTCTGGATCATCAGCGGCAGCAGCTTCTCCGGGAACTGGAACGGGCCGTAGTTGTTAGAGCAGTTGGTCGTGATGAGCGGCATCCCGTAGGTGTGGTGGTAGGCGCGGGCAAGGTGGTCGCTGCCGGCTTTCGAGGCGCTGTACGGGCTATTCGGCGCGTAAGGCGTCGTTTCGCAGAAGGCCGGATCATCGGCACCCAGCGAACCATAGACCTCGTCAGTGGAGACATGGAGGAAAGCGGACTCGCCACCGTCGGCGATCGACTTTCCGTAGTTCGGCAAAGAGTTCCGGCCACTTTCGGCAAGGTATTTTCGGAAGGTGTCGAGCAGGCGGAAAGTTCCGACAACGTTGGTCAAGATGAAGGCCTCCGGACCGTCGATCGAGCGATCGACGTGGGATTCCGCGGCAAGGTGCATCACCGCATCGATGTCGTGCTCGCGCAGGAGGCGACCGATCAATTCCTCATCGCCGATGTCGCCTTGGACGAAAACGTGCCGTGGATCCGACTCAAGGTCTTCGAGGCTGGAGCGGTTGCCAGCGTAGGTCAGCTTGTCGAGGTTGACCACCTTGCCGATGGTCACGCCGAGTTCCCCGGCGGCATCACCGAGGAGATAGTGGACGAGATTTGAACCGATAAATCCGGCTCCGCCGGTGACGAGGATATTCATGTTTCGGGGAAGGTGGTGAGAGTAGGCACCAATGCGGGCTGCGGGTCAACCGCACGCCGCAGCACGGTATTTGTCGAGGCAGCCGCTTTCGACGAAATGTTCCTGCAATGCTTGCCGCCACGGCCGCGGCTCGACGCCGATGAAAGCTGCCAGCTTGGCATTGCTCATCACGCTGTTAGCAGGACGCGGGGCGAGGAAGGCGGGGATGTCCGCGAGGGTGTTGGCGGCGATGGTTTCGGCCATCACTGGCACTCCAGCTTCGCGGGCAAGGTCGATGCACGCTTGTCCCCAATCCCGCCAGGTGCAGGAACCGGAGTTGCAGAGATGATAAACCCCCGCGGCGCGCGGGCGACCGGGGTCGAGAATCAACGCAGCCAACCAGTCGGCCACGTCCACGTTGGAAGTCGGGCTGCCGGTCTTGTCCCCGGGCAGCGCGATTTCGGTTTCGGCACAGGCCTTGCCGACGATCCACTCCGGGAACGCCGGCTTGCCGGGTCCGTAGAGCCAGGAAACTCGGACCACCAAATGACCGGGATCGGCTTCGAGGACGTTCGTCTCCCCTTTCAGTTTCGAGGCACCATAAACGCTGATCGGCTCGGCGACATCGTCCTCGTCGTAGGCACCGGACTTGGCGCCATCGAACACGAAATCAGTACTGACATAAGTCATGTGAGCCGCTTTCGCATCGCAAATCTCGGCAATGAGCTTGGGGGCACCGGCATTGATCGCGAACGCGGTTTCCGGGTCGGTCTCGCAGGGATCCACCGCAGTCATCGCGGCAGGCAGGATCAGTCGGTCGAAATCGAGCCCTTCAAGGGCGGACCGGATCGACTCCGGAGCGGTGAGGTCGAGGTCCGCGCGGGTCAACCCGATGACGCTGGCATCGCGCGAGAATCTGAGCTGCAAGGCTTGGCCCAGCCGTCCGGCTGCGCCAATGATCACGATACGGGGCGGGCGATTCATGGGTGGGGGGAGGAGAAATGGAAACCGCTTGGGAAAAGCGGGAGCGGTAACTCGCGGCAATCGCAACTGTCCTGACAAGGACTGCTAGACGTGGTTCCGGGCAAGGAAAGCCCCGGGAGGGCATCTTTACCCTCCCGGGAATCCCGGCAGATCAGTTGGCAACCGTCTCGAAGATGAGCTGGTAGAAGGCCCGCGGTCCGCCGGACGGATCCGGCACGGTATAAGCGGCCCGCTGTTCCGGTGTCATCGCCTCGATCTCGGCCTTCGTCACCGTGTCGATGCGATTGGCCATATTGCCGATGTCGGTCAGATCGGTATCCCGGTGAAGGTGATAGTTTCCGATCGGCTTGAGCACCGGGAGGGTAATCAGCGGACTTCCCGACTGACTGGTGCAATGAAGACGGAACCCGAGGTCATCCGAAGGATCATTGGGATCCATCTGTAGCTCGAACTCATCAAAGTTCGACAATCCGCCTCCGTCAGAATCACCGACCGTCTGCCCGTCGAGATTCTTCAAGACGAGCCACTCGGCGAAAGTAGGAGGGGCCGGCGGGACAATAGCATGGACTTCGATGGCGCAGACCTTCGGATTTTGAATGCCGAGGTGATCGAAGCGGATTCTGATATCCCCGTCGTTCACGGTGACCGGCATCGACAGCACCAAGGCCGCATTCAGTCCGGCCCGGTCGAAGATATCGAGGTCGTCCACAACGAGTTGCTCCTCCGCATACACATCGAACACCCGTTGTCCGGCCGCGGTGATCCCGGTGAAGGTTTCGGCAAAGTGCAACTTCACTTCGTAGCTGCCGTTGGCGACCGGAGTGACGAACTCCAAATCTGCTCCAGCGGGAGAAGAGTCGTAGCGCTCGGTCAGATAGAGTGAGTCGTCTTCCGTGCCGGAGATGGCGATGGAGCCGACCGAAGAAGTCTGACCGAGGGCGAAGTAGCCTATGTCCTCCGCCCATAGATTGCCAAGCGTGTCAGTATACTGTAGACCACCCGCGTTCACACGCGCCATCGGAAGGCCAAGTTCCCTTGGAGTGGCGGAGGCTGAGACGTAGGCCGAAGCATTCAAGGAAGTGTCCATGGCTCTCACCTCATAGAGATATTGGATGCCATTCCTCCTCGCGGTGTCGACGAAGCTGGTCGCCCCCACGGTCGCGATGAGCAAGCCGTTGCGGCGAACTTGATAGGAGTTCACGTCATTCGCGCCGGTTGGTGATAGCCACGAGAGCGTGACGATCTCATTCCCTGGCGCCGCGGTAAGATAGCGAGGAGCGGACGGAGCTTCCGAGTCCGGCGGGGTCGTTGCCCCGACTAGGGATGCAGCCGACCTGTTGCCCACCACGTCGACAGCTAGAACTTCATATCCAAACGTGACGTTGCCGATCAATCCAGGGTTGGTGTATCCCGGCGTAGGGACTGTCGCAATTTCCTGACCGTCACGGAAAACTATGTAGCCAGCAACACCGCTTCCTCCGATGTCAGCCGATGCATTCCATGTCAGTTCCACCTGAGCGGGCCCCGGAATGGCAATCAGATTCAACGGCACTGTCGGTGGAGTGGTATCGGGAGTTATGGTCGTTACCGCACGAGTGGCAGGTTCAGAGGCGTTGTTCGCGCCATCGTAGGCGATAACGCGGTACTCGTATTCGGTGCCGGATACCAAGCCGCTGTCGGCGAACGCCGTCTCCGTGACTGTGGCGATCAATTGCGCCTGTTCCACCGCTTGGGTTGCCGGTTGGCGCCGGAAGACCCTGTAGCCAGAAACTCCGGTGCCCCCGGCATTGTCGGAAGCGGCGGACCACGAAAGATTTGCACTGCTGGTTGTCACATTGGCCGCAGCCAAATCGGCCGGCGTACTCGGAGCAATCGTGTCACCCGCCCCCCCGCTTGCAACCGGGTAGATCTCAATTGCAGAGATTTGCGGATTCTGGATCACGACGGTGAAGTCGATGGTCAATGCGCCGTCGCTCACCGTGACGGGCAGCGTCTTCACAAGCGCCACGTCACGACCACCGGCCTCGGCGAAGATATCCAGGTCGTTCAAGGCAACGGCTCCCTCGACCAGCACATCGAAGACACGCAGGCCGGGACCCGTCGCCCCCGTCCAGACTTCGGCGAAATGCAGCCGCAGCTCATAGTTACCGCTTGGCACAGGGAACTGGTATCTCAACGGCGTCGACGAGGTCCGGTTCTTGAAGCGCTGCGTTCTGTAGATATCAGGGATTGTGGTCCCCGATACAATCACCGTGCTGCTGGCGGTGTTGGTATTGTTGGTGTTGTAGTAGTTGTCCTGGGCCCAGACGTTGCCGGATCCGTCAATAAGGTTTCCGTCCAACTTACCGCAATTCACGCGATATAGGGCGGGACCAAGAGACTGCGGTGCTCCATTCACCGTCGCAGGCACGGAAGCATTGCCTGCTGTGTCGAAGGCCCTGACCTGATAGACGTAGACCGTGCCATTCACCACTGAGCTGTCCAGGTAGCTGGTCGAAGTCAGGGTAGCCAAAGGCACGAGATCGGAATTGCGGTAGATCTTGTAGTTATCCACCGGGCCGCCCGTGGCTGGGGCTTGCCAGGAAAGCACCACCTGACCGTTCCCGGAAGATGCCGTCAGGTTCAGCGGAACCGATGGCGGCGTGGTGTCAGGATCCGTCGTGACATTGACCGTCGAGGGTTCGGACAAGTTGCTGGCGGGGTCGCGAGCCAAGACCGAATAGGAATAAGCGGTGTCGGGTTCCAATCCGTTGTCGGTGTATTGGTTGCCGGTGATGATCGCTAAAGTGTCCGCGCCCCGCTTTATCACCCAGGCCGTGGCGTCGTCCGTGGGAGAATCCCAGGCCAGGGAGACGGCGTTCTCGGTCTTGCCGCTTACCACTAGGTTGGCCGGTGCCGCGGGAGGCGTTGTGTCCGGCGGTCCCTCATGGAACGGGAAGATCTCGATGCCGGAAACCTGAGGATTTTGGGTGACCACGGTGAAATCAATGGTCATTTTGCCGTCCGCCACCGTGACGGGCACTGTCTTCACCAGCGCGGTATTCAGACCACCGGCTTCCGCGAACACATCGAAGTTGGACAGCGCTGTTGCACCTTCAACAATCACGTTGAAGAGGCGAGCGCCGGGCGTGGAGGCCCCAGACCAAAGTTCAGCAAAATGGAGGCGTAGTTCGTATTCACCGTTGGGAACGTTGAACTCGTACTTCAATGGCGTTCCCGAAAACCGGTTCTTGAAGCGGTAGTTCCGATAGACGTCCTGCGCACTTGTGCCGGAAATCACCACCGAGGTCGCTGGAGTCGGTCCAACATTGGTGTTATTGACGTTGTAGCCGCTGTCTGCCGACCAAACCAACCCATTGAGGTCGGTGTAGCTGTCGGTCACGTTACCGCAATCCACCCGGAAAAGCGCCGGCCCGAGCGCGCGAGGACGCACGGACACGGCGGAGGCGGAAGATACCTTGTCAACCGCATCGACTGCGACCACGGAATACAAGTAGACCGATCCGTTGGTCAGGCCGGTGTCGGTGAATGCGGGACTGGTCACCACTGCGATCTGGCTTCCGTCACGCGAGACACGGTATTCCTTGATGCGGGTATCGTCCGAGGAGGCGACCCAGGAGAGAATCGCCTGCTCGTTCCCCGCGATGCCCTTGAGCGACCCGGGAACGCTGGGATCTTGGACGTCGGCCGGGGTTGTCACCGTGAGAGTCGTCCGCCCGGAGACGTTTCCAGCAGCATCGAACGCCTCAACGCCGAAGATATACTGGGTCAGGGGCATCAGACCATCGGCGAACAAGCTCAGGCTTGAAGTCGTCTGACCGATTGGCGCGGGCTGGCTGTCCCGGTAGACCCGGTAGCCGGCAACAGTGCCAGAGTTGTCGGACGCGACCGACCATTGGAGCTGGAGAGCGCCCGGCGTGAGATCCGTGTAAGCCAAGATACCTGGAGCCGCGGGTGCCTCCACGTCGGGTCCGGTGACGCCGAGCTGATAAATCTCGATGCCGCAAATGAACGGGTTTTGAATAACATTCCGGAGACCGATGGTCAGGAGACCGTCGCTGACCGGCGTTTGCAGGGTTTTCACCAGAGCCGCGTTGGGCCCTGCCTCTGCGAAAACGTCGAGGTCATTCAAAGCAAGTTGACCTTCGAGAGATACGTCAAAGACCCGCTGTCCCGCCCCTGTGATGCCGGACCAAGTCTCGGCGAAATGCAACCGCACCTCGTAGTTTCCGTTGGCAACCGTGAAATTGAAATCCAGCGGCGATGACGGGCTGCCGTCGTAACGGAAAGTTTGATAAAGCGGATCGTTCAACGTGCCGGAGATCGCGTTTGGATAATTCGAGGAGTCGCCGGAAGTGACGCTGTAGGCACTGGTGCTGATATCCGCGGCCCAAACTTGCCCCGCGCTGTCGGTGTAATTCGACGCCGAACCGGCGTTGATTCGGAATAACGCGTCGGGAGGAATAGTTGTCGGATCAAAATTGATCGTCATGAGATTGGAGCAAGCACTGCGCTCGCCGTTTGCGTCGACCAAGAAGGCCGATACAAGATGAATGCCTCCGATGGTTGGGTCATGGCTCAGCGACAATGGCACGTCCACGTAGCCATTGTTGCCGATCATCCCGTCGAAGAAGGCGTAGGATTCAACCTGATTCGTCTCGAAGGGATCGAGATCATAGCCGACGGTCGAGATCACCCCATCGTCAAGACGGAGTGTCGCGCGGACGACGCTGAGTTTGAGGCCTGAACCCGGTTTGCCGACGACCCGGAGCGTCGGCTGGGTGGTGGTCGCGAATGGCGACGATTTCCCTGCAACGGAAATGACGGGCGTCGGGAGCTGGGCTGCCGACAGTATACCTGTCGATCCCTTGTTAGCATCCGCAGTCCCCGGCATCCCGCCGAGGCGGGTCTTGCGGACCGTGCCGTCGTCAAAGGTCACTGTGACTGTCGCGCCAATGATTTCGAGGCCGGACACGCTCCCGGCGTGGAAAGGACCGGGACCCGCCACACCACGGATGGAAGTAGGGTCGATGTCGGACGAGAATGTAAGGAGGTTACCCGGGGCAAAATCAACTCCGTTGGCGCAATTTACAGTAATGGCCTGATAACCTTCATTTCCGTCGATGCCGTTCTTGGGTGAGCCAAAGGTGTGGGTCGGAGTTCCGGTCCCGTTGAATGAATCCACCTCGAAGGCTTTTCCATCATCATCGCCGGCCGTATGATCGGGATCGAAGACAATGTCGGGCAGCATGGCGGTGCTCAGGTCGATCTTGAGCGAAGTGATCTTTTGACCAGCGGTGGAGATGTTCTCCACTCTGTAGGATCCGGTGGTGTTGGTCGACGAAGTGGCTGTGGTCCCCGAGGCACTGCTCACGATCAACTTTGCTGCGGCCGTGTTAGGAACTTTCGAAACGTCAAAGTAATCCCAGGTCGCGTTGAAAGTGGGCGTCCCCACGTTGCCCGTGGTCGCCAGAAGTCCAAATGCCATTGTCGAAGAACCGCGGATCGAAGCAAGAATGTTTCCGCTCACGGCGAGAGGCGATCCGACGTAGGTGATGCCCCCCCCGCCCAGCGAGTAGCCAGGATGGACCGTGCCTGCGATCGGATCAACAAGGAAAGCGAGCATCACGTCCGCACTGAAGATCCCTGCTTCTGGATAAATAACCTGGGCTTGGATTATCCCGTCCTGCTCGTGTACTACCTCGATCCCGCCCAAACCAGAGTTCGCGTTCACGGCGACCTTCACATAGTTGTCTTGGTCACCATTGCCGAGGAAGATACCTTGCGACTGGTTCGCGGTCGGCATGCCGTTGAATAATAAACCGCCTAGCCGCGAGGTGGCGAGCACCGGGCCGGTGGACTCGTCCACCTGGACTCCGAAATGAAAACCATTTAACTGTGTGTTGGATGATCCGTGTGGATTGCCAGGCCCGACATTCGGATCGGTGAAGAGGCCCGCGGTGCCGCCCGCAATGAGGTCGTCCACATCCATTCTCTGCGCATAATTTTGCCCGGGCGTGAGCATCACGCCCTTGAAGCCGATGCTAAAAAACCCGATGCCGAGTTCATTGAAAAGTTCGCGGCGCACCGGTGGAGCCACGTCCCGGCCATTGAGCGAGTCGATAGGAAACAGGTCTTGAGTGTCGGCGATGCTATCGTTGTCATCGTCCGAATCGAGCAAGTCGGAAAGAAAATCGCCATCGTTGTCAGGCGGAATCACCGCTGGCGAGCATGCGTCAGAGGCGTTCGAAACCTCGTCAGCATTGCTGTAGCCGTCGTTGTCCTCGTCCAGGGCGAAACTGAATACTCCTGAGCAGACACCACCGCCCGATGCGAAGTCCGTGGGCTCCAAGACCGTGATCTTGCTCGAGTGATGGCCGACGAAAACGGTCCCAGAAAGAGCAGAGGCCGCTCCGGGTCCCGGGCAGGTCACATCGAGCGGAGTCCCGTATGAGTCTCCATTAAGAAGCACGCTGGTAGTTTCGACACCGGTGCCGCCAGCGTTCATCTTGATGCGCTGGACGGATTTTGAGCTGTATTGGGTTACGATAAGATCGCCGAACATAGCACCACCGAAATTCGAAGCGGAGTACTCCGCGATGCCCGTCGTCGAGGCGCTGTTGATGACCAGCGCCCCGTCCAGGGAACCGGGCAGCTTGAAATCGCCCTGCTGCGGATCTGCCATCGAGACTGGAACCGGTGGCCAGTCAACAGTCGGATTGAGCGAGAATACAATGCCAGCACCGCCCTCGTCATTGCGGAGCCAACCAGCACTGGCTGGGTTTGCGCGGATCGGATTGGGGTGGCCGCGATAATATCCCGGGCCGGTAATCAGGTAGAGTCCATCCTTGTTATTCACCGCGCCAGGTTCACCAGCCACATATTCGTTGGTGACGGTCGCGGGGACGGCCTCATTCTTGGGATAGCCGCCCCAGCCGGAATTACCGGCATTGTCAAAAGTATACATTTTCCCGACTCGGCCGGGAATTTTGGAAATTAGGACGTCGTAGGGATTGCGCAAACCCGATGCGTAGACCTGGACCGGCCCCCCTTGCACCAGCTTCGCTTGGTTGAGCCCGTCGTTGCCGCCGAAAGGGTCGTTCGCGTCTGCATGGTCGGCGTTCGCCGGAACCACGTCTACCCGCGTCGGATTCGGATCGTTCAGTGTCGGGATGTTGTAGATATAATGTTGGCCGTAGGTGTCGATTTGAATCGGCAGAGCATTGATCGCCACGAGATCAACCGAGAGAACCGAGGCGGCAAGTGCCGTTTCGCACGAGAATGCGAAGTTGTTAGACGGGCCTCCGGCATTAGTATTTCCACCTTGCGCCAGAAAAAGAGTGTTGCCATCCGCGCTGATTGTCAGCCCGTTGCACGCATGGTTTTCTTCAGAACGTGGAAGGCCGCGAACGATGTCGACCTTCTGCCAAACTCCGCCGGGTGTCCTGATGAGGCGGGAGATGACGCCTGAGTTGGTATCCAGATTCAAGTCGGTTCCCCCGCTACCCGCACCCTCGCGAGGATCGCAGGAGGTCACGTAAATGACTGGATCCGCCGGGGTACCTACCACGAGGATACCGGTGCTCTGGCGCCCGATCTGCGTGAAGTTGCGAGTTCCGTCGTCGTCGTAATTTGGAATATCTTTTACCAGGTTAATCGTCTCCACGCCGCTGGCCACGTAATTATTGGGTCCCAACCTGCTCACGTCGCAGGCGATCACTGTGCCGTTGACCTGCGTAAAGTAGAGCCGGTTGTCTGGCCCGAACTGAAGCGAAGTGACCTTGCTTGCCTTGTTGTTGGTGGTACCGATTCCCAAGCCATTTAGGAAGCTCGGAGAGAAGCCGACCTGCGCCGAGGCAATGGACGTCAGCGCAGTCGCAGCAATTGCAAACGCCAGCGAAAGGGCGGTCAGGGGTGAACGGGCCGGAGACAGGATGGCTGCACGGCAAACGGGAC
>JAYTLR010000087.1:0-52970 GCA_043729195.1 Akkermansia sp.
TGGTCTCGTGCCGTTTCGGACGGAAGCTGGCGAGAATGACGGAAGGCACATAGAGTTCGTTTCCACATTGAATTCATCCGAGCCGAAAATTAGAACCGACGTAATAGGAGTTCTCGGCCTCTTCTTTAGAAACATCGATGCCCTCCCGCGCCTGGGTAGCGATTGTTGACCGCACGATCATGCGCCTGCGTAGATCGGGATCTTGCAGGAGCTTCTTAATGTCGAATCGTTTGAGTCGGGCCATGATCAGAGGCTTTCGTTCGGGGTTTCGGCAAAGCTCGCTTGGGCGTCCGCTTGCCACTCTGCCACGAGGCCGGCGAGGGCGGTGTAGTCTTTCTTCAGGCGGGCGTCCTCGCAGGCTGCGAAGTAGCGGGGCTCGTCGATCTTGCGATGATACTCGTCGAGCGGCAGGAGGCCGTTCTGGAGTAGAATCAATTCGGCGAGAATGAATGCGGTGCGGCCATTTCCCTCCCGGAAGGGGTGCAAGGCCAGGAACTCGCCCATGAACTCACCCAAAAAGGCGAACAGCTTGTCATCGTCGTCGGAGAGGAAGGGCGTCCGCGAGAGCACGTCCTGCTCGAAGGCGAGCATCACCGGCTCCATTCCGGTGACGGGAAGCGGCCATTTGGTGGAGCCTTCCCCCTTGTGAAGGGAAACGGTGCGCCACTCCCCGGCCCAAGGGTAGATATCGCCAAGCATGGCCTCATGCGCGCGACGGATGAGTTCGAGCGTGATGGGAGCGGGATCATCCCGGAGGGCCAGGTCCGCAATGAATTCCTTGGCGCGGTTGACTCCGTGGGTTTCCCGACTCTCGATCTCCTCCTTGCTGAGGCATCCGGCGAAATTGATGCACGGAGCACCGTTGAGCCCGGTGACGTGCTGGAGGTCCGAGTCGCCGTAGTTCCGCCAAGGGCTGGTGACGATGGTGGGAGCCGTCGGCTCGGGGAACAGGGTTCGAAGCTCCTCCATCCGGTCCTTCTTGAATTTCCGCTGGCCGGCAGGGATCTGGTAAAATTCACCAGGCTTCGCTGCCTGATAGAGTTCGGCCAGGCGTTTGCCGCTGCCGGAGCAGAAGCGGAAGCCGTAATCGCGCTCCGCCCAGCGCCAGGTGATGCGTTGGGTTCGTTTCATGGGGCGGTTCCTCGGAGAATAAGAGCGGCGGCTTCCACGGTGGCACCGTCCAAGATGCCGAAGCCGAGATCGAGCATGGAGACGAGCGGGTGGCGCTTGAGCAGGATATCGGTGCGGAATTTCGCGTGGCTGACGTGGGTCTTGAAGGTGGAGCTGACGAGCGCGCCGATGTAGCCTTCCGGCTCGATGATCTGGGTGGCCCGCTCGATGAAGGCGGCGTAAATGTCCTGGTATCCGGCGGGATACATGACCTTGAGTTCGGCCTTGAACTTCTTGTCGTCCGCCGCGTTGCCGAGCTTCGTGAACGAGCCGTAGGGCGGGTTCATGAGGATGGCGTCGTAGTATTGCCCGAGCAGTTCGAGCAGGCGCAGGCCGCGGGCGGTGTCCTCGGCGAAAAGGCGTTGGCGGGGATTGTTCGAGGGTTCGCTGGCGACGCGTTCGATACCGGTTAGCAGTTCGTGGCGGATGCGGAGGGCCTCGTCTTCGAGCAGGGAGCGCTGGAGTTCCATCTGCCCGGCTTTGTCCCGGACGACCTCGCTGACGAGTTCGCCGAAATGGAGCTGATCCTTTTTCCTCTCGGTAGCCGGCAGCATTTTCGTCAATCCCTTCTCCTTGGCCCGGGCATCCACCCATTCGTCCAGGACGCGGGTGACGCCTTCCTGGACCTGGACGAGGCCGCCGAGTTCGCCGACGTAGCGGAGATTCCCCCACAGGGCGGCGAAGAGTTTTTCGCGGAGATTCGGCTCGCCGAGGGAACTGCCGGCGCGCTCGACCAAGGCGCGGAGCTGGCTTTCGTCCACCTGCACCGCATGGGCGACGACGAGGTTGCGAGGTTTCACCTTCACGCTGTCCGGACGGCGGTCATAGCGTTTGGCGGCCTCCTTGGCGGTGAAGAGTAGGGAGAGGGACGCGATCTGGATGGCCCGGGGATCGATGTCGATGCCGTGGAGGTTGTTCTCCAGGATGGCGGCGGGGATGTCGGCCTGGTGGGCGACGGATGGTTCGGCGGGCCAGCCGGGTTTGCCGGCGTTCTCGATCTCCTCCTCATACATGCGGAGGAAGAGGCCGAAGGCGTATTGGCCGAAGTGCATGGTGCCGCAAGCAGGATCCAGCAGCTTGATGTCGCGGACGCGCTTGAAGGTGTGGATCTCGCCATTCTCATCCACGAGGCGGAAGCGGATCTTCTCGCCGGTGCGCGGGATGAGGTAGTCGGCGAGGACGGGGTAATCGGCCGGCCGGTCCTGCGGCAGCGGCACGGGGCCTTTCGCCTTGAGCACGGACTCCGGGTGCATCTGGAGCCAAAGGCGGCCGAGGGTGTTGTCCACCAGGACCTTCACCACCCACGAGGGGGTGTAGAACTGGTTGATGACGGAGAGTTCGTAGGGGCTGCGCGGGGTGCCCTTGTTCTCTCCGCGGACCCGGTCCTTTTCGTCGACGTTGAAGAACTGATAGACCCAGCCGAGGAAGTCGGGGGCCTTGTAGGCGTCGAAGGTGAGGCCGGTGTTGATCAGGCGGATGGCATTCGCCAGCGCGGCGTGGCTGGGCCAGATGCAGGCGTAGTCGTGATCCGGGCGGAAGAGCGGGCCGAGGTCCTCGTAGAGGGCATCGAAGGCGGCGGTGAGGCCGTCGCGGAGAAGCGCTTCCTCGGCATCGTCCTCGTATTTGTAGCGGCTGCCACCGGCGGCGAGGAAGTCGCGGAGGAAGGTCGATCTTTCCTGGCCAACTTCAGGAGTGAGAACCTTGGTTTCTTCCGGCTTGGAATCCGGATGAAGGGGAGTGACCAAATAGAGTAAGCCGCGGGCCTCCATGACCTTGATGCCGACGAGGCGGTTGACCAGGGTGTAGGTGAGTTCGCGGACGACGGCATCGAAGCCGCGCTTGGGATCGGCCTCGATCTTCGTGTCGTGCTCGATGAGGGCGGCGAGGCGCTGGCGGATGGCGAGGTCGGCGGCCGGGAGGGCGAGCTTTTCCTCCGGGGTGTGATGGCCATCGCGGCGGAAGCCAAGGCGGGTAACCTGGGCCTGGAAATCATCCTGGAGGGCAAGGCGGAGCTTCTTGATCCACGCCTTGACGGCATCCTTGTGCTGATCGGACAAGGAGCGCCCGCCCTGCATGGCGGCAGCGCCGGCGGGGGATTTTGAGCTTGGAGAGTCGGCGGGCATGATCGGGTTCAGATGGTATCAATGATGAAGCCATCGCGGATGCGCTTTTTGAGGTCGTCTCCGACTTCCTGAAGGGCGGCATCGACTTCCTCCTCTCGGGTGAAGCGGCGGCCGGCCAGCGCCGACGAGGGATGCCAAGTGAAGGTTTTCTCCCCGTCCTTCGGCGGCGGTGGCGGGGACTTCAGGGCACGAAGCGCGGACTCGACCTCCGCGCGATGGATCGGCAGGGCTTTCTCGGCCTGGGCCAGCGACGAAAGGCTGGTCTTGGCGGCGGAAGCAAGGAGGGCCGGCAAGGTGGCGATGGCGGCTTCCGGCAGATGACAGGAGCCTCCGGGGCCAAAGACGGAGTGGAGCACGCCCTCCCGCTTGTCTGCGGGGGCGGAGTCGAAAGCGCTGGCCTGCCGGATGGAGTCCACGGTGGAGGCGATGGACGCGCGGAGCCGGTCGTAGGCCTGGCGATAGGCCGCCGAGTAGATTTGGAAGATCTGGTCGCGGGCCGACCGGTAGTCATTCCAGCGCGGGACGATTGTCTTGGCACCGATGAGGGTGTCGATATCGGCGAGGGAGTGGTCGAGCGCGGCCTTGTCATCGGAATCCGCGGGCAGGGGGTGATCCGTGACGAGCGCCACCAACTGGCGGGATGCCTCGAAGTCCTTGTGGCGGTTCGCATCGAGGAAGGCCTTGAGATCGTCGAGGGCCTTCTTGATCTCCAGCCACTCGGGGGCCTTGGCCAGGAAGGCGACGACCGCCTTGCTGGGATCCCGCAGCGTGGCCGGCTCCTTGAGCGCGGACTCGCCATTCAGGATGCAGTCGAGGACCGGCAGGCCGCCCTCGGCGCGGACTTCCGCATCGCGCACTGCTTCGAGGAGCTTCTCGCCGAGCTTACGGACGGCGGTGGCGAGGGCATTCCCGGATTCCGGCGTGCCGGTGACACCGAGGGTGATGAGTTCCTTGCTCGCCTGCTTGATCTGGTCGACCGAGAGGGAGGATTCGGCGAGGCGGAAGAGCGTCTTCTCGAAGGTCTTGATCTTCGAGAAGTCGTCGAATGCCTCCCTGTAGTCGTAGAGGGCGGAGGGGCCGGCCGGAGTGGCGCGTTCGAGGAAAATGGCCCCCGCGCGGAAACAGGCGGCAATCACCAGGCGGACCGTTTCCGAAGGCCAGCCGAAGGGGGCGCGGCCGAAGCCCTTGAACCCTTTGGCATTCCGATCCTCAAGCAGGCGGGAGCCGGATGGATCGTGTCCTTCGGCTTCGAGGTCCTTGATGACATCCAGCACCGTGGCGACGAGGGCGGATTCCTTCTGGAGGCTGCCCTGGGTGTCGAAAAGGTGAAGGTCGGGCGCGATCTCGTGGAGGGAAGATTGGGAGGGATTGAGGAGCGCCTTGAGTTGCTTCGGGAAGTCGACCGGGTGGTCGGCGATGGTGAAGCGCGGGTAGATGTTCGGGATCAGCTCGGCGACGGCCTTCCGCAGTTCCTCCGCCATGCCGGACGAGCGTGCGAGGGTCACCTCGCGGCCGGCGAAGTAGAGGGTGCCGGTGAGGAAGGTGGCCTGGAGGTCGCGGGTGAGGTTGCGCTTGAGTTCGTCCCGCTCCTTGCGCTTCTCCGCCATGGCGTCCGCGGTGTCCTTCGATGGGTCCTCGGTGAACCGCTTGTCGCTGGTGACGTTGATGAGGGCCTGGTAGCGCTTGAGACGGGCTTCGAGCTTCTCCGGAAGCGCCGCCACCCACCAGATCCTGCGGCCGCGCGAGCCGGCGGCCTGATTCTCGCCCTTCAGCTCCTCGATGGCGTTCTTTCGGCCAGGAGCGAAGGGACTAATGAAGAGGACCTCGATCTCGGGACCGCTATCGATCGACTCGCCGTCGAGGGAGACCGCGAAGGGGAAAGGGGTCTTGGTGGCCCCGTGCAGGACGGAATACCCGTCCAGGCTCTTCCGGTCGGTGACGCCGAGCTTGATGAGGTCGGTGGACTGCTGGCGGATCGCGGTCTGGGTGATCGATTTCGAGGATCCGGGCCGCATCATGTCCTGGATCGCTTGTTCGACGGTGCGCTCCTTTTCGTTGAGGAACTTCCACTCTCCGGTGGCCTCGTCGCGGGAGACGTAGCCGGCCTGCTGGAGGGCATCGAGCGTCTGCTCCACTTGCTCGCGGAGGAGCTTGATGTCGGCATCGACCCGCTCGGCGAGGAGCTTGGCGATATTCTCCGCGGTGAGGGGAACGAAGGTGACGCGCTGGACGAGGTAGAGGACCTTGAGCACCCGTGCCGGCGGCAGCGGGGTTTCCTTCCCGACGCGGGCATTCGCGTCGTAGATGGCTTTGACGCCGGCCGTGCCGAGATACTCTTGGGAGTAGAGGTCGTTTTCGAGGGCGTCGAAGACTTGATCGAAGCTGGCGATGGCAGGCACCTGGGCGGCGGCAAGCTTCTGCAAGGTCTCCATGACGACCGAGATCATGGAGCGCACGCCGCCGGAGATGCGGAAGCCGGAAAGCGCCTCGCCGATGTCCTGGGCAAGCTGAATCTGGTGGGGGAGGAACGGATAGGCGTCGATGAAGGACCTCTCGGTGAGGAGGCCGAGACTCCGGGTGGCCCGGAGGTCCGACAACTGGGAGAGCGCGCCTTCCCGCTCCTTGAAGACTGCGGAGATGTCCGGCTCCTTGTGCGGGTGCTTCTTCAGGATCCTCTCCGACACGACCTTGTTGATGCCGTCGGAAATGAGGTGGGGCTTCAGCTCGAAGCGGGCGTTGAGGCGGCCGACGAGGACCGGGTCGAAATTGGTGCGATCGACGACCTTCTCCAGGTCCTGCTGGCTGGTGCAGATGAGCCAAACCTTGCCCTTCCCCTTGTTTCCGATCATTTCGGCGAGGCTGTTCAGCTCGCCGATCTTGTCGTTCGAGTCACCGATGAAGGTGCCCATTTCGTCCACGACGAAGACGAGATGCTGGACCTTGCCGCCGGCGGGCTTTTGCTCGTCAACCCAGGCCACCAGTTCGTCGGCGATACCCTCCGCCGTGATTTTGCTGTGCTCGAACGCGTCGTCGAGTCCGGTGAGCGCGTCGTCCTCGGTGGGGAAGCTTTCGGGATCCGCCAGGGGAAGAACCTTCGAAAGCCTGCGCCTGACGGTGGCAAGGTCGTCCCGCCCTTCCGGGTCTGCCCAGGGAATCGAGAAGAGCTTCTCGAAGTTCTCGTGCAGCTTTGGCAACAGGCCGCGCTGGTCGAGCCGGCGCTCTAGGCGGGCGATGATGAAATTCTCGGAGTAGCCGATGCTGCGGTAGAACTCGCCGAGGAGGATCTCGCCAACGGAGTTCGGGTTGTTCAGGCTCTGGCGGCTGCGGATTTCGAAGGCGACGGTGCGGATGCAGGTCGTTTTCTTGATCTCGCCGAAGCGAAGGCGCACGTCGCGGCCGCGGGGAGTCTCCGACAGGTGCTTGTCGAAGGCGTCGATGCAGGTTTCCTGGCTTCCATCGGGCAGCACCTCGTTCTGAAGCAGGTACCCGAGCACCTTGGCAAAGTGGGACTTCCCCGAGCCGAAGAAGCCGGAGACCCAGATGCCCATCACGTCCCGCGGATGCCCGCCGCGGCGGATGACATCGCTCACCTGGGTGAAGGTATCGACGATCCGCTTGATCTCGTCCTCGATCTTGTCGGTGACGACGTACTCCCGGATTTCGGAGGCCAAGGCGGCGCGGTCGAACACTTTGACCACGCCCTCGACTTTGACGGAGATGTCGCGACGGATGAGATCCTTGATGGTGGCGGGCATGGGGAGAGGAATCAGCTTTTGACGGTGATTTTCACGGCGAGGTAGTTTCCGCCGTCGGACTCGTTCATGAAGTGCGGACGGCCGCCTCGTTCTTCGCCGGGGAATGAGACGAAAATCCTCAAGGGGAGGTCACGGAGATTCCGGAGCACCTCGCCATATCGGACGAGGGGAAACAGCGAAATTGTGGACATCAGGAAAAGGTTGGTGCCCGGATGCTCTGCGGCGATTTCCCGGATTTTCGATTCCAAGCGCTTCTCCGCCCGACCGGACAGCCCCTGGCGCGTGAGCTTGAAGTTCCTGAACTCGTCCGATTCCAGGTCCCGAAGCTCTTGCTCCGAAAAGCAGGAGAACAGGAATCCCGACAAGTCGAGGACCTGGAATGGGATTTCCCGGGACGCAAGGTCGGGCAGGCAGCGTTCCTGGATCATGTCGGCGAAGTCCAGCTCCCGCTCGGTCGGGTGGATCAGCAAATATGAATTATCCGTGGTGACCGCGGCCCGGTTGAAGGGCTCGGTCGCAGCCTGGACGATGGCATTGAGGGCATCCTGCATGAGGTCAGAGGGAGATCTCGATGATGTCGGCCTGCTGGCGGAAAGAAAACGATCCCTGGCGGTTGAGTTCCTCGAACACGCCGACGACTTCGCCGGGCGCGATCCCGAGAATCCTGAAGCTGTCGTGAGCGATGATCCGGTGATCCGGGATTCTGGCGAAGCGGAGGGCGCGCAGGAGAAGACGGATCGGGGCTGCATATAGGGCCGGCCGCACCGCGAATTTCTTGATTCCCCCCTTGGCCAGCCCGAAGTCCCTGACGCTGGCGAGGTAATGTTGGGCGACTCGACGAAGGGTGGACGGGGTCCACGCGGAAATCTCGGGATGCTCGCTTTTGCAGGCAAACAGCAGGAAATTCTCAACGTCACCCACCCGCAGTTCCGAGTCCGCCTTCCGAAGCCGATCAAACAGCCATCCGGCCGAAATCACCATGACGGTCAGATCGTTCAGGGCGAGGAGGACGAAGGCGAGCAGCGCCCGCTCCTCCTCGTTGGTGGCGCGGCTCCATTCTTCGAGGAAGGCGGAGAACAGCGGATTGGCGGGATCGAGGAGGTATCTTCCTTTCAATTCCGTGTAGAGCTTCGCGCGTGCCGCGCCCGAAGACCGGGCGAGGACGTTGTCCTTTTCGACGAGCTTCCGGAGGTCGTCCGGGGCGGCTGCTCCGCCGGCTTCCAGGAGCATCTGGAAATCGGTCCAAAGGGCGGAGCGAGACGAGAGGCGCGCAAGGCACTTTCCGCCGTCCGCTAGGCCGGGAGCCGTGGTGGAAGGTGCCGAGGTCATCGCATCATGGAAGAAGTGCGACCCGGGACGAGCCGGACCAGTGCTTTAGGAATGGCGCTGGGTTTCCGCAAAATTCTAAAAGTGAAAGGGTTGTGTGCTTGGAGGGGAACCTATTGAAGTTGGCGGTCGGCCTCGTCTCCGCGCGCAAGATTAAGCCGGTGGAACTGGGGGGGCGGCAAGAGCTATTCCGGCTTCAATGCGGGGGGAAGGGTGACAATGATTGGCAGGAGAAGGCGTTTCCACGGTGAGCCCAAAGGGGGCGCAGGCGTGGCCGGTCGAGAAGTTCCAACCTCAGGAATTCTGGCCGGATCGGGACTGGTTGTCCGCGACATGGCGAGGAAGTGCCGTTAGGAAAGTGGTGGCATGAACCGAGAACATCAAATCGTTCCGCGGTGGCTTACCCTCAAAGGAGCGGCGATCTACAGCGGGCTTTCGGAGCGAACGATCGAGAACTACATCAAGGCGGACCTCGTCGTATCGTCCAACGTCGTGATGCCCGGCAATTCGCGCGGGCGGAGGTTGATCGAGCGGGCGAGTCTGGATGCATTCATCGAGCGGGGAATTGGCGGGAAAAGCGAGATCGCGATGAATCGGCACAGGTGATTGGTTGTGGGCTTGGGGATGCCGAGGATCTCGGTACGGTCGCAGCGGGATGGTCGGGATGGAGGCGATCCCATGATGGCCCCATCTGCTTTCAGAGGCCTTCGATTCCGAGGTAGGGGGACGAGGGATCGAGGGCGAAATGCTTACCGGTCCTGCGGGGCGAACTCGGAGAGCGGAGGAAGCTCGAACCATACGCCGACGGGCATGGTTCCGCCGACGGATGCCTTGTTGCTGAACCAGTCTTCGGCGTTCTGGAGGTTCTTGTGGCAATGTTCGCCAAAAGCGAGGTAGCCCTTCGTTTCCATGTCGATCCGGAAGTAGGGTGGGGTCTCCTTGAGAATCGCCGCGCTTTCCTTGAGGTAGACCCGGCGGATTTCTTCGATCGCCCGGGCGTAAGTCTTCACGACCTCCATGCTGTTGACCCCGATATTGCCTCCTTCTGCCCGGGCGAGCTTTTCGTTGAGGTCGGCAACCGGTCCGAGGATTGGGTGGCGACGGTAGCGTTCCAGAGCTAGGCGGTAGGTCACGGGGCCGGCAAAGGCGTCGTCGAGCTTTAGCTTGAATCCGCTCTTGGTGGGGGTGGTGGTGTAAATGAAGGACAGCACTCGTGCGGCATCGAGAAACATCTCCATCTTTTCCGAGCCCTTGAGGAACTCGGCGGCTGGCAGTTGAGTCCAGGAGGCTTTGTGGAGCAAGGAGGCACCGGCAAGGTCGCTCGCCGGCTCCAGCTGGTCTTCCTGCCAGAGCGTCTCCAGGGTATTTGCAGATGCTGGGACTCCCCACGAATGGAGCCCTATGACATCAAAACTTTCGGCGTCGATCAAGGCACCGCCGCTGCATCCGGGCTTAGTCTTGCAACTCGTCATCACCACCCGCTCGGTTGCCGAAATAACCTCTCCTTCGAGAGTCTCCATTTTCTTGTCCCCGTCGTTGTCGCCGAGGGTGATGACCTGATGGCCTTTTCGAATGCTGGTCGGATCCTTGTGGAGAGTGAAGGCGAACTCACGCGGTGCCTTCAGCTCGAGCCGGACCCCGTCTCCACCGTAGCGGACCACGCGGGGCTTACCCTTGGCGTCCTTCCCGCTGGCAGTTACGTTTCCGCTGCCTTCGGAATAGCAGGCGAAACGCCCGAACCCGGTGAGGACCTTACCCTCCATGTCGGTGAACACGATCTTGGCTGCTCCCTCGATCACGTGGGCGTTGGTGTGGATCCACTGGACACCGTCCTGCTCGACCAGAAAGGCGGTTCCGTTGTTCACGAGCTTGGAATCCTTGACCGGTGCGGTAACGAAGAACACGCATTTGAGGGAGTCTTGGATACTTTCGGGAGCCTTTGCGACGACGGAGGTCGGGATGAACAGAGCGCTGACGACGAACAAGGAGAGGGCAATCGATGATTTCATATTTTTGGGGAGGAATGGCTTGGCGAAAGGTGGGAATGCTCAAAAACCGCCTTTTTACCGCGAGTCGGCGTTCCATGAGGTCGCTAGGGCCAACGGTGCCAAAATTTAGGGAAGGGGGTGGGACAATTGTGATGCTAACCCCCAAAAAACGCAGGCGCTCAGGAAGTTTGCGAGGAGAGGTTGGAATAACCGACCCGCGACGCCCAAGCGGCCTTGTTAGGTGGCGGTCATGCAACACCGCCTGGCGGGAATCTCCTGGATCAGCGGCCCGCCCACGGAACATCGATGGATTTTCAGATCCAGAATTTCAGCCGGCGTTTTCGCGAACAGGAGCCGGTTGTTCCGCCCGACCTCCGGCTCGCAAATAGTCCTACGACGGGGACCACTATGGCGCGGAATCGCGAATCCGTTTCACGCCCGGAGCGATGCACGCGAGGCGATAGGCATTGCGTATTCCGATCAACCCTTCCTCTGATTGGGAAGAGAATTCCTTGAACCTGTCCATCTGGGGGACTTTCAGCCGGATCGAGCACGACTTTCCAGTTGCATCCACTGTCATGTCCTCATGGAGCACCAGCGCCAGCAATTCGGAGGCGGACGCGAGGTCGGACGAGGAGAACGGGGTCTGGAGATCCACGGTTCCGGTAGCAAGTTTGTGAAGAATCGTGTAGCCGGCCGGGACGATCCCACCGCGGAAATCAATCCAATCTGAACCGGCGGGCTTCGACACCGGTTCCTGCATCAAGAGGTCCGGGAACATTCCCTGGACGGCAGCCCAATATTCTCTCCAGAACGCGGTCACCCTTTCGTCATGCTTCGGGGTGTAGCCCCTGCGGTTTTGTTCGATTGCTTGGGAGAGCATCTGACTGCGAAATCCGGATCGCCCCGCTTCGCTGTTCGAAGCGGAGAGGCAATCCTGAATCCATTCGTAGGCGATCTGCGAATCGTAGTTCCGGGCATCTCCGGTTCCGCCGAGGTACTTTTTTGGAGCTATGATGCAGGTAAAGAATGTATGCCAATCACCGGACGTTACACCCTCTTCACCCCGACGACGATAGCGCATAGCCTGCTCGGGCTGGGGAGGGGCGTCGATCTTGTTCTCGATCAGTAATGCGTGTCGGTGTCCTTCCGCGGCGCAGGCGATCACGATCAAATCCGACTCGCCCAGTGCAGGATGAGTTACGGAATGCCAAGCGCCTCCAAATGACCAGTCGGCCGCGAGCGAAGGGACAGCCATCGCAACGAAGGCCTTGGCGAACGACGGGTTGGTGATCAGCTCTTCGAGGACGAGCAGATCGATGTCCCGTTCGGTTACGACTTCGAGGGGGAGAGGTGGGAGCATGTAGATAGCGTGGTTGGCCGACATTGATCGCAGCCCGCCGGAATTTTAACAACAACCATTGGCCATCTGGTCAAGTCGTTGGGCCTGGCTTCAAAAAGGCGGAGTACCGCAGCAGTTTTGCCGCCAGTTTCACCATCAGCGCGGCGGATGCCGCAAGCCGGTGATCGTCGTCGACCGACACGAGTCGGATCCCGTGGTCGGCGCAGAACTCCTCCGATGCCCGGTAAGGGATAACCTCGTCCCGGGTGCCGTGGAGGATGATCGTTTCCGCGGGTAGCCAAGTGATGGATCCCGGCGTGGCCAGCGGAAGAGCCGGTGCACAGAGCAGGCATGCCGCGACGCGATGTCGGTTGTGCTCCCGCTGTGCGAAAAGCAGCGCCGCCAATCCGCCGAAGCTCGATCCGACAATCACCATCCGGTCGGCATCGGCAAGGTCCGCCTCGATAACCTCCAAACGTTCGGCAATTCCGGTGATGCCGGTACAGTCGGGGGCAACGAGGTCGGGATCCAATTCTCGAAGGGCGTGGTATTTCGACCCGTGGGGGCCGCTTTCAAGGCCATGCAAGAAGACGAGGGTTGTTCTCATGGTAGATGTGGGCTGTGGATTCACTCCTCCGTCCGAACGAAAGCAGGCATGGTAATCATGATATTCCGCGCGGACTCAATGACGAGCATGGTGGCAAGTCCGAGTCGAGGGTCCTCGAAGGCTGCCTCCCGGAGCTGCCGCACGACGTGATCGGTCGGCTCGAAGACGCCGCCGAGAATCCCGTTGATCTGCCGGCAACGGTTCACAAGGTCGGAATCGTTCGCCCCATTTGTGTCGGCAGCTTCGGCGAGTTCGTGGAGACCGGAGAGAGCGTCATGCTTCGCGTCCAACCAGGTGTCACACAGCTTCTCGACTTCGCGGCGGAGCGGGTCGGGAAGGCCGACGTTAGGCAGTTCGTGCCGGACGTAGGCGGAGTTCTCCAGAAGCTGATGGATGCAGGTGCGGGCGGCGGTGATGAATTCCTGGATGTCGGTTTTCATGCGTGGGTGAGGTAGTGACTGGGGTTAATCCGTTCCTCGCCATTCCAGCGGTAGGCGACGAGAGGGCCGTCCTTTGCAGCGCTGTGATCGAGGACGGCTACGTTGTGGCGCTCGGGCAGCAAGGGGCTGTCGGCAGGCTTGTAATAGTGCCCGACGAACACCGGCGGCGCGTCCTCGGGGTAGGGCTGGAACATCTCGGCGGCTTCCGGCGCAATGGGCAAGGCGGGGATCGCGTCGTTGTCGGGGAAGACCAGGTCGCGGCAAAGGACCCCCTCGACCGGGGCTTCCCACCAGCGGGCTCGGAAGTTGTCGCGCAGGGTGCCGGTGTGATCGGCGAAGCGGGTGCCGGGCGGCAGTGGGATCTCAATGCCCTTGAGCAGCGCCTCGATGGCCGTGCCCTCGGGGTTGGCCTTGTCGGCGGTGGCGTGGAGGAAGTCGTCGTCTTCGAGGGTTCTGCCCGCCAGTAGTTCGAGGTGTTCCGGGTGCCAAGTGGCATGGACGGCGCGGATGCCCCCGAGATCGAGGAATATCGGAAGTCGCTTCATCCAGGGCATCCAAACGGTGAGCCACTCGCCGGCGGGATCCCGGTGGTCGGGGAAGTCGTCGAGGGTTCCCTGGTGCATCGTCATGTTCTTACTGCCGTGGTGACGGAGCCACTTCGTCTTCCTCCCCGGGGTGTGGTAGTGGACGGCGTTGAGTTCGTGGTTTCCCATCAGCACCAGGGCGTGGCCGCGGTCGTGCATGATCTTCACGGCCTCCAGGGTGGCGCGGACACCGCCGGGAGTCCGGTTGCCGTGCTTGGGGTCGATCAGGTCGCCGAGAAACAGGGCGCGGCGACCGGCGGGCGGCACGAAGCCGATGCCGTCATGTTCGTAGCCGAGACGCGCCATCAGGGCGACCAGCTTGTCATAGCGGCCGTGGATGTCCGCGATGATGTCGTAGTGGATTCGGGTGGTGTCTTTCATGCGGGGGAACAATGGCCGGTAAATTATGATCTGGAAATGGAGCGAAGTGCAAGTTACCTGACTCAGGAGTAATGAGTAATTTTGACCGGCTTTTTGACATTTCCGGGCTGTCGCTTGACCGCTTGCGGACCTTCCTGTCTGTAGCCGAGGCGGGAAACCTGGCGAAGGCGGCGAAGGGCGACCCAACGCGCCAGTCTCAGTTCTCCCGCCAGGTGAAGGAGCTGGAGGTATTCTTCGGGGTAGCGCTGACCCGGCGGGTGGGCCGGCGCATCGAGATCACCGAAGAGGGGCACCGCTTGGCAGGCATGATCCGCCGGCAATTTTCGGAGTTGGACGATTTCCGCGAGTCTATGTCCGGGCGGCCTGTGGGAGTGAGAATGGGCGCTGCCGCGAGCGTCCTGGAGTGGATAGTGCTCCCAAAGCTCGCCGGCTGCCGCGCGGCCCTCGGGGGCGTGGTGCTGGAGCTGGAACAATCCCGCAGCGCCGAGGTGGCCCGTGGCGTGGCTGATGGCCGGCTGGACTTTGGAATCGTCCGCGAGGACGCGGCACCGGAGGGTATGAAGGGGAGGAAGCTCGGGCGGATCGGCTATTCCCTGTTCGCACCCAAGGCGGCATGGAAGGGAGGGCGAGGGATCGACGATGTCTTCGCTCGGCACGCCTTCGGCGAGTTGCTGCCGGGAGGCCAGTTCAACGAGCGATACCGCGAACTTCTCGCGGCGCGGAAATGGGCACCACGGGTGATCGCGCGGGTCGGGTCGTTCCTTCAACTGGCCCGGTTGGTCCGGCTAGAAGGCGTCGCGGCAGTCCTGCCGAGAACTGCGGAAGTCGAGTTCGATCCGGCCAAGGTGCAGGGGACGCCGCTCCCGTGGACTCATGAGCGGCCCATGGTGCTGCTGGCGAACCCCCGGAGCCTCGACCGGGCAGGGATGAGGTCCGGTGTTGCGGTTGCGCTCGCCAAAGTGCTGGCGTGGGAAGGAGGCAGTCCATGATCGAGCACAACAAAAGTTGGCGCGGCCTCGAACCGGAAATGGAGCGGTTCATGGTGCCGGGCGGGCGGATGAAGACCCGCATTACGATGGAGGTCGTCGTTCGATTCCTCGGCGGCTATCATGGCCCATTCTGGCGGATCGACCGACGCCCCCAGCCTCTACGCGGCCGACGCTCCGTACAACGGCTCCGAACTGCACTCAGGCGGGACGCTGTGGCGCGCCTAAAGATGGAGGGAATGTCATTTCGCCAGATCGGGAAGGAGCTAGGCATTTCCCAAGTGGCGGCTTGGAAGCTGTGGGGGCAGGTGCTGCGGGACTTGATCGAGGTGACCCATGCGGAGCGGGTCGGGTGGTCTCGTCTGGCCGAGGCACAGAAGCAGGAGGTGGCCGGCAACCCCGAGCCTCTCTTGATACTACTAGATGAGGCGACGCACCGTTTCGGGGTGCGGGCGATGTCGGCCATGCTGCGGCAGCGATCCGCGCGTAACGTGCGGGTTACGGCCTGAGAATTGCGGCTCCTAGTATGGTTAACGGGCTTTGCTTCGAGATCCTATAGAGCGGGGATCTCGACCCCGGGCCGCGCTCCAAACGTTTTAAGAAGGGGGTTGGCCGAAGGTCGAGCGCCATCAAACGCCCAAAAGCGCAGTGGGGGTCCGCTTCATTTCTGCCGGGGAACTGCCGGGGAGCGCTTCCTAGCGAGTGGTGGATGATCTTGCCGAAATTGACGCAACTTCCTCACCGGGAGGAAGATGGGCAGGAAAGGATTCGAACCTTTGAAGGCGTAAGCCAGCAGATTTACAGTCTGCCCCGTTTGACCGCTCCGGAACCTGCCCTTGGTTTCAGCGGGGCGGAGAATTAGGGGGGCTCCCGGATTTTGGCAAGGGAAAATCCCTGCGGTTTCCGGCCTTGTTCTCTCCCGCAGGATGGCCGCCTTACCAGAGGGTGCGACCGCCGTTGACGATCAGGGTCTGGCCGGTGACGAACGAGGCCTCGTCGGCGGCGAAGAAATTGACGGCGTTGGCGATGTCGGCGGGCTTGCCCCAGCGTGCCATCGGCACGGTGGCGAGGTAGGCGGCCTTGTCGGCTTCCGGGACGTCGTCGTGGCGCTCCACCGGGATCCAGCCGGGGGCGACGGTGTTGACGGTGATGCCGTGCGGCGCGAGTTCGTTGGCCATCGAGCGGCTCCAGCCGATCTGGCCGCCCTTGGCCGCGACGTAGGCGCTGAACTGCGGCATGCCGGCGTGGAAGACCTCGCTGGTGATGTTGATGATGCGGCCCTGACGGCGGGCTTTCATCGAGGGGAGGAGCCGCTTGGCGAGGAGATAGGGGCTCTTGATGAAGGCATCGAGCATCGACTGGTATTCCTCCCACGAGTAATCCTCGAGCATCTTCATCGGCTGGAAGGGCGTGGCATTGGCGACCACGATGTCGACCGGTCCGAAGGCGGCCTCGATTTCGCCGGACATCCGGTTCACCTCGGCCTCATCCATCGCGTCGCCGGCGACCAGCATGGCCTCGCCGCCCTTGCCGCGGATGCCATCGACCACGGCTTGCCCCTGATCGCGGCTGGCGAAGCAGTTGACGACGGTGCGGGCACCGGCGGCGGCGAGGGTTTCGGCGATGATCCGTCCCAGGCCACGACTGGATCCGGTGATCCAGGCGACGCGGCCGTCGAGGCGGAAGGGAGAATGCAGGGCGGGCATGGGCGAGGCCTTAGCGCCAAGTTGTGGCAAGGCCAAGCCCAAGGTGCGCGGGTGCTTGCAAATCCATCCGCCTCGATTTCAACGGGTCGTGGGGAGATAGCGGTAATAGACTTCCAGCATCAGGGTGGCGAGGGTGGTGCGGTAGTGGATGCCGGTCGGGGAGTCGTTGGTGAAGAGGGCACCGACGGCGTGGACCTTGGCACCGCCGCCGGGCTTCGGCCATGAACCGTCGGGCGACTGGCGGGCGGTCAGGCTGTCGCGGATCCGCGGCTGATAGGTGGCCCAGTCTTTCCCGCCGCGCTGGAACATCGCCTGAGCGAGATAATAGTGGGCGTAGAGATCGCAGTCGGGGCCGTCCCAGGTGAAGGGCGAGTTTTCCAAAGCGTGGCGGGCCCCGCGGCGGACGGCAGGCGAGCTTTCGCGGCCGCCCATTTGAAGACAGAGCATGCCGGCGCCGGTGAGGCTGGGGTGGGGGAGTTCGCCGGCCGAGGTGGTGCCGGTGTAGCCGAAGCTGCCGTCGTCGGCCTGGCGGGCTTCGACGTAGTCGAGCGAGCTTTTGAGGCAGCGGGTGATGTTGCGGAATTCGATCCCGCTGAGCTTGCACGCCTTCAGTGCCTGGATGTGCCAGGCAGTAATTGAGAGGTCGCCGCCGCGGCTACTATCTTCCTCGTAGTCGTAGTCCCAGCCGCCGGAGGCGTGCTGGCGGTCGATCAGCATCTGGCCGGAGCGCTGGACGGTTTCGGCGAGGTTGGGGATATTGATCGCGAGGGCGCGGCACATCGTATGAGCCTCGGCGAGGGCGTAGGTGGCGATCGCCTGCTCATAGGGCCAGTGGCGGCCGGCGGCGGGATCGGGAAAGCGGCCGTCCTGCTTGGCGGCGCGGTCGATCAGGAAGACCATGGCTTTGAGGCAGGAGTCGCCGAATTCCTCGCTCAGCGGGGTTTCGCAGCGACCGAGGTAGGCGAGCAGGGAGAGGCCGGTCATCGCCGCGCGGTGGTCGTTGCCCCAGCCACCATCGGGGGCCTGGGTCTGCTTGAGAAAGCGGAGCGCGCGGGTGACGTGCTCCTCGATCTCCGGGGTGCCGCCGCCGGCTTCGAGTTGGGCGAGGCGGTCCTGTGGCGTGCAGCGCTTGCGGAGGGAGGCGGGGATGGGCGTCCATGGTCCGTTGCCATCGCCCTCCATGCCGGAGTCGCCGAAATCGTCGCCTGAGCCCGAGACGAAACCGGGAGTGTCGGACGTCACCTCGACCGGCGGGACGAACAGCGGGGATTCCGTTTGGCCGTGCAGGAATGGCAGCATGCGGGCACTCGGTGGCGACGGATTGCGGCTGGAGGTGAGCAAGCGCGGTGGCGAGATATCCTCGGGCGGGACTTCTGGTCCATGGATGACGGTGAAGCCTGGGAGGACGACCATCATCGACTTCAAGGCGATGAAGCCGAGGACGAGGGCGATCAGGGTGATGCCGAGGAAGGCGATGACGATGCTGGCGGCGGTGGAGCGGCGGCGTTGCGAGTCGAGGGCGCGCTGCGCGGCGGGGTCGATGAATGCGTGGAGGCTCATAATTTGCGATCAGTGACAAGTGGACGGGAGCCCGTGCCGAGGGGCACGGGGATGATGAAGGCGGAGCGCCTTCCCGATTCGCGGAAACTCCGGATGCCGCGCGTTTCCGCCGCCGCGACATCCTTCACCGGCTAAAACTCGCGGCGGCGGAAGTTCTTGGAGAAATGATCGATTTCAGAGGAAACGCAGCGTAGGGAGTGCCTCATGAAACCCAAGGTGCTGCTCGTCCTCCTCCCGCTGCTGATGCCGGTCACCGCCGCGGAGCCGAAGCCTAACATCCTCTTCCTCTTTGCCGACGACATGACTTGGAAGTCGGTCCGCGCGCTGGGCAAGGAGGACATTGATACTCCGAACCTCGATCGTCTCGCGGCGCGCGGCACGGCCTTCACCCACGCCTACAATCCCGGCGGCTGGCACGGTGCGATCTGCGTGGCGAGCCGGACGATGCTGATGACCGGCAAGCAGCTGTGGCGGGCGCGCGATGCCGAGAAGCGCCTGAACCAGGACTTCGTCGCGAAGGGCCTCATGTGGCCCCAGCGGATGGCGGCGCAGGGCTATCGCACCTGTTTCGCTGGCAAGTGGCACATCCAGGCGGATCATGAGAAAGTCTTCTCGCAGATCCGGAGCCTCCATCCGGGCATGCCGAAGGATGCGAAGCACGCCTATTTCCGCCCGGTGGAAGGGCAGCCGGATCCGTGGAACGCGGCCGATCCGGAAGTGGGTGGCTTCTGGGCAGGCGGGAAGCATTGGAGCGAAGTGATGCTGGATGATTTCAATGTTTTCCTCGCCGACGCGGATCCGCGGCCGTGGTTCATGTATCTCGCCTTCAACGCGCCGCATGACCCGCGGCAGGCACCGCAGGAATTCCTCGACCGCTATCCGCTGTCGCGGGTGAAGGTGCCGGAGAATTTCCTACCGCTCTATCCCCACCGCGAGGCGATGGGAGCGGCGAAAGGGCTGCGCGACGAGAACCTCGCGCCGTTCCCTCGTACGACGTTTGCCGTACAAACCCACCGCCGCGAATACTACGCCATCATCTCCCATCTGGACGTGCAGATTGGAAAGATCCTCGACGCGCTGGAAAAGCACGAGGACGGCGCGAACACCTACATCTTCTTCACCGCCGACCACGGATTGTCATGCGGCGAGCACGGCCTGATGGGAAAGCAGAACCTCTACGATGCCAGTGTCCGGGTGCCCTTCCTGGTCGCAGGACCCGGGGTGCCGGCGGGCAAGAAGATCGACGTGCCGGTCTATCTCCAGGACGCGATGCCGACCGCGCTCAAGCTGGCTGGCGCGGAAGTCGGGGATGATATCGATTTCCAGGACCTCCGCCCGCATTGGGAAGGAAAGGGCGAGTCCCGCGACGCGGCGATCGGGGCCTACATGGACCTCCAGCGGATGATCGAAAAGGATGGCAAGAAGCTGATCCTCTATCCGAAGGCCAAGGTTGCCCGGGTTTTCGATCTTCGGGCGGATCCCGCCGAAATGCACGACCTCGCCGGAACTCCCGCGGGCAAGGCGCTGGCCGTGCCGTTGTTCCAGCGATTGCTGGAGATTCAGAAGGAAAGCGGCGACCCTTTCGATTTGACCGGCGCGTTTCCGGATCTGGCCGCCACGGGGGACGGTGAAAAAACCCGCTGATCGCGCGGGTTTCTGGTTTCCACGGCCGGGGCCGACCTCCTAGCGTCCGCCGCATGGCCATCGACGTCGCACTGCTCTCCCGTGTTTGTGAAGCCCCCGGTGCGCCGGGATTTGAAAAGCTCATCCGCGAGCTGGTGCTGGTGGAACTCGAGGGCTTGGCCGACGAGGTCCGCGTGGACAACATGGGCAACGTGATCGCCTTGAAGAAGGGCAAGTCGTCCGCCAAGCGCTCGATGGCCGCCGCCCACATGGACGAGATCGGCTTCATCGTCACCCACGTCGACGACAAGGGTTTCATCCGCTTCAACCCGCTCGGCGGCTTCGACCCGAAGACGCTGACCTCGCAGCGGGTCATCGTCCACGGCAAGAAGGACCTGCTCGGCGTGATGGGCTCCAAGCCGACCCACATCATGCAGCCGGAAGAGCGGACCAAGCCGGCGAAGATCACCGACTACTTCATTGATACCGGCCTGCCGAAAAAGGAGGTCTCAAAGTATGTCGAAGTCGGCAACCCGGTCACCCGCTGGAGCCCTCTGTTAGAGCTTGGCGAATGCGTGAACGTGAAGTCGCTCGACAACCGGGTCTGCGTCTTCCTGCTGATCGAAGCGCTCAAGGCGCTGAAGAAATCGCGCAAGAAGCCGGCTTACGATTTCTACGCCGTCTTCACCGTGCAGGAGGAAGTCGGCCTGCGTGGCGCGAACGTTTCCGCGCTCGATATCAAGCCGGACTTCGGCTTCGGGCTCGACACCACGATCGCCTACGACGTTCCCGGCTCGACCCCGCAGGAGCGCTGCACCTCGCTCGGCGAGGGGGCCGGGATCAAGATCATGGATAGCTCGGTGATCTGCGATTACCGGATGGTGGCGTTCATGAAAAAGGTCGCCGACAAGCACAAGATCAAGTGGCAGCCGGAAATCCTGGCGGCCGGCGGGACCGATACCGCGAGCCTTCAGCGGATGGTGCCCGGCGGCTCGATCGCTGGCGCGGTGTCGGTGCCGACGCGGCACATCCACCAGACCATCGAGACGGTGCACAAGAAGGACCTCCAGGCATCGATCGACCTGCTGGTCGCCTGCGTTTGCGAGCTCGACGGTCACGATTGGAAGTTCTGAGCGCCGGTTTGACCGCGCGGCGGAAAGCGGCTTGGATTCACTCATCGCATGAAACCCGCCGCGTTCCTCTACCTTGCTGCCTCAATATCGGCAGGTGCCTCGCCGCGGCTTGATTTCGCGCTGGGCATCCTGGCCGGACAGCGCGGGGATACGCTGGCCGAAGCGGCATCGATCGCGAAGGCCCGCGCGGCGGATCCCACGGCTTTCCCGCTGATGGTCCGCGTCGCCGGGAAGCGCCAGGCGGCGGGCGACCTCGCCGGGGCATCGACGCTCTACCGCGAGTTCGCCGCGGCACAGCCGGAGCGGCTGGACGCGCAGGTGGCCTATGCGGATTTCCTGCGGGAGTCATCGCCCGACGATGACTTCGCCGGCCAGATGGCGCGGGAGACTTTGGAGAGAGCGCTGGAGCGATTCCCGGGGGAGCTGGGCGTGCAAAAGCGGCTTTTCCGCATCTATGAATCGCTGGAGCAGCGAGATCGCTCGCTGGCGATGTTCGAGTCGGTGGCGTCCGCTGCGCCCGGCCATTCGCAGACCCTGGCGGCGGTGGAAATGGCCCGCACCTTGTTTCCGAAAGACGATCCGGCGGCGCGGGCACGGGTCGATGCCCTGTATCTCAACGCCTGCCGCGAACAACCCGCCGATCCGGTGCTGGCCCGTGCGGCGAGCGAGCATTTCCGCACCTCGGGCCGGCTGCCGGAAGCGATTGATGTCCTCGCCGCGCACACCGCCGCCGATCCTTCGTCGCTCGCGCTGCGGATTCGGCAGGGGATTCTGCTGCTGGCCGCGGAGAAGTCGGAGGAGGGCGAAAAGACTTTGCTGGACGTGCTGGCGATCGACCCGCGCCAAGCGCTTGCGCATCAGTCGCTGGCCAAGCTTTACCGCAAGCAGGAACGAGCCGCCGAGGCCCGGCCGCATGCCGCGGAGGCGCTGAAGATCCGCGGCGGCGATCCTGGCGAATTCGTCGCGCTGGCCGATGAATTCCTGGCCGCCGATCTCCCGCGCGATGCCCGCCTGCTTCTGGAAAAAGCGGTCTATTTCAACGCCTCCGACGCCGCGCTGGCCGTGAAGCTGGCCGTCGCCACCCGCCGGGATCCGGAGTCGCGCGCCGCGGCATCCCGGCTATTCCGCGAGGCCGAGGCGATGTCCGGGAAGGACGGGCCCGCCAGTGATCCGGTCTTTCTCCGGGAGTTCGCCGAAGCGCTGCTGGAAGCCGGTCAGACCCCTGCCGCGGAAGAGCGCCTGCGGCTCGCGATCCGCACCTACCCGGCCGATCAGAAAAAGGAAACCGCCGCCGCTTTGCGCCGCCTGGCCGGAATCTGGGCAGACGAGAAGCGCAACGAAGAGGCCGCCAAAGCCTTGCTCCAGCGGGCGGACTCGCTGGATCCCCCCTAGCGCTTAAGGGGTTGCCGGATTGGAAGAGTCGCGCTATAGAACCGCGCCCCAGCCAGTCCCATGAATCATTCGACGTCCTTTCTGACCGTTATTGCCAGCGTGCTCGCCCTCTTACTCGCGAGCTGCGCGAACAAGGTCACCCTCGGCCCCGATGGCAAGCCCATCGACTCCCAGGGCAAGCCGGTCAACCCGTTCCCGCCGGGCACCTACGACCACTTCAAAGCGGAGGCCGACTACCCGAAGACCATGAAGGTCTGGAAGAACGACCAGCTCTTGCCGCAAACCGATGCCGGGAACTCGCGGATCGTCATCTCCCTGCCCATGCAACGTGGCTTCCTGATGAATGGCGACGAGGTGGTGATCGACTACCCCATCTCCAGCGGTGTGCCTTCCCGCCCGACGCCTCCCGGCAACTACAAGATCCTCGAAAAGATCGTCGACAAGTCCTCCAACGCCTACGGCCGGGTGCTCGATGCTGAAGGCAATCAGGTCGACGGTGAGACGCCGAATGAAGTGCCGGAAGGTGGCAAGTTCGTCGGCGCGCCGATGCGCTACTGGATGCGCCTGACTTGGGACGGAGTCGGCCACCACATCGGACCGCTCCCCCGCTCGCGCCGTGCCGCTTCCCACGCCTGCATCCGCGGCCCCAGCGCTGTGATGCCGATCGTTTACGGCAAGGTGAAGATCGGCACGCCGGTCGCGGTCGAGGGGTAAAGGGATCCCGCGAGGAACCGCTTGCGCCCGGAGCAGGTCGGGATTCAATTGTATTGAATCGCGATATCCACTCCCCATGAACGACTCCCCACTTCAAGACAGCCGCACCGTCGGACTCCTCTCCCGCGTCCGCGAGGACATCGCCCATCTCCGCCAGGACGTGGGAAATCTCGCCCGCCACACGACTTTTCAAACCCTTCCGCGAAGCGCGCGGGAGCTCGCGGAAAGCGCTCGCCACCAACTTGCCGCCGGCAGTTCCTACGCGGCGTCTCAATTACGATCGTTCCGCGCCAGCCCGCCGCGACAGGCGCTCGGCGTGATCGGCGGGGCGATCCTGATCGGCGCGCTGGCCGCCGGCATCTATGCCGTGTGCAAAAGTGAATCTTGCGCTGCCCGGAGGCGCGAATTGGAAGCAGAAGAGGAGTGAATGGGCGGCCATGTTCCCGGCTTCACCATGAAAACAACTTCTGTGATTCCGCCCGGCGATCTGCTTGCCACCCATGAACAGGCGGCGAAGGAGATCCTTGAGCTCCGCCGGAAGGGCGTGCCCTGCCATCTGGAAGACCACTCGGACCAAAGCGGCCATCGAGTCGATGTCGTGCGTGACGCTCCGGGTGGAGGGGAGGAGGATCAGGGAGCGCTATCGGACCGATGATGTCGCGACCCCGGGTCTGCGGGCGAGCCGCCCGCACCCCTCTGGTTCGGATATCCCATCCATCCTATCCATCCTGGTCCCAAACTGCATCGGTTCGGGTGGACAAGTCGCTCAAGCTTGAGATTTTTCCTCGCGTGATCGTTCGCTTGAACTATTGTCCAAGCGAACAGCATGAACCTCGATCAAAAGCTCGCCATCCTCGCCGACGCCGCGAAATACGACGCCTCCTGCGCGAGCTCAGGGGCGAACCGCCGGGACTCGCGGGACGGCAAAGGCGTGGGTTCGGCCGGCGGAGCGGGGATCTGCCACAGCTACGCGCCGGACGGCCGCTGCATCTCGCTGCTGAAGATCCTGCTGACCAATCGCTGCCTCTACGACTGCCACTACTGCATCAACCGCCGCTCAAGCAATGTCCGCCGCGCCGCCTTCACGCCGGAAGAGGCGATCACGCTGACGCTCGACTTCTACAAGCGGAACTACATCGAAGGCCTCTTCCTCAGCTCCGGCATCATCCGCAGCGCGGACCACACGATGGAGCAGGTGGTGCAAGTCGCGCGAACCTTGCGGGAGGTCCACGATTTCCGCGGCTACATCCACCTCAAGACCATCCCGGAAGCCTCGCCGGAACTGATCGAACAGGCCGCCCGCTACGCCGACCGGATCAGCATCAACCTGGAACTGCCCACCCAGCAAAGCCTCGACCGCCTCGCGCCCGAGAAAAATCTCGGCCGCACCAAGCAGGCGATGGGCCGGATCCGCGTGAAGCTCGACGACGCGGCGGACCGGCGGAAAAGCGGCGACCGCAAACTGCGCCACGCCACCGGGCAGAGCACGCAGGTCATCGTCGGAGCCGATGCCTCGACCGATGCCGATTTCCTCGCGCGTTCCGACGAACTCTACACCGGCTACAAGCTGCGCCGCGTCTATTACTCCGCCTTCAGTCCGATCCCGGAGCCATCGTCCGTGCTACCGCTGTCCGCGCCGCCCCTGATCCGGGAGCACCGGCTCTATCAGGCCGACTGGCTGATGAGGCACTATGGATTTAGTACTTCGGAAATCCTCACGCCCGAGCAGCCGAACCTCGACCTCCACATCGATCCGAAACTCGCCTGGGCCCTGCGCAACCGGCAGGACTTTCCTCTCGATGTGCAAAAGGCGTCGCGCGGGCAGCTCCTCCGCGTGCCGGGTCTCGGCGTGAAAAACGTGGACCGGTTGATCATGATCCGCCGCCACACCCGGATCCGTTTGCAGGACCTCGCGCAGCTCCGGATCTCGTTGCCGAAAGTGCGACCGTTCCTCATCACCGCCGATCATCACCCGGCGCGGGCACTATTGGATAGCGATTCGCTGCTCGCCCGGCTGGCACCGAAGCCCGTCCAACTTGAACTGTTCGGCCATGCGCCGCGTTGATCCGGGCGAGAGCTTCGACACCTGGCGCGATGCCGCCCGGGGCCTGCTCGCGGAAGGCGTGCCTCCCGGCGAAGTCCTGTGGGAACCAGCGGGCGGCAGCAGCCTGTTCGAGGAAGCCGTCTTCCCGGCCCAAGCCGCGCCGGTGAAGCTCGTGGTGCCGCCCGCCTTCCTCGACCTCGCCCGCACCGTCGCCTGCCATGTCGATCCGCGGCGCTGGTCCTTGCTCTACCGACTGCTGTGGCGGGTCACCCGGGGAGGGGAACGACAGCTCATGCAGATCGCCAGCGACCCCGATGTTGCGAAGGCCCGGATGATGGAGAAGAACGTCCGCCGCGAAATCCACAAGATGCACGCGTTCGTCCGCTTCCGGAAAACGGGGGAAACGGAGGACGGCCGCGAGAGCTTCGTCGCGTGGTTCGAGCCGGATCATTTCATCGTCGAGGCCGGCGCGCCGTTCTTCCGCAAGCGCTTCGCGAACATGGACTGGTCGATCTTCACGCCCAAAGGCTGCGCCCACTGGATCGCGGAAGAGTTCAAGATCACGCCCGGGCTCGACCGCGATCCCTGCGATAGCCCCGACGTGATGGAGGGCATCTGGCGCACCTACTACCGCAGCATTTTCAATCCCGCGCGGCTGAAGCTGAAGGCGATGCAGACCGAGATGCCGAAGCGCTATTGGAAGAACCTGCCCGAAGCGGATCTGATCGAAGAACTCAGCCGCGGGAGTTCGATCCGTCTGGAGGGCATGCTCGCGGAACCCGCGCGGGCCGTGAGGCCGGTGCCGAGAAATGCTTATCTCGAGATGCTGAGGAAGCTGCCGGATCCTTCGGTGCCGGAGATCGGGGAGCAAGAAGCTGCGTCGTGAAGAGACCAGGATGGATAGGATTTCCAATCAAGAGGGGCGCGGGCGGCTCCCCCGCAGCAATGGTCCGGCAGGCCCGCCCGCAGCAATCTTGAGACGATCCCGCCCGGCCTCCCTGTCATTATCCCCTCCATCTATCCGATCCGTCCTGTCTCGTAATGCATTGAGTCACGGTGCTGCGGGCGAGCCGCCCGCACCCCTCTTTTTCAAGAATCCTATCCATCCTATCCATCCTGGTCCCTTGATCCCGCGCCGGAATCAAATGGCTCTCTGGTCGACAGGCTTGGATTCCGCCATTGATCCCGCGGCGATTTCGTGGACCTTCCCTGCCGATGAAAGACCACTGCCTCTCCGCCATCTCACGCCGCTCCTTTCTCGCGGCGAGCGGTGCTTTTCTCGGAACTTCCGTATTCGCTGATGCCGCGGCGCTGCGGCGGGGCAAGACGATCTCGATCTTCCACACCACCGACCTCCACGGCCACATCGTGCCGACGGAGAACTACGACGGTCTCGGCGACCTCGGCGGCCTGGCCCGCTGTGCGACGCAGATCCGCCGTTGGAAGAAAGAGTTTCCCGATTCGCTGCTGGTTGACATCGGCGATGTTTACCAAGGCACGCCAGAGAGCTTGCAGACCGGCGGCAAGATCATGATCGAGCTCTTCAACCGGCTCGGCTACGACGCCTGGGTTCTCGGAAATCACGACTTCGACTGGGGCCGCGAGACCTTGGAGGCTGCGCTGGCGGTTTCGAAATCCGGTGTTCTCACCGGGAACCTCAAGGTCGACGGCAAGCCCCTCGCCGAAGCAGGTGGCGTCTGGGAAAAGGTTCGGCCCTGGATGATCCGCGAGGTCGGCGGCTTCCGCATCGGACTGGTCGGCCTGATCACGCCCGGTCTGCCAAACTGGCTCACGCCGGCGACGCTCGGCGGCATTGCGGCTTTCGATCCCATCGAATCGCTGCGCACCAGCATGACCGAAATCGCGGCGGAAAAGCCGGACGCGATCGTGGTGCTCGGCCACATGGGCTGGCGCTTCCAGGACGACTTCGCCAACCCGGTGCGCGAACTTTTGCAAGCGGTGGAAGGCATCGACGTTTACCTCGCCGGCCACAGCCACCAGGACCAGCCGTCTTGGATGAACGGCCCGGTGCTGTGCAGCCAGGCAAGTTACCACGGCATCCACTGCGGGCGGATCGACCTCACCTTCGACCGCGACACCCGCAAGTTGTTAGAGCGGCGGGCCTTCACCGTGCTGATGGACAATCGCTTCGAGCTCGATCCCGAGGTGATGGACTTCGCCCGGCCGGAGCTTGAGAAAGCTTCGGCGGAAATGAAGCGCAAGGTTTGCACCGTGAAGCAAGCGGTCGAAGGCGGCGGTCGCCAGAGTGCGGTGTCGATGCTCTTCTGCGAGGCCTTCGCCGCGGCCCTCGGCAAGGCGGGCACTCCGGTCGATGGCGTCTTCCACGGCACCTTCAGCAAAGACGACATCCCCGCCGGCGAGCTGACGGTGGCGGATTGCTGGAAGCTGCTGCCCTATGAGAACGGCCTGATCACCGCGGAGCTCACCGCAGAGGAACTGATCGCCGTCGTCACCGAGGACAAGGGCAACCGCACCCTTTGGCCTTTCCAGCTCAAGCGCTTCGAATCGGGCGAGGTGAAGGGTTTTCTTCACAAGGGCCAGCCGGTCGATCCGGCGAAGCGCTACCGCATCGGCTTCAATACCTACGACGCCCAGTCCGGCGGCCGGTCCTTGCCCCTGCTGCACGAGATCGTCAACCGCCCCGCCAGCAAGCGCACCGAGACGAAGGTCGCAGCGCGAGAGGCGCTGATCAATTTCCTCACCGCGAAAGGCGAGATCTAAGCGGTGGTGTACTGGACCGCGGACTTCAGTCCGCTCGAAATCCCCAACCGTCCAAGCGGACTAAAGATTTGACCGCCTTATGTGATAGAGAAGTCGCGGTCCATCTCCGCTGCGCTCCGGTTGCGGTCCATTACACGCCCATGTTCTGCGAACCTGGCTCCCGGCAAACGGGGCGGAGTATTCCTTGGAATCGCTTTTGCCCTGGCGGCCTTTTCCGATAGGGTCCACCGATGAAAACCTTCCCTGCATGAAAGCCCGAATCCTGGCCACCCTCGCCGCCCTCCTTCCCGCCGCTGCACCCGCCGCCGATGCACCACCGCCGCCTCCCGGCACTGTTATCCACCACTCGCCCGCTGCCTCCGGACTCTACATCGGTTCGCCTGCGTTGTGCATCGCCCCGGACGGCTCCTATCTGGCCAGCCACGATCTCTTCGGGCCGAAAAGCCGCGAGCACGAGCTTGCCCGCGGCCGGCTCTACCGCTCGACCGACCAGGGTTCGACCTGGACCCATGTCCGCGATTTCGATGGCTTCTTCTGGACCGGCCTCTTCGTCCACCGCGGTGCGACCTATCTGTTAGGCACCGACAAGCATCACGGTCGCGTGGTCATCCGCCGCTCGGAGGATTCGGGAAAGTCCTGGTCGGAGCCCATGGTGATCGCCGACGGCCAGTGGCACACCGCGCCCATGCCGGTCATCGAGCACGACGGCCGGATCTGGCGGGCCATTGAGGACGCCCATACCAGCGACAAATGGGGCGAACGCTACCGCGTCCTCATGATGTCCGCGCCCGCCGCCGCCAACCTGTTAGAGGCGTCGAGTTGGACTTTTAGCAACGCGCTGGCCCGGGACACGACATGGCTCGACAACGACTTCGCCGCGTGGCTGGAAGGCAACGCCGTCGCGGCTCCGGACGGCGGCATCGTCAACCTCCTCCGCGTCGATACTTCCCGCCACCCGGAGAAAGCGGCGATGGTCCGGGTCTCAAAGGACGGCCTCGTCGCGACCTTCGATCCGGTGAAGGATTTCGTCGATCTGCCCGGCGGCTCGAAGAAGTTCACGATCCGCAAGGACCCGGCCGGCCCCGGCTATTGGACGCTCGCGACGATCGTTCCCGAGCGCCACCGCGACGACGGCCGGCCCGCCTCGATCCGGAACACGCTCGCGTTGCTGCACTCGGTGGACCTGAGGAAATGGGAGACCCGCAGCATCCTGCTCTATCACCCGGATGTCGTCCGGCACGGCTTCCAATACGTCGACTGGCACTTCGACGGCCAGGACCTTATCGCCGCCTGTCGCACGGCCTGGGACGATGCCGGGGGCGGGGCGAGGAACAACCACGACGCGAACTTCCTGACCTTCCACCGCTGGCCCGATTTCCGTTCGCTCGATCGCGAGGATGACGTCCCGATGCCGGAGTTGGCCAAGCTCGTCCGGGAAACGGCGAACCTAACCCTCCAAGGCGGGAGCTTCGAAATCGCGCGATTGGAGAACGGAGCGAAATCCTTCTCGAACCGTGGCTATCGTTGGCAGGATGTCCCTGCGGCACTCGCCGGCAAATCCTTCACCCGGCTGAACGGCGGGGCGAAGGACCTGCTCGAAGTCACCGCGAAGCGCGACACCGTGGTCCGCATCGCCATCACCACCGTCCAGGTCGCGATCGACCTTGCCGGCTGGTCCGCCGAGCTGCTGGAATTTTCCTACGACGATCCCGGCAAGACGAGGGTCCACTTGCATTCGCGTCCCCTCAAAAGCGGCCAAACCCTCCGCCTGCCGCGCGGCAACTGGACCGGTGCCATCCTGATCCTCGACGACAACCTGTGATGGGGCTCGACGGCCCGTGATCGGCTCTTCATGGTCGCGCGGCGTTCCGGAAGGTTCGCGAGAGGCCATCGTGGCGGAATGGTAGACGCCGCAGACTTAAAATCTGTTGCAGGGCAACCTGCGTGCCGGTTCGAGTCCGGCCGGTGGCACTTGGCTTTCGCTCCAAGATCTCGCCCTGCGGGCCGTTTGCGCTGAGATGAGACGCAAACGCATTCACGGCCTGTCCGCAGACGAACCGCAAACCGACGTGTCCTCGCTGGTCGACGTGTCGTTCCTGCTGCTGATCTTTTTCCTGGTCACCTCGACCATTATGATACGGGAGAACGATCTGCCGATGACCATCCCGCCGCCGGGACAGACATCGGCGATCCCCACGCTGCCGCTGTGGATCGAGATCGCGGGCGACGGCACGGTGTCCCTCGGCCAAGACGAAGGCGCGATGGTGGTGGCGGACTCAACGACGGGCTCGTCGCTGGACGAGTTGGTCACCCACTTGAAAATGGCTCGCGACGCGTCCCGCCCCGATGCCATCCCGGTCGTCATGAATGTGGCCGACAACGCCGCCCAACAGCGCTTCATCGATGTCCTCAACTGCCTCGCCGGTGTCGGGATCGAGAACGTGACGATGGTGGATGAGCCGGGGGCGTTTTGAGGCTGGTGCTTGTTGGATTGGTCAGGCCTTGAGCAGCCGCAGGAAGGAAATCCGGCTGGCCTGGCAAAACAGGGCCCTGATTGCCCGCCGTGTCCACCCTGGAGCAGACTCCATCTCGACACCTTGTCGCGCTTGCCAACGCCCCAGGGGGCGCGCCTTTGAATCAGTATTCGCCGAGCGCCTCATGCCAGTCGGACGCCTACCGTTCGGCGGATGCTGAATCCGATAACTGAGGGGTGACTCCGAAGGGAGTAACTTCCTGCTCAAGCTCCAGAAAGCCCTCGCCAGTTACATTGAAAGGCTTTGCCCCCGCCGGAGCGGGCACGATCGGCAGCTTCGCGCGGTGGCGTTTCTTCGGCGTAGGCCCGGGTTCCGGTGCAGTCACCCCCCGGAGGAACACCTCTTCCGCGATTTCGCTCAGCTTTCGCTTCTCTCGCACCGCGCGGAGCTTCAATTCCCGAACCAAGTCCTTCGGAAGGTTTAGCGTCACTTTCACCATCCCAAGGGCATTCATGGCCGGGGCATTTTCATGAACCAGCGCTGTTGTTCGACAATACCGGACGGCCGCGCGGAAGCCAAGCGGCCATTGCGTTTTGAGGATCCGGGCACCGGCTCCTTTACGTCCACTCCGCCCGCTTCATCTGAAGCTGCTTGGCGTTCTCCGAGACCGCCCGGCGCGTGGTGTCGGTGGCTCCGTCTTGGAACTCGGCGTGGATCTCGACGGAAACCTGCACGGTGGCGGTTGGGTCGTTGGCGAGGATGCGGATGAATTCCTCGGTCGGTCCCCCTCACTTCACCAGCTCCATCAGCTTCCCGTAGCGGACGAGACGGGCTACGCATTCCATTCGGTCCGGCAGTATCTGGGCGGTGGTCGGCGCAGCGTGCGCTTCAAGAAGAAAGCTCTGGCGGTGCTGGAGACCGAAGAGGTCCGGCAGAAGACGGCGACCCCGGTTCCACCCCAGTGGAATCTGATTTTCGCGACGGAGGAGCAGTTCAACCGGGTGGACCGGGCGAGCCGGATCGTGGACGCGGAAAGCTTCACGGATTTCTGCCGCGAGGTGATCCTGGCGAAGGCGGACGAGATCCTGGAGAAGAAGAAGCGGGCGGTTTATCCGAAGATGAAGCCCTTGCCGCCCGCGAGAGTGGCGGAGGAGCCGGAGGAGTGAGCCGGTGAATCGGTAAATCGGTGAATCGGTGGGCCCGCCTGAGGTTTAATCGGCGGGAGGCAGGTGGTTGGCGGCGGTGACGACTTTCCGGCCGGTGCGGGACTCAAGTTCGAGGCGGGCATTTCGGGCGATGCCGCCGCCGGATTTGGCGGCGACTTGGTTTTCCGCCATCCCGGTGGCTTCGGTGGTTTCGGCGATCTGTCGGGTTGAGAGTTCGGCGAGAGCGGTGAAGATCAGATCGGCTTCGCTCATGTGGTTAACTGATCGGCTCCGCCTTGGGGCTGGGAACGCTTTGGACGAGGCGCAGGAGGGTTTCGGCGTTGGCGACGTCGGTAAGGCGCTGCTTTCCGTCGCATGCCGCCATTTTCAACCGGTTACAATCTGTAACCACTTGGCTGCCTTCCTTTGCCAGGCGGTTCTTCAGGACTTTCCAGTAGTTGCGGGCCGCTTGAAAATCCGGTTGCTGGGTAAGCACATGGATGATGTCCACCACGGAGAAGAACCAGGTTTCGGTCTGCTCGTCATAGGCCCGGCGGATTTCGCGGTCCTCGAAGATCACGGGGATGATTTTCATGGTGTTCATTTGTGCATTGACCTCCGCGGGATGGCAAGCGGGAAGGTGGCACTCCTCACAGCACCGGGGCCATCAGGCGGGCGATGCGGCAGGCGAGGCGGAAGCCGAAGGAGCGTTCGGTGAATTCTTCGACGCGGACTTCGTTGGAATGGCCGAAGTCGATTTCCAGCATGTGCGCGACTTCATCGACGAAGGCGGGGTCGGGGGAGAGGGCGGAGATTTCGAAATTCAGGCGGAAGGAGCGGTTGTCGAGGTTGGCGGTGCCGACGCAGGCGAGGCGCTCGTCGACGAGCATGACCTTCTGGTGGAGGAAGCCGCGCTGGTAGCGGAATAGTTTCACGCCGACGGGGATGGTCTGCTCGAAGTAGGTGTAGGCGGACAGCCAGACGAGGAGGTGGTCGGCCTTTTGCGGGATCAGGATGCGGACGTCGACGCCGCGGATGGCGGCGGCCTGGAGGGCGGTGAGCACGCCGGGGTCGGGGACGAAATACGGCGAGGCGATCCAGAGGCGCTTGCGGGCGGTGTTGGCGGCTTCGGCGACGACGAGTTGCCAGGAGTCGAGCGGGTCGGCGGGGCCGGTCGGGATGATGGCGGCGATCTGGTCGGCGGTCTCGGCCTGGCCGGTCCAGTGGAGGTCGGGGACCTCGTCGGCGGCCCAGTTCCAGTCCTCGAGGAAGACGAGCTGGATCGCCTGCACGGCGGGACCGCGGAGCTTGAGGTGGGTGTCGCGCCAGGCACCGAATTCCTTGTCGTGGCCGAGATATTCGTCGCCGACGTTGAGGCCGCCGAGAAAGGCCTCCTTGCCGTCGACGACGATGATCTTGCGGTGATTGCGGAAGTTGATCTGGAGGCGCGACCACCAGTGGCGGTTCGCGCCAAACGAGCGGTGGACGATGCCGGCGGCGTCGAGTTGCTTGAGGTAGCTGCGGGAGAGCTTGTTAGAGCCGATCTCGTCGTAGAGGAAGTAAACCCGGACGCCGGCCTTCGCGCGGTCGATGAGGGCTTGCTGGAAGCGCTCGCCGACGCGGTCGTGTTTGATGATGTAGAAATTGATCAGGAGGTAGTGCTCCGCGGATTCGATCGCTTTGAAGATGGACTCGAAGGTTTCCTCGCCGTCGATGAGCAGGGACAATTCGTTGCCGCGGGTGAAGGGCAGACCTCCGAGAACCTCCGCGGCGCGGCCGAAGGCGTCGTCGGGCTTGATCTCGTAGTGGCGGAGGCGGCGGTGCATGTCTTCGGCCAGCTTGCGGAGCTTGGCATCCACGCCGCGGCGGGCGCGGACGTAGCCGGAGAAGCGGCTGCGGCCGGCGAACCAGTAGGCGGGGATGGCGAGCCACGGGACGGCGAGAAGCGAGACGATCCAGGCGATGGTGCCCTGGGAGGTGCGCACCGTCATGATGGCGTGGATGACGTGGGCGACGCCGAGCAAGTGGAGGGCGAGCAGTTCCGCGACGAGGAGGTAGGGGAAGTCGTCGGTGCCGGGCATGGAGGCACGCTAGCCGCGGGAGGGGGCGCGGCCAAGCCTGCGCTGCAGCGGTGGTCTGCGACCGCCGGTGGGTGGGAACAAAGCGACGGGAGGGTGGGGGATTTCTTAAGGGAGGAGGTGGCAGTCGAGGTGGCTTCGTTTACAAAGTGCGGCGGTCATAGACGGCCGCTACAAGGATCTATTCCGGCCAATCGAGGACGATGTTCCACTTGAAGATCCGTTCCGGCGGGAGGGTCGGGGTGTTCTCGTTGTCGATCTTTTCGTAGACGTTCACCGGCGGCGAAAGCACGGGGTCCTTGCCGAAGATGAAGTCCTGGTCCTCGACGATGGTGCGGTAGGCCTTGTTGAGGGAGAGCGCGCGTTCCTTCGACGGGGTGATCAGGTCGTAAACGTCCTTCGCGGACTGGAGTTTCAAATGATCGACCGAGCCGTCGGACCGGAACCATTTTTCGGTCATCTCGTCGTTGTTGCGGAACTCGCTGCCGCCACCGGCGCGGGACAGGTAGGTGGCGATTTCGCCGACGGTTTCGCCCTTGTTCGGTGCGTCCGGCATGCCCTTGAGGTCGATGTAGCCCCAGCCTTTCCCGCCGTCCATCTTGCGCGGGAAGCTGAAGGTCTTGTCGATGGTGGAGCCGACGGAGTTATGGCAACCCATGCAGGAAAAGTTCTCCTCGTAGGTCATCGCGCGCAGGCGGCCCTTGCGGTCTTCGATGAAGCCGTGGAGCGCCCAGCCGTTGCCGTTGTCGAGGCCGTGGTGGCCGAGGTCGTAGTAGGCGGGCAGGTTGCCGCGTTCTTTCTCCATCGCTTCCAACTCGTATTTTCGGGCATACATCGGTTTGGAGTAGGCCTTGGCTTTCTTTGAATAGCGGACCTCTTTCATGCGGGTGGACGGGCCGATGTGGCCGTCTTCCGCGATGCCGACGTAGCGGACGGTGTGAAGGAATTCGGTGCCTTCGGGGTAGAGGTGGGCTTCAATGGGGGCACCCTCCGCGGCGCCGACCCATGCATCGGTCTTGCGGATTTCGACCGCCTTGCCGAGCGCGCCGTCGCCGTCGAGGTCCTTGCCGACGGCGGCTTCGTCGACGGGCAGTGAGCCAATGTGGTCCACTCCTTTGATGTTGGCTTCGAGGATGGCGAGGTTCGCCTTGTAGATCTCCATCGAAGGCTTGCCCTGCTTGTCGCTGCGGAAGCTATCCGGCAGTCGGATCATCACGTCGTCGGTCGAGCCGTTGGTCGGCCAGAAGGTGCTGGGGAAGGGCTTGTAGTTGAAGGCGACCCATTGGCTGCCGTCCTTGGCGAAGCCCTGGCCGTCGAAAGCGTCCTTGCCGAGGTGGAGGTTCTTCAAGTCGGGGATCCAGCCCTTGAAGCCGGTCTCGCGCAGGCGCGACGGCAGTTCGGAGTAATTGTCGCCGGCGATGTAGTCGAGGATCTCACGGTCGGAGATCGCCTTGACCCGGTCGCTGCGGTCTTCGAAGAGGTTCTTCCACTGGTTGGTCATGCCGACGTCGCTGAAGCTGTAGGCCTCCTGCAAGTCGGCGTCGTTCATCACGTTCTCGCGGCCGTTGATCGCGTCCTGATGGCAGACGTAGCATGGGTTGTTGCGGATCTCGGTGCGGGTGTAGCACATCGGCGGCACCACGCCTTCGGCATTGTAGAGCGTGTGGACGGGTGCGGCGTCGGGAAGCTGCGGCAGGACGCTGTCGGTGGTTTTCAGCGTGTCGAGGATCTGCTGGTAGAGTGGGGCTTCTTCGGCCGTCGCGGTGGCGAGGCTGAGGAGGGAGAGAAGGAGCGGGCGGGTCGGCTTCATGGGACGTGGTGGTTGAGATAAGGGATGCCGCGGCGTGAACGGAACCGCGGCTCTGGGGCGGTTTCGCTACATGCCGAGGGCGAAGTGCGTGGAAAGGGCGGACCCTGGCGGATCCGCCCTTTCATCGGACGCGGGAAAGCGGTGACGACCCGGGATGCGCGCCGGGTCGTCAGGCGGACCGGATCACTGGTTGGTGTTCGTGCGGCCCTTGCCCAGTGCCTTCACGAAGCCTTGGTTCGGGATGTTGGAGAGGTTGAACATCCAAACCGCGTCGCCGAGGCCGTTCGGCACGACGGCGAGGTCGGTGCTGGTCGGGTGCTGCACGGCGACGACGAACTCCAGCGGGTTGGCCGGATTGAAGATCATGCCGGTGGCTTCGGAGCCATTGACCCGGATCGACATGAAGTGATCCACGGACTCGGCAACGCCGTCGCTGTTCTTGTCGCGGAAGAACCAGATGTCGCCACCGGTGGACGAGCCGTTCGGCGCGTCTTCGATGACGTAGACGTTGCCTTGTGCATCCAGTGCAATGTTGTCCGGGGAGTTGATGATGCCGCTGGTCGGGGCGAAGCCGAGGTTCTTCGCCGTTGAGTTGTCGCCCAGGGTGCGGACGACGGCCTTGCCGGTCGGGGTGAAGGTATTATCGCTGCGGTTCTCGAGAATCTCGATGGAGATCACCTTCTGCTCCGAGGTCACGGCGATGTAGAGGACTTCGCGGCCGTTGCTGAGGCGGCCCACCGACATGTCTTCGGGGCGGCCGAAGGGGGTGCCGGTGGCATCGTCCGCCGCCTTGCGGCCGGAGAGGGTCGGTGAACCCGCGGCACCGTCCACGAAGGGGTCGGTGATGCCGGGAAGCGGGATGCCGTCTTTGTCTGTTAGCGGGACCCAGGTGGCCATGCCGGAACGGGAAGCGGTGGCATTGGAACCGGCGTTGAAGTTCGCCCCAGGGTTGCCGCCGGTGGAGAGGAAGTCATCGACGGAAAGCACGAAGGTCTGGCCCTTGGTGTAGTCGCCGACCGTGCTCATGACGAACTTGTAGATCGAGCCGGAATTCCATTCGTCGATGAAGTAGATCGTGTCGTCGAACTTCTCGCTGAAGTTGATGCCTTCGTGGGAAACGTTGGCGATGCTGTTCAGCACGCGGGACTGGATCTGGTTCGCAGGGGCAAGCGGGTTGAGGATTTCCACCACGCGGCCTTGGCCGGACCATTCCTCGGCGAGGAAAAGCGTGTTGTTCGGGGTCCAGCGGCTCGGGTCGAAGGCACCGAAGTCGTTGGTCCAGTTACCGACGGCGCCTTGCTGGTCACCGGCGAAGATGGTTTCGGCGTGGTTGTCGTAGAGGCTGATGCGGGTGCAGCCGGCGCCGATCGGTGTTTCGTGGGGGATGAAGACATAGTTGCCGGTCGGGTCGAAGGCCAGCATGTCGAACATCGAAGCGCTGGTGGTCGCACCGGGGACGCGAACGATGGACTGGCCGGGGCTGAGAACCTGGTCTTCGACTTCGCGGAGGCTGACGATGTTTTTCTGGTGGATGCCTTCCGGGGTGACCCATGGGGAGGCGAGTTCGCCGAGCGAGTTGGCGGGAACGACCGGGGCGGACTGGGTCAGCGGGGTGAACCAGATGTCGGTGCCGGCGAAGGCGGATTGGGAGGCGATCAGGCCTGCGGTGAGCAGGAGTTGGCGGCGGATGGAGTGAAGTTTCATGCGAGTAGTCGGTTGGAGGGGGTCGGTTGTTGGGTTCGGGTGGGATGGGATCTTCCCCGGACGGTCGGGATACTTCATGTCTGAAAGAGGTCCGCATGGGTTTCATGGTGGCGATATCCTCACGTGACGATTGCGTCGCGGAGAGTCGCGGAATCCGGGTGGCGGGTGACGGGATCGCCTTATTCGGGGTGGCACGGCCCAAGTTTTTGTTGAGCAGACCAGGAGACTGTGAACGCTTGTCCGCAGGGAATTAAGAACGAGACGATTCATGAGTTTGGACATCGAACCAAGGAGTGCCGCGGCCGGAGCGGGAGTGAGCGACGAGGAAATCATGGCGGCATCGCGATGGGTAGGCCCGCTGCGGGCGGAGATCGGGCGCTATCTGATCGGGCAGCACGATCTGGTGGACCGCCTGATCGCGGTGCTGCTGGTGCGGGGGCACGTCTTGTTAGAGGGCGTCCCGGGGCTGGCCAAGACCCTGGCTCTGAAGACACTGGCCCAACTGGTGCATGCCAGTTTCCACCGCATCCAGTTCACGCCGGACATGCTGCCGGCGGACATCGTGGGGACCCAGATTTTCGATCCGCGTGCGGCCCGCTTCGAGGTGAAGCACGGCCCGGTGTTCGCGAATTTCATCCTGGCGGACGAGATCAACCGGGCACCGGCGAAGGTCCAGAGCGCGCTGCTGGAGGCGATGCAGGAGAAGCAGGTGACGATCGGCGAGCAGACCTTCAAGCTGGCGGAGCCCTTTTTCGTGCTGGCGACGCAGAATCCGCTGGAGCAGGAGGGGACCTACCCGCTGCCGGAGGCGCAGCTCGACCGCTTCATCATGAAGGTGGTGGTGGACTACCCGACGATGGACGAGGAGATGGCGGTGATCGACGTGGCGGCGAGCACCCGGGATATGCCGGTGCCAACGCCGGTGGTGAACCTGGACGTGATCCGCCATGCCCAGCAGGTGGTGAACCGGGTCTATCTGGACGACAAGGTGAAGCGCTACATCGTGAGCCTGGTGCACGCGACGCGGCGGCCGGATGACTTCGGCCTGAAGATCGGGCCCTACCTGCGGGTGGGAGCGTCGCCGCGGGCATCGATCGCGATGACCTTGCTCGGCAAGGCGCGCGCCTTCCTCGACGGGCGGTCGTACGTGACTCCGAATGATATCAAGTCGATCGCGCCGGATGTGCTGCGGCATCGTGTGGTGGTGTCTTATGAAGCGGAGGCCGAGGGGCTGAGTGCGGAGCATTTCATCCGGCAGATTTTGGATGAGATGCCGGTGCCTTGAAGACACAAGACACAAGAGACAAGAGGCCAGAAGGAGGCAGGGGACAGGGGACAGGGGACAGGAGACAGGGATGGCGAAGTCGAAGAAACAGGAGAAGGCGGAAGAAGAGAACGAGGCGCGCGTGTCCGAGATCATGGGACGGGTGCGGCGGATGGACGTGCGTACGAGCCGGCTGGTGGACGACCATCTTTCAGGGAGCTACGCGAGCGTCTTCAAGGGGCGGGGGATGGACTTCGACCGGGTGCGCAACTACGTGCCGGGCGACGATGTGCGGGTGATCGACTGGAACGTCACGGCACGGACCGGCGAACCCTTCATCAAGACTTTCACGGAGGAACGCGAGCTGACGATTTTGCTGATGATCGACGTGAGCGCGTCGTCGGATTTCGGGTCGAGCGAAGGCAGCAAGCGCGAGTTGCAGACGGAGATCGGCGGGGTGCTGGCGGCGTCGGCGATCCGCAATCAGGACAAGGTGGGGCTGGTGCTGTTTTCGGACGAGGTGGAACTTTATATCCCGCCGTTGAAGGGCCGCTCGAACATCCTGCGGGTGATCCGCGAGGCCTTGTTCTTCCAGCCGGCGGGGCGGGGGACGAACTTGAACGGGGCGCTGGATTTCGTGAACCGGGTGCTGCGGCGGAGGGCGGTGGTGTTCCTGATTTCGGACTTCCGCCTGACGGGTGAGAGCACGGCGAAGGACCTGCGGCACAAGCTGGGCGTGACCGGGCGGCATCATGATGTGATCGCGATGTCGGTGAACGATCCGCGCGAGGAGGAGCTGCCGGACGTCGGAGTGCTGAGGATCGAGGACGCGGAGACGGGCGAGGTGGTGGAGCTCGACACGGGCAAGGCGAAGGTGCGCGACGAGTATCGTGACCGGGCGGTGAAGCGGCGGGAGGAGATGACCTCGGCGATCCGTGGCAGCGGGGTGGATTTTCTGGAGATCGTGAACGGTGTGGACTGGATGCCGGCGCTGATGAATTTCTTCCGCAAGCGGCGGAGCAAGGCATGAGACGAGTGTGGGACATCGGGGGGGGGATGGGGTTCCTGATCGCCATGGCGCTGCCGGCATTCGGCCAGGCTGCGCCGGAGGAGGACATCCGAGGGCCGAAGCCGCTGATCGAGATTCCCGTGCCGGAGCCGGCGACGCCGTGGTTGGAATACGGTTTGTGGGGTTTGCTCGCGCTGGTGGTGTTGGGCGGGTTGCTGTGGTGGATTCTCAAGAAGAAGCGGGTGGAGATTTCGGCGGAGAACCGGGCGCGCCGGGAGCTGGATCTGCTGGGCAGGGAGGGCGGCACGATGGAGGCCGGGGATTTCGCGGCGGCGGCCAGTCAGGTGGTGCGGGTATTCATCGAGCGGAAGTTCGGCCTCGCGGCGCCGCGGCGGACGACCGAGGAGTTTTTGCGCGAGCTGAGCACGGGGAAGGACGGCGGCTTGCAGTCGCGCTTGGAGCCCTTGCGGGGGTTCTTGAAGGCGTGCGATTTGGCGAAGTTCGCGGGGCGGGATTTGGGAATGAGGGAGCGCGGGGAGTTGGTGGCACGCGCTCGTGAAATCGTGGATGCACCGGTGAACGCGACGAAGGAGGACGCGGCCTGATGGAGACGACTTACCAGTTCGCGGATCCGGCTTTGCTGTGGCTGCTGGCGGCGCTGCCGGTGATCGCCCTGCTGCGCGGCCGCACGGGCCGGGCGGTGGCGCTGCGGTTGCCATCGGTGTCCGACGCGCGGGCGGCCGGGGTGCGGCCGAAGTCGCGGGCGGGCGGCATTTCGCTGGCGCTGATGCTGCCGGGACTGGCGTTGCTGATCGGGGCGCTGGCGCGGCCGCAACTGGCGCGGGGGCGGACGGAGATCGAGACCAGCGGGATCGACATCGTGCTGGCAGTCGATGTGTCGGGCTCGATGGAGGCGATGGATTTCAAGATCGACGGCAAGGCGGTGAACCGGCTGGAGGTGGTGAAGAAGGTGGTGGAGGAGTTTGTCGGCGGGCGGCCGGGCGACCGGATCGGGATGGTGGCCTTCGCGGGACGGCCGTATCTGGTGAGCCCGCTGACGCTGGATCACGAGTGGCTGAAGAAGCGCCTGGTCGAGGTGCAGATCGGGCGGGTGGAAGACGGGACGGCCATCGGGTCGGCGATCGCGTCGTCGGTGAATCATCTGCGGGACTCCGATGCGAAGTCGCGGATCATGATCCTGCTGACCGACGGGGTGAACAATGCGGGCGCGGCGAATCCGGTGACGGCGGCGGAAGCGGCGAAGACCCTGGGGATCAAGGTTTACATGATCGGCGCGGGGATCCAGGGCGAGGCGCCGATGCCGGTGCAGGACGGTTTCGGGCGGCGGCGGATGGCGATGGTGAAGGTCGAGATCGACGAGGACTCGATGAAGGCGATCGCGAATACGACTGGCGGCCAGTATTTCCGCGCGACGGACACCGATTCGCTGGCGAAGATCTACGAGGTGATCAATGAGTTGGAGACAACCAAGCGGACGGAGAAGAAGTATGAGGACTATGAAGAGTTGTTCTTGTATCTCCTGCTGCCGGGGCTGGGTTTGGTGCTGCTGGAGCGGCTGCTGGCGGAAACCCGATACCGTCATTTGCCATGAACGATGAACCTTTGAACCGGAATGGATGAGTCGTTGAATTTCGCGCAGCCGTGGTGGATTGCGGCCGGGCTTGGCCTGGTGGTGGCTGGCTTGCTGGCATTCCTGCGGGCGGATCGCCGTCGCCGGGCGGATCTTGAAAAGCTGGCGCACCCGCGCTTTCACGATCGGTTGGTCGCCGGGTGGTCTCCGGCCTTGCGGTGGACGCGGCGCGGGCTGTGGCTGGCGGCGGTGATGGCGTTGGCGTTGGCAGCGGCGCGGCCGCAGATCGGTCATGAGTGGCGGGAGGTGAAGCGGCGGGGGATTGATATCCTGTTCGCGGTGGACACTTCACGAAGCATGCTGGCGGAGGATCTGGTGCCGAACCGGCTGGAGCGGGCGCGGCTGGGAATCGTCGATTTCCTGGATCGGCTGGAGGGCGACCGGGTGGGACTGGTGCCGTTCGCGGGGACGGCCTTCGCGCTGTGCCCGCTGACGGTGGACTACGATGCGTTCCGCGAGTCGTTGCGGGCGCTCAACACCGAGCTGATCCCGCAGGCGGGGACGGATTTGGCGAGCGCGATCCGCGAGGCGGGGCGCTTGTTCGACGCGGAGGGGAACAACCAGCGCTTCCTGGTGCTGATCACCGACGGCGAGGACCTGGAGGGCGAGGCTTTGAAGGCGGCGGAAGAGGCGGCGAAGGAGGGGACGACGATTTACACGGTGGGCGTGGGCGCGGCGGACGGTCAGCCGATCCCGGTGCGCGGGGCTTACGGGCGGCAGGAGTTTTTGAAAGATGAAAAGGGGGAGGTGGTGAAGACCAAGCTGGATGCCACGACGCTGGAGAAAATCGCGAGCGTGACCGGTGGACTGTATGTGCCCTTGGGGCGCGGGGCGGAGGGCCTTGACGCGATCTATCAGCAGCGCCTGTCGCTGGCTCCGAAGAGCGAGCTGGCGCAGAAGATGGAGAAGGTGGCGCTGGAGAGATTCCAGTGGCCGCTGGGCCTGGCGATCGCCTTGCTCGCGCTGCAAGCGGTGATGGGCGAGCGGCGGCGGGAGCGGAAGAGCAAGGCGCTGGCATCCGTGGCGCGGCGGGTGCGGCCGGCGGCGATGCTGCTGCTGGCGTGGGGGATTTCCCCGATGTCCGGCAAGGCGGGCGGGGTGGCGGACTACAATGGGGGGACAGAAGCGTATGCGCGGGGCGAGTTCGAGGAAGCGGTGGACCAGCTCAAGGGATCGCTGGCGACGTCCGATCTGGAGGTCCAGCAGAAGGCCTACTATAACCTTGGTAATTCGCTTTACCGCGTGGGGCAGATGGGATCGGGCGAGGATCCGAAGAAGACGATCGAGTCATGGGAAAAAGCGCTCAAGGCATATGACGACGCGCTGGCGCTGGATGCCGCCGATGAGGACGCCCGCTTCAACCGGGACCTGGTGCAGCGGAAGCTCGACGAACTGAAAAAGCAGCAGGAGCAGAAGAATCCGCCGCAGGATCAAAAGGATCAGGACAAGAAGGACGAGGAGAAGAAGGATCAGGGAAAGCAGGATCAGGAGAAGAAGGACGGGGAGCAGGGGGATGAGGAGCAGAAGGGCGAGCCGAAGGATCAGCAGGGGAAGGAATCCGAAGAGGGGTCCGAAAAGGACGGGAAGCAGGGGGAGTCCGAAGGCAAGGAAGGTGAGAAGAAGGACGCCGAATCGAAGGACGGCAAGGACGCTGGCGGGGAGAAGCAAGGAGACGAGGAGTCGAAGGACGGCAAGAAAACCGACGAGGGAAAGGACGGTGAGGAGGAAGGCATGAAGGGTCAGCAAGAGAAGGCCCCGCAGGAGCCCGCGAAGCCATCGGGCGAAGCGGGTGAGGCGAAGGAAGGTGGCAAGGAAGGCGATGCCGGGAGTGGTAGCCCGACCGAGGCGAGGAAAGCCGGGGAGATGTCGCGCGAAGAGGCGATCCGTTTGTTAGAAACCCTGGCGAACGATGAACGCCTGGTGATCCCGGTGCCGCTTTCCGAACGGAACCGCGAGCCGCAGAAGGGCGGCACGGGAACCCGCAAGACCTGGTGAACATGAGGATACGAGCGGTCATTGCCTGTCTGGTCCTGTCCCTGCGCGCGCTGCACGGGGCGGAGGTGATCGCGCAGCTATCGACCGACACGCTGAAGGTCGGGGAAGCGGCTCTGCTTTCGCTGAGGGTGGAGGGTGGTGCCCCGGAGGCGGCGCCGGTGATCCCGGAGGTGAAGGGCCTTGTGATGAATCCGCGCGGCCAGTCGCAGCAGATCCAGATCGTCAACGGGCGGGTGAACCGGGCGCTGGTTTTCAACTATGCGGTCGGCTCGAATGAGGCGGGGATTTATGATATCCCGGCGATCACGGTGCGGGTGGCGGGCCAGGAATTTTCCTCGCAGCCATTGAAGCTCACGGTGGGGGGCGCGGGGCTGCCGGGCGGGATGGATGAAGAGGAAGCGAAGGTGCCGGAGGACGGTCGGAAGTACGGCTTCCTGACATTCCAACTGGCGAAGAAGGAGCGGAAGAACGTCTATCCCGGCGAGATCGCGCCGGTTTTGATCCGGGCGTATTTCCCGATGGATGCGCGGGTGTCCTTGAGCGGTCCGCCGCGGCCGGACGGTGCGGCATTCACGCTGCACCATCTTTCCCCCGAACCGGCGCAGACGCGGGAGCTGGTCAACGGGGTGGAGTATCTGGCGGTGACGTGGACCGGCGGGCTGTCGGCGACCAAGGCGGGGAAGTATCCGGCAAGCTTCACGCTGGGCGGGACGGTGGCGGTGCGGGATACCTCGGGTCGCGGCGGGCACTCGCCCTTCCGGGGCGGGGTGATGGATAACTTTTTCGCGCCGATGATCCAGAAGGAGGTCTCGCTGACGACGCCGGAGCCGCCGGAGATCGAGGTCACGGAGTTGCCGCTGGAAGGCCGGCCGGAGGACTTTGCCGGGGCGATCGGGCAGTTCGAATTCGATGCGGTGCAGATCCCGGAGTCGCTTCAAACGGGCGAGCCGTGCCGGATCGAGGCGCGGATCCGCGGGGCGGGGAATTTCGCGCTTTTAAAAGAGCCGCAGCCCATGCCGCCGGCGGAGTGGAAGGTCTATGAGGGCACGGGGGAATTCGTGCCGGGGGACGAGGCGTCGTTTGCGGGGATCAAGGTCTTTCGCTTCAGCGCGGTACCGCGGGTACCGGGCGAGAGGGAGCTTTCGCTAGGTTTCAGTTTCTTCGATCCGGAAGAGGGGAAGTATCGATCGGTGCAGTCGGTGCCGCGCACGGTGGTGATCCGTGGCGAGGCTGCGGCACTGCCGGAAGTGGCGGAGGCGAAGGAGGTGGTGGCGGCGGAGCCGGAGGGGCCGCGGCTGGCACCGTTGAGGAAGGAATGGGGGCCGGTGGGGAGTTACCGGCCGTGGTCATCGGAGGACGGGTTCGTACTGATGCTCGCGGGCTGCGGTTTGCTGGCGGCTTTGTTGGCGGGCTATGGATGGTGGAGCGGCCGGGCGGTCGATGCGGCGAAGCTGGCGCGGCGGGCGGGTGAGCTGGCGGCACGCGCGGCACTTTCGGCGGCGGAGCGGGCGGCGCAGGCGGGCGATGGCGCGGCGTTCTTCCTCGCGGCGCGCGTGGCCTTGCGGATCCGGGTGGCGGAGCGCTCGGGGATGAAGCCGGAGGCGGTCACGCTGGCGGACTTGAGAGGGATCGGCGATGAGGGGGTGGTGGAGATTTTGAAAGAGGCGGACCGGGTGGACTACTCGGGCAAGGCGGTGGGCGCGGACGACTTGACGGCGTGGCGCGAGAAGCTGCGCCGCGGGCTTGATAGGCTGGCGGCGGGACCTGCCGCGTGAACGATGATGAAGGTGTTGCTGACATTGCTGGGAATGATCGCGTGCCTCGCGTCGGCACGGGCGGACGAGAGCGTGGAGCGCTTCGAGCGGGCGAACGCGGACTTTGAGGTGGGTCGTTTCAAGGAAGCAGCCGCGGCGTATGAGGAGCTGTTAGATGAGCAAGGGCCGCGGGTGGCGGTGCTGCAGAATTTGGGTAGCGCGTATTTCCGCAGCGGCGACATGGGTCGGGCAATCCTGGCTTTTGAGCGGGCGCTGCTTCTGAAGCCGGGGGACCCGGACTTGAAGGCGAACCTGAAGTTGGTCCGGGATGAGGCGGCGGTGTTCCCGCCGCTGCCTGCGGAGGGTTGGCGGGGATGGCTGGAGCGGCCTTCGAGGAAGTTCTGGTCGGGCCTCGCCCTGAGCTCGGCGCTGCTGCTGCCGGCTGCGGCTGGGCTTTGGCTGGGACTGCGATCGCGGTGGCGCGGGGCGGCAGCGGTGTCGATTTTCGCGAGCGTCGCGGGCCTGGCGGTGCTGGGGCTTTCCCTGTATGCGCTGCAATGGCGGAAGGGCGAGGACGCGCGGGGAATCGTGGTCGGGGACCCGGCAAAGGTGCGGATCTCGCCCTTCGAGAAGGCGGAGGAGCGGGGCAGCTTGGCGGGCGGACGAGAGGTTCGGTTGGGTCGTGAGGCGAACGGATACTTCTGGGTCAGCGTGGATGGCGGCGCGACCGAGGGCTGGGTGGCGGCGAAGGAGGTCGAGCGCTTGATCCCGGCTGCGGGTCGCGTGGCGGATCAATAAATACGCCCTTGTTTCCCTGCCCGCGAAGTAGCGGTTGGTTCCCTGCCCGCGATCATCGTGCGAGCAGGGGATTCATAACCTTGGTGAATCCAAACCCTTCAAAGTCCTTCACGTTCGCCGTGGCAAACTCGGTGACCCCGAAGGCTCGAATGCAAAGAGCGGTGCGGGTGTCGTAGATGCGCCGGCGGGCCATGCCGGGCATGGCGGCTTGATGCCAGAGACCGGCGTGTATCTCGCGGCTATCGGGTGGGAAGCCGAGAATCTTCCAGCGGGGATGCTGCCGATAGCTCTGAATCACCCGTACCGCGTCCGGGGCGGAAAGCGGCTTCTTCAGCACGGCAGGGTTGCGGAGCAGGAGATAGAATTCGGTGAGAACGAATTCACTCAAGGCCACGCCATCACTGGAAGACTGCGACGTGACGAACTCGAGCGCGCGGTCATGTTCCGGGGCCGCCTTGCTGTAGGCGTAAAGGAGGATATTAGCGTCAATGGAGAGCATGGCGCGAAATGGGCATGATCAGGACAGGTGCGGGTCGGCATCGGCAAAGGCTGCGTCACGAAGCTTGGCGGCGCTCAGGCCTTTCCAGCCGACTTTGCCGGAGGTCGGAGGTGTCCAGGCTGCTTTATCCGGCAGAGGTGGCTCAGGATAGACTTGGAGCAGCAGTTCCACTCCCCGGCGAAATGTTTCCGCCAATGACCATTCGCGTTGTTTGGCGAAGGCACGGATCTCGATAAACAATTCCTCCGGAACTTGAATCTGGGTCTTAGTCATGCCACAAAATATCCAGTGCCATGGATTTGATGTCAATGAGAATGATCCTTCAGGCCGTTGTATCGCTTGGTCAAGGAGACGTCGCGCGCAGGACGTGGGTCGGGAAGCAGGTCGAGCGCTTGACCCGGCTGCGGGAACCGCAGACTGAAGCGGCGGATGCCCGGCTTGCGTGGGGAGGAGGGAGAACCTAGGCTTCCCCCGTGATTTATCTGGATGCCAACGCGACCACGCCGCTGCTGCCGGAAGTGCTCGATGCGATGCTGCCCTGGCTGCGCGAGGGCTTTCACAATCCAAGCGCGAGCTATGCCGGGGCGAAGGAGGCCCGGCGGGCGATCGAGGAGGCGCGGGAGAAAGTCGCGGCGCTGATCGGGGCGGAGTCGGACGAGATCGTCTTCACCGGCGGCGGGACGGAGAGCACGAACATGGCGCTGAAATGGCTGGCGCGATTGATCGGGCGGAAGACGGGTAAAGTGGTGACCAGTGCGATCGAGCACAGCGCGGTGCTGCGGCCGATCGAGACCTTTTCCGACGTCGGCTACCCGGTCGCGAAGGTTGGCGTGGATGGCGGCGGGCGGCTGAGGGTGGAGGAATTTCAAGCGGCCTGCGAGGCGGCGAAAGAGGGCGGCGGCATCGCTTCGGTGATGTGGGCGAACAACGAGACCGGCGTGATCCAGCCGATCGGGGAAGCCTGCGCGATCGCGAGGGCTTGCGGACTGGCTTTCCACACCGACGCGATCCAGGCGGTGGGCAAAATTGCGGTGAACGTCCGGGAGGTGCCGGTCGATTTCCTGTCGCTGTCGGCGCACAAGTTCCACGGACCGAAGGGCGTCGGCGCGCTCTACATCCGGAGCGGCTGCCGTTTCGAGCCGATGGTCCGCGGCGGCGGCCAGGAGAAGGACCGGCGGAGCGGGACGGAAAATACGGCGGGCATCGTAGGTCTGGGCAAGGCCGCGGAGCTGGCACTGGCGCGGCTGGCGGCGAAGGAGCATCCGGGTGCTGTTAGAGCGGCCTTCGAAGCCAAGGTGGTGGGCGAGGTGGAGGGCGTGACGGTGAACGGCGACCTGCTGCACCGGCTGCCGGGGACCAGCCACCTGTCGTTCAACGGCTGCGAGGCGGCGGGGCTGTTGATTTTGTTAGATGATATGGGAGTTGCCTGCTCGGCGGGATCGGCCTGCATGACGGGCAAGCAGCAGCCGTCGCACGTCCAAAAGGCAATGGGTTTTTCCGACGCGAAGGCGAAGAGCAGCCTGAGGTTCGGCCTTTCGTGCCTGACCACGATGGACGAGGCATTGTCAGCGGCGGAGGCGGTGAAGAAGGCGGTGGAGAAGCTGCGGCGGGTCCAGGGCGGGAGCACGGGACCGGTGGTGGTTTACTCGGCTTGAGGGATCGGCGGCCGGCCGCGGTTTTTTGGCTCAAGCTCCGCGGGAAGCTTTCTAAAATGCCAACTTCATGGTGTGACTTTAAGCCGGGCGAACACTTTTCCACCGAGGTTTGGAATGACGACGCGGACGTGGTCGACCGGCGTGCCCGGGGTGACGGTCACGGGGCCTGAACTGGTGGCGGGGATCATGATGTCCGTCCAGCCGGAGAGATCACTGCCGTATTGGACCACCTGGGTGGTGGCCTGGGGCAGCGATTCGTCGTGACGGTTGTATTCAAAAACCCACTGTCCGCCCTCCTGTGCCATGGTCGGCAGCAGGCCGCTGGCGTTCCCATCAGGATTCGTCGCGCCCAGCGTCCAGGCGATGCCGTTTTGTATGCCGTCCTTGTTGGCGTCGCCATCGAAGGACGCGCCATTGGCCCATACGGCGTAACCGCCGGGGGGGGTGATGGTGACATCGGCGAAGGTGAGCGCGGCGATGCCGTTGTAACCCACCAGGAGGTTCGCCTGCTGCCAGGAAACGAGTCCTTTGAGATAGGTGATGGTGGCGGCGGACGAAGCGCCTGAAACCTGCAGTTTGACCGTGTTGCCGGTGGCACTGCCGGAGGACACGCTCCCCGATGCGGCCCCTGCGGAGTTCGCAAGGAACAGCATCGTGGGTGCACCCGGACTCCAGGTAACGTTCTGGTCGAACACGAGTGCGATTTCGTTTTTCGCCGGCGTCGTGAAATAGGCTTGCCGGAGATTCGGTGCCGTCATCGGGCCCGGGGGGACGTAGCCGTAAACATCCTCTTCGACCAAGGGACCGATGAGGTCGGAGAACTTCCGGTAGCCCTGCTCACTGTAGTGGCAACTTGAACCCGGGCTGATGCCGTGGGTGCTCATGATCTTCATGTTGGAATAGAGGCGCGGCAGGGTCCTCTGGACTTCGCGGAGTTGGTCATTGCGCGAGGTATCACCGCAGGCTCCCGGCCAGATCTGGAAGACGTAGTAGTTGCGGATGTTCGGGAAGTCCTGTTTCCACGCGGCGGAGATGTCCACGAAGTATTGCTGATAGGACTTGTAATCGTAGTCCTGGTCCGGTCCTTCGCTTCCTTGATTTTGTTCGCCCTGGTGCCAGAAAAAGCCGCGGATGCCGTGGGTGAGCTTGGCACCGACCACGCGGTTGTAGAGGTTGGCATAGATCGAATAAAGGGAACCTGCGGTGCCGTGGCCTGCGGGATTCGGGCGGTGCTGGTCGATCCGCGTGCCGCCGACAGCGGCGTTGATGATGCAGACGGGCATGTTCTGGCCGGTGACGAGGCGGTTTGCGAGAATCCATCCCCAGAGGCCCAACTGGCGTTCATCCCCCCTGATGGTTGCGTTACCCCAACCTGAGGTGAGGCCATAAGTGCGGATCCAGGTGTTGGGGGCGGTTGGGGTGAGGATGGGGGCGTTGGGGTCGAGGGTTCCATAGTCGGTGGCCACGGCATTGGATTGCCCCTCGATGAGGTAGGCATCGCCGCAGACAAGGTTACTGACAGTGGCGACATCGGTATCGCCGCTGCCGGTGCTGGTGGTGCCGTAAACGACGCGGTAGGTGATGAGGCCGGCGGCGATGGGGACGGAGAAGGCGTAGGCCCCGCCGACGAGTGCCTGGCTGTAGGTGGCATCCAGAACTTCCGAGCCGCCCGAGGGGGTCTTGTAAACTTTCAGATAGACGGAGTTCGGCGAGCCGGTCTGAGTACCATTGTAGAAAATCGTTCCGAGGCCGGTGCCGGGATCGCGGGCGAAGAACTGGCCGCTCAAGGGTTTCTCGGTGGGTCCCGGCGTGCGCAGGACCCACGGGTCGCTGGCGGGTTCCTGCACGTTGATGGTGACACTGTTGAAAACGGGCGCGCCACCGTTGTCCGCGGTCAGGGTCACCGTCATCGGGCCGCTGCCCTGTGAGCGGGTCAGAGTGAGCGTGCCGTTGGACGCTTGCTTGGTCACGGCAACGCCGCTGACCGACCAGTTGTAATTGACTGTGCCGAAGCCGGCCGCCTGCATGGCGGCCAGGTTGGTGACGTTGGCGGTGACGGTCATCGTTTGCCGGCCATCCCATGAGATCGTCGATGGCGTCAGTGTGAATGCGGGGTCCGGGATGGTGTCGAGCACGGTGAGCGGCACGGGAATGGTCTGGGTGCCGCCGGGGAAGACGGCTTTGAACTGGATGGTGGCCGAGTCATTGCCGGTGATACGGCCGACGCTGTAATCGAGCGTGAGCTGGTCGGTGGCGAGCAGGGTTTCCTGGCCGTCTTTGATGTAAATCCAGTAAGTCTTCTGGGCACCGCCGGCTTGGGCGGTCAGGGTGGTGACGGAACTTTCATTCATCGTCACCGAGGTGGGCGAGACGGAGAAAGCCGAACCGCCAGGGACGAGGCCGCCGACGAGGGTCTGGCCCGGCTTCTGGTTTTCGTATTCGAGTTTCACCCAGTCAGCGGAGCGCGCCACACTGGAAACGCGCGCTTCATCCACATCCGCGTCACCGCCTGCCATCCCTAATGACAAGGCCTGGGGATTGTTGATGGCCATATTGCTGCCGCTTGTCATCGTGGCATCAAGCACGCCGTTGATATACAGTCGCGCGGTACCGCCTGATTTCGTATGAACCAAGTGATACCACTGATTTGCATTGAGGTTGGTGGCTCCAGCAAGCACTGCCGGGCCGCGGCATTTGAGATACGAGGGCAAGACTGTCGGGCTCTCCCAGAATCCGATCTGCATTTGCCACGTATTCCAGCCATAGGCATTTCTATTTCCCCAAGCCAGTGGCATGCTCCAGTTGGTGATGCTCCTGGCTTTGAGCCAGATTTGGCTCGTGCTGGTGGGGTTGTTGCCCGATGGGAAGTTCGTGATGTTGGTCGCAGTCGTGATATCACCGGTGGACAAATTCATGGCCGTATTGCCGATCAACGCCGCCGCCGGAGTCGCTCCGCCATTGACAGGTGAGGTGGAGCCGGTGGCATCCAGGACACTTCCGTTTAGGTGCATCACCGCGCAGTAGCCGTTCGTGGAATTGAAAACCGCGGGGCCGTTCGACTGGCTGGAAACCCCGGCTTTGCCCCAGAACATCACGATTTCCTGGCGTGCGTTACCGGTGATGGTGGGGATTTTCACCCACACGGCGGCTTTGCCGTTGATGGAATCCCACTGCTCGATCTCATAGGGAAGCGCGATGCCCGCCGGGGTGGAGAAGCGGATGTCTCTGCCATCCGAGACGGCCTGGGCGAAGGGGAAATTGCTTCCGTTGAATCGGAGGAGCAGCGGGAAATTCGATTCAGAAGTCGAGGGTGGCAGATTCGCTCCGGTCGCATCCGTGAGAATAAAAAAGGAACGCGAATGGGTCCATGACTGATAGGAACTCACCGTCACAGTGTAGGTCTTTTGGGTGGTGCCGTTCTGGGCGGTGACCGTGTAGGTCTGGGGGGTGGTGAAATCCCGGGTGGTGCCGGAGGTCGGCGCTGCGGTGGCGGACGCGGAAACCGTGTAGGTGGGAGCGAGGCTGGTCACGTCGGTACCCACGGGCACGCTCATCGCGATGGTTTGCGCGATGGGATCGATGACCCCGGCGTTGCCCGGCAGACCGAAGGTGAGGATATCACAAGCCGTGCTGGGAGATGTCACGGTGACCGTCACGGTGAAGGAGTTGACGGTCGCGCCGTCGGTGACGGTGTAGGTGGCGGGGTTGGCGGCGGCGAAGGTCGGTGATGGTGGGGCACCACTGGTTTGATTGCAGGTGCCGCTGGTGATCGTGAAAGTAGGCGCGAGGGTGACTAGACCGCTCGTGCCCCAGGGTGTGTAGGGCACGGTCAGGGCAATGGTTTTGGCATTCTGGTTGATCACGCCGGTCGAGCCCGGGATGCCGAAGGAGGTGATGATGGCGTCGGAGGTGAGGCTGAGCACACCGGTCGATCGGTTGAAGGTCCACTTCTGGACGCCGGTGGTCTTGGAATACAGATTGCCGACGGGAGGGGCGAAGCCGGGCACACTGAAAGAGCCGCCAAATGTTTTGTTGGTGGTATCGAGCAAAGTCCATGAGCCGCTGGGAGAAGTGACGGCGGAGGTGTCGATGTTGAAGGGGCCGTTGAGTGTTACGGATCCCGTTCCCGTGACCTTGTTCGCTGCGGAATTCGTGACGACCATCCTCAGGCCGCCGTTGACGATCAGCGAACCTGCGCTGACGGTGGTACTACCGCTGTAGGTGTTATCAGGATGGGAAAGAGTCCAGGTGCCGGAGCCGTTCTTGGTGACCTTCGTGTTGTTCACCACTCCGGGAATGGTCACGGTGGCTCCGGCGGCAATCGTAGCCGGCAGGCTCAAGGTGACGGTTCTTGTGGCGGAATTGATGGCGGTGATGGTCGTGCCGGTAGTGATGCCGGTCCCGGTGATGGATGCTCCCACCACGATTCCGTCAACCGAGTAGAGAACTGGGAAAGTCGTTCCAGAGATAGCATCTTTGACCAGCGTGGTGCCGGTGGTGCCGTTGTCCACAATCTTGCCGGCGAATTCACCGGTACCCGAAGATGCGCCATTCAACGTGAGGGTCTGACCACCAATGGCGGTGGCGGCGACGTCGGCGGTAAACTTCAATAACCCGCTCGACCCCGATTGGGTGATGGTCGGGCCGTTGAATCCGTTGTTGAATTTGACCACGCGGTCCGTCGTGTTGCCGGCGCCGGTGTAGATCAAGGTGCCGCCGCCGAAACCGCTACCAAAGAAAAGGTCGCCACCCGCCCCGGCCGCGCTGGGACTGCCGATCATGCCGATGGAGTTGACGCTCACGCTGCCGTTGTCAAATAACAGTCCTCCGGTGAACGTGTTGTTCGGATTGGTGAGGGTCGCTGTTTGGGCATTGGCTCCAGAAATCTGGAGCAAGGCACCGCTCACTTGGTCGGCGAGGATACCGTTGAAGGTGAAATTCTTGCCATTGATCTTCACTTGTCTGGTAGTTCCAACGGTTCCGTTGGGAGACACACTGCCGTTGATGATCCAAGGATTGGCACCATTGGGAACGTACCACTGTTGGCTGTTGTTTACGGTGATCGCCGCGTTGACGGTGATCTGGGCGGTGGTCGCAGTTGCCGACGCCGCAAACCCCGCATTGCCCGAACCGTTCAGTATCAAAGATTGGGAATTCACCGCCCCGGCGCCGATTGTGTAAGCGGCGAAGCTAGGACCGACGAAGGAAAGCGTGTTGACCGTAACTCCGGCGCCAAGGTCGATGACAGCTCCACCCGCACCCGCTGCGGCGTTGAAGGTCGCCGTGTTCCCCGTGCCCGGCACGGGAGAAGCGTTCCAGTTGGCGGTGTTGGACCAGAGGGCATTGGTGCCGCCGCCGGTCCAATTGGCGTTCGCGGCTTGAGCGATTCCGCTACCAAGGGCCATTGCGGCGAGTGCAGCGCGACTCAGGTAGGGGAAGATAGAGGCAGAGGGTAACATGGCGCGGCTTAAACGATTCCGAGCGGCGGCAATGGTGGAGTTCATGGCTTGTGGGTGAG
>JAYTLR010000088.1:0-10212 GCA_043729195.1 Akkermansia sp.
CAGGGAGAGTCGCCGCCGTCACTGGAAGATGCGGCGTCCAGTTGATCACCGATCCCCAGGTTCCCGCCGTGCTGCGCTGTGTGGGAATCGGGGCTGGTCCGGTGGTGACGATGAAGGCCGGCGCAAAAGCCTGCGCCTCTGCCGCGAGCGCATCATTCAAACCATGATCATCCGTGCCGGCATAAGCCGTGGCGTTTAGGCAAAGGGTGAGTGCGAGGGACTTTTTCATGGCTGCTTGGCGAGATGATCCGACCTGCCATTCGTGATGAAGGCTTCGTCTGTGAGTGTTTTGAGAAAAGCGATCAGCGCCTGCTTGTCGGCGGCGTTGAGCTGAATGCCCGCAGCCGGGTGCTTGGCCAGATTCGGGTCCAGCGTGTCACGCTTTTGAACAGGCCCGCTGTAGTGCTCCACGACCTCTTCCAGCGTGGCGAAGCGCCCGTCGTGCATGTAGGGCGCGGTGCGGGCGAGGTTGCGCAGGCTGGGAGTCGAGAACTTCCCGCGGTCGGTCTCGAGTCCCGTGACGCGTTGGCGCCCGGTGTCGCCGTCGTCTGCCGCCAGACCGTTGTTGTGGAACTGGTGGTCGCTGAAAAGCGGGCCGCCGTGGCAGTGGAAACAGTCCGCGCCGAGCTGGCCGGTGCGGGGATCATACTCGGTCATGAACAGCTCGAAGCCGCGCTTCTCGTCATCGCTGAAAGCGGCCTTGCCTCGCAGCGCGCGGTCGAACTTCGCGTCGTAGGAGGTGAGTGTTAGAAGGAACTGTTCGAGCGCGAGGCCGATCTTCGCGGCATCGATCCCCGGGCTGCCGAAAGCCGCGGCGAAGAGCGGCGGGTAGCTGGAGTCGGCCGCGAGTTTGGCGGTCACCCGGTCGAGACTTTCGTCCATCTCGGCATGATCCGTGATCGGCATCAGGGCCTGCGTGCGCAGCGACGGCGCGCGGCCGTCCCAGAAGAAGCTGCTCTTCCAGGCGAGGTTGAAGAGCGGCATGGCGTTGCGGGTGCCGGCGCGGCCGTCGATGCCGGTGCTTATGCGCTGCGGATCGGAGAAGGCGGCGTCCGATTGATGGCAGGAGGCACAGGAAATGGTGCCGTCCCGCGACAGGGCACCTTCTTGGAACAGGGCCTTGCCGAGGGCGACCCGCTCGTCGATCAGAGGGTTGTCGCGCGGCAGGTCGGGCACAGGAAAGGATCCGCTCATGGTGAAGCGGTAGGGTGTGAAGCGCGCCGGCATGTCGATCGGCTGCAAGGGGCTCGGGCGGCTGATTTCCGGCGCGGTCGAGATGATCCGGTTCACCCGGAATGCACCGGGCAGGTTCGCCACCAGTGCGGCGGCGACGGGATCGCCTTCGCGGGAATGGGTCGCGACGCCGTCCTTGGCGAATGAAAGCGGGCGGGGTGCGTTGAAGAGCGTGCCGAGATCGAAGTCGAGCAGGGCGGCCGAGTCGTGCGTGAGGTCGAGCGGCACGGCGAGGCTGACGCGGGTGCGGTTCGGATCGCGCGCCAGGTGGTGGGCGTAGCCGGCGATTTCGGCCGCGGCACCGCGGTAGCGGCCTTCCACGGCGAGGAAGATGTAGCCGCCCTGCCAACTCCAATGGAGTCCGTTGAGATTTGGATTCAGCGGGTGGTCGGCGGCCAGTTTCGCGGGGTCGCCCGCGTTCGCCGCGGCATCGGGGCCGACATGGAAACGCAGCGCGCGGTACTTTCCGGCAGGCACCTCGTCGAGCCGGAGCGTGGTCCGGCGCCGGGCGGCATCGATCCATGCCTGTTGCTCCGGCAGTTCGATCCAAGTCCCGTCATTGCTCTCCAAGGCGAATCCGCTCAAGAGGTAGCTGATTCGCGTGAAGGACATCGTTTCGCCCGCCGAGTTCGGGTAGCGCAGCGAGTCGAGAAGTAGTGGCTCACCATTGAAGGTGTGCCGCAACGCGATCTCCAGCGTCGCGCCCGGAGCGACGCTGGTCGCCGTCATGACGGAGGCAAGGACGAGGGCGCGGAGCGGTTGGAACAGGGCGGGCATGGTCACGGGTCGTAAGTGTTCAGCCCGGTGCGGTGAACCAGGAGGTCAGGATCGGATCGGCGTGGGAGAGCGGGCCGGAAGACAGTAGCAGCGGGATGATGAGCTTGGGATTCATGTGGGAACGTTGGGATCGGTGGTTCGGGAAGGGACGGGTGGAGCGGCAGCACCGCGCCCGTATCACCCGCCACAGGTCGTCGGTGTATCGTATCAAACTCGCGAATGGGATTCCGGGTGCGGAACTTTACCTCCACTTTACAATTCGGATGAAGTGCCGTGTCGGCGGGCGATTCCAGGTCACGGATCGGCCGATTCCGGCGTCCTGGAAGCGGGGGGCTCCGGGATTTCTTCCCGCTGCGCGGGCTGTCGGTCCGGCGGCTTCAAAATGTCGCAAGGCGGGTTGTCATTTCCGGATCGACCGCTAGTCTCGGCCCGTGAGCGAACCCTCCGATGAGCTGGCCAAGCGCCTGCTGTCCGCATTTGACCTCGGTCCTTCCTGGGCCCGGAGCGATGCACCGGCGAAAAAACTACCGCAAACCCGTGATGACGAAGCTCCCCGCGAGCGTCGGGATTACGATGATCGGGGACGTCGGGATGACCGGCGCGAACCGAGGCGTGACGACCGCCGCGATCCTCGCGGCGGCGGCGGCGGCGGTGGTGCAGGACGCGGTGATTTCCGCCCGCAGCGCGGAGCGGGTGGCGGCGGAGGAGATCGCGAGCGTCGCTTCGGCGGCGGCGGAGGCCGTGACCGGGATCGCGATTCCGGGCCGCGCGAATTGCCGCAGCCGGCGGAAGGCGTACGCGTGACCATCGTGCCCGCGGCGGAAGCCGTGCACCTGGTGGTCCGCGAGATCCATCATCTGGCGCGGGTTTATTCGCTCTACGATGTCGCTCAGATCCTGCTCGCCGGACGCGAACGCTACCATCTGCACTTCGAGCTTTCGGCCAAGGCTCCGTCGATTTTCAAGAGCCGCAAGGATGGCTCGCTGTGGCAGACCAAGGAGGAGGCGATCGCGCATTTCTGGAACTCACCGGCAGCCGGTGAAATGTACGAGTCGGAGGAGATCGAGACCGATCCACCGGCTGGCAATTTCCAGGTGGTTGCGCGTTGCGGGATGAGCGGCGAGTGGCTCGGGCCGCCGAATTTCCACGCCTACCAGACGACGCTGCGCCGCATTCATCGCGAGCAGTTCTCGCACATGGCCTTTGAGTTTTACTCATCCCGCGTCCGCACCGAGCGTGGCGAGGAAGCGGTGAATGCGTGGCTGGACACGATGCGCAAGCGCGTCCGCTGGCGGCTCAAACGCGTGGCCGAGGTGATCGCAATTCCGGAGCCCGGGCCCGTGGCGGGAGTGCCGGCGGAGCCGGTGGCGGAAGCAGTCGAAGGCGAGGAGGCGGTCGAAGTCGCCACTGATGCCGTGGAGGCTGCTGAAGTCGTGGAGACTGCCGATGATGCCGAGCCCGCTGCCGAGGAGGCACCGGTCGCGGCCGGGAAGGATGATACCGGGTGGAGTTTCGACCGCGCGGACATCGAGCGCGACTTCTCGACCCAGCGATTTGCCGAAGTGTATCAGGAGGTCCGTGGTGCCGAAGTGTCCGGCGGGATAGCGGCCCGCAATCTCTCGATCGGCCTGCTGGCTTGCGTCCGCATCGCCAGTTCGCACGCCCGCAAGCATCCGGCGATCCTGATTCCGACGATCTGCCGCTTGCTGGAAACCGAGCATCTGTCGGTCTTCAAGCGCGAGGGCAAGCTGTTCACCGGCCCGGCCCGTCCGCATCCGTTGATGACCGACGCCATCCTCGCGGAGCGTCCGGCCGCGATCGTCGAGTGGCTGGAAGCGAATCCGAACAAGAAGCTTGCCGATTTGTGGAAGGGAATTCTTCCGGAAGGTCAGACCGAGCCCGGTAACGAGTGGCTGGCGGACCTTTTCTGGTTGCTGACTCAAGGCCACATCTTGCTCTTTGCGGATGACTCGCTGGTGCTTCCGCGCCGTCGTGCGCCGCAAGGAAGTGCGGCACCCGCCTCCACCGCGCCGACTGCGAAGCCAGCGGCCAAGTCGGCGAAGAAGAAAAAGCGCAAACGGCGTCGTCGCTCGCGCGGGCCGAAGGTCGTCGTGGAGAATCCCGCGAAGATGATCCGCGCGATCAGCCGGATGAAGCCTTCGCGGCTGAAGTTGCTCCGCGGGCAGGCATTGATTTGGAAGCGCCGCTTGGAGAAGCGGGGCAAGATCGCGTCGCTGGTGGAAGAGTAGGTTTTACTCCTTCCAATAATCCGCCACCCACGGCGCGGGCAGGGCGCGGTGGTGGAGGCGCTTGCCGGGGAAGCCGTTGATGGCGTCCGGTGGGTCGGGCTGGCCGTGGAAGACGAGAAATTTCGCCCCCGCGGGCTTCTTCGGCGCGACCACGAGATTGAGCGGGAAGGGCGGGCGGCAGTTGTACTTGAAACTGCGCACCCATTCCTCCGGCCACCAGTAGCGCTCCTTCATGGCGTAGGTGAGGAAGGCCTGCTCGGTTTGGAAGATCGAGCGGTCCTGGGCGCGGTCGAGCTCGCGGATGAAAGTGTCGTAGATGTATTGCGACTTGCCGGCCTCGAAGCGGAAGATGGAGGAGTTCCCGATGTCGGGCCGCGGCCGGAGGATCTGCTTCCGGCGCTCGATCCAGTTGTGGATGATGCAGTTTTTCCCGGGTTGGTAATCGAAGAAGCCGTCGATGGAATCGAGGATCACCAGGTCGAGGTCGAGGAAAAGCGTGGGGCCGGAAAGGTTCGCGAAGCCGTCGCGGGTCATCACCAGCTTGAGGAAGACATTGGGCCAGCGGGCCTGGGTGACGCCGGGGTTTTCCGGGAAGGGCAGGGTCTCGATGCCTTCGATTAGTCCCGCGGTGTCATCGGTCAGGCAGACGAAGCGGAAGGGCCGCGACAGGTGGCGGCCGATCGAGCGGAAGAGGATGTTGACGTAGCGGGACGGGTATCGTGTCCCCCACTTCATGCAGATGATATTGACAGGCTCTCCGGGCATCGGTGGCGGGGAGCTTGGGGGCGGGGCGGGGGAGTGGCGAGCCTTGAGTGGGGGGAGCCCCATCGCGAGGAAAGGCCAGAAGGCGCCGCTGTCCTTATCGACTTGTCAACTTTTGTGACAAGGATCATGGATTCTTTATGAATGTGCGATTGGTCCCATCCCTCCGCAAGCTCTTGATCTCCGTGGTCGCCGCCGCCGCAGCTCAGGGACAATCGTTTGTGAACTTTGAGTCGCATCAGACTCGTCCCGTCTGTTTGTCACCGGACGGCACCCGTCTCTTCGTCGTCAATACACCAGATGGCCGGCTTTCGGTCTTCGATGTTTCCAATCCGTCGAATGCGGTGCCGGTTTTGATCCGCGAAATTGCCGTGGGGGTCGATCCCGTCTCGGTCAATGCGGTCTCGAACGACGAGGCGTGGGTCGTCAACGAGGTCTCGGACTCGGTCAGTGTCGTTTCGGTCGCCGCCGGCATCGTGACCGATACCTTGATCTGTCCCGATGAGCCGGCGGATGTCGTTTTCGCCGGCGGGAGTGCTTGGGTGACCTGCTCGCGGAACAACACCCTGCGCGTCTTTCACCTGGCAACGCACGTCGAGCAGGCGGCGCTTGCCCTCCAGGGCTTGAACCCGCGCTCCCTCGCGGTGAGCCTCGATGGCACCAAGGTTTATGCGACCTTCGCACTGTCGGGGAACCGCACGACGCTCCTGCCGGAGGTCATCGCGCCGCTCCAACCTCCGCCATCCAATCCCGCGCTCCCACCGCCGCCGCGCGTCAGTCTCATCGTTTCCGCCGATGACGCCCGGCTCAATCCCAAGCCGAACATGCCGGACCACGATGTCGTGGAGGTCAATGCGGCAACGCGGACCGTCGTGCGCTACATCAAAAGCACCGGCACCGTGAACTTCGCGCTCGCAGTGCGTCCGGTGAGCGGCGAGCTGTGGGTGGCGAACACGGAAGCGCGAAATCTGGTGCGCTTCGAGCCGGTCTTGAAAGGTCATCTCGTCGATCATCGAGTCACCCGGGTGGTGTTGTCCGCCACCCCCGCCGTCACGCCATTCGATCTGAATCCGGGCGTCGATTACACCACGTTTCCGAACAACGCGGCGAAGCTCACGGCACTCGCGCAACCGACCGCCCTCGCGTTCGACTCGACGGGCCTGGCCCTGTGGGTCGCGGCATTCGGCAGTGATCGCATCGCCAAGGTCAACGCGGCAACCGGCATGGTGACCGCACGCATCGAGACCGGCCCCACCACCGGGATCCTTGCCGACCCGCGCAACAAGCGCGGTCCGCGCGGGCTCGCGCTGCAGTCGGCGACGGGCCGGCTTTACGTGCTCAACCGGATTTCCAACACGATCACCGTCATCGACACCGCCACCGAGCAAGTGCTCACCGAAGTGGCCGCGGGCATGTTTGATCCCACGCCCGAAACCATCCGGCGCGGGCGCGGCTTCCTCTACGATGCGCGGCTTTCGGGAAACGGCACGCAATCGTGCGCGGTGTGTCACATCGACGGTGATCGCGACGAACTCGCGTGGGACCTTGGCGATCCGGGCGGCTCCATGGATTCCGTCACCCAGCCCAATCCGCCCCCGTTCACCGGCACCCAGACCTTCAACCTGCACCCGATGAAAGGTCCGATGACCACGCAGACATTGCGCGGGATGGTTGGCGTCGGACCACTGCACTGGCGGGGGGATCGCTCTGACTTCACGGCATTCAACGGTGCTTTCGTCTCGTTGCTCGGCGGCACGTTGCTCAGCGCCGCGGACATGGAGTTGTTCCGGGATTTCATGAACACCGCCGTTTTCCAGCCCAACCCCAATCAAAACCTCGACCGGACGCTACCCACCAGCCTCCCCGGCCAGGCGGGAAACCCGGCCGTGGGACGCAACACGTATCTGAATGACCAATATGTCACCGGGCTACGTTGCAACACCTGCCACTCGCTCCCGACCGGCTCGAACGGCCTGCTGATCTCTGCGGCCGCCTTGCAGGAGAGCCAGGCTTTCAAAGTGCCGCAACTGCGCAACATCTACCAAAAGCGGTTCTTCGTCCGCAGTGCCACGGCGGTCTCGTTGAGCGGATTCGGGCTCGTCCACGATGGCACCGATCCGGATATGTTCACGTTCCTCAGCCGTCCGGTCTTTGGCAGTTTTGCCAACGACACGCTCCGGAAAAACAACCTGAGCGCCTTCGTGCAATGCATCGACACCGGCACCGCGCCCGCCACCGGATACGGGCGCACCGTGCGCGGGCCCACGCTTGCGGCGGCCGCCACCGATTGGACCTTGCTCGAGTCGCAGGCGGCGGCGGGGAACATCGATTTCGTGGTGCGCGGCCTTTTCGCAGGCGCACGCCATGGATTCCACTACCGCCCGGCTACCAACAACTACGCCAGCGACCAAGCTGGACTAGGACCCCTGACCCGCGCGGAGTTGCAAGCGGCGATCAGCACGGACGGCGCGGTGCTCAGCTTGCTGGGCGTGCCGCCGGGCAGCGGGCAGCGAATCGGAGTCGATCGCGATCAAGATGCCATCGTGGATTCCGACGAGCCCATGCCGGCGCTCGCGCTCAGCCTTTCTTCGAACGTCCCGGAACTCGCCTGGCCCGCCGGTCAATCCGCACTGGTGCTCGAGTTCACCGACACGCTCGATCCGGCGTCGTGGCAACCGGTGACCCACCCCCGCTCAATGGTCGGGCCTTCCGTAGTCGTGGAGGATCCCGCGACTGGACCCCGGCGCTTCTACCGTTTGCGCGTGCCTTGAGAAGAAGGAGAATAGCCGGGGCGTGGAGACAGAATGGTTGACTTGGTCAACCTTCTGTGGGAGTTGGAGGTGTGAGAGTGGTTGCCACCAATGAAGCGAAAACCCATCTGTCCGCCTTGCTGGAGGAGGTGACGAAGGGGGAAACGATCGTGATTTCCCGGGGTAGGAAGCGTTTGGCAAAGCTGGTTCCTTATGACGAACCCGGTGCGAGGCCGCGGGTGGGAGAGGTGATGGATGCGCCCTTCGTCATTCCGGACAGTGCCGTGCGGCCGATGAGCGAGGAGGACCTGCAAACCTGGGGTTTGAAATGAACGCGCTGCTGGATACCTGCACCTTCCTGTGGCTCGCGCTCGATCCAGGGCGGATTTCACCCGCGGCCCGGGAAATCCTCGATGATCCCAAAACCGTGCGACGCCTCAGCCAGGTCAGCGTCTTGGAGATTGTATTGAAGCACCGGGCGGGGAAACTCCCGCTCCCCTTGCCGCCGGATATCTGGATCCCTTCGCGCCGCGACTTCTTCCAATTGGAGAACCTTCCGCTTGATGAGTCCGTGATCTATCGGTCCGGAAAACTCCCGGACGGGCACGAAGATCCCTTCGACCGCTTGATCGCGGCCCATGCGATTGAATCCGGCAGCACCCTGCTGTCTCCGGATGTTCCGCTCAGCCTGCTCGGCGCGGCGCGGATCTGGTAGGACGGAGCGCCGGAAAATCGCGCCCCGGAAAATCAGTTGCGCTGCGGTTGGTATCGTGGATGATACCGCAAGTGTATGCAGTCCTCGACACGTCAGTCTTGGTCGCGGGACTTCGTTCCAAGAACGGAGCGAGCTTTCAGATTCTCCGGGCCATACGCCGCGGGGACATCCGGATTGCCGTTTCGGTCGCATTGGTTCTCGAGTATGAGGCGGTCACGCTGCGTCCTGGTCTGCTGCCGGGGTTCCGTCCTGAAGAGATCATCAGGATCATCGACGGCCTGTGTCGCCTCGCGGATCACCAGCAGATTTTCTTCGCCTGGAGACCGTTTCTTCCGGATCCGGAAGACGATCTTGTCCTCGAACTCGCGGTGGCGGCCTCTGCTCCACTCGTCATCACGCACAACACTGCCGATTTTCTTGGCTCGGACTCCATGGGGGTTCGCGCCATCACACCGGCTACAGCCCTCAACCTGATCCGACCATGACAACGCTTTCCATTCGTGTTCCTGATTCCCTCCATCGAGCCATCAAGGAACTCGCCGCCAAGGACGGCTACTCGATGAACCAGTTCCTGATTACCGCCGCAGCGGAGAAGCTCTCGGCGTTGGAGACGGTGGATTACCTTCGTCACCGTGCCGAGCGCGCGAACCTCGTGGATTTCGACCGCCTTCTGGCGATGGTTCCCGATGCCAAGCCGGACGCTGGCGACGAGCTTCCAACAAAGGGCCGCTGAGGCCTGCCACTGCTCAAGTTCTATCCACCAGGCGATTTCACCTTCAACCTGCGGTCGAGGCCTCGCCCCGTGGCAGGTATGGGCGGACGGCAACGCTTAGGATGAAACGAATCCCCGATCCCGAACTGCCCCCTTCGCGAGCGTCGCTCCCGGAAGGATGTTCGGATCTTTTCGAAGCCTACCAGATGCGATCCGCCGCTCGGGAGGAGCGCGCGAAGTTCCTTCTGAGGACCGCCGCCGTGATCCATGATTCGCTGGTGGCACAGCTCGATCCGGAGCTCCTGCGCTCCCGGAATCCGAACCTGCTGCTGGCCGGCATCTCGGATTTTCTCCACCCGCTGCTGCTTTCCGATCGTGAGTTCGCGAGGAAGGTCGGGTCCTCGTCCGAGCTGGTCGACGAGCTGTTTCACGTCCTGATGGCGAATCTGGAGGACGAGAGCGAAGTCGAACTCCCGCCTGTCTCAAGCCCTGACTTCCCCCTTGCAAGGCGGCACGCTTCGGAATAGCTCTGGAAAGAGAATGAAAAGTGAAGGAATCCCTCCGGCCCACGCTGCTTTTGCAGGGCTTATGCAGCACGCTGCAGAAGCACCGCAAATGCGGCGTGCGGCATAAGAGCACTGTTCTCCCAGAAAATTTCACTGCATGGACATAATCTACAAAGCCTTATTAGAGGCCATAATCTATATCAGCGGTCGGGATGTTCCCGATGACATTGCTGACGATGATCTCAAGGTCCTAGAGAATATTTTTGCCGACTTGGCTAACACCAATCCTGAACAAAAGTCTGCCCTCATTAAGGCTGCCACAGCTTTGAGGGACAGCACAGATGACCTCGTACGTAGAGATGAATTGGAGTGCTTTATCGAGTCAATTTCCGAGAATATCTAAGATGGAGAACAATAAAGGGTGCTGCGAAGTCGGAGCGATAGCGGAGACTTCGGCTGCGCCCATAGTTGAACAAGCCCGGAGCGACGGGTGATTCGCCCCTTTATG
>JAYTLR010000089.1:0-108773 GCA_043729195.1 Akkermansia sp.
ACCGAATCGGGTTCACTCTCGTTTGGGACCGCAGGTCCGCCTCGGGCTGCTCTCCACCCCGTCTCGCGACGACGCAGTTGCCTCCGGCTGCTCTCCCGTAGCTCGTCTCGGGATGACTCGGACTTTCACCGGTTGATTTCATGTATTTGCGTTCGCACGACCGCCGAGCCACCGGCCCGCAGAATGGTCCATGACGCTCCGCCTCCCTTTCCACTCTGCATCGCCGACCGATGGCTCTTCAGACACCGGGACCGCGGATCTTTCCCGCCTTCATCGTTAGCGCTGTGCGATCCTTGGAAAAGTGGCGGAGAGAGTGGGATTGCCTCCGGCCATGCCAGTTTGCGCTGCGCGATTCTTGGATTTGCTCGCGAAGCTCGCTCCTGCGTTCGAACCCAAGGCCCGCGGCAGGGTTCTCATCCCACACTCTCCGAGGGCAATGCGGACCGCCAAAACAAGACGGCCCGCAGGTAGCTGCGGGCCGCTTCGAGAAACTGGCCGAGGGGCTGGAACTCCGTTGGACTGTGCTGTATTGCCTGTATTCATGGGCATTGGTTCAATTGTGTTTCATGCATGGAATGCATGGCGATGTCCTGCGACACAGCCAGATTTCTGGAATCCTCATGGAATCGCAGCATTCTGTCGCGGATGGAGATGACGCGACAAACCGGAGCCTACATCCCGGAAATCCGGTAGTGGCGTGGCGGGTCAGGTTTTCATTCATCCGTAATACGTCAGCCAGATCGGCGAGTCGGATCAAGGGCCGATTGCCGCTCGCTTGCCCTCCCGGCAGGCGACCAAGAAAGCCGCCCCGAAAAGGCCGAAGTCGATCGGATCAAACCATTACGAAAACCACCGAAGCACGACGACTCACGGCTTCACGATCTCCACCGTGTAGAATTTCTTCGTCTCGCTGGCGGCGGGGTCGGTGACGGTGCGTTGGTCGCCGGTGTTGGTGATGCTGCCGCCGGGAAGGGTAGTCCAGGAGCCAGCTGCTAGATCAAGGCTGGTTTTCACCGTGTAGCTGCGGCCGGCGACGATGGGAGCGAAAACAACGTCCTTCTGCCCCGGCTGGCCGGGGACCGGGGTGATGGTCAGGGTGAAACGCGACAGCGGATTGGTCGGGATCAGCCCGGCGGTGAACTCGAAGCGGGTGTTCTGACCATCACCGTCGGGATCGAGCAAGGGCCCGGCGAGCGGGTTGCTGAGGCCGAAGTATTGGAACTGCCAGTCGTCGCCCACGCCGTCGGCGGCGTAGCTGCCAAAGTTGTCGGGGATGCTGTCGAGCACGGTGAGTCCGAGAGTGCCGGTGATTCCGGCGTAGCTGCCTTGCGCGGTGGCGGCGGTGTTCTGATAGACGGTGGCGGCGGTGGCGAGCCCGGTGGTGTTGATGCCAGTGAGCGGACCGCTGGCCACGCTCCAGGTAATGCTGGATGAGGGCACGGCGTTGGTGGTGAGGTCATCGAGCAACTGCGAGGCACTGAGCTGGCGGGTGGCGGTTTCGTTCACCGTCGTCGGCGTGGCGGCGAGTTGCAGCGCGGTGACTTCGGTGAGTTGCCCGAGGTAGCCGGCCTTGGTGGTTTCAGTGGGCGAGGCGATCGTAGAAATACCGGTGATACCGCCGAGGCTGCCATCGTTCGTGTAGGCGGCGCTGGTGGTGCGATTGCCTCCGGCGTCGGTGGTGTCGGTGGGGACGCTGTAGTCTGTGCTGCTGCGGGGCCCGGCTTGGGCGGCGGATGAAAGAAGGAAGAAGAGCAGAAAGTGGAATTTCATGGTTCGGTTTGTTGGCGTGCGGCGTTCACATTGGCGGATGCCTATGGTTCGAGGGCCATCCAGTGGATCGTGAAAGGCATGGACCAGCCGCTGCCATTAGTGTCCAAGGTCCTGAGGAATTTTAGTTCTCCATTGGTTAAGTCGTAGTAACTGATGGCCGGGTTGCCATTGACCACCGCCAGCGAGGTGTATTGCCCCACGCTGCCTGTGTTGTCTAGGGTCACGGGTGTGGCCCAAGTCGCGCCTGTTACATTATTAGCGCGCACGTATTTGAGGTTCGCGTTCGAACTATCATAGTAGCTGATGGCTGGGTTGCCATTTACCACCGCCAGCGAGGCGTGTCGGCCGACGCTGCCGAAGATGTCGGCGGCCACAGGTGTGTTCCATGTAGTGCCGTTCGCGTCATTCGCCCGAACATATTTGAGGTCGGTATTGGTGACATCGTAATAACCGATGGCCGGGTTTCCATTGACCACCGCCAGCGAGGTGTGTTGACCCACGCTGCCAGTACTGTCGAGGGTGACGGGTGCGCTCCATGTGGTTCCGCTGGCATCTGTCGCCCTCACGTATTTGAGATCATCGTTGGTATCGTCGTAATAACTAATCGCCGGATTACCATTGACCACTTCCAGTGATGTGAATTGGCCCACATTGCCGGTGCTGTCGATGGTCACGGGGCTACCCCAGGTGGTGCCGTTGGCATCCGTCGCCCGCAGATAAATGAGGTCGTCCAAGGTGTTGTCATAGTAGCTGATGGCCGGGTTGCCATTGACCACCGCCAGCGAGCAATAAGAGCCCACATCGCCAGTACTGGCGAGGATCACGGGCGCGGCCCAAGTCGTGCCGTTGGCGTCCAGTGCCCGCACATACCTGAGGTTGCCGTTGACAGGGTCGTGGTAGCTAATGGCCGGGTTGCCATTCACCACTGCCAGCGAGCTGAAGTAGCCATTTCCTAGATTGATGGTGCTGTCGAGTGTTACGGGGTCAGCCCAACTCATGCCACTGGCATCCCTCGCCCGCACATATTTAAGGGTGTCGTTGGTAGCGTCGCGGTAGCTAACAGCCGGGTTGCCATTGACGATGGCGAGCGATGTATCTGTGCCCACATCGCCGTTAGTGCCTGTATCCGGCGCAATTGAGACGCCCCATGTCGTGCCGTTGGCGTCCATTGCCCGCACGTATCGGAGGTCGCCGTTGGGCTGGTCGAAGTGGCAGATCGCCGGGTTTTCATTGACTACGGCCAGTGAAGTGTGCTGCCCCCCGCTGGCGCTGATGTCCGCGGTCACGGGAACGCCCCAAGTCGCGCCGCTGATGTCCGTCGCCCGCATGTATTTAAGGACGTTGCTCCCCCGGTAACTGATGGCCGGGTTGCCATTGACCACCATTAGAGAGGTGTGCTGGCCTACAAAGCTGGAACTGTCTGGAATCACCGGTGTTCCCCAAGTCGTGCCGCTGGCGTCCGTCGCCCGGAGGTATTTGAGTTTGTCGTTGGTCAGGTCATAGTAGCTGATTGCCGGACTGCCAGCGACGACTGCCAGCGAGGTGTACTGGCCCACTGTGCCAATACTGTCGAGGGTCACAGGCGCGCTCCAGATGGTGCCGCTCACGTCATTCGCCCGCACGTATTTGAGGTTTAAGTTGGTGACGTCGTAGTAGCTGATGGCCGGATTGCCATCCACGACCTTCAGTGAGGTGTATTGCCCCACATTGCCGGTGCTGTCGAGGGTCACGGGTGCGCCCCACGTGGTGCCGCTGGCATCCGTCGCCCGCACATATTTGAGGTCGCCCGAGGTGTTGTCATAGTAGCTGATGGCCGGATTGCCATCGACCACAGCCAGCGAGGTGTATTGGCCCACGTTACCAATGCTGTCGAGGGTCACGGGCGCGCCCCAGGTGGTCCCGCTCGAATTATTCGCCCTGATGTATTTAAGGTCGTCTGTGGCGCCGTCATAGTAGCTGATAGCCGGATTGCCATTGATCACCGCCAGCGAGATGTATTCGCCCGTGTCACCGGAAGCATCTAGGGTCACGGGCTCACGCCAGAAAGTTCCGTTCCGGTCGAGTGCCCGTCGGTAAATGAGACAGTTGTTGGTCCCGTCGCGATAGCTGATGGCCGGAAGGCCAGCGATGATGGCGAGTGAGGAGTATTGGCCCACAGTGCTGGTGCCCACATCCAGAGTCGCTGGCGCGATGTTGCCGGAAACCATGGCAGTAAACTCGCTCGCGGTGCGGCTGGTCAGAGAGACACGAGTCGTCGCAGCGGTGCTCGTGGACGCCGCTTCCAATGTCAGCGTCACATTTGGAACGGTGGCAAATGGCGGGATAAAAGGAACCGTGAAACTGCCACCCGTGGCGGCCAAGGAGATGCTGCTGCTTGGGATCGAACCACTGCGCACCGGCTTGACCATCTTGTCAGAAGTGATGGAGCCATCGGTGAGCTGGGATGCACCTACCGCGCCAGTCGCGATTTGTGATGAGCCCACGGCTCCGGCGGCTATATTGCCCGCCTGCACCGCATTCACGGCCAACTGCGTGTTCCCAACGGCACCCACGGCGATCTTGTCTCCCGTGATGGAGCCGTCTGGCACATTGCTTGCCATTATGGCATAACCCACCGCCGCGATGCGCTGGTCGGGGGTGAGAAGCTGCGAGCCGTTTACGCCGTCATTGAACCACACGCGCAGGCGCACGTCGGCGTTGGAGAAGGCGGAGTTCGGGATCGCCGTCATGTTCGTGAGCGTGGTGTCGCCGAGCAGCACGGAGTAGAGGCCTTTTGAGACGGTAAGGGTGACGGCTGAATCTGGCACGCCATCCATCGGTGTGGTGTCAGGCGAATTGCTCCAGTAGGTGGTGGTGCCTGCCCCATTGACCAGGGAGAACTTGAACGCGCCGGAGCCGTCGAAGTTGGTGGTTCCCACGGCGACGCGGCCCTGGTAGTTCAGGATCTGCGGTACTTGCGCGCGGAGCGCCGTGGAGGTGACCGTGAGGACGAGCGCTAGCGTCCGGAGGAACGGGATGGTTTTCATGGGGTGGCTGAGTTGAAGGAATGTCTTCAATTCAGTCCGGCAGAGCAGGATTGCGGTGTCACGCGGAAAGGAAAACGGACGCGCAGACTGCGCAAATTATGTTTTCTGGAGGTTTTCCCGGGAGGTGTCGAGGTGAAAGATGAGTGGGGTATTCAGGTCCAATCCCGCAATCCCGCGACTGAATCGATGCTTGGGGTCGGTGCTTGGGGTCGGTTCCCGCAAAATGCTTGGGGTCGGTTCCCGCAAAATCACATCGCGTGCTTGGGATCTGCAAAAAGATCCGTCCCCTTGTGTGCTCCACGCCGGATCATTCCGCGTCCATGTCCTCTTTCAGGCGATGCGGCAGATCCATGCTTTCATGCAGGATGGACAGGACGCCGATCCCACCGTCCGTGAACTCGCGGAAGAAAAGATGGTGATGGCGAAAGCGGCTGCAAAACACGCCATGGAAACCATGCTCCTTCACCGGACGCCAAAAGGGCTTTCGTGAGGCAAGAGCGCGGGCATGCACCACTAGGTCGCCGACATACTGGTCCGCTTGTTCATCGCCCCACGTTTCGGCGGTGTATTGCCAAATGGCGATCAGCCGCTCTCTGGCAGCGGGAAAAACCTCGACGCTCATCAGTGGGGATTCCGGCGGCGCTTCGCTTCGGTGATGATGTCCTTGTCGTTCAAGGGAACGAAATCGGCACGATCCGCTTCCATTCCCGCCCGCAATTCATCGCGCAGGAATTCCCAGCGACGGATTTCCTCGCGCTCAAAATCGCGGCGCACCAGATCGCGGATGTATTCGCTAGCCGACCCATAGAGACCGGTCTCGCCGGAACGTTGCTCAACGAACCTTCTCAAAACGCCGGAAAACCGCACATTTACACCTTCTGCCATGCTTTAACCTCGATCTTTCCCATCCTACCACGCGTCCCACCAAAACGCAACCCTGTGGGACGAATCTGCCGATCCGGCGAGAAAGTCGGGGGCACGAACTTGTGAAAGCGAATGAGAAGGGGGCAAGGCGGGCACCGATTTACTGCCGCTGTTCGACGGCCGAGCAATGGCAGGGCAAGGCCTACGGCAGGGCTGAGCCTGATGCTCCATTCCAATTACGCTTCGCATCGTGGAAAGGGCGCAATGGCGCCTGCTGCGTTCTCATCCCACTCTCTCCAAGGCAATGCGGACCATCAAAACAAAGCGGCTCGCAGGGATCTGCGGGCCGCTTTGAAAAAACTGGCGGAGAGAGTGGGATTGGCTGCGCCCATGCCAGTCAGCACTGTGCGATCCTTGGATTTGCTCGCGATGCTCGCTCCTGCGTTCGAACCCAAGGCCTGCGGCAGGGTTCTCATCCCACTCTCTCCCTAGGCAATGCGGTCCGTTAAAAACAAAGCGGCCCGCAGCGTGCTGCGGGCCGTTTTAACAAGAGTGGCGGAGAGAGTGGGATTCGAACCCACGGTAGGTGTTAAGCCTACGTTCGATTTCGAGTCGAGTGCCTTAAACCGAGCTCAGCCATCTCTCCTTTTGCGGCTGGGGGCGGGAAATTAGCAATCGCGCCCGGCTTGTAAAGCCTCCGCTTCGGGCCTTTTGCAGGCCTGTGTCCGAAACCGGTCAATTCTCTTCCAGCCGGGCGCTCGCGGCGATCGCCGCCGGCCGCTCTTCCACGGCTTGCTCGGCCTTTTCCGTCTCCGCAGGAAATACCCGCGATACCGGTTCCACGCCGGAATTGCTCCGGCGCACCGCTTCCCGCGAAATGAAGTCAACCGCGGTCCCTGAAAGCAGGACGGCCGTGGCGGCCAAACCCATCCCGATTACCCACCACCGGTCGGACAGCCTGGCACGGCCATAGCCCGCTTCGCAGTCCTCAACTTGACGAGCCTTGGGAGGCGTGGCGCGCCGGACCACTGTTGGCACGGTTTCGAAAGCCGGATGAATCAATCGCGGTTCGAACTCGAGATCCGGAACCGCAACCGGCCCATGATACGCGCCGCTGACCCGTGAAACCGACGGGCAAGCCACATCGGAACGTCCGGCGAACGATTCAAAGTCCTCCGCAGGAAGACCTTCGACGACCCGGTCACAAGCATCTCCGAGAAGCACTTTCCGCACGTCTCCGAGACTGACGAAATCCTCGAAAGCTACCTTGGAACCAGCCGCCTCTTGATCGCCGCGCGGACGGACGGGCAAGGGGGCTAGGTTGTCGGGAAGAATCACAGCGAGAAAGAATTGCTAGAAGGTGTAGCCCCTGTGCTTGAAGATGGTCAATGATCAATTTTTCTTAAATATTTCCGCAGTCTTCCAAAAAAGAACTGACGCCCCCGACCCTGCAATGCTTGGCTGTCGACATGCATGTATCGATCGTCATGACCGTCCTCGCCGCGGATCGCCCCGGCCTCGTCAGCACCTTGTCGGAGACCATCGCCGCGTGTGGTGGAAGCTGGCAGGAAAGCCGGATGGCCCGCCTGGCAGGTCAGTTTGCCGGAATCCTGCGGGTCGAATGCCCCGCCGACCAGGCGGCTGCGCTTCTGGATTCACTCGCAGCCCTTGAAAGCCAAGGCATCTCGGTGCAGGCCCGGCGAGAAGAGGCAGCGCCCGTCGCGCCGCGCGAAACCGTGTCGCTGGACATCGTCGGCAACGATCGTCCCGGCATCATCCGCGCCCTCTCCGCCGCCATCGCGGCGACCGGGGGCAATGTCGAAGATCTGTCCACGTCTCTCGAAAGCGCGCCGATGTCCGGTCATCCAATCTTCCACGCGAGGGGTGTCGTCGCCCTGGCCGCGGATGGAGACGCCTCGGGACTCATCGCCGCGATCGAAAACCTGGGACCCGACCTCTCCGTCTCCATCGAGCGCTGAACCGTCACGCCGGGATGATCCGGGCGATCCAGGCGATCATATGGGCACCGGGAATCATCAGGAAGTGCGCCAGCACCGTGCCTAACAGGCGGCTGCCCGCCATGCCGAAGACCGCCGCCCGCAGCCGGGTATCGCCTTCCCGCGCGTTCTTGGCCGCGCCGTCGGTGACGTAGGAGAGGTAGGGATCGACGAAGGCGAACAGCATGATGGTGCCGAAGAAATTCACCACCGCGGAGAGCTGGCCGGTGGTCATGCGGAGGTCCGGCGCGTAGACCCCGGCGTAAAGCGAACTCAGCACCCCGGTGGCCAGCAACGCGGAGCCGATCACGTTCATTGCGAAAATATTCCAAGGCAGGCGATGGCTCGCGGCGAGGTAGCTGAAGTTTGCCTTCGAAGGCACCGTCCACGAGGCGCCGAGCGCCTTGATGCCCGGCTTGCTGAGCGCGTATTTCACCATCCGCGGCAGCGAGGGAAAGCGGTCAAAGGCCCCCACCACGCTGGTCACGTAGCGCTGGAACATCGGGATCAGGCAGGCGCCTAACAGGGTCGCCGCGCTGGCGGAGAAGATCAGCAGGTGGAACTCGTGCTGGAGTCCCTCGGTGAGGCCCGTATCGATGCCCGACTCGACCCGCTTCGAAAGCGCGGGCGTGAGGAGGGTGTTCGATGTTCGCGAGACGAGGACCAGGATATTGAACAGCGAAAGGCAGAAGGCCACCTTGCCGGTCCGCGCCCCTGCGATCCGCACCCCGTAGGACAGGGTCGCGATCAGATGGATGATCGCGATGAAGAAGCAAAGATAGTAGATCGACATCGGGCGCGACGGCTTTAGCCCCCGCACCTCCGCCCGTCAATCGTGCCGCCCCGGAACCCGGGGGTTGAACCCCGCCGCCGGGGGAGCCTATGCTTCGCCCACGCCCCATGGAAAACGAGCTGACCATCCTCCTCTGCACCGAAATCCTCGACACCACGGAGGTGCTCACGCCCCAGAGCGACCTATTTGCCGCCGGACTGGACTCGATGGGCATCATGCAACTCCTGCTGACCATCGAAGACCGCTTCGGCGTGGCGATCGATCCCGCCGACTTGTCGCGGGCAAACTTTTCCACCGCGGCAAAGATTGCCGCCCTGATCGCCGAGAAACAATCGGCGGCAAGCCGTTGAGCCCATTCCCGTGGCGGCTTCCCCAACCATCCTTCCTCCCCTGCCTGCGACGGGCAGCGACGGCTTCCTCCTCGGGCTGGAGAGCCTCATGTGGCGGAGCGGGCAAGGACCCCACCTCGCGGTGACGCTGCTCGAGTGCGAGGGTTCGCCGGACCTCGCCGCGATCCGTCGGGCGTCAGAGATTCTCGGACGGCGCTATCCCATTCTCCACGCCCGGGTCGCGCGCAGCCGTCGCGACTGGGTCGCCCGCTGGCGGCTTGATGAAACGGCATCCGCGGTAGTTCCAGTCCAATGCTGGCACCTGCCCGGGCTGACCGCGGAAGGTGAAGAGATCGCCTCGCTAGAGGAATTCATCGCCAGCCGCATCAACGGCAGCGACATCAACATCCGCGCCGCCGGGCCGAACCTGCGCCTGCATGTGGTCGTCACCGCGCCGGACCGCTGGGCCTTGGGGGTCGTCTGGAGCCACTCGCTGTTAGACGCCGTGGGCATGACGATGTTCCTCCGCGAGCTCGCCGCGCCCGGCGACAACGAATCGCCGCGTTCCGGAGGCGTCGACGATCCCCCGCCCCTGCCCGGCATGTCCGATCTCTACCGGCAGGCTCTTCCGATGATCGAGGAAATGCGCTCCTTTCCTGCCTGGCGGGTCCGCTCCCTCCATCGCAAGCAGGCCAAGCCGGGGCCCTGCCGTTTCCAGGTGGTGACCTTCGACCAGGCGGCCACCGCGGCGATCCGCACGAAGATGGCGGCGACCGCCGGCGAACTACTATTACTTCCGTATTTCGCCTGTTGTGCGGCGCGGGCGGTACAGGCGGTCATCGCGGCACGCCATCCGGAAGAGGCGGTGCCGGTGCTGCTTTCGCTGCCCGTCCAGCGCCAGAACGACCCGGCGAAGCGACCGCTGTTCCAGAACCACATGGTGCCCTACACCCTGCTGCTGACCGCAGAGGAACTGGCGGACCTGAAGCCGGCGGCGCGCGCTCTCTTCCGCAAGTATTCCGACTTCATGCGGCGCAAGCTGCCCGCCGCGATGGACGCGCTGATGCGGATGATGGAGCGCTGCCCGTCGCGCTGCTACAATCTCCCCGCCTTCCACTACATGCGCGGCGAACTTTGCACGCTATTCCATTCGCACACCGGCGAGTTCGCGGCGGGGCTTGGTCCGATGTTCGGTTCGCGCGTCCTCAATGGCTACCATGTCCCCTCGGTCGGCACCCCGCCGGGGATCGGAATCTTTTTCTCGGAGCACGAGGGCCGGCTGACCCTAACTCTCTCGTGGCGGGACGGCTGCCTGTCGCCGCTGGAACTCGACCTCCTCAAGTCCACCCTCGCCGACGACCTCGGATCGCCCTTGCCGTGAACCTGATCGAAGAAATCGCGCGCCTTCATGAACCCGCCACGCTTGCCGTCGTGAGCGGTGACCGCCGGGTCAGCTATGGAGAGCTGTTCGGTCACGCCCGCTCGATCGCAAGGCTGATCCCGAATGTCGGCCGTATTGCACGCATCGGCCTGCAATGCCCGAACGGCGTGTCCTACATCGTGCTCTCGATGGGCGTCCTGCTATCAGGCGCCTGCCTCGTGCCGCTGGCGGAAGAGCTCACCGATGCCGAGCGCGCGGAGATCGCCGCGACCACCTCGCTCGACTTCATCCTGGCCGCGGATGAGCTCGCATGGCACGGCCCGGAGGAAATCATCGCCGCTGCCGAATCAGACGGGATGCCATGGAAACTCCATCGGGGAATGAATCAAACCCCTGCATTTCCGGAAGCGGGTTTCCAGGCGCTGAACCCCGCCTTCATCCGCTTCAGCTCCGGCACCACCGGCACCAGCAAGGGCGTGGTGCTGTCCCACGAAACCCTGCTCGCCCGGATCACCGCCGCGAACGAAGGGCTGCAGATCGGCCCTGCGGACCGGGTGCTGTGGATGCTTCCGATGGCGCACCATTTCGCGGTTTCGATCGTGCTCTACCTCCACTTCGGCGCAACCACCGTGCTGGAGCATTCGTCGATGCGGGAAGACATCCTCGCCACCGCGGAGAAGCAGGCGGCGACTGTGATTTACGGCTCGCCCTTCCATTTTGCGATGTTGTCCGGCGACGCGAGCGGATTCAATTGGCCCAGCCTGCGGCTGGCCGTCGCCACCGCCGCCGCATTGCCGGAAGCAACCGCGCACGCCTTCGACCGCCGCTTCGGCAAGCCGCTTCACCAGGGACTCGGGATCATTGAGGTCGGGCTGTCGGTCATCAATCTGGACGCCGCGCGGGAGAAACCGGTGTCGCTCGGCAAGCCGCTGCCCGCCTATGAAGTCGACCTCCGCGAGGACGAGTTCCACGTGCGCGGCCCAGGGCTGTTAGACGCCTATCTTGTCCCGTGGAATCCTTCCCCTCTCGACGACGGTTGGTTCGCCAGCGGCGATCTCGTCCGTCGTGACGACGACGGCCATCTGTTCCTGATGGGCCGCAAGAAGTCGGTGATCAACGTCGCCGGCATGAAAGTCTTCCCGGAAGAAGTGGAGCGCGTCCTCAACGAGCATCCCGCCGTCGCCCGCTGTCGGGTCATCGGCCGCGAACATCCGCAGATGGGCCAGGTGCCGGTGGCCGAAATCATCCCCTCCGACCCCGCCGCGCCGCCGAAGCCAGTCGAACTCCAGCGCCACTGCAAGGCCGTGCTTTCCGCCTACAAGGTGCCGATGGTCTTCAAGATGGTGGCGGAACTGCCACTCACCGCATCCGGCAAAATCAAGCGCCTTGCCTAGCTGGGCTGAGCTGCGGGGAAGTTTTGACGCTACAGACTCCAACTGCCTATCTTGTCGCCAACGAACGCGGGAAGGCCCGTGCGCCAAGCCGGTCGTGTGGCCACCATGCGACCTCTCCGGGGCTACCCCGGGGGATCGACACTCCGAAGCATCACGAGGCGAGGGCCTAATCACGCTGCCGCGTGAGACCGCCCGCGCCAGACAGGACGCGTTGGCGCGCGGTTCCTTCCCGCGTTCGCCCCCTTTCACCGATGCCCTCGCAAGCCCAGCATGTCCGCCGCCTCGCCGCCGCCCTGGCAGCCGGGCCGATGGACGATCGCGAGGCGATGCTGGCCCGGGTGAAGCCGCTGGTCGGCGACTTGCGCAAGGCCCGCTGGCTGGAACCGCTGGTTCGGAATCTGCACCTGGAGTTCGGCGAAGCACCGCGGCCGACCTCGCGGCAGATCGCCGTGCGGATCCTGGGCCACCCGACTTTCGTCAAAGCCTGGATCGCGGGACAAGGCCGGATCCTGCCGCTGCCGGTCACGCCACAGATGGTGCCGGCGATGGGCGCGCCGCGGGAGTGGCAGATCCCGGCGATCAGCACCTTGGCAGAACTCGCCGACGCGTTGCGACTTCATGGCGACGATCTCGGCTGGCTGATCGCCCACGGCCAGGCCGATCATTATCGCCACCGCTGGCAGGCGAAGCCGAAGAGCGACCGCTTCCGCTTGATCGAAAGCCCGAAGACGCTGCTCAAGTTCGCGCAGCGGCAGGTGCTCCGGAGAATCCTCGACGCCATCCCGCCACACGAAGCCGCGCGGGGGTTCCGGCCGGGAAATTCCGTGCGAGATTTCGTGGAGCCGCACACGGGTCGGGAGCTGCTGCTGCGCTTCGACCTTGAAGATTTCTTCCCTTCGCTCTGTGCCGCCCGCGTGCTGCGGGTTTTTCTAACAGCCGGCTATCCGGAAGCGGTCGCCCGCGCCCTGACCCGGCTGACCACACGGGCCACACCGCACTCCACTCTGGAAGAAACGACGCTCGCCTGGGCGGAACGGCGCCGCCTTGCCACGCCTCATCTCCCGCAAGGCGCGCCGACCTCGCCGGCCTTGGCGAACCTCGGCGCGTTCCGGCTGGACTGCCGGCTTGCGGGCTTGGCGGAAGCGGTCGGCGCGAACTACACCCGCTACGCCGACGATTTGCTTTTCTCCGGCGGAGAGGATTTTGCGCGGCAGGCGCGACGCCTCGAAACCAGCATTGCCGCGATCATTCTCGAAGAAGGATTCCGGCCGAATTACCACAAGACCCGCGTTCTGCGGCAGGGGCAGAAGCAGCACGCCGCCGGGCTCGTCTTGAACGAGAAGCCGAACATCGACCGCCGCGACTTTGACCGGCTCAAGGCCATCCTGACCAACTGCGCCCGCCATGGCCCGGCTACCCAGAACCGCGACCGTCATCCGGACTTCGCCGCCCATCTCCAAGGCAAGCTCGCCTGGGTGCGCTTCATTCATCCGGGGAAGGAAGCGAAGCTGCGGGCGATCTTTGAGAAGATTGACTGGGAGATTCATGACTAGAGATCCCCGGTTCCATTTCCGCCACCGCAAGAACCTGATGACCGGCATCCCGCAAACGTGCGACGACCGTTCCATCAAGATTCTCGTCGGCTAGTCGCTTCATGCCGCGTGGCCGGATACCGGATACACGACGTCAGCTCTAAGGACCTTCGCACCGAAGGCCGCGGCCGCCAAAACCGCCTCCCGGGTGAGCCGGGGATGCTCCGCGACAATCTGCTCAATGCTTTCCCCCGCGCCGAGGCGTTCCAGAATCAACTCCACGGTGATGCGGGTTCCAGTAATGACCGGCTTTCCCATCATCACGTTGGCATTCGATTCGATCAATTCCATTAGCCCATGCTACGTGTCCTCTCTCCAGGTTCAAGGCACGTTTGCCCCGGTAAGCCACTGCCCGTGGATCTGCTGATAACGATTCCCACAACTTCCTGTTTTAGACTTCGCGACCGGCTGCTTCCCGGCAAATCTAGCGGCATCCAAAAAATGACTCCCGACCTCGCCATTCTCGGTGCCGGGCCCGCGGGCTCGACGCTGGCCGCCTTGCTCGCCCAGCGCGGTTTCAAGGTGCTCGTTTTCGACGATGCAAAGCGCCCCGACCTGCTGGTCGGCGAATCGCTGGTGCCCGCCACGGTGCCGGTGATGCAGCGGCTCGGGATCGAGGAAAGGGTGGCCGCCTTCTCCCAGCGCAAGCCGGGCGTGACCTTCCTGCACCGCCAGGGCACCCGGCTCGATTTCACCTTCGGCGTGGTCGCGGGGACGGTGCCGTATGCCTACAACATCCCGCGCCCGCAGTTCGACGACACGCTGCGGGAGCGGGCGGAGGAACTCGGCGCGCGCTTTATCAAGCATCGGGCGGCGGTGGAGAAAGGCGATGCGTCGCGCGAGATCCGGCTGACGGCGGAGACCCTCGCGGCCGCAGGCCTGACGGAGCATCCGAAGCTGCTCATCGATGCCACTGGTCGCGCCCGTTCGTTCCCCCGGACCCTGGGGATCGGCGCGAAAAGCGGGGACCGCAGCGATGTCGCCTACTTCGCGCACTTCGAGGATTTCACCCACGACTTCCAACCGGAGGGCCAGGTGGTCATCAGCATTCTCGAACACGGCTGGAGCTGGCGGATTCCCCTGCCCGGCCGGCTGTCGGTGGGGATCGTGGTCCACAAGGACGCGGCGAAGACCTACGGCGACACGCCGGAAAAACGGCTCGACCACGCGTTGAAGCACGAACCACTGCTGCGCGAGGCATCGAAGAACGCGCGACGGATCACGCCGGTGATGACTTACACCAACTACCAGCTCGTCTCCGACCGAGGCCACGGCCCGGGCTGGGCGGCCTGCGGGGATTCGTTCGGCTTCGTCGATCCCATGCTCTCTCCCGGCTTGTTCATGGCGCTGGAGTCGGCCCGGCTGTTCGATGAGCATGTCTTTGCCAAAGGTCCCGAAGTACTAGATTCACCGGAGATCCTCGCGTCCGGCTTCGCCGCGGCGGAGGTGGAGCTCCACGACTGGCACGAGAGCTGGCGCGAGTTGATCCGCCACTTCTACGACGGCGGGATTTTCTCGATGTATGAGACCGGCACGAATTTCTCCGCGCAGTTCAAGGGCTGGCCGGGGATCCGCTTCGTCGAGGACCACATGACCAAGCACATCGCCTCGATGGCCTCCGGCGCCTTCACCCGCAGGAAGTACAGCCGCGGGCTGGTGGGCTTCATGCGCAAATACATGCTTCGCAACTGCCGCCCGCCGGAAGATTACGCGGTGCTGCCAGCCGTCACGTGAACATCTTCAAACACGCCAGCACCGCCGAGCACACCAGCAGCCCGAGCGCGGCGCCGCCGAGAACGACATCGACGGTGGTGGTGCGCGGGCGGTGTGGGGAGGAAGAGGGAGGGAAGACCAGCGCGGCATAGACCATCCCGGCAATCAGGCCACCGGCGTGGGCGGCATTGTCGATGAAGTCGCTGAAGACGACGCCGATGACAGCCGTGAGCACCACCCCGGCAAGCAGGCGGCGGCGTGCGCTTTCGGGGACCAGGCGGCGGTGCATCGACTCGAACACCAGCAGGAAGCCGAGCAGTCCCATCAGCCCGCCGGAGGCACCGACCGACAACTGCTTCATGTAGCGCGCCGACGCCTCGCCACCGATCCAGGCGCTGATCGCGAAGGCCATCGCGAAGTGCGGCCAGCGGGCGAAGACTTCGACCCGTTTGCCGAGATAGGCGAGGGCGGAGGCGTTCATCAGCCAGTGGAGCCAGTGGCCGTGGAGGAACGGCGCGGTCAACAAGCGCCACCAGTCCGTGGCCGCACCCGCGTATTTGGTCAAACCCGCCTTCCAGAACGTGGCCATCGGCAGCGGCTCCCGGATTTCCACCACCACCTGCACCAGGCCGGCCAGTGCCATCAGGCCAAGCAGTAATCGGGTCGCGGGGGATTTCTGGATGGAAAGCCAGGTTTCAAAGCGCAGCACGGGAGCATCGGCCGCCATCTCGCCGGCCGCCCAGATGCGGGCTTTCTTGAGGCGTTTGCGGCCTTGATACCACGGGATGAAGCCGAGGATCAGAAAGAGCAGCAAGGCGAGGCCGGTCGATCCGCTTGCCATGATCTTGCCGGTCTTGAATCCGTTCCAAGCCAGCAACACCCCGAATGCCGCACCGAACATCAGCATCTGCCGCTTGCCTTCCTCGATCTCCCATCCGGCCCAGCGGATACGGGCTTCGCGGAGCGCCGGGTGCAAGACGGGGATTTCCTCGGGGAGCACGAAGCCGGGCGCGTCGGGAGTCCAAACCAGATCGACCCGCGCGCCGGCGTCCTTGACGATGGCATTTGCCAGTTCCTCGAAGCCGGCGCACGCGACCCGGCGGCCCTTGCGATCGACCCAACCCCAGCCCGGGCCGGCTTCCGAAAAAGCATCGGCGCGTGCCCAGACGGGAAGATCGGCATCGGTCATCATTCCGGTGGCGAGTCAAACGCGGGACAGGCCGGATCGCCAAGGGCAAATGCCGGGGCAAAAAACAAGCGCGGGGCGAATCCGCCACGCGCTTGGGAAATCCGGATAGCCGGCTCAGGGCTGCTCGGGAGGAGTGCTGTCCGCCGGAGCGGCGGGCTCGGCAGGGGTTTCGGCAGGATCCACCGGCACCGGGGTGTTGGAAGCGTCCTCCACAGGTGCCGGGGTTTCCACGGGAGCAGGAGTTTCGACCGGTGGGGCCGGAGTCTCCACGGGAGCGGGAGTTTCGACTGCCGGAGTCACGGCTTCGGGCTCCAAGGGTTTCTCTTCGGGCGGGGTCACGGTTTCCACCACGACAGGCGCGGGCGGAACGACTTCGGCCACCAGGCTCTTGCGGTTGGCGGCGCTCTGTTTGCCGATCATCACGGCCAGCGCGAGGGTGATCACGAAGAACATCGTCGCCAGATAGACGGTGGCCTTCTGCAAGACGTTGCTGGTGCGGGCACCGAAAAGCTGGTCGGTGGTGCCGGATCCGAAGGCCGCACCGAGGCCCTCGTTCTTCGGGCGCTGCATCAGGATGATCATGCTCATCAGGAGGCAAACGATGACGAAAACAAAGAGCAGCAGGTTGATGCTGATGTCGAGCCAGGTGGCGAGAACAGTCATGGGGGGCGGACTATAGGACGCGCTTCCCCCGTGTAAAGCGGGGTTTTCGAGGGGGGGGGAAAGGCCGGTGCCGGAAGCCGCCGGAGGTTGAAAAGCCGTTCTTCCTTCGATTCTCCGGCCTGCCCTGTGGTGTGGCCGCACAAAAAACCCGCCTATGGAAATGCTCCAGACCAGAAATACACGAAACGGCCGCATCAAGGTCGTTTGTAGCGCAAGCGGATAAAGCCCGAGTCGCGTCCGGCTGTCTTCATGCTTACCTCGACGGTTTCCACGCCTTGCAAGCTCGAGATGATCCGTTCGCTGAGCGACTCGATTCCCCATCCGCCCAAGTCGCGGGTGGCTTCAGCAGTCACGCCGAATCCCTCCACCATCCCGCTGTTTCGCTGATAGATCAGGACCAGCCGGCTTCCTTCGATCCGTGCTTCCTCGTACCCACGGGAACCAGAATCCACCGGTGAGGAATCGTGGATGTATTCGATCCAGTTCGCGAATCCGTCGCCATCCGGATCCGCGTTGTCGCCGGAGATCCGAGGATCTGTCATCTCGCCGGGCGAAAAATGGCGCGACTTCCACGACTCCGCCGGTAGCTCGAAGACCGCGGTCGCCGCGCCTTGGCCGGTGACCACAGCCGTCGCCATCGGTTGATCACCACCCAGGTCACCTTCCCATCGGGCAAACCTCCAGCCGGATTGCGGGACGGCGGAAACCGTGACTTGGCTACCGAAGCCATACGTGCCGGTAGAAGACTGCCCCAGCACCTGACCGGCTCCCCTAACGTTGATGTGAAAAGGGGCGACTGCGACGAAACGGGCCCGCAGCGCCTTGTTGGACTCCATCGATACGCTGATCTGCTCGAACTTGCTGGTCTCATCGCCATACCAACCATCGAACACCATGCCTTTGCCACCCAGGGCCCCGAGCGAGACCGTCGACTTGTGAGGATAAATCCGGCGGGAATTGTCACGCGTCACCATGCCATCGCCCTCAACCAAGGTATCCAATACCCAGCCCGGCACCCTCACATCCCGCTGTCCGGCGGCGCGCTGGTTGTTGCTCTCATTGATCTCTTGGATCGCGTCATCGCTGTCAATCAGGACAGCAAGGGCATACTGGGCAGGATCAATCTGGTCGGGGATCGTCGCCTCCAATTGGAGCATGAATTCCGCCGGCCCGTTGCTCGCGGGAATCTCCACGTCTCGATCAAAGACCAACAGATCATCGGAATTCCCCAACACGGAGTCTCGGGTCAACCAGACCTTGCACCGGGTCATCGTGGCTTCAAACGCTTGGCCCAAATAGCCAACGCCTAACTCGACCGGCAATCGATCGCCGATCCCGAAATCCCCCGGGCCGCCGAGCGGCGCGAGGCTTCGCACGATCAGATCTTCCCGGACCACCCGGGAGGGGCCTTTTTTGGTGAACAGGTAGGTGCCACTATCGACCACTGCCGCGCCCGTGGGCAATTCGGCAATGGCCTGCCACGAGGACCAGGCAGACGCGTCGGTGGAGCGATAAATCATGGACCCGCTGATCCTCAGGAAACCGGTTTCACCACCAGCAACCAGAGTCCCGCTTCCTGGAGACGGGACCGGGCTCCAGTTGACCAAATCCTGCGAAAATCTCCAGCCCGTTGGACTGGTCGCTGTGCCAATCAGAACTCCTGCTTCGGCGACCAATAGGGTTGGATAGCCAAAAAACGACAAGGTCCCGGGTGCCACCTGTTCCCAAACCGAACCATCTGCGGATCGGTACAACTTATAACTGTCCGCCGAATATTGATTCCCCAAGGCAAGCCACCACCCGCGGGTTCGAATCAAGTGACTCTGATAAAGAGCTGGAAATGCGCCGGGCGAGGCCACGCGGGTCCAAGTCAACCCGTCCGGAGAACTTCGAACCTCGCCATTGCTCCGGATTCCGAGGAATACCCCGTCTCCGCCGCTCATCACTGAGAAGCCCTGAGCGGCCACGGCGGATGTGACGTCGTTCCAGATCACACCATCCATGGAGGTTCGGTGCTTGCTGCCGGAACTAAACAGGAAGACCGATCCGTTGTCCAAGATCGGTGTTGAGACCAGCCCTGGTGAAATCCCCTCGGGAACCGCAGTGGACCAAGTGAGCCCTTGGTCCGCGCTTCGCAACAGGGCCCCGGGCTTGGTCGCCATAAGCAGCAACCCGTTCCGTTCCTTCAGAGCGTGAGGCTGGAGACCGTCCTGTACGGAAGGGCCATCCCTCGTCAACTCGACCCATGCCGAACCCTCCAACAGATGCAATGCTCCATAGAATGACACCGAATAAATCCTCCCGTTGATCTCGACGGGATTGCCCGGAGGCATCGGGGCGCAACTCGTCCAGAGAAGACCGTCGGTGCTGCGCAGGAGCGACGAAGGGTAACCGCCGGTGCCATAGAAGTAACCGTCCCGCCCATCAAAAATTGTTGCCCCGTTGATGCTCGATGTAGCCGGCGACCAAGTGCTCCCGTCATTGGAAATGGCCGAGAGAGAACTGGAATTCAGATACGCGAAATACTTTGGCCCCGCCCGTTTGATCGTGCCGCCGGGAGCGGTGACTGTTCCCCATGTCCAAGTTGTTCCATCGCTGCTGCGGCCCATTCTGGCACCCCCTGCCTTGTTGTCCCGCACCACGAATTCGGTGCCGTTCCAATCGAAGAAAGTGTAGTAGTCCACCCCGCTGCTTCTCGCCCATGTAAGGCCAGCGTCACGGGTGACCCAAAGATCACCCTGGTGCCCACCCCCGATCAAGGCGATGTCGGGATTGCCCGCAATCGGCTCTTTGAATGCTGGCAGAGAAACATTCACCGTTTGAACTTCCCATTGCCGGCCATCCAAGCTGGTGGCCCGGGTGGTGCCGTTGAACAAGTAGAAGCGACCGTTCAGGTAAAGAGGCCCGGCGAGTTGATGGGTGCTTGGCAACTTCAGATCCACCCCGGTCCAACTCACGCCATCCGTCGAAAAGAGGACTCGCTTTTCTGCCGTCGTCGCGACCCAAGTTCCGCCGCCGCGGGTCATCCCTGCGACTGAAAGGAAGCCGGCCGGCAAGGCGACGTCCTTCCATGTCCGGGCGTCGAAAGACACGACCAGCCGTCCGCCTCCCCATGCGTGGAAAACTCCGTCCGAGTGGTGCACTTGGGTCACGCTCCCGCCCGGAAGGCTCGCCTCCCCGTCGATCGACATCAACGGCTGCAGGGACGGAACCGCGGCGCTCACGATCTGGTAGTCTCTGCCAGTTGCGCCCGTTGCATCTTCCACTTCCAGTTCCAGCAGATGATTGCCCACCAGGAGTCCGGTCGCCGCAAGCTTCGCGTTCTCGTCCCGGCTGGTGGCGCGAAGTTCGCCGTCGATCCGCAGCCGCTTCTCGAAAAACCCTGCTTCTCCCGGATACGTCACCCGGTCGGTCACGTCGAGCGACGAGCCTTCGTTGAGCGTCCATCCGGCCGACGGGCTGGTGATCGAAGGGACCGGCGCCGGGCTCGGGCCGGACCCAAGGCGGATCATCTCGCCTTTCGGTCCGACGATCAAAAGCGCCGAGGGCATCGGAACCAACTTGGAGGGAACGAAGGGAAGAGGAAGATTCGTCCATTCCGTCAGGTTGTACGAATAGCTAAATCCGGACGATTGGATCCCGACACCGGCACCATTGAAGCTTTGCATCTGTTTCAGCGACGCCGCGGGAGCAATTGCGGGCGTCACGGCGGTCCACGCGATCCCGTCCGTTGATGTAAGAAACCCGGAGGGCGAGATTTGCAGGATATGGGTTCCCAGATGAAGTACAGAGCTCGAGGTAAAGAGCCCGACGTCCATCCACGTTTGCAAATCCTGAGTGACCTGCGTTCTGGCACCCGAGCCGATCGCAACCAGCACCTGGCCACACGACTCCAGCCGGGTGCCAGACGAGAAAGTCTTGCTTGTGGGCAGCCACTGGATCCCATCCGAGGTCGACCAGACCTTGAGACTTCCGCTTACGCCACTCGTCACCAAGGCCACCAGAAGATCCCCGTGCTTCGCAAACGAGATCGCCCGGTCACCCGCCGCCGTCGGCGAGTCCAGACTCTCGACGAAGAACGGAACCGCCCCCCGCCAAGCGAACGGCGAACCCGACGACTCCATCACTCGGGGAAACCACCAGCGTGAGAACGAGAAGACGCCGTCTGAAGGAACAAATGAAGTCAGGTCGCGGGCGAACACATTGGGAACGGTCTTCCACGAGATCCCGTCCGACGAAATCATCGCCGCTCCCGAGCCGGAGACATAGACCATCCCGCCGCCATAGCCCGCGCTCACCGGGCTCAGCACCGACCCGTCCTTGGGGACTTGGATGGCATCGAACCATGGCGCGCGCAGCAACAGCCCGTCCGAAGTACCGACCAGGAGTGCGTCACCATCCCAAAAGAACCTCGAAGCAAGCAAGCCCGAGGTATTCAACTGGTGGTTCCAATTCATTCCGTCGGTCGATACCCAGTAGCCTGAACCCAACCACGAGACCAACTTTCCGTCATAATCCAAAGCTCCCTCCAACAGCCCGAGTGAAGTTGCCGTCGTCTCGACAGGCTGGACCGACCATTGGATACCATCGGTCGAACTCCACAACTTCAGGTGCCCCGAGACGAGAAATTTGCCATTGTAGTAGACGCCATACCCCGGACTGGTCGATTCCGAGGAAGGTAGCGTGATCCGCTGCCAGACTCCGCCTGGGGGTAGAAACCATTGTTGCACGCCGTAACTTCGCATCCATAACAGGAGCCCGGCTGGCGAGGCCACGATCTCTTCACCCCAGACGTATTCGCCCTGATACTCGCTTCGCCAGACCTCTCCGTCAGCCGAGGAGAGCAAACGATTTCCACCTACCCGGAAGTTCGCCATACCGTAGAATCGCCCGTCGAAAAAGACGACTTTCCCAATCCCAGAAAAGTCCGGCACCTCACCTCCCTGCATGCGCAGGAGGGTTCTTTCCCAAGCGGTGCCGTTGCTGCTGCGGTAGATCTCGGGCGGAGCAAAACCTGACGATAGGCCCGAGACAAGCACTCGTCCGTTCCCGGACACCATGGATACCGGGGCGAAATCGCGTGAATCCGGAAGTGGAACCGTCGTCCACAGACTTCCATTGAGCGAGAATCTCACTTCATGGCTCTGGGAGACTGACGAAAGGGCAAGGAGCACATCACCGTGCCGCGCAAAGCCCTTGATGGAACCGCCCGGAACTCTGGGATTCATGCTTACCTGGACATCCCACGGATTGGAGGTGATTTTCAGGAGGATGAGTGAACTATCCACAACTCCGACCGAGTTGGACACTTTCACTTGGTAGATGCCGCCGTCCTGCGGCCCGGCCTGTGCGATGTCAAAATGGGATTCCGTGCCACCCGGGATCTGCACACCGTCCTTGAACCACTGGAACGCCAGGGGCTGCGAGCCCTTGGCTCGCACACCCAACGAAACTCTCGTTCCTTCCGCGACCACTTGGGACGGTGACAACCACTCGATCGCCGGAGCGACGCGAAGCTCGCGGAGTTCGACCGTCGCGCTGCTCACCAAGGTTGACGAATTTGAGATGTCAACCCGGTAGCTCCCGAAGTCGCCGCTGCTAATCCACGGAAGCACCAGCCGGGCTTGGGTCGCTCCCGGTATCGGCTGATTGCCCGCAAACCACTGGAAATGGATCGGCTCGGACGAAATGGCCGCCACCTTGAACTCGGCAGCTTGGCCTTCCGAGGCAAGAACGTCCACCGGCTGCTCCGTGATCACGATCCCGCCCGCCGCGAAAACGGACAAACGGATGTTGCCTGACGCACTATTTCCGTAGCTGTCCACGGCAATCCAGTAACTGGTCCCGGCGACGGCAGGGAATGTCAGCTGACTGGTCGAGTCGATTCCGCTGACGTCGTCGTTCGAGGCAACCTGAGACCAAAATCCGCCGTCCTCGCCGAAGACCCCGAGCACGGTGTCAAAATCGCTTCCTGAAGTGCTGATGACGACCTCCCGCGAAGCATCGGCATTCCAACGCCACCAAACGGTCTTCCCGGCCCCGACTCCGGAGATCGGGGTGGTTTCCCAGGTTTCACGGGTAGCCCCGCGGTTGGATCCCACCGTGGTGAAAGGCAAGCTCCCCAGTGGCGACGCATCGGCGATGAGGTCGTTCGCCGGGCTGGTTTCAAAGCTCAACTTGATCCGCTGCGGGTCGGCCCAAGCGCTGTCGACGGAGATGAAATAAGTGATTCCCACCTCGCTCAGAAATCTCGCCTTCGCGGGGTGAGAGTCGCCCGAGTCCGTGACCAAGGTCAGGTCGGACCGCCCGGTCCCCTTGAAAATCAGCAACCTCAATGTGCCCCGGTCAGCGCTTGCGGTGATTTCGGACGGCCCGGCGGGTCCGGCTGTCCAGCGGAACCAAACGCTCCGCAAGCCCGAGCCTGCCAACGCGAAGTCGTCTTCGTCCGCTTCCCGGGTCGCCATGCCGTTGTTGCCGGTCCAGCTCCCATTGCCGTCTGAGAACTCAAAGGCATTTTGAAAGTTGTCGTTACCCAATCCCGAACTCGACTCCGCGAGTAAGCGGTAGACGTTCAATTTCCCACCGGTGGCGACCCGACCTTTCAGCGCCGGAATCGAGTCGACCGACGAATGGAGTCGCGCGATCAAGGACTCTGGCGACTCCGACGGATTCAAAGCCTTGGCCAGTGCTAGCGCCCCAGCGACGTGTGGGGCGGCCATTGAGGTCCCGCTCCTATAACCGTAGGCGGAGGGCCCAGCCTTCTCCGCGGACCAGATCCGGGAGCCGGGAGCCGCCAAGTCAACCGAGCCAACCCCGAAGTTCGAAAACGAGGCCAGTTCGTTCAACTGGGTCGAGGCAGCCACGGATACCACATTGGGAAGGTCGTAAGCAGAGGGATAGTTCGGAATCGTGTCCGTGTTAGAAGTATTGTTTCCGGCGGCCGCAACAAAGACGATCCCAGCACTGTGGCACCTGAGGATCGCGTCATGAAGCGCATTGCTGTAGGCCCTTCCGCCCCAACTCGCGTTGATGATCGACGCCCCGCTTTCGCGACAGTAATCGATCACGCTCACCGCGTCGGACACCGTGCCCGCGCCGGTCGGCCCCAGAAATCGCGCCGCGAGGAGTTGGGTCCGCCACGCCACTCCTGCCAGGCCGAGTCCGTTGTTCCCGGCGGCACCGATGGTCCCGGCGCAATGCGTTCCGTGCCCGTTGCCATCCATCGGATCACCATCGCCGTCGTAGGCGTCGGGACCATGGATATCATCGACCAATCCGTTGCCGTCGTTGTCGAGACCATCTCCAGCGACCTCGCCGGGATTGACCCACATGTTGGAGGCGAGATCCTCATGGTCGTAGCGCACACCGGTGTCGGTGACCGCGGCCACGACGCTACTAGCGCTGTTGAGCAAGTCCCAAGCCCGGTCCGCGCTCACGCTGCCAGCCGAGTTATGCAGGTTCCACATCCTGTTCGCACCGAATGCAGGATCATCAGGCAAAGCCAAAGTGGTCACGAGATAGTCGGGCTCGACATATGCCACGCCTTCCAAGTCCGAAATGGCTCTGATTGCTTCAGGCATCGCTTCGAGCCGCTCGAAACCGGATATGCCGACGAGCATGTAATCCGCCGTATCTCGGACCATTTCGAATCCCGCTGCCTTCAGTTGTCCTGACAGTTCGACAGCGGGGTAGCCGGGAGCGCGCACAACCAGAAGGTGGCTGGCCACCGCGCGTGAGATCTCGATCACGTCCTCGTCGCCCCCAGCCGGATCATTCGTGACAGACTCGATCACCCGCAGGAACGGATACTTGAAAGCCGTCCGGACCAGTCTCGCCCGCAGCCGTTGGCCCTTGGATCGGGTATCCAGCCATGCCCTTGCTACCTCCTCCTCGTCCGGATTGGTGCTTGCTTCGGCGGGCTCATCATTGCCGTCCGCCGTGGTTCGTTCCCCAGGGAAGGACGACTCGCTCCTCGTTTCGGAAGGTTCCTGGTTCTTTTCACCACCCGTTCCGGCGTCTCTCACCCTCTGATCCGCCTCCGTCCGATGAGATGACCCCAATCCCTGCTTCTTGCCACCGTCCATTTCAGCCCCTCGATTTCCTCGATAAATCACCGTTCCACTCCATCCCAAAAAAAATACGATGAGTAAAGCGACCGCCAAACAGCGATTGCGCGTCATGGACGGGAGGAGCATGTCATTAGCGTCTTTTAGTTGTTAGTTGCAGACAAGCCGCAAATGATGCCGAGTTGTGAAGAATTCGTAAGAATCTCGGGAGCAGATCGAACCCATTGCCGGCTCCGCCTTGGTTACGGCTCGCAAGCCCTTTCCATTCCACATCATGGTTTGCCCGGACTTTTCGGTGGGATGTGGATGTTGGTGATCTCGGGCGGTTCAGCGAGGAGGAAGCGCGCATGACGGAACTTCGCCCTTGGCAGCGGCTCGGGGGGGGCCAAGCTCTCGGCTAATGATCGCACGGCTGCGCGGAAAGGTCCTGGAAGCATACCCGAACCGCCTGGTGGTGGACACCGGCGGCGTAGGCTACGAGGTCCATGTGCCGCTTTCCACCTTCGACAAGCTGCACGCCGCGGAAGGCGTGATGGTTGACTTGCGGACGCACTTGAATGTCAGTCCGCGGGACATGGTCCACACGCTTTACGGCTTCGCGACCGAGGAAGAGCGCGACATTTTCCTGCTGTTGATCGACCGGGTCAGCGGCGTCGGGCCATCGGTGGCGCTGGCGGTGCTCAACGGGATGCCGCCGACGCGCTTCAAGGCCTGCGTGGCGAACGGCGACGCGGCGGAGCTTTCGAAAATCAAGGGCCTCGGGAAGAAAACCGCCGAGCGGATCATCCTGGAACTGAAGGACAAGGTGGGCGTGGCGGACACCTGGCAGGAGGTGGCCAGCGGCCAGATGGCCCCGGCCACCGCCGATGCCGAGCTGGCCTTGATGGCACTGGGCTACAAGCAGGTGGACGCGCGGAAAGCGATTCGCAAGGTGATCGACACCCAGCCGGAAGCCTCGGTCGAAGAACTGGTCCGCGGCGCGCTGAGATCGATGCAATGAGCCTGACCTTGGAACAGATCACGGCCGCGCTGCCGGAAGGCGGGCTGTTTGACGGTGGTTGGAAGTTTTCCCCGGAGCCGCTGCGGCTGACCAAGGCGGAGGGGCGCTTTATCACGTCGCTGGGGCATCCGCTGGCGCAGTTTCAGCAAGCTTGCGACGAGCTTTACCGGCGCAGCGCGGCGGGCAAACTGCCGGGGTGGATCGCGGCACTGCTCGATGCGGGCAAGCCGGGTTGGATGACGGACTTGCAGAAGAAGACGGAGACCCGCGCGGACTTTCCCCGGGTTATCCGGCCGGACCTGATCCTGACCGAGGGCGGCTTCGCGCTGACCGAGTTGGACTCGGTGCCGGGGGGGATCGGGATCACCGCCTGGCTGTCCCATCTCTACGCCGATGCCGGTTACCCGGTGCTCGGCGGGCGCGACGGGATGATCGGCGGGTTCTCCTCGGTGCTGCCGGAAAACGGCGCCATCATGCTTTCGGAGGAGTCGGCGGATTACCGACGGGAAATGCAGTGGCTGGCCGGGGAAGCGGGCGGCGGACGGACGGTCGAGGCCGCGGAGTCCTATCGGACGGACGGACGGGCGCTCTACCGCTTTTTCGAGTGGTTCGACTGGCAGGCGATCCCTGAAGCCCGTCACCTGGCGGAAAAATCCGCAGCCGACGCGTTTGCCCTGACTCCACCGTGCAAGCCGCATTTGGAGGACAAGCTGTGGCTCGCCCTGCTATGGACACCTGCCTTGAAGCCGGTCTGGGAAAAGACCTTGCGCAGTAGCCACCTCGAGCGCGTCCGGGAGATCGTCCCGCCCGGCTGGGTGGTCGACCCGACCCCGCTGCCACCGCAGGCCGCGCTGCCGGTGCTCGGAGTAAACTCGTGGGAAGAAGTCGCCGTTTTCAGCCAGAAGCAGCGGCGGCTTGTTTTGAAAATCAGCGGTTTCCACGAGACCGCCTGGGGCTCCCGCGGGGTTCACATCGGGCACGACCTGTCGCAGTCCGAATGGTCGGAACGGGTCCACGGGGCGATGGGCGATTTCGAACACCAGCCGTGGATCATGCAGGAGTTCCGCGAGGGTCGGCTGGTGGAGCATCCGGTGTATCAGGAGGACGGCAGCGTCGCGATGATGCGGGGCCGGGTGCGCTTGTGTCCCTACTTTTTCACCGACGACCAGGGCCGGACCTCGCTTGGCGGGGCACTCGCAACCCTCGCCCCGGCCGACAAGAAAAAGATCCACGGCATGCGCGACGCCGTGCTGCTGCCCTGCGTGGTGGAATGAATTTTCGGGATGGATGCCGCTGTCGGTGTCGCTAGGATTTTCTCATGCGTCTGACTTTCCTCCTGCTCTGCGCCGGTTCTTTTACGGCCTTCGGTCAGGCGAACACCCCGCCGCCCGAGTTCGTCGAACGCGCCGGCCAGTGGATGATTTCGACCGATCCTTCCAAGCGCCAGGCGGCCTACCGCTCCTGGCTCCAGCTCGGCCCGGGAACGATGGAAGCCTACGAAAAGGCGCTACGGAGCTCCTTGAAATATCACGACCAGAAGATCGACAAGCTGGCGCGCGGTGAAGGCGCCAGCAATCCCTACGAGACGCACGACGTGGCTTTCGGAGAATTGGAAACCGAGCGCGGGCGGGTGATGGGGCTGATCGGAACCGATTGGAAAAAGGACGGGAAGAAGGTCGCGATGCTGCGTGAGGAAATGGAAGGCCTCACCAAGCTCCACAGCAAGGTCAACAAGCTCGCTGCCGCCAACACCTCCAGCTTCGACACCGCTCTCGACGCTTCGGTGCAGGGCATGTGCGAGATCACCCGCGAGCTCGAACGCTTCGACCTTGAAGCGGAGTCGAAGCAACTTGATGACGAACAGCTCGAATCGAAGCTCGTGTCCGGCCACATTCACGGAGCCCACCTCGTGAAGCTCCGCAAGCGTCTCCAGGTCACCCGCGACGCGATCACCCGGCTGGAAGAAGCCACCAAGGCCAACAAGGAGGGTGGCCGCTGGATCGACGGCGGCATGCGGGAGTTCTCGATCGTGCTCAACCGCGAACGTGACATCTGCGGACTGGTCCCACTCCGGCTTGAAGAGAAACTCTCCGACGCCGCCAAAGGCCACTCGGGCGACATGGCCCGCCTCGGGTTTTTCGCCCACGAATCCCCCGTGCCCGGCAAAAAATCCCCGTGGGACCGTGCCAATCTGGCCGGCTTCACCGGCAACGCCAGCGGCGAGAACATCTTCATGGGTTCGACAAGTTTTCAATCCGCCTACGACGGTTGGTTCGGCTCCGACGGACACCGTTTCATCATGTTCGCCGCTGGCCCGAACGTGCTCGGATTGGGGATCTCAGGGGTTCATTGGACCCTGACGACCGGGCGGAAGAACTGAAATCGCGCCACATCCGGGGTTAATCGTGCCAAAGAAATGGCGTGATTTCTTTTATCGTGCCAAATTTGACGATTTTTGTGGCACGATTAGGAGAATCGTGCCAGATTTCTCCCCCAATCATGCCACCTCAGATTCCAGCGGACGAATTGCGCCAACTCGTCCAAATCATCGCGACCACGCCCGACGGACAATCGGTCGGGGAACTACTTGCGTTGCCTGGACTGGGGATCAAGAAGCGAACCCTGCAACGACGCCTGGACCAGTTGACCGGAGAAGGAAAGATCCGCGCCAAAGGAGAAGGTCGCGGCCGTCGCTACCTCGCGCCGGAGAACTCCTCGCTGCCGACCCCGGTGAAGTTCACTTACAAAACCGCCGACGAAGACGACCGCTTCCGCGGAAGCATGCTCCGGGAAGAACCGGGCGACCATGCGTGGCTATCGGACGACGCCCGGAATATTCGCGCCGTCGTCGAGCAGCCCCGGGCCAAGCGGACTCCGGTGGGATATCAGGGAGCATTTCTCGATGCCTACTTGCCGAACCGGACTTTCTATCTGGCCGAGACCCTACGGAAACAACTGGCGGAAATGGGCCAAGTCGGACTGACCGACCTGCCAGCGGGCACGTATGTCCGGCAGGTGCTGGACCGCCTGCTCATCGACCTTTCATGGAACTCCAGCCGGCTCGAAGGAAACACCTATTCGCTGTTGGAAACCCAGCGTCTCCTGGAAAAGGGCGAGGACGCCGAAGGGAAGGCCACGGAAGAGACCCAGATGATCCTCAATCACAAGGCTGCCATCGAAATGCTGGCGGACCAGGCGGACGGCATCGGCTTTAATCGCTATACCATCTGCAACCTGCACGCCCTGCTCTCGGACAACCTGCTGTCCGACCCGTCGGCCTGCGGGCGCATTCGTTCGCGGCCGGTCGGCATCAGCGGGACGGTGTTCCATCCGCTCGAAGTGCCCTCGCAGATCGAGGAACGCTTCGAGCAGATCATGGAGAAGGCGGAGGCGGTGAAGGATCCTTTCGAGCAGTCCTTCTTCGTGATGGTCCACTTGCCCTACCTCCAGCCCTTCGAGGACGTGAACAAGCGGGTCTCGCGGCTCGCGGCGAACATCCCGCTGATCCGGCACAACCTTTGCCCGCTGTCATTCACCGACGTGGAGCGGAACGATTACGTGACCGGAGTCATCGGCGTGTACGAGCTAAACCGTGTGGAGTATTTGCGCGACGTCTTCGTTTGGGCTTACCGGCGATCCTGCGTCCGCTATGCCGCGGTGCGCCAGTCGCTGGGAGAGCCGGACCCGTTCCGGATGCGCTACCGTTCGGCCATCGCGAAGCTGGTCCGGGAGATCGTGCTTGGCCGGATGGACAAGGCGAAGGCGGTCGACTGGATCCTCACGGAAACGGAAAAGGAAATTCCGGAGTCGTCACGGGCGAAGTTCGTGGAAGTGGTGGAGCTGGAACTCCGCTCGCTCCACGAAGGGAACATCGCGCGCTACCGGCTGCGGCCGTCGGAATTCGGAGCATGGCAGGCGGTGTGGAAATAGCCTGCCGCGCATTCCGCTTCCCGCCCCGGCATCCCGGCTGCTTCACTGGCCGCGCCGATGACTGAAACCAACCCGACCCGCGAACAACTGCGCCTCGAAGGCTTCGAGCTGATCGACGAAACCCTCTCATTTCTCGTGGCTTGTCTTGGCGACGCCCTGAAGAGTTTGGGTGAAGAAGAGCTGCTGCCGTTCCTCCCTTGGGCGGGCACTCCACCGGCCGGGGAGCATCCGCCGGAAGGGACGCAGCAACTTTATTCGATTGGTTTCCAACTGCTCAACATGGTCGAGGAACGGGTGTCCGCCGCCATCCGCCGGGAGCGCGAAAAGGTGCTCGGCGCGGAGTCGATCCGTGGACTCTGGCCGCGCGCGCTGCGCGACATGAGATCGCTCGGACTCGGCCCGCAGGAAATCCTGGCGGTGCTCGCCGACGTGGACGTTCAGCCGGTGCTAACCGCCCACCCGACCGAAGCCAAGCGGGCATCGGTCCGCGAACGGCATCGCGCGCTCTACGAGGAGTTGGTCCGCAACGAGTACCCGAAATACACCGACCGCGAACGACGCCGGATCCGCGAACGGGTGGTGACTGCGCTCGAAACGCTGTGGCGCACCGGCGAGATCCATCTGGTCCGGCCGGATATCTTCCGCGAGCTGCGGGATGCGATTCACTACCTCCGCGACCTTTTCCCGGCCGCGCTTAACCGGCTCGACCTCCATTTCACGGAAGCCTGGCGCGATGCCGGCTTTGCGATGTCTGATCTTCGCGCGTTGGGCAACATCCCGCGCTTGTCGTTCGGTAGCTGGATCGGCGGCGATCGCGACGGCCACCCGCTGGTGACGCCGGAGGTCACGGAGAAAGCGCTGGAGATGCTCCGCCGCGCCGCATGGCAACTGCTACGGCGGGAAATCGAGGTGGTCGCCAGCCAGCTCACACTTTCACGCCAGCTCAACGCGGTGCCGGAAGCACTGGAGACCCGGATCGATGAGATCACGTTCATGCTGGGCGATGAGGAGACCGCCAACGATCTGCACGACCGCTTCCATGAAGAGCCGTGGCGACACTTCGCGAGCCTCATCGCCGCCCGCTTGCAGCGCCAGATCGACGGCCACGAAGGCTATCGCACGACCCGTCAGCTCGATGCCGACCTGGAACTTCTCGCCAGCGGGATCCGCGGGGCAGGATGTTCGCTGATTGAGGAACAGGTGATCCGGCCGCTGCGCCAGAAGCTCGATATCTTCGGCTTCCATCTGGCGACGCTCGATGTCCGGCAGAATTCGGAGTTCCATGACAAGGGAATCGCCCAACTGCTCGAAGCCGCCGGCGTCCCGGACGGCGCGGACTACGCCACCTGGCCCGAGGAAAAGCGCGTCGAATTCCTCACCGCGGAGCTGCTCTCGCCGCGGCCTTTCCTCCACGACTCCGCCCGGGTCGGCCCGGAAGCGGACCTCGTGCTCGACAGCTATCGCGTGCTGGTCCGCCACCGCCGCGACTGGGGCGACGCCGGGCTAGGCGCGCTGATCGTCTCGATGACCCGCCAGCTCTCCGACCTGTTAGGTGTCTTCCTCCTCGCCCGCGAAGCGGGGCTGATGGACGTCACCGGTGACGGACCATGCTGCGCGATGGAAGTCGTGCCGCTGTTCGAAACGATGGACGACCTCGACCGCTCGCCGGGGATCCTGGCCGCGTTCCTCGACCACCCGATGGCCTGTCGCTCGATCCTCCGCCGCGCCGGCACTTCGGCTCCGACCCAGCAGGCGATGCTCGGCTACTCGGATTCTAACAAGGACTGCGGCATCCTCGCCGCGCAGTGGGCGCTCCACCGGGCGCAGGAAAGCCTGACCGAAACCGCGACGCAGCGCGGAATCCGCCTGCGCTTCTTCCACGGTCGCGGCGGCACCATTTCGCGAGGTGCCGGTCCGACGCATTGGTTCATGGCCGCGCTGCCCCACGGCTCGATGAGCGGCGGCTTCCGGATGACGGAGCAAGGCGAAACGATCGCGCAGAAATACGGCAACCTCGCCAACGCGACCTTCAACCTCGAGCTCCTGCTCGCCGGGGCCGCGATCACCACCGCGAACCACCGCCACACCGCGAAAACCGAGGATCCCGCCCTAGAGTTCCTGCCCTATCTCGCCTCAGCCAGCCAGACCGCTTACCAAGACTTCCTGCGCACCCCGGGCTTCATCGAATTCTACCGCCAAGTCACGCCGATCGACGCACTGGAGAATTCCCGCATCGGTTCGCGACCGGCGCGCCGCACCGGAAAAAAGGGCCACTCGATCGCCGACCTCCGCGCGATCCCGTGGGTTTTCTCGTGGACTCAAGCCCGCTTTTACCTGCCCGGCTGGTTCGGCACCGGCTCCGGCCTGGCTGCATTGAAAGCCGGCTCGCCCGAACGCTTCGCCGCGCTCAAGGCCGCCCTCGGCCGCTCGACCTTCCTTTCCTATGTCTTCACCAATGTCGAAACGAACCTCGCCTCCGCCAATCTCGGCCTGATGGCCGACTACGCCACATTGGTCGAGGACAAGGCCCTGCGAGAGCGCTTCATGAAGCTCATCGTCGACGAGTTCGAGCGCACCCGCGACCTGCTTGCCGAGCTTTTCGACGGCCCGATGGAAGAGCGCCGCCCGCGCATGGCCAAGACCCTCGGCATCCGCGAGGCCCCGCTGAAAGTCCTCCACCACCAGCAGATCGCCATCCTCCGCGAATGGCGCCAGCTCGTCGCCGGGGAACGCGAAAGCGAAGCCGACGCGATCTTCCCGAAGCTGTTGCTGTCGATCAACGCGATCGCCTCGGGCCTGCGGACGACCGGCTGACGGAGGAAATCCGGCTCACCACTCAATTAATGATTGAACTTTCAGTATTTACTGAAATTTTTTAGCCATGCCCGACGAGCCTTTCAATCCACCGGAGCCCGAGCAAGCGACGATCCCTCCCCGTGCCGTCAGTCCCTACGTCTGGCTTTGCCTGGCGGTCGGCATTTCCTCCATCGCGTTCCGCGTTCTGGTGCTCGGGCAAAAGGAGCAGAGCGCCTTGATGTTCATCGGCCTGCCCACCGCGATGGCCATGCTGATCGCTTTCCTGCCCCGCGCCGCCAGCGCCACCGGGATGATCATGAAGGGCATCACGCTGTTCCTGCTGCTCCTGGGCATCCTGCTCATCGAAGGCTTCATCTGCATCCTGATGGCCGCGCCCTTGTTTTACTCGATCGGCTTCATCATCGGCATCTTCGTCGACAAGGCCCGGGCCAAACGGGAGTTCGACAAACGCTTCCGGATCGTGATCCTCCCCGCGCTCGTCCTGATGAGCCTCGAAGGAATCTCGGGCATCTTGTCCTTCCCGCGCGACGAAGCGGTGACCGTCAGCCGCGACGTGCCCCTATCTCCGGCCGATGCCCGCGCTCAACTTGCCCGCGGTCCCGAGTTCGTGCTGTCCGAGCTTCCGGCTTTTCTCAAGCTCGGCTACCCCGCGCCCCACGAGATCGAAGGCAGCGGACTCGAGCTCGGCGATACCTGGCGGATCCACTTTGCCGGCGGCGAAGGAAAGCCGGGCGACTTGACCGCCAAAGTCGTCGAGAGTGCACCGAACCACATCCGGGTCGCCCGGGTGAAGGACACCAGCCACATCGCGCATTGGCTGGATTGGCAGGAAGCCGAATGGAGGATCGAGCCCGTCGGCAGCGGCTCGCGGGTGACGTTGACCATGCGCTACCGTCGTCTGCTCGACCCGGCGTGGTACTTCAAACCGATCGAACGACACGGCGTGAAGAAGGCGGGCGAGTATTTCCTCGCGCAAACCTACAAGAACCCGTGAGCCGCGAGGGGGCCATCCACTTGGCCTGCCTCTACGGCCCGATGGCCGGGGCCGCGTTGCTGGCTTGGTGGGTCCGCCCGGACCGGCGGCTCGCCACCGGGCTATTGTTTGCCCTCGCGTGGAATGCCGCGCTACTGCCGTGGCTCGATGCCCTCGCCCGCGCAGCCGATCTCTGGGAATACCAGCCGTCGTCGCACTCGATCAGCGGCATGCCGCTGGCGCTCTACTTCGGCTGGATCTTCGGCTGGGGTTTGTTCGCCCCGCTGCTCGCCCGCGCGCTCGGCGACCGACTCTGGATCGCCGCGCTGCTGCTGGCGGCGATCGACCTGCGGGCCATGCCGGAAATGACCCCGGTCCTGGTGCTTCATCACCGCTGGATCTGGGGCGAGCTGGCGGTGGTCGCCGTGCTGCTCGTCCCCTCGCTGTGGCTGGCCCGCTGGACCGAAAGGCGCGAGCGTACCGGCTTGAGGTGCGCGATGCTGGTCCCGGCGTTCGGCGGCATCTTCCTCGGCCTGCCGTTGTTGGTGGAAGGCGGTGATTTTGCAGCTCTCCTTGATCGATGGAGCTCCCTCCCCCGCTTGCATCAGGCGTCTTTTGTGGTCGGGGTGATCGCCTTTTCAATCCCGGGACTCACCGCCGTGCACGACCTCGCCAAAAGCGGCGACGGCACTCCGGTTCCTCTCGATCCCCCTCGCCGGCTGGTCACCCACGGCATCTACGCCTTCGTCCGGAATCCGATGCAAATCTCGATGACCCTGCTTCTCATCCTGGAGTCGCTCTTTCTTTGGAATCCTTGGCCGCTGGTGCTTGCCGCCGTCGGAGTCGTCTATTCAGAAGGCTTCGCGCGGTGGTCGGAAAACGAGGACATGCGCCACCGCTTCGGACCCGCATGGACTCGTTACAGAGCGTTAGTCCGACCGTGGCTCCCGGCGTGGAAACCGCAGATCGGGGAGGCGTGTGAGCTTTATCTCGATGCTTCCTGCGGCCCCTGCAACGAAGTCGCCCGCTGGTTCCAGAACCGCTCGCCCTTGCAGCTCAGGCTGCTTGATGCCACCGCCTGGCCGGGTACCCCGCTGCGCCGGGTCACCTGGCATCATCCCTCCTCCGGCCGTACCGAGTCGGGAGTTGCCGCCATCGCCATGGCACTCCAGCACCTGAGCCTGCCGTGGGCCGTCATCGGCTGGATCGCCGGCCTGCCGGGTGTTTGCCAAGTGCTGCGGATCTGCTTCGACGCGGCGGGGACCGGCCCCGTCGAACGGCCGGATCACCGTGCTTGAGTCGTGCCAATCCACCGTCGATCCTGAAATCACGGATTTCCTGCCCAATCTTTCCCCTTTGACTCCGGCGGATTGCTCATTAAATGGGCGCGTGACTGCAAGAATCCTACTGCTCGCCCTTTCCCTCGCCACCGTCGTCGCCGCTCCCGCCGCGGTCAGCCTCGGCACCGATGCCCCCGTCGCCCAGCCCACCGCCACTGAAGGACCGGCCAAGGCGGCGCTCGATGCGTTCCGCGAAGGCCGCCACTCGATCGGCGTCGATCTCGCCAAGCCGCTCGCTGAAAAGGGCAATGCCGACGCGCTGTTCCTGCTGGGTTTCGCCGCGGAAACCGGCCAAGGCCTGCCCGCGTCGCGCGACGCCGCGCTGGAAAATTACAAGAAGGCCTCCGCCGCGGGCCACAAGGACGCGACCTACCGCCGTGCGCTGATCCTTCTCAACTCCAAGGAAGACAAGGACCGCCAGGAAGGCCGCGAAGCGCTGGAGTCGGCCGCCAAGGGCGACGCCGCCAACGCCGGCCGCATCCTCGGCGAGGCCTGGCTCCGCGGTCTGCTTAGCGAGAAACCGGATTTCGAAAAGGCCGCCGAGTGGTGGAACAAGGCCTCCGAAGCCGGTGACACGCCGTCGATCCTCCTGCTTGCCCGTCTTTATGAAGGTGCTTTCGGTGACAAGGAGAAGATCGACGCGAAGCGCTCGCTCGACCTTTACCGCAAGGCCGCCGGACTGGGCGACGAAAATGCCCTCATCCCGCTCGGCTCCCGCTTGCTGAACGGCGACGAGAAACTCCGCAACGAGAAGGAAGGCCGCGAATGGCTCGGCAAGGCGATCGAAAAGAAGCAATTCGCCGCTTACCTCGCGCTCGGTGACTTCGAGGAAAACGTCAAGAAGAGCGACAAGGCCGCACTCGCCCAATACATGAAGGGCGCGGAAGAAAAGCAGCCCGATTGCCTGCTTCGCGTCGCCGCCTTCCACCTCGAAGGCCGTGGCGGTCTCGAAAAGAGCGAGGAAAAGGGCCGCGAAGGCCTGATCCAAGCCGCCGAAGCCGGTAGCGCTCTCGCCTCGCTCGAGATGGCCTCTCGGATCGCCAAGGATGAGAAGCCCGACTTGCTCGGCGCTTACAAATACCTCCTCTCCGCCGCCAACGCCGGCCTCCCCGTCGCGCAGAACGAACTCGGCCTGCTTTATGTCTCCGGCAATCTCGGCCTGAGCGATCCCGCCGCCGGTGTCGCCTGGTTCACCACCGCGGCAAAGGGTGGCTTCGCCGCCGCCCAGAACAACCTTGGCACCCTTTACGAGCGCGGCATGGGCGTCGCGGTCGATTTCAACAACGCCGGCCAGCTGTACATGCTCGCCGCCAATCAGGGCAATGCCGCCGCAACCGCCGGCCTCGCCCGGCTCCACGCAAGCGGCCAGGGCACGGATCAAGACCTCCCGAAAGCTTGGGCCCTCGCCTCTCTCGCCATCGAGCGCGGCGACACCGAGGTCAAGACCCTCCTCGGCGACCTGACCAGCAAGCTCAGCGACGAACAGATGGCAAAGGCGAAAAAGGAACTCGAAGAACTCAAAAAGCCGGCTTCCGAAAAGCCCGCCGCAGAAACTCCGAAGCCCGAAGCTCCCGCTCCAGAAAAGAAGAACAAGTAAGCGCTCCAAGTGCCCCCCTTGGCACTTGGCACTTCTCCACTTGGAACTTCCCCCATGCGCGTCCTCGTCACCGCCGGTCCCACGCGCGAGGCGCTCGATCCCGTCCGCTACCTGACGAACCGCTCGTCCGGCAAGATGGGATACGCCATGGCCGATGCCTTCGCCCGCGCCGGTCACCGGGTTCTCCTCATCTCGGGACCGACCGTGCTGAACGTCCCCGATGGCGTCGATTTCCTGCCCATCGAGACCGCCGCGGAAATGTTCGACGCCGTCCAGCGCCACATCATCCGGATGGACGCCGCCGTCTTCGCTGCCGCCGTGGCCGATTACCGACCGGCGGAAGTTTCCGATCAAAAAATCAAGAAAACCGGCGAAACCCTGATGCTCGAACTCGTCCGCACCGCTGACATCCTCGGTGCGGTGCGCGGCGAGTTCGGCTTCACCGGCACCCTCGTCGGCTTCGCCGCGGAAACGCAGGACCTCGAAGCCAAAGCAAAGGAAAAACTGAAGCGCAAGGGCTGTGACCTGGTCATCGCCAACGACGTCTCCAAGCCCGGCATCGGCTTCGACTCCGATCGCAACGAGGTGCTGCTCGTCTTTCCCGAGCACGTCGAAGCACTGCCCGAGGACGAAAAGCACCACCTCGCGCCGAGGATCGTACAGGAGATCGAGAGGATCGCGGCGGAGAGGAACCCATAGCCGCTGTCAGATCCGCCGCCGATGCCTGCCGAGCCCGCGCCGATCCATAAGTTCCCCTACCGGAGGCGGGCCGGTATCGGGATCATGATCGTCTGGATCCTGACTGCAGCGGTCATTTCCCATAGGGTCATCCGTGCGTTCACAAACCCCTCGGTCCTGAATACGTCTGTTCTTGTCGCGGTGATCGCCTGCGTGGCGTTCGTAATCATCGTCCACTTCTGCAGGCCCGACGAATCGCCCTCCTTCTACATCTCGAATACCCATGCCGGCTACGGCAACCCCGATCGCGACCCGTCTGCCGTTCCCTTCGCTTCCGTCACCGAGTGCATCGAAAGCCCTTCCGGTCTCAATCTCACGCATGAGTCGCTCAGCGTCCCCCTCGGCATCGAACTCCGACGCCACGACTTCGCCCTCGAAGACTGGGAAATCCTCACATCTCTCCTGATACAAAAGGTCAGGGACCAAGCACCCCGTGCCCGCGTCAGGACCCTCCTCGATCCGCCTGAAGACCCCTGACGGTCTTCCATTCGCCCCCGCCCTTCTTGGCACTTGGCACTTCCTCCTTGGAACTTCACCCTCCCCCCGTGACCGATCTCGAACTCACCATCCACGCCTCGCTCGAAGCCGGCAAGCTGCTCAAAGCCAACTTCGGCAAGGAGCTTGTCGTCGATGAAACCACCCATCACGATATCAAGCTCGCCCTCGACAAGGAATCGCAGAACCTGATCGAAGGCATCCTCCTCGGTGCCCGCCCCGGCGATGCGCTTTACGGCGAAGAAGGCATGGGCGGCGATCCGGACTCCGACCGCCAATGGATCGTCGACCCGATCGACGGCACGGTGAACTACTACTACGGCATCCCGCATTTCTGCGTCTCCATCGCCCTCCGCGTCGCGGGCGAGGTGGTCGTCGGCGTGATCCACGACCCGATGGTCGGCGAGACCTGGACCATCGAAAAAGGTGGCGTCCCGATGCTCGACGGCCGGCCGATTTCCGTCAGCCCGCGGACCAAGCTGGAAGAATGCGCGCTCTTCGTCGGCTGCGGCAAGGACGAGGAAGCGCTGCGCACCGGTCTGGAGCGCTTCCGCAAGGCCTCGCTGAAAGCCCGCAAGATGCGCATGATGGGCAGCGCCGCGCTCGGCATGGCCTACATTGCCAGCGGCCGACTCGACGGCTATATCGAGTCCCGCATTTCCCTCTGGGACATCGCCGCCGGCAAGCTGCTGGTCGAAGCCGCGGGCGGAGCAGTCCAGCTCGAGCCCTCTCCCGACTCCCCCGACGCCTGGGCCATCGTCGCGACGAACGGCAAAATCCCGATTGAGGAAATTCTCTGAAAACAGCCGATGGTAGATCGTGGATGGTAGATGGTAGATGATGGATTCATAAATCTTTTTCTCCGCATCCACGATCTACTATCTCCTCATCTACCATCCACGATCCACGATCTACAATCTCTCTCCATGACCGGCATCGGCTACGACGTTCATCGTTTCAAGGAAGGCCGCACGCTGATCCTCGGCGGCGTGGAGATCCCCCACACCCACGGGCTTGACGGCCACTCGGATGCGGACGTGCTTTGCCACGCCATCGCCGATGCGATCCTCGGCGCGCTGGGCTTGCCGGACATCGGCTACTACTTTCCGCCGGGCGACCCGGACTGCTTGAACATTTCGTCGCTGAAGATCCTCGAAAAAGCCGCCGCGCTCTGTGCCGAGCAGGGTTTCTCGCTGGTGAACATCGACAGCACCCTGGTTTCAGAAGCGCCGAAGGTGCTGCCTTACCGCGATGAGATGAAGCAGAACATCGGCCGCGCGCTCGGGCTCGATCCGGCACGGGTCGGCATCAAGGCGACGACCAACGAAACCATGGGCTTCGTCGGCCGCCGGGAGGGCATCGCGGCGATGGCCGTCGCGCAGGTCAGGCAGTCGGAGCCGGAGTGACATCGGCCATCCGCTCCATCTCTCCGGAAGCCTCTTCCGCTGTCTCTTCGAGGATCCGTTGCTCACGTTTCGAAAAGCCGCGGGGAGATGTGTCCATCACGCAAAGGGTGCCGACCGCTTGGCCGTTCGCGGCATGGATCGGAGCTCCAGCGTAGAAGCGGATCCCGTGCTTGAGCAGCATCTGACTGTTCGCAAAGCGCCGGTCGCGCTTCAGGTCCTTCACCAGCACGAAGCGGTTCTCCGCCACGACGTGGGCACAGATGGACAAATCACGCGGGACCGTGCCTTCCGTGGCGAGCGATTCCGGCAATCCCGTGTGCGCCTTGAACCACTGCCGCTCCCGATCGACCAGCGTGATGGCGGTCACCGGTGCTTCGAAAACCCGCGCGAGCCGCGCGGTAATGTGGTCCAGCACCGGCTCCCGCTCTTCATTTGCGAGACCTAGTTGCTCCAACGCAAGCAGCCGCTCTTCCTCGTCCGCGGGCCTCCCCGGCGGCTCGGTTTGCTCTGCCAAATTTGAAGCCAGCCGTTCCACATGGCCGCTCAATTCGGCGATGGTCGTGAAGACTTCCTCCACCCCGGCATCCCGTAACATTTGCACATCTTCAGAAATGTCGCCGGTCCGGCCCCACAAGCCTGCGACCACCCGCTGGTCCGGTAAGCCGCGGCGAATCCGCTGGCATAGGTTGCGGGCGTGGATCGCTTTTGAAGGCTCGACGACCGAGATGCAAACGAGATCGGCCGGCTCGCTCTCCAAGGAACTGATCAACTCGCGGATCAGCCGGCTTCCCGGGCCTTTCACAGCATCATAGCCCTGCTGGATCAGGACATGTGCCAGCATCGATCCCACGATTTCATCGCGATCCGCTCGCGCGCCCACGAACCGGATCCGGCAAGCCGCCTGAGTGGGCATCAGGTCACCGTCCTCGACCACGGGGAGGTATCGCTCCCCGAGGTCTTCGACCAGATCTCCCAGCGCTGTCAAAATGCGCCCGCGCTGGTCGGCATCAATCGAGCCGGTGCGATGGTCCTCCTCACTCGCTCGCATCACAGGGATCAGGATGCCGTCGTAGAGTTCAGTCAGTGACTTGGTTTTCAAGATCGACTCCGCCAGTTCCGTCTCATCGTGCTCACCCTGCTTGAGCAGCCGGTGATAGAAATCCTCCGCCGGAGTCAGCGCCTCCTGTTCCCCCAGCACCACGCTGAGGAAGGACAATTGAGGGATATGCCGGCCCATCACGACCAGGCACACGGTGAAGGGAGTGGCCAGCACCAGCCCGACCGGACCCCACATCCAGGTCCAAAACACCGCGGCGACGATGAGCGCGATCGACGATACGCCGGTGCTCGATCCGTAAAGCCATGGCTCCAGCACATTGTTGCTCACCAGTTCCAGCACCACGAACAGCCCGAGGGTCAACAACGGCGTGGTCCACGAAGGAGACACCGCCAGCGAAAGGACGACGGGGAATACTGCGGCGATCCATGGCCCGATGTACGGGATGAATCGTAATCCGGCCGCCAGCGCACCCCACAGCAAGGCATTCGGCACTCCGATGAAGTAGAGGCCGATCGCCAGAGGAATCCCGTAGGTCACGTTCACCACCAATTGCATCAGCAGATAGCGCCGCACCCGGGTGCCCGCCTCGTCCATCGCGCGCGTGGTCGCGCTGATCCGCCCTTGGCCGATCAGCCGGATGATGCGGCCCTGCAGATCGTCACGCTTCAGCAGCATGAAGGTGGCGAGCAGGACCACCAGCGCACCGGTCCCCAATGGCCCCAACACCGGCGCGGCCACCGAGCTGAAGGTTCCGAAGATACTTTCGTTGTCGTCCTCCACCACCGCCACCGGCACCGGGGTATCTTCACCGCGAGACCCGCCGAGGGCATCCTTCTTCTCGTCGCCGTTGCCCGGCAGCTCCTTCTTGAGATCGTCCATCGTCTCGGTCAATTTTTCCATCGCCCCGCCTTGCTCGGGTTGAAACGAGCGGAGCTTGGACCGGATGTTTTCCTTGTAACCCGGCAGTTCGTTGGCGAGATCGATCGCCTGCCGTCCCACTGCCCAGCCGAGGGAAACCGCGCCGCCGAGAAGGAGTGACATCGCGACCAGCACCGCCACGACCTTGCCCAGCCAGCGCTCCAAGCGGGATACCAGGGGTGCGAGTAAAAAGGTGATCAGTGCTGCGAGAGACAGCGGGATCAATACATCCCTTCCGAAATAAAGTCCGGCCACGAGCGCCGAAGCCAATGCAATCGACCAGATGCCCGACAGCGCCTCCGCTGACGACCGCCTTCGGAGGGTCAGAGGCACGGGCGAGGGCGAGGCTGGAGGCGAGGGCCGCTGGGTTGGGGAATTCATGGGGAATGGGTCGTAAACCTTGCAGGAACCGGGCCGCGGAACGGCCCGCGCAGCGGGTGCGGGAATGGCGCTTACCATCATGCTCTTCCGCGCAGATTGCAAAGCCCGTCGTGCGGAAGAAGCCAGTGCCGCCAGCCGCTCCTTGCCAGCGGCACCCGCTGCCGCTAAATCCGGGCGTGACCCATGGAAAACCCGACCGGCCCTACCTCGAAAGCTGGCTGCGCCGCACGCGCAAGCAGCTCTCCGGCAGCGGCCGTTTGACGGAAGTCGCGCTGATCCTGTCGCGCGAGGAAGGCCGGACGCCTGCACATTGGTCCACCTACCTGCGCGACGTGCTCGATGAAGTGGAGACGCCTTCGCTTGACCTGCTGACCCGCATCGACGCACTGCTCGCCCGGCCGGTGGTGAAGGACCAGCCTGCCGAGCAGCCCGGCTTGTTCTAACAGGACTCAGGAGGACGGGCTCGATCCGCCGAAGCCGGTGATCCGCCGCGCCACCTCGATGAGATGACCGGACTTGCCCTGCCACGGTTTTTCCGGCCGGACAATTTCCCAGCCCTTCTCTTCACCGATCGCGGTGAGCGCCGGCGAGGGGTTGACGAGGGTGTTTCGCTCGCAGCAAGCAAGCATCGGCAGATCGACGCTGCTGTCCGAGTAGCCGTGGCTGTTCGGCCAGAAGCCATCCGGCGGTGCACCGAGGATCTCCGAGAGACGTCTTACTTTCTCCTCGCCCTTGTGATTCACGAGGTCCGGCAGCAGCCGCATGGAGGCACCCATTTCGACCGGTGTGCCGCAGGCGAGGTCGAAACCCAGCACCCGTCCGACTTCCTTGACGTAAAACTCGGGGCTCGCCGAGGCCAGCACCGTCAGACATCCGGCGTCACGATCCCGCTGCAACTTCTCCAGCATCCCCGGATAGCATCGCGTGGGAAAAAACTCCGCCACCAACTCGTTGACCCACGCTTCGAGCTGCCTGCGATCGACCCGCCAAAGGTAGCTGAGAAAGACCCGCTTCATGCCTTCCGCGCCAAGGATCTTGGCTGCGGGCAGAAAGGCGGCGAAAAACAGCAGGTAGGCCCGCCGCCAGCCTTCGCGCTTCAGGACGTGATCGCAGAGCAGGACCTGCGTGTCCCAGGCAATCAGCGTGCCATCGAGATCGTAGAGCGCGAGGCCCCGCTGGAACTTGGCACGATGATCGTCGGTCACGCGGCGAATTGAACCGCCAAGTCGCCGAGGTCGCCAAGGAAGATCATTTTCCCGCGGCAAAGTCCTCCGCCCACTTCGCAGCAGCCCGGGCGTCCGGTTCGCCGTCGGCGATGATCATCCGGTAGCGGGCGACGTAAGGCTTGCCCGGCACGAGATCCATGGCACCGCCCTGTTGCGGGGCGTAGCAGAAGAATGGTTCCTCGGGATGGGCGCGGATCGGCTGGGGCGCGCGGAAGTTCGAAGGATGGCAGACGAATGTGACTCCACAGGTTTCCCCGTCCACCTTGCCGCCGACCCAGCACCAAGGCTCCTTGGCGGTGTTCACCTTGCTGCGGTCGGTCAGGCCTGAAGCCGTGAGAAAGCTGCAGTTTTCGGCACCGTTCCAAGCCCGGTTCCCGCGGAAGCCGAGACCGCCATAGTGGTATTCGGGCAGCTTGAGCGGCGATTCTCCAGCGCAGGTCTGGGTGATGGTGAGATCGACGATGAAATGGTCCGCAGTGCTGACGACACCGACCTCCCAAGTCTCTAACAGCGCCACCTTCTCCGGCTTGGCGGTCATGTCGATGAATCGGTGCCGCACCTTGAATCCGGCCCGGCCATCCTTTTGCCAGACGTCATCGACCGCGACAAATTCCACCCGTCCGGTCCCCTCCCCCATGTTCCAGAAGTCCGGCTTGCGGCCTTCGAATTCCGTCTTGGTCCACGGGCTCCACACGCCGTGGTGATGGACGTGGTTCGGCGGGAAATCATCAGTCACAAGCCGGCCGCCGGGCGTGTGGATGGACTGGATGTAGCCACCGCGGCGGAAGATCTCGGGAATGTCGCCGCGTGGCAAATCCCCCGGCTCCGCCTGGTAGCGCATGATTTCCTTCTCACCGGCGCGGACGACGAGCTGCTTGCCATCCCGCACCGCCGCGATCTTATCGGCCGCGCTCAGAGGGAGAATGACGGAGAGAAATAACGGGGCGATCTTCATGGAAGTGATCCTCTACGGAGCGAGCAGACCACGCATCTCAAAAAGCGTTCCCGAATTTCGGGTTCTTGTCCTGCCCGTAATCGGGGCATCGCAGGCGTTCACCGCGACCTTGCCTCTTCCCCCAATCTCGGGAAGATAAGCCATGACTCCCGAGCCCCGCCCCGACGAGCCAACGCCTCAAGCCCCGCTCCCCAAGCGCCCCGTCTCGAACCGCACCATTCTCGGAGCACTGTTTTTCGTCACTGTTGTTACCATCGCACTCTACTGGGTGCACGCGATCACAAAGGCAAAGAAAGCCGCAAATCTCAGCGAAGCCTACAGCAACTTACGCTCGCTTTCGCACTCGCTCTTCTCCTTCGACGAAGAATACGGCAGCTTCCCCGATGCCTCCACCGCCGTGGACGTCAAGGACAGCACTGGCACCCCGCTCACACTCGGCGATTCCAGCTCCAATCAACTCTTCCGCCAGCTCATCGCCACCGTCGGCAAATCCGAGAAAATCTTCTGGGCTAAAACCTCCCGCAGCTCCGAGAAGCCCGACGACAACATCGACTCCAACGCCGCCCTCGCCCCCGGCGAATGCGCCTTCAGCTATGTCTCCGGACGCTCCAGCTTCGGCGTCGGCACCCCCGTGGTCATGACGCCGCTCATCGCCGGCACCACCCGCTTCGATCCCAAGCCCTTCGGCCGCAAAGCCGTCGTCTTGTTCACCAGTGCCTCCATTGAGATCCTCCCCATCGAGCCCGACGGCCGAGTCCTCGTCAACGGCCTCGACCTCTTCGATCCCACCCAACCCCATTGGCGCGGCATTCCCCCCGACCTCAAGTGGCCGGAATAGCCCCCCCGGGACCGCCGGTCCTCAGACCGGCAGAATGGTCCGCAAGCGCGCGCAGCTCTACAGGCCGCGCATCGCCCTCCCACCGGGACCGTGGAGCCACCGGCTCGCAGAACGACCCCTCAACACCCGCTGCCCATTCCAGCCCCGCATCGCCCTCACGGCCGTCCCCTCGCTTCTGCGGGGCGGAGCCTCCGCGCACCCGGTGTTTCACCGGACCCCTTAAAGCTCGGGAAGACAAGCAGGTCAGCCCCTACCTTTCATGCAGGGACAGAAGCCCCCCTGCTCCTTATCTCCGGATAATGTGCACGCCCTTCTTCGTCCCCGCCGCGAACTCCAGCTTCCCGTCGCCATCCAGATCGACCGCCAGCACCTGGCAGCCGACGCCTGAGTCATTGTCGATCACCTCCGCCTGCCACTCGACGCTCTTGTCCTTGGCGCGGTTGTAAAAAATCACCGCCAGAGCCGGATCGCGGGCACCGGGGTCCTTGCCGTTGTGCGCCCAGAAGCGTTTGCCGGTCGTAAAGTCCATCCGCCCGTCGCCGTCGAAGTCCCCCGCATCCAGCGCATGGAGCTGGCTGAACTGCAATCCGTCCGGCCCTTTCTTCGCGGGGTCTTCCGGCAGGATCTCATGGCGCACGAAAGTCACCTTGCCGTCGCTACGAGAGTTCTCGTACCAAACCAATCCGTAGCCGTGGCCGTTCAAGCTGGTGACCATGTCGTTGTCGCCATCCTTGTCGGCATCGAACACCAGCATCTGCGCCCCGCCCGGACCGGCGAAGGGTTCCTGGTGCCAGACCCACTTGCCATCCTTCTCCGCCGGCTGCTCGAACCAGCCCTGCTTCTCGATGATGTCCGCCCTGCCGTCGCCGTTCAGATCCCCCGCCCCGAGTCCGTGGGTGTAGGGCGATCCGGTTCGCTTGTCCGACACCGCGATGAAAGTCCACGGCTTGGTCACATCCGACCAATCGACCTCCGCGTAACCGAATTTGCCGCCCTGCATGCAGACCAGCTCGTTTTTGCCATCGCCATCGAGGTCGAGCCACAGCGGGCTTTCAGTCGCCGCCTCCGTCATTACTTTGTGGGCCGGCCAGTCGCCTTCCTTCCCGGGATTGAGGTAAAGCGTCATGTCCTTGCCCGGGTGGCTGGCCATCAGGATATCGTTCTTGCCATCGCTGTTCACGTCGTCGATCCAGCTCAGGAACGAGTCCTCCATGTAGCTGCCGATCGGCTGGGCCCGGCCCGGGCGGTAGAGCTTGCCCTCCTTGAAATCCGGCCCCTTGAACCAGAATGCCCCGGCGACCAGGTCCTTCACCTTGTCGCCATCGATGTCCCCGGCCGCAAGCCCTTCCGTGATGAAGTCCTTGGTCAGCACGTGCTTCTTCCACGCCGGGACGGAAGGCACCTTGGCAAAAGAGATCGCGAGCACGAGCAAGCCCGCGGGGAGGATGACGGCATGGATTTTCATGGATTGGAGGAAACGTCGGGAAGCCACCAAACCTTTCGGCGTCGGTGGCAGCGCCCGCCATTGAAATTCATCATCGCCGCTTGATCCACCCCGGAATTCCCGCTCGGCTCATCCCGAAATGAAGTCCCGGTTGCCCATCCTCCTCCTCGCCCTCTCCCTGCCCGCGATCGCCAAGGAAGCGCCGGCCTTGCCACCGGAGCTTTCGGCCTACCAACTCGAGCCCGCCCCGGGGCCCGCCGGACTGCTGCTCAAAAAGGGCGACCTCGTCGCGATCTGCGGCGACTCGATCACCGAGCAGAAGCGCTACTCGGTCATTCTGGAAACCTACCTCACCGCCTGCCTGCCCGAACTGGAAATCACCTGCCGCCAGTACGGCTGGAGCGGCGAGCAGGCCGGCGGCTTCCTCAACCGGATGGTGAGCGACGTCCTGCGCTTCAAGCCGACCCTCGCGACCACCTGCTACGGGATGAACGACTTCCGCTACGTCCCCTACAACGAGCCCATCGCCGCGGAATATCGGAAGAATCAGACCGCCATGATCCAAGCCTTCAAAAAGGCCGGCACCCGGGTCCTGCTCGGCTCGTCCGGGATCATCGACACCGTCCCTCACTGGGTCAAAACCGCCTCCGGCACCAAGGAGGAGCTCAACCTCGCCTTGTCGAAATTCCGCAACATCGGGATCGAGGTGGCCGCCGCCGAGCAGGTCGCGTTCGCCGATCTCTACCGGCCGATGCTGCTGGCCGATTTCCAAGCGGAAAAACTCCACGGCCCGGGCTTCATGCTCGCTGGAAAAGACGGCGTCCACCCCGGCTGGGCGGGCCAGGTGATCATGGCCTACTCGTTTCTAACAGGCATGGGACTCGACGGCGACCTCGGCACCATCAGCTTCGACGCCGCGACCGGCAAGGCCACTGCAAGCGCCGGTCACGAGGTGATCTCCGCGACCGATGGCAAGCTCACCATCCGCAGCACCAAGCTGCCCTTCAGCCCCGGACCGGGCGACGTGAAGAGCGACGATTCAATGCGCGCCGGACTCGCGCTGGTGCCTTTCGACGACGAACTGAATCGCCTCGTGCTGAAGATCGCCGCGCCCGCCGCCACCGCCTACGACGTGACTTGGGGCGAAAGCACCCGCACCTATCCGGCGGCCGAACTCCAGGCCGGGGTGAACCTCGCCGAGGACTTCGAGACCCACCCCTTGTTGCCCGCATTCAAGAAAGTGTGGGATGCGGTGCTGGCAAAGCAGGACTACGAGACCCGCCAGATCAAAACGCTGGTCCACGGCCCGGAAGGCACCGCCGACCTCGAGGCAACCTTCGCCCTCACCGAAAAGGTCCACGCCAAGCTGGCCAAAGCCGTGGCCGACGCGAAACAGCCCGCCGAGCACGTGATCACGATCAAGGCCAGGTAATCACCGCAAGGAGGGAGCGCTGACTTTAGTCCAATGCCTTTAAGGATTGGCTGGCCTTGATTGAGAGGGGGTGCCAGATGGGCAACCGCGCAAAGTTGCGGTCCCATGCCATCCAGCCCGGTCGGACGGGTGCCCCTTTGGAGTGCTGCGGCACGACGCAGCTTTGGCTTGGGGAGCGGGCGCTTTGCTCTGCTGGCCACGGATCGCCCTGGAAGCCGATCCGTGGTCGGCGGGGTGGGGCGGAGTTCACCCCAAGCCAAAGCGACGTCTTGCCGTCGCACTCCATAAGGACGCCACCGCGACGACGGCTTTCAAGCGGACGACTGCCTGGGGTGAACGAAGCGGAACTGGCTCGAATCCGGACTCCAGAAACGACCTTGGGTTTGATTCCTTGAAGGCATTGGACTTTCGTCGGCCTGCCTTTCCTCAACTCACGCTGGCCAGCGCTCCATCAATCAAAGCGGCTCACGCCTCCACCGGTTCCTTCGCCCCGAATTCCCGCGCCGCCTTCACCGCCTTCGCCCGCTTTTCCAGCAGACAGGTGATCCCACCGAGCACGATGAACCCCATCATCACTCCGTAGAAGACATAGACCGTCCACAGCTTCTCCGCGGCGAAGCCGTAGTTGTGAAGGCCGACGTTGAGGAAATTCACGTGCCACCACGAGAAGCCGACGACCATCGCGCCCGCAATCGAACTCAGGTGGATCCCCCACTCCTTGATATAGCCGCCGAGGCGTGCATGCAGGATCGCCAGCGACCACAGCACGATCATCAGCGCGCCATTCTCCTTCGGGTCCCAGCCCCAGAATCGGCCCCACGAATCATTCGCCCAGATCCCGCCGAGCACGGTGCCGATCAGTGAAAGCACCAGCGTCAGGCAGACGCAGCCATACACCGCCCGTGTCACCGACCGGCGCAACGAGGTATCGCCGCCGTCCAACCCCAAAGCGCGGAGCAGCACGTAAACGATCGACAGCAGCGCGGTGATCAGCCCGCTGGCGTAGCCGAGCGTGATGGTGATGACGTGGGTGCTCAGCCAGTAGTTCGAGCGCAGCACGGCGACCAGCGGATCGAGGTGGTCCTTCCCTTCCCCGACTTCAAAGCGCCGGGCGAGGACGATCAGGAAGGCGGCGACGATCGGCGTGATGCCGAGCACGAAACGCTTGCGCGTCATCCACTCGACCAGCAGCGCGAAGATCACGATCGCCATGTCGATGAAGATGATCGTGTCGTAGAGGTTCCCGACCGGCGGGCGCTGCATGATGATGGAGCGTTTCACGATCGGGATGATCAGGTAGATCAGTCCGAGGCTGAGGAAGGCCACCGTGGCCCAGTGGCTGATCTTCCCGGCGAGGGTCTGGCCGGTGAAGAACATCACGCCGGCGCTGATGACGGCCAGCAGGAACCAGACGAGGGCGTAGATGAACCAGTTCTTCTTGAAGTAGTCGGCTTCCAGCGGGATCGAGCGGTATTCGCCGCGCTCCTTGGCGCGGGCGACGATGCTCGACTCCAGCGCGGCGAATTTCCCGCGGAAGGCGGACTCGCCGTCCTTGAGTGAAAGCGCCACGCCCTCGAGCAGCTTGATGTCCTGGATCGACTGGTCCGGCTCGCGGGTGGTGCCGGTGAAGATGTTGAAGATCCGGCCGCCGGCGCTGATCCACTCCTTGTCATCCTTGTTCGCGGAGGGAAAGAGATTCAGTCCGAACTTTGCGGAGTTGGCGGCCTGCTCGACGAGCACGGCGATGGTCTGCACTTCCTGCGACACCGCTTGGCCCGAGGCAGCGGCCTGCAACTCGGCGCGAATCTTCGGCGCGGCGGCCATCACCTCGCTGACCGGCAGGATCTTGCCCTCGGTATTGCCCGACGAGGGCAGGAGCCCGCTCCGCGCGAATTCCATGTAGCCGGTGAGGAACTCGAAAGTACGAATGCTATAGTACTGCTCGAGCGTCTGCTTTTCGAGAGGCTTCAAGAGCTTCGGATCCTGCCGCGAGATCTGCTCGTAGGAAGTGGCGAGCTGCTTCATCTTCTCGAGCCCCGGCGCGAGATCGTTGTAGCTGTAGCGATCGCGGCGGCTCTTCGCCTTGATTCCCACGGCTTCCAGCACCTCGGCATTGTCCACCCGGAAAGTCGGCAATTCCTTCGCCAACTCCGGCCGGAAAAAGCAGTCGAGCATCCAGTCGAGCGGCTTGATCTTCACCTTCTGGCCGCCCTCGCCGATGATCTCCATCGAGCGAGCACCGTGCAGGCTGAGCATCGTGAAACCGGCGAAAGTGCCGAGGGGCTTGACCCGTCCGCCGTCCTGCACCGGCAGCAGCGAGGCGAGTTCCAGCGTTTCCTTCTCCCACGGCTTGTAAGCGGCGACCGTCCGGACATCGCCTTCGGGGCGGCTATCCTTGAGGGCAATCGAGACGATCCAGGCGACCGCGGCGATGCCCAGGGAGAATGCAATCCAGCGTCCGATGGTGGCGTTCATGTCAGGCTTGGGGAACAGGGTTCGATTTGCCGCGGAAGAGGAAGCTTCCGAGCTTGATCAGGAAGTGCAGGCAGAGTCCGACCCCGGCAAGGTAGATGCTGTATTCCGGCCACTTGTCGGAGGGGTTCTTCACCACCTCGAAGCCGGAGACGCTGGCCTCGCGATCGCCGCCACTCACGCCGTTCATCATCGTGCGCTGGTAGAAAGTCATGCCGCCATAGCGCATCGGCTCGTTCATCTCGATGAAGACCTTCGACTCGCGGCCGTCCTCGATCCGGACGATGTCGCTTTCGAAAAGCTTCGGCCGCGAAGTGTTCGGGTGATACTCGGAGCGGGCGTCGACCAGCTTCACCTGGAAGGGCACCGGCCAGACGCGCTTGTCGAGGCTCAGCGCGAAGGTGCGGCCGTCGGCCGTCACGGTGAACGGCGCGCGGGACAGCGTGGAGAGCAGGAAAATTTCGCCGCCTTTCCCATCGCGGCCCAGCACGCGGGCATGGACGCCGGGCGTGTCCATCTCGGACTCCTTGTTCGGCTTCTGGGCATAGAGGAACCAGCCGTCGACCACCGGTTCGCCTTTCTCCGGGGCCATGCTGGCGGAGGATACCGGGCGGGCGTGTTGGACGTAAACCTGAAGTTCCAGATCGAACGGCAGCCCCGGCAAACGAACGGTCCGCCGCTCGTCCCCGTCGAGGTCGCGAAAGTAAGCATCCTTCACGAACCGCACCGGCCCGACGGTCTTGCCGTCCTTGATCTCCGCGATCTCGATGGTGGTCTCGGTCAGCGACTGGGCGAAGTCCGCGACGTTCGGCAAGCCGCCGCCCGCCTGCTCGGCCAGCATCATCACGCCGCGCTCTTCTTTCAACTGGGCGACCCCGCCGGCCACGATCATGAAGATGATGGCGAAGTGCGACATCAGCACGCCGATGGTCCGCCAGCCCTTGCGGATCCGGATCAGGCCGCCAAGCGTCATGTTCACCACCAGCAGCGCGCAGACCCAGAAGCCGCCGGGGAGCGGCGGCAGCCATTTGTCCTGGCCCGCGAGTGATTTGAAAAAGATGGCCGCATCGGGGAAGACCCACGGCTTGCTGTAGTGGAAATACTTTTCGAGCGTCATGTGCAGCCCGTGCTCGACCTGCTCCAGGGTAGCCAGCCAGGTCAGGAGCATCAGGATGACCAGCAAGGTGGTCGCGAGGCCGAAGCCCGACAGCACCTTGTAGATGCGGACGGGAATGGACGGTGAAGCGGCGGAACTCATCGGATCGGGGCGGCAGGTTACAGGTCGGGCAGGCGGACTCATTCAGCTCGCTCGCGCAGGGTCGCGGCGAACACTTTCAGCGCGGATTTTTGGGCCGCAAGCTCCTCGGCGGGGCCGGTCATCTTGATCGTCACGATGCGGCCGCCTTGCTCGGCGACCAGTCCGTAGAGCGACTGGGCCGCCCGGGGCGGCTGGCCCATGCCGGGCGAATAGTCGCCCGCGGCCTCGACCCACACGCCCTTGGCTCCGACCACCTCGCCTGGCTCCAGCTTCGCGAGATCGGCTTCGGTCAGGGGATCCTGGCCGAACTGCCCGAGCCAGCGGTTGACGTTCTCCAACAGGCCGCCGGCGGAAATCCCGACCGCGACATCGCCGCCGGTCCCGAAACGGTAGCTGAGCAGGCGGAAGGAGGACGACGGCTGCGCAAGCCAGTTCGCAGGGACCGTCCCCGCGATAAAGGGTCCGGTGCCGGGCTCCTGGAAGCGGTCGTTGGAGGTGGCATTCAACTTCAGGCCGGCGTCGCGCATCGTCACGCCGCGGCTTTCGTCGACCGTCACCTCGGCGGGCTTGTCGCAGCCGGCGAGCAGCGCGATCGCCAGAACTGCGGAAATGTGCCGGATTCTCATCGCGCCGCCGATAGCTGTGGCTTCCACGACGCGCAAGGGCATTCCGGCCCGCTTCTTTCCGCTTTCCGGGTTCGGCATGCCCCCCCTACGGTGCCCGGACGTGAGCGCTATCCGCTATTTCAACCGCCATCGGAGCCAGATGGAAACCGAGCAGGTCTACGGCGAGGGTTTCCTGAAGTTCAGCTACGCCAACCCACTGGGGGCCCTTCCGCTGCACCTGATGGTAAAACGCGCCGGTTTTTCGCGTTGGTATGGCAAGCGGATGGACGACCCCGCCACCACCGCAAAGATTGCGCCCTTCCTAGAGCAATACGGGCTCGATCCCGCCGAATTCGCCGACGCCCCGGAGAGCTACGGCAGCTTCAACGAGTTCTTCTACCGCAAGCTGAAGCCGGAGGCGCGGCCGATCGCCGACTCGAAAGCGGTCTTCCCCGCAGATGGCCGCCACCTCGGATTCCAGAAGGCCAGCGCGATCGAAGGCGTCTTCGTCAAAGGCCAGAAGTTCGACCTCGGCAAGCTGCTCGGCGACGACTCCTTGGCCGCCCGCTATCAGGACGGCTCGCTGGTGCTGTCGCGGCTCTGCCCGGTCGATTACCACCGCTTCCACTTCCCCGCCACCGGCACACCCGACGAGGTGAAGCTCATCAACGGCCCGCTGTTTTCCGTCTCCCCGATCGCCCTGCGACGGCGTTTGTCGTACTTGTGGGAGAACAAGCGGACGGTCACCAGGCTGGAGACTTCCGAAATGGGGACCGTGCTGCTGTTAGAAATCGGGGCCACCTGCGTTGGCTCCATCCTCCAGACCTTCACGCCGGGCAAGCCGGTGAGGAAAGGCGATGAGAAGGGTTACTTTGCCTTCGGCGGATCTTCCACGATCACGATCTTCGAGCCCGGCGCGGTGAAGCTGGCCGGCGATCTGGTCGAGTGGTCGTCGAAACAGATTGAGCTCTATGCGAAAGTCGGCACCGCGATGGGGGATTGACGGAGCGCTGACTTTAGTCGGCGTGTCCATGCTCCGCCGCACCCTTACCCTCGCCGACTAAAGTCAGCGCTCCGCCTCCGGCAAGCTTCACCAACCGGGACCGCGCAAGTTTCGAATGCGTGGACCAGCATGTTTATGCCGGCATCGATGCGGCCATCACCAGCGCCAACCAGATCACGCAAATTATCCGCGACACCTGCCGCGCTTCCTCTGAACTTTCCTTGAGATGGTCACCGACTAGCCCGGCCACCAGACCGGTCAATGGTGCCGAGATCGTCAATGCAAGCCAGGCCGTCTCCGGCACCAATCTCACGAAATCTCCCCGCGCTGCGAACACCAACAACAATGCGCACAGCAACCAAACGGGCGTGAAGGAGAGAATCGTAAACATCGGCCATCCGGTCCGCGAATCCGCCGCCAGCCAATCCCCCGACTGCATCCGCTCGTCGTCGTTGAACGCCCCCTTCCACTCGTAAACCCAAACCTCCAGTTCTTCCTCGTCAGCCAAGAGTGCCTCAACTCTCACCCGCCGGTATTCACTCCCCTCGATCTCCCCCGCCGCCAGTCCCTCGAACTCGTCGAGCGCCCTCAGCAACTCCGGCCCGACGCGATAGACTTCGCCGGTCACGCGCACTTCATCTTTCAGCACCAGCCCGGGATACCAGGAAATCCGGTAAAGTGCACCCCGCACCGTCGCCGGACCCACGAACTCCGCCCCGTCCATCCGGAACGCGTTCGATCCGCCCCGGCGCAGCGTGCCGTAGACAAAGACCAGGTCAGGCTCGGCATCCGACTTCATCGTTGAGGAAGATTGGCGAACTCGATCAGCAATCCGGACTCGGTGATGCCTTACTCTCGCAGGCCGGACGGGAAAATCCTTTGCGCTGCGAAAGATCTTGAGGCCCTTCCATCGCTCCCGCCAATCGCATGAACGGCTTCTGCCCCGCGCTGACACGGGCTTCTCCAAGCTGCTGGCGGACGAACTGAGCCTGCGAAATCCCGGCTCCTTTCGCAGATTCTCTCAGCCACGCGGCAAGCTCGTCGGGAAGTTGGATACTTATAGACCGCCTCATCTCTCGGAACCGTAGTTGATCCTGAAGCGGCGGCACAAGATCAAGCTTTGCCGGCGACCTCTTCAAGTGGTCGTCAAAGCAGATCGAGCTCTACGCGCAAGGAGGCACCGCGATGGCCGAGTGACGGAGCGCTGACTTTAGTCGGCGTGTCCATGCTCCCCGCCACCCTGACCCTCGCCGACTAAAGTCAGCGCTCCGCCTCCGGCCAAATTCGGCTGAACTCGGTACCGTTCTCAACCATCCCCACTCATCAAGCAAACAAGGCCACGAGAAAGAAACCCACCACGGTCAGCCACACGACACAGACACCGAAACCCACGGACCGTAGCCGCGGCCATCGCTCATTCCGCCGCTGTCCGACCCATCCGCTTATCATGCCGCATCCCGGCACTCCGAATATCAGGAGAATCGCTGCGAAGCCGTTCGGCATCCAAAAGACTCCCCCAAGCGACGGCAAGCAGCAGAGCGCAAAGACGAGACAAGTGGTCGTGAAAACGGGACGAGTTCGCGGCTGGACTATTTCAAGCCAATCCCCGGAGGGAATTTGTCTTTCCACCGCCACCGGACCTTTCCACTCGAATGTGCTGCAGTGGACCGTGTCATCGTAAGGCATCCCGTCCAAGGCCACGTCAGCGCCCACCCGTCGGTATTCCGCCCCTTCAATCTCGTTCGCGGAGATACCCTCAAACTCATCAAGTGCCCTCAGTTGCGCTTGGCCGACACGATAAACTTCACCGGTCACCCAGCCAAACTTTCGTCCCAGAACCAGTCCCGGGTACCAGGAGATCTCATAGAGCTTCCCCTCCACCCGCCCCCGACCCACGAACTCCGCCCCATCCATCCGGAACGCGTTCGATCCTCCCCGGCGCAGCGTGCCGTAAACAAAAACCAGTTCAGACCCGGTATCCGACTTCATCGTTCAGGAAGAGCTTCAAGGCATCGAGCCCCTCTTCCATCTCGGCGGAGATCGGGATCACCCGCACTTTCGGGAAGCGCTGCTCGAACATCTTCAAATTCTCCGCCGCCGCTTCGAGGTCCATCTTGTTCGCCACCACGATCCACGGGAAGCGGCCGAGTTCCTCGTCATACTCGCTGATCTCCTTGCGCAGGATCTGCACGTCGGAGATCGGGTCGCGGCCCTCGCTGCCGGCCATGTCGACGACGAACAGCAGCACCCGGCAGCGGGTGATGTGGCGCAGGAATTCATGACCGAGGCCGCGGTTGTCGTGAGCGCCTTCGATCAGACCGGGGATGTCGGCCACCGTGCAACGGCGGAAGCCACCGAACTCGACCACCCCGACCATCGGCTGGAGCGTGGTGAACGGGTAAGCCGCGATTTTCGGCTGGGCGTGCGAAAGCTTGCTCAGCAGCGTCGATTTCCCGGCATTCGGGAAGCCGACCAAGCCGGCATCGGCGATGCGCCGGAGCTCGAGATAATAGACACCGGACTCGCCTTCTTCACCCGGCGTCGACTCGGTCGGCACGCGGTGGGTCGGGGTGGCGAAATTCGAGTTCCCCAGCCCGCCCTGGCCTCCCTTGCAGAGCACGAATTTCTGGCCGTATTCCGTCAGGTCGGCCACGGGATCGAGATCGAGCCCCTCGTCGCCGCGCTCGAACTCGACCGCTTCCTGGACCGTCGTCGCGTTGCTCTTATAGACCACGGTGCCCGGCGGGACTTTGGCGATCACCGTGTCCCCGCCCTTGCCGGTCTTGCGGACGCCCGCACCGTTGACGCCCTTCTTGGCGATGAGCTTCGGGTCGTAGTGGAACTGCCGGAGATTGTCGGTGGACGGGTCGACCACTAGGACGACGTCGCCGCCTTTCCCGCCATCGCCGCCGTCCGGGCCGCCGCGGGGCACGAACTTCTCGCGGCGGAACGACACGGCGCCGTTCCCGCCGTCGCCGGCTTTGGCGAAGATGCGGATGTGATCGATGAACATGGGGCGCGGAACCTTGTCGTCGGAGCGCCCGAGGTCAACGCAAAACCATGGTATTCAAGGGCGTCAGCGTCCACCGGATGGATCACCCGTCCACGCGATCTCCAAACGCCGCTTCACATCAATGATGGGCAAGCTCGCTGAAACTCCTTCGCCTTCTAGAAACGCACCGTCCATGGAAAGACTCAGGCAAAAGCGCTCTTCGCCCCGATCATCGTCGATGGCATATCCGCCCGACGGCATCATGGAGCCCACCAAATAGACACCCGCTGGACGATCTGCGGGGACATACCGCTCCGGGTCTGAGGGCAAGCGACCCACCAGTTGCTCGGTGATCGACAATTTTCCGCTTCCGTCTTTGTCCACCAAGAAAGCCCGCGAGATTCGCTTCCAGCCCTTCGGTTCCAACGCATTCTCAAAGGGAGGAAGATCTCGGACCCGTTTGAGTTCCCTGATTTCCGCTTCGAAACGTGCTTGTTCCTCAGCACGTTCCTTAGCAAGCGCCTTCATCATTTCCTGAAGATGCCTCTTGGCCTCGGCTGCATCGTATTCAGTCGCAGCCCCCCTGGGACCTCCGACGTGAGACACGGACGGATCATTTCGGGATCGGTCGCATCCGAAAACCGCGATGCCCAGGAGCACCAAAGACAACCGCCCCACGGCGCTTGCCGGGCGGACCCCAATGAAAATGTCGGTGTCGAAGAGCATCTTAGCGGGGGGACCGGAGGCGCTTTATGATCGCGGTCACACCCTCGTGATCGGCGGCACGGGAGCCGAAAAACGGATGATCCTCCGCCTTGATCCCAGAATTCTTCGGGTCGGCGGGAACGATGTAACCCTTGAGCTTCCCTCGCCGGTTGAGAGCGATGGTTTGTCCCTGTTCCAATGCGTCGAACACCTTATCAGTCAGGTATCGCGAATTCACTGAAAACGCTTTCATTGGTCGTAAGAATGGACGTCCAAAAGCGCCCGTCAAGCCACCTCACACCCTCGCGTCCAGCCATTTCCCGCGGAAATGGACCCACGAGAAGACGAGCGCCTGGGTGAACAGATCGAGCGACAGGACGATCCACACGAAGCGCAGGTCGAACCACGGCTGCTCCTTGAAGAACCACAGCACGACGATCCGGTAGAAAATCATGCTGCCGAAGGACCAGCGCATCACGACCGTCGTCGCGCCCGCTCCGCGCATCGAGGTCTTGAGGATGATGCAGGTGGCGAAGAAGGGCTGGGCAGCCGCGCAGATCAGCACCAGCGGCGAAGCGATCGGCCACAGCATGGGGCTCTTCGGCGCCATCAGCTCGATCAACGCGTCGCGGCCGAAGATGAAAAACACCCCGATCACGCCCATCAAGGTCGCCCCGATCTTCCAGCACATCCGCACCGCGCGGACGGCCATCTCTTTCGAGCCCGCACCGAGGTATTGGCCGACCAGCGCCGCACCGGCGGTGGCGATCGCCCAGCCGGGCAGGAAGCTCATCGACTCCACCCGGATCGCCAGGATGTGTGCGGCAAGATTTCCCTCGCCCGGCAGGGTGGCGATGACGTGAATGCCATAGGCGTGGATGCTCCACATCAGGCCGATCTCGACCGACTGCGGCGCGCCGACGCGGAGGATCCGGGCCATCGTCTCGCGGTGGACTTTCAGCCCCGACAGGCTCCACCCCAACACCCCGCTTTTCCGTGCAAGCAGCAGCGAAACGGTGGCCAGGCCGGAAATCCAGCCACAGAGCGTGCCGGTCGCGATGCCGGAAACCCCGTGCCCGCCGTAGGGCTCCGGTCCCAGCGCCAGCAGCCAACTGACGGCCATATTGACCACGTTCACCACGCACATCCCGATGAACGGCGTCCGGGTGTCCCCCGCCCCGCGGAGCGCCGCGTTCACCGCGAACATTGCGCCGCTGAAGGGACCGGAGATCGCGAGGATCCGCAGGAAGTTTTCCGCATGCACCGCCGCCGCGGGAGTCAGCCCGACGGCGCGGATCAGGGCGGGAATGCCGACTTGCAAGGCGATCAGCGACAGGATCCCGGCCGCGATTCCCAGCCACAGTCCCTGGCCGAGGCCGCGCCGGGCGAGATCCGGGTCGCGGGCCCCGGTGGCCCGGGAAACCAGCGCCATCACCCCGGTCGCCACCGCGCCTTGGAGGATGTTGAAAAACCAGCCGACATAGCCGCCGAGCCCCATCGCGTCGAGGATTGCCACCCCTTCCGCCCCCTCGCCGATCCGCCCTGAGATCAAGAGATCGGTGAAGCCGACACAAAACGCGAGCACTTGCTCCAGCAGCGGCCAGATCGCGAGCACCGCCACTTGACGCGGCAGCGAAAGGCCCGCCAGTCGGCCGCTGAGAGCCACCTCCGGAACCGCTCGCTGGCTCGCTTCCAAACTGGCTCCGGGCTTCGACATCTTTCGGAGGCGAGCCGTAACGGCTCCCGCGCCCCGGCGCAACCGCCGTTCCGTTGGGAATCATCTGAGCGCCCACGAGCCTGGGAACCCGGGACCGCAGGTCCTCAGACCGGCAGAACGGTCCCCTGCGCACCACTTCCCCTTCAAGCCCGCATCGCCCCAGCCAGCCGTCCCCACGCTTCGGCGAGCCAGTGGCACGCGGTCCCGCCACCCGGGATTCCATTCGCCAAACCAGCACACCGCGTTATTTTCCCGCAGCCATGAGCGATTCCGAAGCCGATGCGCCGATCCACCTTCAGGGGAAAATCCTGCTGGCCGACCCGTCCCTGCACGATGGCATCTTCGACCGCTCCGTCATCTTGCTCGCCGACCACTCCGCGGACGATGGTGCCTTCGGCCTGATCCTCAACCACCCGACCGGCCACAGTGTCGGGGATTTCCTCAAGGAACAGGCCTTCGAGCCGCTCAAAAACATCGCCGTCCACCTCGGCGGCCCGGTCTCGCGCGAGCACCTGACTTTTTCCGCCTTCTGGTGGTCGGACGATCACCGGCTGAAATGGCACGTCCGCATTCCCGCCGAACAGGCGATCAAGCGGAGCCGCCAGCCGGGCACCCTCGTCCGCGCCTTCGTCGGCTACTCCGGCTGGACTGCCGGACAGCTCGAAGGCGAAATCCGCCGCAATGCCTGGATCACCGCGAAGCCCGACTCCACCTTGCTCGGCCAGCCCCACGACCGGGCACTGTGGGCGGAAATCCTGCGCTCGATGTCACCCTACCACCGGGTGCTCGCGGAAGCGCCGGAAGATCCCCAGGCGAACTAGTCCGCCCTGCGGCGCGTGGACGACCACCGCGTGGAAAGGCCCATCATGTAGCGGCGCGTCTATGACCGCCGCACTTTGTAAAGAAGGCATCCCAAGGCCCGCTTCAGCTCGAAGGTGAAGCTGTTCCGCCCGTGACTTCATTTACAGTCAGCGGCGGTCGTAGCCGCGTCGCCACATGCCAAGGCAGCCCCGACGAACTTACCCTCATTGTCCGGATCAATCCGCCACCGCGTAAGGCCGATAACGATAATACTTCGGCCGTGAGTCCAGCCGCAGATGGAGCCAGGAAACGCCCATCCCCGCCGTGCTCAGCCACAGCGGCGATGTGGACATGCTCCGCCGCATCGCCTCCGCCACGACCTGCCAGAAGCGGTCTACCTGCCCGGCCGGCGCGGCGCGGAGAAAGTTGCCGAGATGGGTGTAGCAGGAATGGTCCGGAGAAACCGGCGCCGGGAAGACGAGCGTCGCATCGCCCACGAGGTTGGGAAAACTGAGGACCTCCGGGCAGGGGCGAGCCGCGAAATGGTTCGAAAACGGCTGCGGATCGGGCCGCAACCGGGCCAGGGCCCCGCCCTCCACGACCACGAACTCGAAGGGCCGCCCGAGCGTCGAAAGCGTTACTGGTGGCGTCTCCCAGAAGAACGCCTCAAAGCCGGAATCGCAGACCGTCGCCGTGAAAAAACGCCGGAAGCTCTCGTCATCACGCCACAGCCGGAGCACCTCGCCGTAGCTGAGCGGCACCCCCGCGGACAGCGTGACCTTCACGGTGCGGGGGTCGGGGGATTCTCTTTGAACGGACCAGGGCATGTGGGAGGAACCGACGGTAGGCGGAACGTGTAAGCCTTGCGAGTAGCGGACGGAAGACTTCACTTTCAAAATTGGCGTTGCGTAACGGTTCGGCGCGGCGGCTTCTGCGCTCTTAGTCCTCGGTGCGGGAGTCGCACTCGATTCCAGAGATCTTGTCTGTCTTCGAGATTGTGAAAGTCCAGCCATGCGGATCAAAGGGTGCGCCGGGCTCAAACACAATAGCGTCGTCTACGGCAATCCCCACATCGAAGCGAACCGGCCGCAAGCCGGCGATGATCGGCTTTGCGTCGAGCGTGCGATACCCTCTTCTCCATAGAAAAAGGCGAAACCGAATCCGGGATTGGTCGAGAAGCGCTGGCCAATGGTCGCGCAGGAAGGGAAGGCGATGTTCCAAGTGTGCAATCCACTCCGGTGAGTGATCGCTTGCGTCATCGGGGATGGATAAAGTCACCCTCGTTCCATCTGGCAAACTTCCGTGGTACGCAGCATGGCGATAAAGCACATTCGTCCCGTTCACAACCTGCCCAGCCTTCAATTCAAAGAGTCCAACGCTGGTCTCCAGCCGCTCAGGCAGACCGGCTTCAATGTGATTGATGTGCTCATAGAGGGTCCTGCCGCTTCGCCTTCTCATGGCCTGCGGCTCTGTGTCAGCCGGCGGGTGGGGCCTTCCGTCCCTCGCAATCTTGCATGGCAAGCAGACGCCGCCTGTCGCCACACTTGTGGCCGGCAAGATCATCGCACCGCAGTTCACACATGCCTCTCGTCGAGTCTCCGTCATTTTCGCAACATTGTTCTTATGCCGCACGCTGCTTTTTCAGGTGCTTCTGCGGCATGAGGCGGCGGATGGGAATCTCAGTGCCACACGTGAACCCTAGAGATATCCCGGAGTTCCGGCAAGCCGGGCTTCGGTTTTTCGAGCTCCGGTCGACGTCTACAACTCCTCCTCCGTCGCCGGCCGAGTGAGCGATTGCCCAGCCAGCACCGGCTTCTCATCCAAAAGCATCCGGCTCACCATCCGCTGCGGATGCAACTTCTGCCGGGAACGCGCCGCAGCGGCAATCCGCCGCAGGTCGAACCCGTGTTCCGCGGCGTTCTCTTCTTTCAGCCGGCGGACTTGGCGAATGATTGAATCCGACTCAGAGCTGGTTTCCGTCTTCATAGTCGTCTCCGATGAATTCTTCCGGCGTGCAAATTACCGGCATTGTGATGCGGTGTCGAGCGAAGCAACGCTCGATCCGATGGCGGTTGTGGGGATTGGCAATGTGAGTGCAGTTCCAGGTCAGCAGGTAATCGACACGGTGGACACCTGCGCATGCGATGTGAAACGCATCGTCTGCCGCCTTCGGAGGAACCACCCCGTCGCGAAGCAGCTCCTCTGCGATTTCAATCACGGACTCGTTGATCACCAGCAAAGGAACGCCAGCGAGAAGCTTCAAGCGACTTTCCGCCATGGCTTCCTCGCCGCGCGCCAATTCATCAAGAACGATCTGCGACGAGAGCAACTCGTAGCGGGTGCGATGACGGTCCCACCATTCGATCGTGAGTTGCTGCCGCGCCGCCTGCACGATATCCCGTGCCCGACGGGCCACGTAGTAGCTGGGAATTGTTGTCTCAATGAAAACTGATTCGGTCATTTGGGATTCGGGTCACTGTCTGCTTTGAAGCCGCCAGCGCCAGCTTTTTGCAGGACAGCCCCTCACCCCAACCACGCCAAAAACTCCCGGTTCCCATCCGTCCCGGTGATCGGCGAGTCGATCAGTCCCTTCCACTCCCGTCCCAACTCCTCCGTCACGAAGGCCCGGATCTTTTCCACCGCGCGGTCGTGCAGCGCGGGGTCGCGGACGATCCCGCCCTTGCCGATGTCCTCGCGCTCCAACTCAAACTGCGGCTTGATCAGGCAGACGATCGAACCGCCGTCCTCCAGCACCCCGAAGGCCGCGGGCAAGATCTTGGTGAGCGAGATGAAGGACAGGTCCATCACGATCAGCCGGACCTTCTCGCCCAGCGTCGAGACTTCCAGGCCGCGGGCGTTGAACTGCTCCTTCACGATCACCCGCGGGTCGGTGCGCAGCTTGTAGGCGAGCTGGTTGGTGCCGACATCGATCGCGTGGACCTTCGCCGCGCCGTGCTGGAGCAGGCAGTCGGTGAAGCCACCGGTCGAGGCTCCGATGTCGAGGCAGGTCCAGCCTTCCGGCACGATCCCGAAGGCCCCCAGCGCGCCCTCCATTTTCAGCCCGCCGCGGCCGACGTAGCGCGGCCGCTCCTTCACTTCCAGCGGCGCGTCCTCGGCAAGCTGGGTGCTCGGCTTGTCGACGATCCGGTCCCCGCTGCGCACCTCGCCTGCCAGCACCAGGCGCTTGGCCTGTTCGCGGGATTCGCAGAGGCCGCGGGCGACCAGCAGGGTATCGACACGTTCTTTTTTCACGGCCCCGAAGAAACCAGAGGCAAGAGACCAGAGACAAGAGAAAGGCCGGAAATCGCGCAACTCTCTGGCTTCTTGCCGCTGGTCTCTGGTCTCTCCATCCCGGAGGGCTGCCTCCCCTCCGGAAACGGGGCGTCGTTCGACTTCCCGGCCATTCTCCGCACTTCTCACTCGGCCCTTTCTCTGCCCGACCGTCCAAGCCGACTAAAGTCAGCGCTCCCTAAGAGCCACCGCCATCCGCTCCCCGTTCTCTCCGCGACCTCCGCGCCTCCGCGGTTCGATCCCTTTTCATCCAGACTTTCTCCATTCATCGGGGACCGCGCCCGGATTCCGTTCTCCGCTCTCAGACCCCCGGAACCCGCTGGTTTCTTGTCTCTTGCCTCTGGTCTCTTCTTCGCCTTTCCTCCCGCCCGTGACCCGCCACCGCACCGACGACCTCCGCATCTCCGGCCTGAACCCGCTGATTTCGCCGGCGATCCTGAACTATTTCCTGCCGGTCACCGAACAGGCCTCCGAGCTCGTCGCATCCGCCCGCACCCAGTGCGACGCGATCCTGAAAGGCGAGGACGACCGGCTGCTGGTCATCGTCGGCCCCTGCTCGATCCACGACCCGGAAGCCGCGCTGGAATACGGTCGCAAGCTCCAGGTCGAGGCCGAGCGGCTGAAAAAAGACATCTTCGTGGTGATGCGGGTCTATTTTGAAAAACCCCGCACCACGGTCGGCTGGAAAGGCCTGATCAACGACCCGCGGCTCGACGATTCGTTCGACATCAACCACGGCCTCCGCGTCGCCCGCGGCCTGCTGCTGGAGCTCGCCAACATGGGCGTGCCAGCCGGGACCGAGTTCCTTGATACCATCTCGCCGCAATACATCGCCGACCTGATCGCCTGGGGCGCGATCGGCGCGCGCACCACCGAAAGCCAGATCCACCGCGAGCTTGCGTCCGGGCTTTCAATGCCGGTCGGCTTCAAGAACGGCACCGGCGGCTCCATCCAGATCGCGCTCGACGCCATCCAGTCCGCCTCCCGCACCCACCATTTTCTGTCGGTCACCAAGCAGGGCGTGTCGGCCATCGTCTCGACCACCGGCAACGACTCCTGCCACATCATCCTGCGCGGCGGCAAAACCGGCCCGAACTACGAGGCGGAGCCGATCGCCGAGGTCGAGAAGATGCTCCGCGAGCAAGGATTGCCACCCTACGTGATGGTCGATTGCTCGCACGGCAACTCGACGAAGGACTACCGCAACCAGCCCATGGTCGCCAACGCCCTGTGCAAGCAGGTCGAGGAAGGATCGCAGACCATCGTCGCCGCGATGGTCGAGTCGAACCTCGTCGAAGGAAACCAGAAGCTGGTGGCCGACCTCTCGAAGCTCACGCGCGGCCAATCGGTCACCGATGCGTGCATCGGCTGGGACGACACGGTCGAAGTGCTGGAGCGCTTCGCCGCCGCGGCCCGGGCACGGCGTGGGGAATAAGCCCCGATTGATCACCCCGGGACCGCGTGCCACTGGCTCGCAGAATGGTACCCCGGTGCCCGCTGCCCAATCAAATCCCCCACGAAGATTCCCGGCAGGTTTTTACAGACAAAGGCCCGCCGCTGCGGCACTGACTCAGGGCGTTATTGAACGACCCATCTCCATGAGCAGCGTCCACACCCCGGTCTCGCAAACAACGGAATATCTCCAGGCAATCCGACAACGGGTCGGGACCATCGTCGTCGGCCAGGACGTCGTGGTGGAACGCATGCTGATCGCCCTGCTGACCAGCGGTCATCTTTTGTTAGAAGGGATGCCCGGCCTCGCGAAAACCCTGTTGGTCAACACCCTCGCCCAGGCGATGCACCTGCATTTCCGGCGCATCCAGTTCACCATCGACCTCCTTCCCTCCGACATCATCGGCTCCGAAATCCTCGACGAGCGCACCGGCGGCTTCCGCACCCACCAGGGCCCCGCCTTTACCAACCTGCTCCTCGCCGACGAAATCAACCGCGCCGCGCCGAAGGTCCAGGGCGCGCTGCTCGAAGCGATGCAGGAACGCAAGGTGACCATCGGCAACCAATCCTACCCGCTGCCCGTCCCCTTCTTGGTCATCGCCACCCAGAACCCGATCGAGCAAAGCGGCACTTTCGAGCTCCCGGAAGCCCAGCTCGACCGCTTCATGCTCTGCCACCGCCTCGGCTACCCGACCCTCGCCGAGGAAGAGGAAATCCTCCGCCGCAACCTGAAGCTCGGCGTGAAGCGCGACGGCACCGGCGCGGTCGCCCGCACCGAGTTCGACCTGATCCAGGGCGATGCCATCGGCACCGAGGCCGACCTGGTCGCGGCGATGGAGGCGGCGAACCACATCCACGTCAGCGACGTCTTCCTCAAGCACGTCGTCGATGTCGTCGAGCGCACCCGCAAGCACCCCGACCTCGAGCTCGGCTGCTCCCCGCGCGCCGGCATTTCCATCCTCAAGGCCTCCCGCGCCCGCGCCCTCCTCCACGGCCGCGACTACGTCGTCCCGGAAGACCTCTTCGCCCTCGCCGAAGACGTCATGCTTCACCGAATCCGCCTCACCTACGAGTCCCTCGCCGAAGGCAAAACCGCCGCCGGCGTGCTCCGTGAAATTCTCGAAGCGTCGGTGTCGTGACCAACGCCAAAGATCATCCACCGCGAAAAAACGCGAAACCCGCGAAATCTAACAGCCAATTCCAATCATGATTTCCCTTCTTCAAATTTCGCGTCCTTTCGCGTGATTTCGCGGTTCATCTCCAAGCCCCTCTCTCCCAGCGCGCGCATCCTTTCCAGCATCTCAACTTTCGCTCGTTTCGCGTCGTTTCGTTGTCCCATCTGCCTTTCCACTGGTCCCTGATCCCTGCTCACTCGGCACTTCATCTCCACCATCCCCTCCCCGCCCTCTCCGCGACCTCCGCGCCTCCGCGGTTCGATCCCGTAAAATGGACAGCACCCTCCACGACAGCGCTCCCCTCGACCACCGCCAGTTCCTGCTGGCCGTGAAGCGATTGGCCGACAGCCTGAGCTACGGCACCGACCGCAGCCCCTTCCTCGGCCAAGGCATCGAGTACGTACAGTCCCGCCGCTACGAACCCGGCGACCCCGTGAAGTCGATCGACTGGCGCGTCACCGCCCGCACCGGCAAGGCCCACGTGAAGCAGTTCGAGACGCCCAAGCAGATGCCCGTCTGGCTGGTCGTCGACACCTCCGCCTCGATGGCCCTCGCGTCCCATCCGCCGGGCAAATACGGCCTCGCCCTGCAAGTCGCCGGCGGCATCGCGCTGGCCTGCCTCGACCGCGTCAGCCCGGTCGGCGTGCTCGGCGCCGGCGGCCGCGATTTCGTCGTGCAGCCCAGCCTTTCGCGCGACGTCCTCCTCCAGTGGCTCCACGCGCTGCGGACCTACCGCTTCGACGAACCGACCACCCTCGGCCAGCGCCTGCTGTCGCTGGAGCCGTCGTTGAAACAGCGCTCGATGCTCATCGTGCTCAGCGATTTCCACGACCCCAACGCTCTCTCCGCCCTCAAGCTGGTCGGCGCGCGCCACGACTGCGTCTGCCTCGTTTTCCGCGATCCCGCCGAGGACCAGCTTGAAGGTGCCGGCCTGTTCCGCGGCCGCGAGGTCGAATCCGGCCGCGAACTGCTGACCCACGGCAAGCGCCTGCTTTCCACCACCGCCCAGCTCACCGAGTCGCTGAAGAAGGCCTCGCTCGACCACTTCCTGATCCGCCCCGGAACCCCCTTCCTCGGCCAACTTCGCCATTTCCTCCGCTCCCGCGGCGGAGCATCCCGCCGCAACCGCCAGTGATCGCACCGCTACTTTCTCGCCTGCTGCGCCGTCGATTGGAGTGTCGCCTCGAAGGCGACATAACAACGGACGAGCGGCATCCTGCCGCTCGTCTCCCATCCAAGCAACGGGCGGCAGAATGCCGCCCCACCATCGCCATGTCGCTTCGAAAGCGACACTCCTATCAAGCCGCCTTCCTCATTCTCGCGTCCACCTTAACCCTCTGCCAACTCCACGCGCAAGACGCCGCCGTCCCCACCCAGCGCGTCGGCCAGCCGCTCAAAATCCGCGACATCTACGTCCCCGGTGGCGAGGTGAAAGCCACCCCGCGCCGCGACCGCAAGCCGCCGCTGATGGTCCGGATCCTCGAGGTGAAACCCGCCAAGGACGGCAGCCGCTACGACTTCGAAGTCCAAGGCCTCGACGCCGGCAGCTACAACCTCGCCGATTTCCTCGAAGCCCCCGCCGGCACCGTCCTTCCCGCCATTCCGCTGAAAATCACCAGCGCCCTGCCGCCCGGCCTCGCCTATCCCCACGACATTCCGCCCGGCAACCTCCCGGAACTCGGCGGCTATCGTACGATGATGATCGTACTGGGCTCCCTCTGGCTCGCCGGTCTGGCCGTCATCCTCGTCTGGCGGAAAAGGAAGGCCGCTACCACCGGCGACAGCACCTTGGCCCCCGCCACCCTCGCCGAACGCCTCCGCCCGCTGGTCGATGCCGCTTCCAAGGGCCAACTCGCCACCGACGACCGCGCGAAACTCGAACGCCTCGTCATCGGCCATTGGCGCGACCTCCGCCCCGACATCGCCGCTCTGCCGCCCGCCGAAGCGATGACGAAACTCCGCAGCGATCCCCAAGCCGCCCCCCTCTTCCTCGCCCTCGAACGCTGGCTCCACGCCCGCAGCAGCGAAACCACCCAAGCCGAAATCGATCAGCTTCTCGCGCCCTACTCGAACGGTGAACGCCGCTGATTTCCAACCCGGAGTTGAACAACGAAATCGGCGAAAATGACGAAAGTCGAAGAACCTAACAGCCAAGCCACCGGACCTTCCAATCATCGATTCTCCCATCTCCCAAATTTCGCCCTTTTCGTCCCTTTCGTTGTCGATCCTGCCTCCTGCCTCCTGCCTCCTGCCTCCTGCCTCCTGCCTCCTGTCCCCTGTCCCCTGCCTCCTGTCCCCTGATTTCACCTCCCCCATGACCTTCGCCCATCCATGGCTCCTCGTCCTGCTCGTCCTTCCGGTCGGGCTTGCGGTGTTCCTGTGGAGGCGCGCCGGCCGCCGGGTCCCGCTGCCCTTCGACCACCAACCGCTCCGCCGCGCGCGGATGCTCGGCTTTCTCCTCAAGACCGCCGACCTGCTGCCGGTCGCTCTCCTGATGCTCGCCATCGCCATCCTCGCCGGACCGCGCCGCTTCGAGCAGCCGCGCAACGAGCGGGAAATGACCAACATCCTGTTCTGCCTCGATGTCTCCGGCTCGATGACCGCCCCCTTCGGCTCCGCCACCCGCTACGACGCCGCGATGGGCGCGGTGAACGACTTCATCAGCTACCGCAAGGGCGACGCCTTCGGCCTGACGGTCTTCGGCAGCAGCGTGCTCAACTGGGTGCCGCTCACCAACGACGTCTCCGCTTTCAAGTGCGCGCCGCCTTTCCTCCGCCCGGAAAACCTGCCGCCCTGGTTCGGCGGCACCGCCATCGGCATGGCGCTGCGGGCCGCCGAGAAGACCCTGCTCGCCGGGGACAGCGGCGACCGGATGATCGTGCTCTTCACCGATGGCGAAAGCTACGACCTCGAGAACGGCCAGGACGTCGCCATCGCCCAAAGCCTCAAGGCGAACGGCATCAAGGTTTACGACGTCCACGTCGCGGAAGGGGCAGCGCCGGACTCGGTCGGCGTGATCGCCTCGATGACCGGCGGCGAGGTTTTCAACGCCGGCGACCCCGCCTCGCTCAAGGCCGTCTTCGCGAAGATCGACGAGATGCAGAAAGCGCCGATCAAGCGAGTCACCCCGGACCCCGTCGATTTCTTCCAGCCCTTCGCCCTCGCTGGCCTCAGCCTCGGTGCGCTCTATCTCCTCACCCTCTTCGGCCTCCGCTACACGCCATGGTGAGGAACAGCCGTCTAAAAGTCGAAGGTCGGAAAGTCTAAATGTCGCCGCGACTTCAGACCTTCAGACCTTCAGACCTTCAGACTTTCAGACTTTTAGACGCCCGATGACCTTCCCGCTCCTCCTCGCCCTCGCCTCCCTCGTGCTTGCCACGGGGGCCGAATGGCTGCACCTCGGCCGCGTCCGCAGCGTGGCCACGCTGGCCTTCGGCCCGGGCGGGAAAGCGTCGATCGCCGGCCGGGTCGCGCCGCTGGTCCGGATCGCGGCGCTGACGATGCTCATCTGGGGCGCCGCCACCCTGCTGCTCCTTCCGCCCGCGGCGCACCGCTCGACCGTGAAAGACGTCGAAGCCAAGGAACGCCAGCACCTGCTGCTGGTGCTCGATGTCTCCCCCAGCATGCGGCTGCGCGACGCCGGAGCGACCGCCAAGGAAAGCCGCATGGACCGCGCCCGCGCCGTCGTGGAATCGATCATCGCCCGCACCGCCCACGACAAGCTGCACACCTCGGTCGTCGCCGTTTACAATGGAGCCAAGCCGGTGGTCGAGGAGACCCGCGACCTGGAAATCCTCCACAACCTGATGGACGACCTGCCGATGCACCAGGCCTTCCCCACCGGCAAAACCAAGCTGCTCGACGGCATCGCCGAGGCCGTCAAGATCGCCGCCAAATGGCCGCGTGACTCGGCGACGATGGTCCTGATCAGCGACGGCGACTCCGTCCCCGCCACCGGCATGCCGAAGCTGCCGCCCTCGATCGGCGGCGTGCTGGTCGCCGGCGTCGGCGATCCGATCAAAGGCAGCTTCATCGACGGCCACCACTCCCGCCAGGACGGCGCGACGCTCCGCCAAATTGCCACCCGCCTCGGCGGCGAATACCACGATGGCAATGCGAAGCTGGTCCCCACCGCGATGCTCCAGCGCCTCGGCACGCTGGCGGTCGATGGCACCGCGCGGCTCCCCGGCCAGCGCGAGCTCGCGATTCTGCTCACCGCGCTCGGAGCTACCCTGCTGGCCGGCCTCCCCCTGCTGCTTCATTTCGCCGGATCCCGCTGGAATCCAGGCCCGCAAAGAAAGAACAGACAAGAGGGGAACGGGCGGCTCGCCCGTTCAACATCGCCCGGCGAGACTCCCTCACTATGAGAAATCTAACCGCGAATGAACGCGAATGAACGCGAAATTTTCGAACAAGAGAAAGGACCGCTGAAACGGGATCTGAATACTTGATCTGATTCGCGTCCATTCGCGTCCATTCGCGGTTAACATTCTGAACTAGGCACCCGCGCCCTCGAAATCCCCGCTTCCTTTCCCTGACAATTCCGCTCAACTTGCGACTTAAGTTACTGCCATGAAGATCCTCATCCTGACCCTATGGTGCCTCGTGCCGCTCGGCCTGCTGGCCTTCCACTACGGCCCCGGCCGCGAACAGATGACGCTCGATGCCACCGCGTCGACGCTCGAACAGGCGAAGGCGAAAGCCGCCGCCGAAGACTGGAAGGCCGCCATCGCCGCCTACGAGCAAAGCCTCGCCCAACTGCCGAAGGACCGCATCGACGAAGCCCGCCGAATCCGGCTGGAGCTCGCCAAAGCCCGCATGGAAAACGACGAGTTGCCGAAGGCGCGCGAGGAACTCGCCGCGCTGGCCGAGGAACTCGCCCAAGACCCCAACGCCCACGCCGGGCTGCGCGATGAGACCTTGGCCTCCCTCGCCACCTCGCGCTTTTACATGACCTATCTCATGAAGCTTGAAGGCCTGCCCGACAGCGAGTGGGAGCCGGAAATCGAAGCGGCCCGCCAGGAGCGCAAGCTGCTGGTCCAGCGCGCGACCGAAGCCGGTGACGAGAAGGGTGCCGCGAAGCACGCCGACGACTTGGAGTCCGCCATCCGCCTCGCACGCATGGAACCCGAGGACCTTTACGGCAAGGCCATCCCCAAGCAATGCAACTGCAAGTCCGGCAAGTGCGCCAGCAACAAGCCCGGCCAAAAGCCGAGCCAGAAGCCGAAGGACAGCCGCAGTGCCGGTTCCGGCCCGCCGGTGGATGGTCAGGGATCTTGATTTGTGGCGAACGAACGAACCGCCGAGACGCAAAGGTCGCGGAGGTGAACGCGGAGATTCAGATCGAACTCGATATCGCATGGTTGGAGTGCAGCCCGTCCGGCGGAGCTCCGTATCGGGATTCCCAGAGAATCATCGACAAGCCCAACATCGCCCATTTTTACGAACCTCAAACGCCCTGAGTTCAAACTCCACCCAACCTCTCCGCGTTCACCTCCGCGACCTCTGCGCCTCCGCGGTTCGTTCCCCCAAAACTCTGATCCCATGCAACCCCGCCTCGTTCTCCTCGCCCTCGCCGCGCTTACCGTCCCCCACCACGCGCAGCAAGCCGTCCAACTCCAACTGACCGCCGAACGAGGTCCGGTGGGGGTGGTGGATCCTGCTGGAGCACTGGAAGGCGCGGTCCTTTCCAACGGAGCCGTCGTGCCGGCCAGAGGAGCCGGCGGCGACCTCGATTTCAACCGCCTCCGCCAGCTCATCGAGCAAAGCAAGAACCGCCCCGCCCCGACGCCCGCGCAGCAGAAGCAGGCGATCTTGCGCGAACTCCAGTTCGACCGCAGCACCGCCGGCATCCTCGCCACCCGTCTGGAAGAAGCGCGGGCCGCGGATCCGGTGAAAGAGGCTGCGCAGGTGGTTCCCGTTCCTGTCCCGCCGCCCGTGGTGGAAGGCCAGCCGCAGCCGGCCCCGCCCACCGCCGAAGCCGTCAAGGCCCAGCAGGAGATCGAGCAATTCCAGAAGGACGCCGCCGTCTTCCGCCGCGACGTGGTCCTCGGCCGCTGGGACAAAGTGAAGGCCTTCCTCGCCGCGCTGCCGAAGGAAAGCTCCGGCGAAAGTTACCAGATGATTGTCGCAAAGCTCTCCGCGCCGGCGCAGGTCAATCCCCCGCCGGAACTGATCGCCCAGGGCTCCAAGCCGCACAACCAGCCCGCCTACCTGCCACCGTCCGATCTGTTAGGCCTGGCCGCCGCCGCGCCGGTGCCGCCGCAGAAAAAGCAGATCGAGTCTCTGGCCAAACTGCTGCCGAAGGAACCCCGCCCGCCGAAGGAATTCTTCGACGCGCTGAACACCGGCATCCCGAACTTCGGCGGCAGCGAAGCCGCCGACAAGACCCGCGCCGCCGAGCTCTTGTTAGAAGCCGGCTTCGTCAAGGAAGCCAGCGCTTTCCTGCCCGATCTCGCCGTGTCGCGGGAGAAGAAAGACTACGCCGCGCTGAACCTGATCGCCCGCCATCGCGCCGAACTCTCGCAGCTCGACTCGAAAGCCGCCGGCAAAGACGCACTGCCCCTGGCCTGGGAGCTTTCCACCTCCTTCCTCACCGACAAGGACGCCCCGCCGGAAGCCCGCGCCGAGGCCCTGTTTCGCGCGCTTTCGCTGATCCCCGAGCTCGGCGACGACACCGGCAAGCAGTGGTTGGAGAAGACCTTCAAGAATCCGCAAGGTGAAGGCCTGGAGCTGCTCGCCTCGCTCGGAACTCTGACCGCGCAGAGCCGCGAAAATCCCGACGAAACGCTGCGGCTTGAACAACTCAAGCTCCAGCACGCCGCGGTGAAAACGATGCTTTCCACGAAGGACCTCGATCCCGCCGCATGGTCAGGCATCTTCACCCAGTTCGCCCGCCAGTGGGTCCACGAAGCCGCAGTTACCCAGCAGAAAGACCAGAGCAGCTCGCGCCGCACCGGCCCGCAGTACGACGAATGGGGGAACATGTTCTTCGGCCGCCCGTCGACCGGCTTCCAGGGCCCCGGCGTCCGCCCGATCGGTGCCGGCGTGCTGTTGGAATGCCAGCCCGATGAGGCCTGGCTGGCCGCCGTCGAAACCGCCACGCGTCAGGAATGCCTGCTCGCCTCCGCCCGCCTGCTGCTGAAGGTGAAGGAGGAAAAGAAGGCGCTGCCGGTGATCAAGTCGATCGCCGCGGCGGACAAGGAAGAAGCAAAGTCGCTGGTCCGCGAGATGATCCGGGTGTGGTCCGAAAACAACAACCCGAACGAAGCGCAGGACATGCGCTCCCGCTATTTCTACTTCTACGGCTTCAACAACCAGTCGGGCTCGATCCCGCTGACCCGCTCGAAACAGGAACGCAATCTGGTCGAGCTGGCGGCGCTGGTGAAAGGCATCCACGGGCTGGAACTCGGCGAGTCGTTCCACACCGAACTCGCTGACGCTTTCATCTCCTGCCACAGCCAGGCAGAAGTCTGGCGGGTCGAAGCGATCGAGTCGGTATTCGGCGCGACCGATGTCCTCGACGCCAAGACGCTCGGCACACTGGTCGGCAAGATGCGGCTCAACCTCGCCGGTCTCTGGCCGAACCCGAAGCTTCAGCAGGCCTTCCAGACCAAGCGCAAGGACAAGGAACTCCAGGAGCAGATCCTCGTCGGCTACCAAGCGGCGCAGGGCGTGCTCGAACGCGCCTTGCCGAAGAAGCCGGCCGAAGCGTGGCGGCTTGAGGAACAACTCGCGGCCCTGCGTTTCGAAGAAAGCAACTACCGCAGCACCCTGGCGCCCGATCACCAGCACTCCGCGATCAAGCGCGCCGCCCTCGACGGCCTCGCCGCCGCCGCCAAGGGCTACGCCGACAGCCTGCCGCTGGAAGACCCGACGAAGGAGTCCGCCGCGGTGTTCGAGACCTGGTTCTTCGCCTCGCTCGGCTCGCCCTCGCTGGAAGCCCTGAAGAGCCATCACGTCGGCACCCCCGACGAGTATGCGAAGATCAAGGCCGCCCTCGCCGCGCTGCCCGGCGATTGCAGGAGCGCCACCTCAAGGCCTTCGCGACCAACCTCAACACCCGCCTCGCCAACGCCGCGCCCGACCTCAAGCTGCGCTACCTCGAAGGCGCCGCCGCCATCGCCGGCGACCACGAGGCGCTGGCCGATGCCGCCGAGGTGCTGGCCTACTACCGCGACCTGATCACCGAGATCGAGCTCGATACCGCGGTCGATGGCCCGGACCGCGTCGGCAGCGACGCGCCCTTCGGCCTGCGGGTGAATCTCCGCCACACCCGCGAGATCGAACGCGAGTCCGGCGGCTTCCAGAAGTATCTCCAGAACCAGACCGCCTCGCCCTACGGCTTCAATTTCGGCCGCCCGCCCGAAGACTACCGCGACAAATTCGAGAAGTCCGCCCGCGCCGCGCTGGAAGAGCACTTCGAGGTCGTCTCGCTGACCTTCCACTCGGATAAGGTCGAGTCGCTCACCGATCCGAAATTCGGCTGGCGGCTCACGCCCTACGCCTACTTCCTGCTCAAGCCGAAAGGCCCGCAGGTCGACAAGGTCCCGCCGCTCAAGATCGACCTCGATTTCAACGACACCTCGGGCTACGTCGTCCTCCCGGTCACCTCGTCGGAAGTCCCGATCGATGCCGCCAAAGCCGAGCCGCGGCCCTACCGCGACCTCAAAGTGGCGATGACCCTCGACGAACGCAGTCATGCGGAAAAGGGAAGCCTCTATCTCGAAGTCAAGGCCACCACCCACGGCTTGGTTCCATCACTCAGCGAGCTGTTAGAAACCGCGATCCCGGATTTCGAGACCGGCAATATTGAGGACCGTAGCCTACGCGTGGTCGAGCTCGATGTCGCCGCGGACGACCTCGCGCCGATCTCCGAGCACGAATGGCGAATCGAGCTGAAGCCGAAAGGCGGCACGCTGCCCGCGGCCTTCCAATTCCCCGCCGTGAAGCCGGAACTCGCGAAGGAAGACGGGCTGCTGCGCCAGCGCTACGTCGATGTCGACCTCGTCCCGGTCGAGGCCAGCGTCCCCCTCGGCGGCTCCGCCAAGCGCCTCGGTCCCTGGATCGGCGGCGGCATTGCGGCCCTTGCCGCCCTGCTCGCGGTGATCGTGCTGCTCTTCAAAAACCGCAAGACCCATCATCACGACGGCCCCGCGCTGCTGCCGCTGCCCGCCCATCTCAATGCCGTCAGCGTGATCGGCTTCCTGCGCCGCGTTCAGCAGGGCGAAAGCATAACGCCCTCCATGAAAGAGGCGATCGGAAAGGAGATCACCGCCCTCGAGTCCAAGCACTTCGGCCGCGAGGACGCCCCGCAAGATCCCGCCATCCTCGAAGAAATCGCCAAGCGCTGGCAAGCGGCGTAGCCCCCGGGACCGCCGGTCCTCAGACCGGCAGAACGGTCCCCAACCGCCCGCCACTCCCTTCAAGCCTGCATCGCCCACCCGCCCGCCGCGCGGGACTAAGGAGCAGGGACACTCTTGTCCCGTCTGCCATTGCTCGCAAACCAACCGTCCACCACGACAGGAGTGCCGTGGCTCCTTATCGCTTCCGGGGGGCTACCCCTTGAGGACATCCTCCCCCTCGCTCTTCGCCACCAGCACCGCCACGCAGGTATCGCCGAAAACGTTCACCGCGGTGCGGCTCATGTCGAGGAAGCGGTCCACCGCCAGCAGCACGCCGACCGCCGCCTCGGCACCCTGGATCCCGGAATTTTTCAGGATCAGCAGGATCGCCACCAGGCTGGCGTGCGGCACGCCGGCGATGCCGATGCTGGTCATCAGCGCCGCCACCACCACGAAGAACATCTCGCCGGCTCCCATCGTCACTCCCATGACCTGCGCCACGAACATCACCGCCACGCACTCGTAGAGCGCGGTGCCGTCGGTGTTGATCGAGGTGCCGATCGGCAAGGTGAACGAGGTCACCCGCGACGACACGCCGCAGCGGTCGCGCACGCATTCCATGGTCAGCGGCAAGGTCGCTGACGACGACGCGGTGGAGAAGGCCATGATCAGCGCCTGCTTGACCGCCGCGAAGTGTTTCTTCGGGCTGACCCGGGCGAACAGCATCAGGATCAGCGGCATGGTGACACCCATGTGTAGGCCCAGCGCGAGCAGCACGGTGATCACATACTTGCCAAGGCTCTCAAACAGACCGAAGCCGGTCTGATAGACCACCGGCAGGATCAGCGCGTAAACGCCGAGTGGCGCGAAGGCCATGATCCAGTGGACGATGATCGAAACCGCCTCCGAGGCCGCGATGAAGAAATCCCGCAGGCTTTTCCCCTGCTGCTCCGGCAGTCGCGTGACGGCCACCGCAAAGAGCAGGCTGAAGACCAGCACGCCCAGCACGGATTCGTTCGTGGCAGCGGCGGCGAAAACATTTTCCGGCAGCATCGAGCGGAACACGCCCGAAATGCTCGCCCAGATCCCCTTGCCCTTCGGCACGTTGCCGGAAGCGGCCTCGACCTTCGCCATGTCGCCCTCGCTGACGCCCGTGCCCTTTTCGAAGGCTTCGCGGATCATCGCGTTCGGCTGGCCGTCGGAGCCGAGCCCGGGCTGGATGACGTTGACCAGGAACAGCCCAAGCAAAATCGCCAGCAGGCCGGTGGTCATGTAGAAGCCCATCGTCTTCAAGCCGAGCCGGCCGAAGCCGTCGGCATCTTTCAGCCCCGCGATGCCGCCGACCACCGAAGTGACGATCAGCGGGATGATGATCATTTTTAGCGCCCGCAGGAAGAGGTCGCCGACCAGCTTGCAGCCCTCCAGCGCGGCGGTGATGAAGGCCGGCTGATCCCCCTCCGCGAACAAACCGCGAAAGGCGGTTGCGGTCAGGGTGGCGAGGACCAGCGCGGCGAGGATTTGCCAGTGGAGGGCGAGACGTTTCATGGAGAGGAAAGGAAGCGGCGCTCCCTGCGAGCACGCTTCATACCGTGAGACAAGGGAATGCAGCGTGCAGCGGCAAGCCGCAACGCTTCACACCGGCACGTCCATTCCCTCCGCCGTCGCCAGCGCCCGCTGATTCGAGTCGAAAGTCAGGAACTCGGGCGACGCCAGGTGCAAGGCGGTGGCGACATGGAGGATGTCCGCTAAGCGGTGACCACCCTGCGCCGTGTATTTCCCGCTCAGACTCTCGGCAATTCGGTGCACGTCCGCCCAATCCGCCGCGACGACTTCCAATACACCGCTCGCGAGGTCCGACTGGAGGTCCCTCAGCATCCGCGCGCCCTCGGCAGGAGGATAGCCTTTCGACCGGTCGAGCGAGAACAGCCGGGTTTGGAAGCGGACCGACTGGCGGAACTCTAACAACAGCAGGCTGGTCACCGGGAGCGGACCGGAGCGGGCAGCCATCCAGCCGGCCGCCGCAGGCGAATAGATTTGAAGCCTATACAGCGAGCAGAGGAACGAGGTGTCGGGATAAGTGTTCATCCGAGATCGCCTTCAAGTTCCGCCTCCCGCATCGCCTTCACTTCTTCCTCGCTGAAAACCCGGTCGCCCCAGGTCTTCCTCATCCGCGCCATGAAGTCCGGCATCTCGACCTTCTTCACCGTCCCCGCATCCACCGGAGTGAGCATCGCGATCGGCTGGCCGCGTTTCTCGATGCAGATCTGCTCGCCCTCGCCCAACCAGGCTTCGAGCTTCGAGAAGTTGTTCCGCAATTCCCGCAAAGTGGCAGTTTTCATGGGGACAAAATAAGTCCACATCCCGTCAAATCAAGCCTGAATCGGCAGCGGACACCTACCGCAGCTCCGTCACCGTGCTCGCGTAAACCTTGTCGATTTCCGCCCGCTGCAGGGTTTCCTGCGTCGCGGATTCGCGGTGAAACCACGTGAACCCGTCGCTTTTGAGCGCTTCCATCTGGCTGCGCGAGCGATGCCGCGCGCTGTCGAAAATCCCGCGCAGGCGCTTCTTCCGGTCGGTCTCACTGAAGCGCTGGCCACCTTTCTGCTGCTGCTCCATCCAGCTCTGGAGCGCCGTGATATCCCGGGCAAGCGGGTTCTCGCGCTGCTGCTGGAAGACCGGCGACCTCCACTTCGACATGCTCAACGCCGCGATCATCAGCTCGGACTGCTGCTGCACCGCGAGGATCGCCTTGCCTTCCTTGAGGAAAGCATCGACCGGCACCACCTTCCACTTCCACTTCCACTCCCGGTCGAGCCGGCAGCCGAAACGCCGCACTCCGGCGAATCGCGTCTCCTTCGCCCACTCGTCCTTCCGCTCGGCCGTGAGATGGGTGACCACGCCCAAGGCCTCGCGGGTCGTTCCGTGCAGGATCGGCCCGCCGCTGTTGCCTTGAATCACCTCGGCATCGATCTCAATCGACTCCGGCCCCACCCCCATCACCTCGCCTTTTTCAAATCCCACCGTCCCGCCTCCGCCGGCATTGCCGGAAGCCAGCACCGGGATGCCAACCTTCGCGACTCCCGATTCCGCCGCGATCTCCAACGCATGCGGCACCGCTTCGCCCACCGCCAGCCGGATCAGATCCGCGCCCTCCGCCGCCTCCACCGCGCCGAACTTCCGCACCACCGTGCCGTCGCGCATTTTCACTGACAGCTTCGAGTTCCCGGAAAGGACGTGCGCCGCGGTGTAAAGAAAGACCTTCCCCTCCGCCCGGCAAAAGAAGCCGGTGCCGTTCGAGCGGTCGCCCTCGATCACCGCGATCGCCTTCGCCACCGCCTCGTCGGTTTTCGCGGCCTGTGGTGCGGCCACCGGCGCGCCCTCCGCCACCAGTCCGAACAATTCCACCCACAATCCCGGGCAGTCGGCCGCCGCCAGCGTCTCCTCGCCCCCGGCATGGCGGAACTTGACCGCCTGCTCCGTCACCCCGGTCACCTCCACCCCGCGGAAAGCCTTGCCGCCCTTGGACTCGATGCTTGCAAACTTCATCCCCGCGGCATGTTCGCGAACCAGCGACTGGACCCGCGCTTCGGGCTTCGCCGCCACCTCCTCCGCTGTCGCGGGAAACATCAACAACCCGCCGATGCCGAACATGGCGGCGAAAACTCTTATGCCCGCGAACATCCCGTGAGCATGGCCCGCGCGCGGGTCGAAGCAATCCGGAAACTCCCGTTAGAATCTCAACCGCAGCGCCACCGAACCGAAGTCCGACACTCCTCCACGCTGCTCTTCATACTCCTGGCTGCGCCACGTATGCACATAGCTCAGCTCCACCTGACGGTAGCGGATTCCGCCGCCACAGAAGACCTCCCCGACGAAAGGTTCGCGCAGATTGCCGGTGTCGTAGCCGGTGAATAATGGCCCGTCCAAGGTGGCATCGAAGCCCACCGCCCGGCCGGTCGCCCCGAATAGCAGATACGCGGACCAATGCCTGACGTACGGATCGTCCGTGTCGAAATAGAGGTTCGAATACGCCGTATCCGACAGCCGCGGGTCGGTGAAGTCCGGCGGCAAATGGAAGCCCGCGCGGAAGAAGCCGCCGACATGCGCGGCGGTCCGGAAGGTGCCAAGACGAGCCCCCCATTCCGTAAGTCCGTCGACCCGGAACACCCCTTGGTCCCGCTTCAGGAAATCCGAGCGCCGCTTTTGGACAAAGCTCAGGTCGGCGGTGATCTCATTCGGGATCTGGTTGTCCCAGCCGTTGAACTGAGCGAGCCCGCGGACGCTATGGACGAAGTCCTGCGAGTGCTCCCCGAGCGCGTTCGATCCGGTGGTGCCCACAGTGAATTCGATCGAGTTCAGAATCCGGTCGTCCTTTACGTGCAACGAAAACCCGAGCCCCAGCCACCCGGCATAGCGCCGTTCGCCCGCCGGCTGGGCATAGGACGCACCGGTTTCCGGAGTGAACATCAACTGGGTCAGCGACGAGCCGAAGTTATACTGAACGTCTTGCGGGTCTTCGAAGCCGGTGACCGCCTTGAACAACCGGAAACTGTCCTGATCCCCCGACAGCCGCCGCAGCATCCGCTGGACCGAGCCCAAGTCCGATACGTCGCGATTCGAGGAAATCCACGACATCCGCGCTCCGCTGGTGTAATCGCGGTCCGTGTGGCCGAAAAGATCGTTGTCGAGGTAGGTCGTCAAATAGCCGCTTCCCCAATCAGGCAAAGGGCTGTCCCGGTCGGCGCGGGCCGAAATTGCGCCGCAAAGCAGGGCGACCCCGACCGGCATCCCGGCACGAAGCGTAGTTCGGAAGGCGAAGATTCTCATGCTTGAAAAAGGTTGGGGCGGGCACCCCTCCCCGAGCGCCCGCCCCGCCGCGGTTTGACCCGCGGCAATTCTTTCGGCCGGCGAGCGAGGGAAACCCCACGCCACACCCATCCCGATGGTGGAATAACGTCCACCAAGGACGATTCTGCCGGACTTTTATTCACCGCGAACGGCCCCGGCCCGACGCCGTCTCCCCAAACCCCTCAAAACCATGCCCTTCGCCCCGCCGGCAGGGTTCGGGATTTTTTGTCATCGCCAAGATTTCGCTCCCGGCACATCCCGTGCTTGCCACCCCGCGGGTGGTCCCGTTCCCTCCGCCTGCACCTCATGAGCGAAGGCCTTGCCATTCTCACCTCCGGCGGCGACTCGGCCGGAATGAACCCCGCGGTCAAATGCGCCGCGGACTATGCCGCTTCCCGCGGCTACAAGCCCTGGCTGGTCTACGATGGCCTGCGCGGGCTGATCGACGACAAGATCGTCGAATCCCACCGCGACCTGATTTCCGGCATCCTCCACCGCGGCGGCACCGTCCTCCGCTCCTCCCGCTCAAAGCGCTTCTTCGAACTCGAGTTCCGCCGCCAGGCTTTCGAAAACCTCGAACGAAAGGGCATCAAGAAGCTGATTGTGATCGGCGGCGACGGCTCCTTCCGCGCCCTCAACCAGTTTTACACCGATTTCGGCGTCCCCTTCGCCGGCATCCCGGCCACCATCGACAACGACATCGCCGGCACCGACTACTGCCTCGGCGTCGATACCGCGCTGAACATGATCCGCCAGTCGGTGGACTCGATCCGCGATACCGCGACGTCCTTCTCCCGCGCCTTCGTCATCGAGGTGATGGGCCGCCACTGCGGCTACCTCGCGATGGTCAGCGCACTCGCCTGCGGGGCCGAACTCTGCCTGACGACCGAGATTCCCTACGACCTCGATCAACTCGGAGCCCGGCTCAAGCACGAGATCAAGCACGAGGGCCGCAGCCACATCATCGCGATCGTCGCCGAGGGCACCAAGATGGCGGAATATACCACCCGCTACATCAACGACGCGATCGGCATGGAAGCCCGCCTGACCGTCCTCGGCCACGTCCAGCGCGGCGGTTCGCCGACCGTCCACGACCGCATCATGGCCTACAAGTTCGCCATTGCAGCCGTCGACTCGCTGGAAGCCGGATTGACCAACGCCATCATGGTCTTCCGCGACGGCACCTTCGGCCACCTGCCAATCGCCGCCGTGGTCGACTCGAAGTACAAGATCGATCCAGCCCTGATCAAGCTCTGCACGCCGCTGTGCGCGTGAATTCCATCACCCGCTCTCCGGCAGAAAACTCGGCATGATCACCCCCTCGGGTGCTGAACTCGCGCCGCGGACTTGGGCAAAGTGCAGCTCCACATTGCGGCAGCCCCAGCCGTAGAGCTCGGCCACCAACGCCGTCTCGTGCGTCGGCACTAGGAGCACCGGCGAGGTGCCACGTCGATGGACCAGTTGCGCGTGGATCAGCGCCAAGGCAACGCCGTCTTCCCGCATCACCCCGGGCCCGATCATCCGGCAGCCGGGGTGATCGACCGATGCCAGCCAGCCGTCGATCTTTCCCGACGGATCCCGATGCACGAAAGTCGTCCAATGCCCGCCCGGACTGCGGAGAAAGTGGGCAAGGTCCTTCGCCCGGTGGATCCCAGCAACCTCTTCCTCGAGATCCACCATCGCGAACAAGTCCGCCATGTCCGCCAACCGCACCGTGCCCGGAAGCAGCGGCGGTGGCGGCACCGGCCTGCCGACTGGCAAAACCATGTCCTGATAGACCGCCACCGGACTGAAACCGGCCCGGGTGTAGAGCGAGTAGGAGTTCAGGTTCATCGCGCTCGAAACCAGCCGCACCGGAAGCTCGCCCGCCCGCTCCAGCACTCCGGTTAGAAGCGCTTTCGCCACGCCGCGACCCGCGAACTCCGGAGCCGTGTTCATGATGCCCAGGCCGACATGGGTGTCGCGCTGATGGTAAAAGCACGACCCCGCGATCTGACCTTCGATCTCCGCAACCAAACAGCAACCGGGGTCCAGCGCCTCGTAGGTCTCCGGAAAAATCCGACAATCCTCTGGGGTGCCGGTAAAGATCTCATGCCCGAGCTTTTCGCGATACCACGCATTGGTGGAACGGTGAATCAAAGCGGCAATGTCACCCTCCTCGCCCGGACGCATGGATCGCAAGTTCATGCCTTGAGGATGACGTTGCTGACCTCCATGCGCGATGACTTTCCGCGCCAACCTGCCCCGTCGCGTTGACTCCGGCCGCTGCCGTCGTCATCAAGCCCCCGCCGCCATGCTGAAGGACTTCTCCGTTACCGCCCTCGTCGCGGGCTTCGTGTCGGTACTGGTCGGCTTCACCAGTTCGGTCGCGATCATCTTCCAAGCGACCCAGGCCCTCGGCGCGACGCCGGAGCAGACGGCGTCGTGGCTGTGGGCGATCGGCGTCGGCATGGCGCTCCCCACCTTCGCATTCTCGATCCTCACCCGGAAGCCCATCCTCATCGCCTGGTCCACCCCGGGCGCGGCGGTCATCGGCGCGGCGGCGGCCGCGGGCCACCTGACGATGCCGCAGGCGATCGGCTGCTTCCTGTTCAGCGCAGTCCTGATCATGATCGCCGGCTTCAGCGGCGGCTTTGAAAAGATCATGAAGCGGCTGCCCCTGCCGCTCGCTTCGGCGCTGCTGGCCGGCGTGCTGGCCCGCTTCGCGCTCGATGCCTTCATCGCGGTCCCGGGCAACCCGCTGCTCGTCCTTTCGATGGCCGCCGCCTACGTCGCCGGCCGCCGCTGCTGGCCGCGGGCGAACATCCCGCTCGTCCTCGTGCTCGGCATTGCCATCGCCGCCGCACAGGGCCTGCTGCACCTGGAAGCCGTGCCTTGGAACATCACCATGCCGGTGTGGACCTCGCCGGAATGGTCGCTGCCCGCCCTGATCGGCACCGGCATCCCGCTCTTCATCGTGACCATGGCCTCGCAAAACCTGCCGGGCATCGCCGCGATCCGTGTCGGCGGCTACGAGGCACCGGTCTCACAGATCATCGGCTGGACCGGCGTGACCAACCTTCTCTTCGCGCCGTTCGGCGCATTCGGCATCAACCTCGCCGCCATCACCGCGGCCTTCTGCGTCGGCCCGGAAGCCCACCCCGACCCCGCCCGCCGCTACTGGGCACCCCTCGTCGCCGCGTTCTTTTATCTGCTGGTCGGGATCTTCGGCGCGACCGTCGCCGGCCTGTTCGCCGCCTTCCCGCGCGAACTGGTCCTCTCCATCGCCGGCCTCGCGCTCCTCACCACCATCGGCAACGCCCTCGCCGCGGCGCTGGGCGACGAGGATTACCGCGAAGCCTCGGCGATGACCTTTTTCGTCACCCTATCCGGCATTACGCTGTTAGGGATCGGCGCTGCCTTCTGGGGCATCGTCGCCGGCGGCATCGTTCTCGCCCTGCGCCGGAAGTCGGTTTGACAGACCCTCCCGCCTCGCTTTGCTGGCAGGGATGAAAGTTCTCGCCCTGTCCCTCCTCGCCGCCGCTTCCGCCTCCGCCGCCCTCGTTGAAAAGACTGTCGAATACCAGCACGAAGGCGTCACCCTCGAAGGCTTCCACGTGTACGACGACGCCGTCACCGGCAAGCGCCCGGCGGTGCTCGTCATCCACCAGTGGACCGGCCTGACCGACTACGAAAAGATGCGCGCCCGGATGCTCGCGGATCTTGGCTACAATGTCTTCGCCGCCGACATTTACGGCAAAGGAATCCGCCCCGTCCCGCCAGCCGCCGGTCAGGAAGCCGGCAAATACAAGGGCGACCGCGACCTCTTCCGCGGTCGTCTCAAGGCCGGCCTCGAGGTCCTGCAAAAGGACGATCGCACCGAGAAATCCAAGATCGCTGCCATCGGCTACTGCTTCGGCGGCGGCGGGGTGCTCGAACTCGCCCGCAGTGGCGCCGACATCGCCGGCGTGGTCTCTTTCCACGGCGGACTCGATGCCGCGGAAGGCAAAGCCGCGCCGAAAGGCGGCGTGAAGTCCAAGGTGCTCGTCCTGCATGGCGCGGTCGATCCTTACGTCCCGCCCGCCCAGGTCGATGCTTTCAAGAAGGAGATGAAGGACGCCGGAGCCAACTTGGAATTCGTCGCCTACGACAATGCCGTCCACGCCTTCACCCAGAAGATGGCCGGCGACGATCCCTCCAAAGGGGCCGCCTACGACGAGAAAGCCGACAAGGCCTCGTGGGACGCCATGAAGGCCTTCTTCGGGAAAATCTTCGGCAAGTAAGCCGCCTGCAGGGGCTGAAGTTGGCAACCTGGCAACATGGAGTGCTGCGGCATGACGCAGCTTTCACTTGGGGTGCGGACAAGTTGCTCTGCTGGCCACGGATTGCCCTAGCGGCCGATCCGCGGTCGCCGGGATGAGGCGGATTTCACCCCAAGCCAAAGCGACGTCATGCCGTCGCACTCCAGTTGGACGCGACCACGACCTCGGCTTTCCGGGGGACTGCCTGCATCGCGGTTCTACCTCACTCGTGAAGCGCGGGTCCCTCGACCCGTGAAAAAGAAGGCACCCTTGCCGAACTCAGAAACCTCTTGCGCGATTCGCCTCGCTCGCTTGGTTGCGGGGGTGAAAAAGAAATTCTTCCCGCTCTTCGCCCTGCTCACCGCCTGCAACCTCCAGGCAGGCGGCCCGCCGGTCGATAAGCCCGCCCCATCCTACGTCGACGAAGCTCCCCTGCCGCAGGACTGGCCGAAACCGGGCCCCTACGACCAGGTCACTGAAAAAAAGTATCCCGCCTACCGCGCCGCCTTCACCAACGGCAAGGGCGAGACGGGAGCCTTCTGGACGCTCTTCATGCACATCAAGAAGCACGACATCCCGATGACCGCGCCGGTCGAAATGGGCATGGAGGGCGAGGACGGCAAGCTCAAGCAGGCCTCGATGGCCTTCCTCTATCAGAATGGAAAAGTCGGCACCACCGGGCCCGATGGCGCCAAGGTGGAAGTCCGCGACGTTCCCGCCACGATGACGCTCAGCTACACGTGGCAGGGAAGCGACTCGAAGGAAAACATCGGCAAAGCCAAAACCGCGCTCGAGGCGGCCCTGGCGGATCGCAAGACCGAGGCGAAGGGCTTCCGGATGCTTGGCTACAACGGCCCCGGCACCCCGCGCGACAAACGGACCTGGGAACTTCAGGCTTTGCTGAAGTGAGGTTTGCCGGGAGGCTCGGCACGCGAGGGCGACGATCATTCACCGGAGGATTTCGGGAAGCATATCGGTATTCTCGCCTCCCAAAAGACCCGTCGCCCATGCCCCAGCCGTTCCCGATCTTCATCGCCTGCTCCCTGCTGCTCGCCGCGCCCGCGCTGCGGGCGCAAGGTGCAGGCGGACCGGTCGCCGCGGAGGTCTTCGCGGTGAAGTCCACGCCGATGGCGAATTCCGTCGACACCGTCGGCACCCTGCGGGCCAACGAGTCCGTCGACATCGTTCCGGAACTCACCAAACGCTTGGTGAAGATCGAGATGAAGGAAGGCGCCCCCGTCGAGAAAGGCGAGATCCTCTTCCTCCTCGATGACGCCGACCTCGCCGCGGAGCTCGCCGAGATCGAGGCCCGGCTGAAGCTCGCCGAGGCGAACAAAAACCGCACCGAGACTCTGCTCCCCGAGCGCGCGATCAGCCGCCAGGAATACGATCTCGCCCTCGCCGAACTCGAGATTTTCAAAGCCCAGAAAACCACCAAACAAGTCGAGTTGGAGAAAACCCGGATCCGCGCACCCTTCGCCGGCCAGACCGGGATCCGCCAGGTCAGCGAAGGTGCCCTGCTGAAGCCGGAAACCGTACTGGTGAACCTTCAGGACCTGTCCCGCATCAAGGTCGATTTCCCGCTGCCCGAGCGCTACTCCAGCGAGGTGAAAGCCGGCCAGAAATTCACCTTCACCGTCGCCGGCAACGCCAACGTCTTCGAAGGCGAGATCGCGGTGATCGAACCCGCCGCCGACGTCGCCACCCGCAGCCTCCGCATCCGCGGGATCTGCGCCGATCCCAAAGGCCTGCTGCCCGGCGGCTTCGCGGAAGTGACGCTCCAGCTCGAAACCGTCGCGAACGGCTTCGCGGTGCCTACCCAGGCCGTCGTGCCTTCCGCCCGCGGCCACGGGGTCTATGTCCTGCGCGATGGCAAAGCCGACTTCCAGAACGTCGAGATCGGCATGCGGACCGCCGAGCAGGTCCAGGTCCTGCGCGGATTGAAGGAGGGCGATCAGGTGCTCACCACCAACATCCTCCGCCTACGCCCCGGCGTGGCGGTGAAACCTGTCGCGCCCTGATTTCCCTCCGCCTGCCCCGTGAGTCTCGCCGAAACCAGCATCAAGCGCCCCGTGCTCGCCACGGTGATGTCGCTCGTCATCGTGCTCTTCGGCATCACCGGCTTCACCTTCCTCGGCGTCCGCGAATACCCGGCCGTCGATCCGCCGATCGTCACGATCCAGACCCGCTACCCCGGCGCGAATCCCCAGGTCATCGCGTCTCAGATCACCGAGCCGCTGGAAGCCGTGATCAACGGCATCGCCGGCATCCGCACGATGGCGTCCGAGTCGCGCGAGGAACGCTCGACCATCACCGTCGAGTTCACGCTCGACACCAGTCTCGACGACGCCGCGAACGACGTCCGCGACCGCGTCGCCCGCGCCGTCCGCAACCTGCCGGTCGACGCCGACCCGCCCGTGGTCGAGAAGGCCGACGCGGATTCCACGCCCATCCTCTTCCTCTCGATGCGCAGCGAACAGCGCGATATCCTGGAAGTCAGCAACCTCGCCGACCGGCTGATCCGCGAACGGATGGAGACCATCCCCGGCGTTTCCTCGGTCCGCATCTTCGGCGAAAAACGCTTCGCCATGCGGCTCTGGATGGACCCGGTGAAGCTCGCCGTCCACGGCCTTACCCCACTCGATGTCCAGGCCGCGCTCGATGCCCAGAACGTCGACCTCCCCAGCGGCCGGCTCGAAGGCAGCACCACCGAACTCTCCCTGCGCACGCTCGGCCGGCTCAACACGCCGGAGGATTTCGAAAACCTCATCATCAAGGAATCCGGCGGCCGGCAGATCCACTTCCGCGATGTCGGCAATGCGGAACTCGCCGCGGAAAACCTCCGCACCGGCACCAAGGAAGGCCTGCTCTTTTCCATCGGCGTCGCCATCATCCCGCAGCCGAATACCAACGCCATCGCTATCGCCGACGAGTTCTACAAGCGGCTCGAGATCGTGAAGAAGGAAGTCCCCGCCGACGTCACCGTCGAGATCGGCTACGACTTCACCCGCTTCGTCCGCCGCTCGGTCTCGGAAGTGAAAGAAACGCTCGTCATCGCCTTCGGCCTGGTAGCGCTGATCATATTCCTCTTCCTCCGCGACTGGCGTTCAACGATCATTCCGGTCATCGCCATCCCGGTGAGTATCATCTCCGGCTTCTTCATCATGTATCTCGCCGGATACTCGATCAACGTCCTGACGCTGGTCGCCATCGTGCTCGCGATCGGCCTGGTCTGTGACGATGCCATCGTGGTGCTGGAGAACATCTACTCCAAGATCGAGGACGGCATGCCGCCGCTCGAAGCCGCGATCAAAGGCTCGAAGGAAATCTACTTCGCGGTGATTTCCACCACCGTCGCGCTCGCCGCGGTCTTCCTGCCGATCATCTTCCTGTCCGGCCTAACAGGCCGGCTGTTCCGCGAGTTCGGGATCACGCTTGCCGGCTGCGTGCTGGTCTCCGCCTTCGTCGCGCTGACCCTTTCGCCGATGATGTGCCGCTTCCTTTTAAAGAAGCACGGCGACAACGCGAACTGGTTCTACCGCGTCACCGAGCCCTTCTTCGTGTTCCTCGGCACCAGCTACCGCGCTCTCTTGCGGATCTTCCTGAAAATCCGCTGGGCCGCCTTCCTGATCCTCGCCGGCAATGCGATCCTCATCGGCTGGCTGGTCAAAGTGGTGCCCCGCGAACTCGCCCCGCTGGAAGACCGCGAGAACATCCGCATCAACGTCAATGCGCCGGAGGGTTCCAGCTACGAGTTCACCGAGAGCTGGATGGACAAGATCGCGACCTACGTCGACGACAGCGTCCCCGAGACCTACCGCACCTTCACCATCATGGGCGGCTTCGGCCGCACCGAGGCCAGCATCGCCAGCCAGAACATCTACCTCAAGCCGCCCGAGGAACGGACCCGCAGCCAGGCGGAGATCCACAAGCAGATCCTCGAGGACATGAACGCCTTCACCGGCGTCCGCGCCTTCGCCACCCAGCCGCCGACCATCGGCGACCGCCGCTCCGGCCAGCCCTTGTCCTACGTCCTGCAGGCCCCGAACCTCGAGACGCTGATCGAGGTGCTGCCCAAGTTCCTCGCCGCCGCGAGCCAAAGCCCGGTGCTCAAGCAGATCGACGCCGACCTCAAGGTGAACCGCCCGGAAGGCATCATCTCGATTGATCGCAACAAGGCCGCGGAGCTCGGCATTTCGGTCGAACAAATCGCCCGCACCCTCGAATTCGCCTACTCCGGCCGGCGCTTCGGCTACTTCCTCAAGAACGGCAAGCAGTATCAAGTCATCGGCCAGATGCAGCGCCAGGACCGCAACGATCCCGGCGACTTGAAGAAACTCTTCGTCCCCGCGAAGGGCGGCACCATGGTCTCGCTCGACAACATCGTGAGCTTCGCGGAGTCGGCCAGCCCCGCCGCCATCTTCCGCTTTAACCGATCCGTCTCCGCCACCATCCAGGGCACGCCTGCACCGGGAAAGACCATCGGAGACGGCATCGAGGAGCTCGACCGCATCGCCGCCGAAGTCCTGCCGGATGGCTTCCAGACCACCCTCGCCGGCCAGTCGCGCGACTTCTCCGAAAGCTCGTCCAGCCTGCTCTTCGCCTTCCTCCTCGCACTGCTGATCATCTATCTCGTCCTCGCCGCGCAGTTCGAAAGCTTCATCGACCCGCTGATCATCATCCTCACCGTCCCCCTCTCGCTGGCCGGTGCTCTTTTGACGCTGCACTTCACCGGACAAACCCTGAACGTCTTCAGCCAGATCGGCATCATCATGCTGGTCGGACTGGTGACGAAGAACGGGATTCTTATCGTCGAGTTTGCCAATCAGCGGAAGCAGCAGGGCATGCGGAAGCTGGAAGCCGTGCTCGATGCCTCCGTTTCCCGCCTCCGCCCGATCCTGATGACCAGCCTCGCGACCATCCTCGGCATCCTACCGATCGCCCTTTCGCTCGGTGCTTCCGCCGGCTCGCGCCAGTCGCTCGGCATCGCGGTCGTCGGCGGCCTGATCTTCTCCGGCCTCCTCACGCTCTTCGTCGTCCCCGCCGTCTACGCCGTCTTCTCGCGCGAACTCAAGCCCGCCGCATTGTAAGAAATTGTTTCTTGCCAGACCGCCAAAAGCCGCCAGTCTCCGCGCCCCCGCCGTTGCGGGTTGTTCGATCCAGGAGGCCTTTTGGTTGTGGTTTCCAGGATCACCGTCCTTGAAACCAATACCACCTGACCATGGAAACACCGCCTTTCTCCGAACTCGGCCTGCCGGCCGAACTGCTCGCCGCCATCGAAAAGCTCGGCTACGAGCGCCCCTCGCCGATCCAGGCCCTGGCCATCCCCGTCGCCCTCACCGGCCGCGACATCCTCGGCCTTTCGCACACCGGATCCGGCAAGACTGCCGCGTTCACGCTGCCGCTGCTGGCCAAGCTCGACTTCAAGAAGTTCGCGCCGCAGGCCCTGATCCTCTGCCCTACCCGCGAACTCGCGGTGCAGGTCTGCGAGGAAGTCCACCGCCTCGGCTCTGAGCTCGGCCAACTCCGCGCGATCCCGGTTTACGGCGGTGCGCCGATGGACCGCCAGCTCCGTGCCCTGCGCGACGGCGTCCAGGTCGTGGTCGGCACTCCCGGCCGCGTGATGGATCACCTGCGCCGCGGGTCTTTCGATGTCAGCAAGATCGAAACCGTGGTGCTCGATGAAGCCGACCGCATGCTCGACCTCGGCTTCCGCGAGGAGATGGAAGAGCTGCTCGCCGCGATCCCGAAGGAACGGCAGACGATGTTCTTCTCCGCGACCATGAGCCGCGGAGTGTCTCACCTGATCGGCAAGTTCGGCAACAACGCCCAGCTGATTGAAATCGATCAGAAGTCGAAGACCGTCTCGACCATCGACCAGTGCTGCTACGAAGTCCGCGAGCGCTCGAAGGTCGAAGTGCTGTCGCGCCTGCTCGACATGGAGCTGTCCCGCCTCGCGATCATTTTTTGCAATACCAAGCGCTCCGTCGACGAGTGCACCGAGGCCCTGCTCGCCCGCGGCTACACCGCGGACCGCCTGCACGGCGACATCACCCAGCAGATGCGCGAGCGCGTGCTGAAGCGCTTCCGCGACGGCACCATCGAGCTGCTCGTCGCCACCGACGTCGCCGCGCGCGGCCTCGACGTTGAGAACATCGACGTCGTCTTCAACTACGACCTGCCGCAGGACCCCGAGGACTACGTCCACCGCATCGGCCGCACCGGTCGTGCCGGCCGCAGCGGCCGCGCGGTGAGTTTCGTCTTCGGCCGCGAGATCCACCGGCTGGAAATGATCGAGCGCTACACCCGCCACCCGATCCGCCGCGAGCGCGTGCCGACCCAGGAGATGGTGGAAGGCCGCTTGTCCGACCGCTTTTTCGACCAGATCAAGGAGCGCCTCGAGAAGGGTGAGTTCGAATCCCACGAGAGCCAGATGGACCGCCTGTTAGAGCAGGGTTTCACCCCGACCGACATCGCCGGCGTGTTGATCACCATGCTCAAGGAAAACTCCGGCCGCGAGTTCGGCGAGATTGCCGAAGACCGGGAAGTGCCCGGCCAGCGCGGCCGCCGCGACGTCCGCGAGCCGCGCGTGGATTCCCAGCAGCGGGAGTATCGCGAACCCCGTCCGCGCCACGAAGGCCCGCACGACAATTCCAACATGGTCCCGCTGTTCTTCTCGCTGGGGAAATTCCACGGCGTGAAGGTCGGCGAGATCATCGGCATGCTCTACGGCGAAGCCGGCCTGCCGGACGGCGCCGTGGGCAACGTGAAGCTATTCGCCAAGCACAGTTGCATCGACGTCCGCGCCGACTGCGCCGAGCGCCTGGTCCAGATCTCGAAAGGCGCCAGTCTCCGCGGCCGCAAGTTCGTCTTGGACTTCGACCGCGGCCCGAAGGCGTGAGCCACCGAACAAGGCTGCTGCCACGGCAAGCGTTGGGAGACCGGGGAGGTGGCGGGCGATGAAGCCTGATTGCCACTTCCGGGAATCCTGATAATGTCACCCCATGAGCACGGTCCTCGAAGCCCCCGAACGCAACGCTGTCGAGCACGACCGCACCGCCTTCAACTTGGCCGTGTGGGACAAGATCGTCGCGAATCCCGAGTTTGCGGCGATGCCCTATCGCTTCGAAACCGACGAACACGGCCAGATCATCATGTCCCCTCCCCCCGCTCCGAGTCATGGAAACAAGCAGTCAAAGATTTGTAGCCTGCTTTGGCGGTTCTTTCCGGGTGGAGAAGTGATTTCCGAGTGCCCCATCTCCACCCGCAAAGGCGTGAAAGCAGCGGATGTCGCATGGTGTTCCCCGGAAATCTGGTGTGAATCCGAGGGCAAATCCTGCCTTCTCCGCGCCCCGGAAATCTGCGTCGAGATTCTTTCCCCCTCGAACACCCGCGGCGAAATCGAGGAAAAGAAGCAACTCTACTTCGATGCCGGGGCGGTGGAGTTCTGGCTCTGCGACGAAGACGGATCGATGGGCTATTTCTCGCGGGACGCCTCGCTCCCCGGATCGATCCTCTGCCCGGAATTCCCGTCAATGATCGACTGATTCCCACCTTGGCTCTGTTTGCACCGAGCGGCGGCCGGTCACCCCAAGTTCCCGATTCCAAAGATCCGAACACCCCGCTAGCCTCGCGCCATGCGCGCCTTCCTGCTGGCCCTGATTCCCTGCCTCGCTTTCGCCGAACCGGCCGTCCCGGCCGTCCCGGCCGTCCCGGCCGATCCCGACGAGGCCGCCTACCCGGCGATCGAGCGCTTCGTGAAAGTTCTCGAACAGGTCCGCCAGCGCCACCCCGACGCCGACAAGGTCGCCTACGACCGCCTCGTCAACCACGCGCTCGAAGGCATGCTGTCCAGCCTCGATCCCTTCTCCAGCTTCATCCACCCGGAGATGGCCCGCGCGCTGGAGGCGGATCCGAAGCTCGATCCGTTCCTGCCCTCGCTCGGCCTGACCCTCGGCGTGCGCGACGATGGCCTCTACCTCGCCAATGTCGCCCCCGCCACCCCCGGCTCCCGCGCCGGTCTGATCGCCGGTTCGGCCATCCTGAGTGTCGATGGCAATCCGCCGCCGCCCCTCGCGGTCTTGCTATCCTCCCTGCGCAAGGCCCCCGGCCAGAAGACCAAGCTCACCGTCAAGTCCCCGACCGAGCCGAAGCCGCTGGAAGTCGAGCTGGTCCACATCGCCGTCGAGGAACGCGCGGTGACCGAAGCCCGCCTGTTAGACGACAACACCACCGGCTACATCCGCCTCGCCTCGTTCATGGGCACTTGCGCCCGCGAGATGGAAGCGGCGCTTGACGAACTCGAGGACAAGGGGATGAAGCGCCTCATCCTCGACCTCCGCGGCAACCCCGGCGGCGACCTCCAGCAGACCGTCGAAATCCTCGGCTTCTTCGTCCCGCCCGGCACCGCCGTCGTCACCACCCAAGGCCGCGGCGGCGAGGTGCAGGGCGAGCCCTTGAAAACCGCCGAACGCCAGCGCCGGAAACGCGACTACCCGATCAACGTCCTGATCGACCGCATGTCCGCCTCCGCCTCCGAACTCACCGCCGGCGCCCTGCAAGACCTCAAGCGCGCGGTGATTGTCGGCGAATCGAGCTACGGCAAGGGCTCCGTGCAAAACATCATCCCGATGGGCGGCGGCACCGCCCTGCGCCTCACCGTCGCCACCTACCACACACCGTCGGGCAAGACCCCCCACCGGGTCGGCATCACGCCGGATGTGAAAGTGGACTTCACCGACGGCGACCGGGAACGGCTTGCCCTTTCCTACCGCCGCGCCGCCCTAACAGCCGAGGAAACGAAGCAGCTCGAAGGCTGGACCGACCCGGTCCTGGAGGCGGCCCGAAGTGCCAAGTAGGAAAGTTCCAAGTGCCAAAGGGATCATCTTTTGTTCAGCTGCCTTACTTGGAACTTCGCACTTTCTCCCACTTGGAACTTCGCACTTTTCCCCACTTGGCACTTCGCACTTTCTCCCACTTGGAACTTCCCGCCATGCTCCTGTTAGCCATCGAATCCTCCTGCGACGAAACCGCGGTCGCCCTTCTCTCCGGCGAACCCGGCCGACCCGCGCGCATCCTCGCCTCGGAAATCTCCTCGCAGATCGAGCTCCACCGCGTCTATGGCGGCGTGGTCCCGGAAATCGCCTCGCGCAACCACTCGCTCCACCTCCGCCCGCTGGTCGAGCAGGCGCTCCGCCACGCCGGCGTCGGGATCCATGAGATCGATGCCTTCGCCGCCACCTCCGGGCCCGGCCTTGCCTCCTCGCTGCTGATCGGTGCCACCGCGGCGAAAGCGATGGCCGCCGCGACCGGCAAGCCATTCCTCGCCGTCAACCACCTCGAAGGCCACCTGCTGTCGCCCTTCGTCGACACCGGCATCGTCCCGGAACACCTTGCGCTGATCGTTTCCGGCGGTCACACGTTGCTGTTAGACGTGGCCGGTCCCGGTCGCTACCGCAAGCTCGGCAGCACCCGCGACGACGCCGCGGGCGAGGCCTTCGACAAGGTCGCGAAAATGCTCGGCCTCCCCTACCCCGGCGGCCCGGAGATCGAAAAGGCAGCGCTCGGCGGGAACCCGCAGGCCTTTGCCTTCCCTCGCTCGATGATGAAAGAGCCAGGCTTCGACTTCTCCTTCTCCGGCCTCAAGACCGCCGTCCTCTACACCCTGTCCGAACGAAATCCCGACACCGGCACCCCGTTGCCCGGCGAACTTGCCGACCTCTGTGCCTCTTTCCAACAAGCGGTGATCGACGTGCTCGTCACCAAAACCCTTCGCGCCGCCCGCCACGTCGGCCGCCGGACCATCGCGCTGTCCGGCGGGGTCAGCCTGAACAAGGCTCTGCGCTCCGCTTTCGAAACCGCCTGCCAGCGCGAAGGCCTGACCCTCGCCACCGCCACCCCCGGTCTCTGTACCGACAACGCCGCGATGATCGCCTTCGCCGCCCTGCTCCGCGCCTTCGACGGCCAATCCTCCCCGCTCGACGGCGACATCGATCCCAATTTGCCGCTGGTTTCCTTATAAAGTCGGGCATTGCCAGCGGCCCCTCTTGTCTTTCAGGGTGGTCCCGACCGGCCATGCGCTACAGCACCATTATCTTCGACTTCGACGGCACCCTCGCGGACACGCTTGAGGAAAGCCGGCGCATTTTCAACATCCTCGCCCCCGACTATTCCCTGCGCGAAGTCGCGGCGGAGGAACTCCCCGGGCTGCGCCATTTCTCGCTGCTGGAGTTGCTCGACCACCTCGACATCCCGAAGCGCCGCGTTCCTTCACTGCTGTCCCGTGGCACCGCCCTGATGCGCGGCAACATCACCCGCCTCCTGCCGATCCCCGGCATCGCCGAAATCCTGCCCCAGATGCGCTCACGCGCCCGCTCCTTCGGCGTGCTGACTTCCAATTCCGAGCCGAACGTCGACCTCTTCCTCCGCGCCCACGGCCTGCGGGAACACTTCGATTTCATCTCCTCGACCTCCAAGCTCACGGGCAAGGCCAAGCACCTGCGTGCCATCCGCAAGACCTTCTCACTGCGCACCGGCGAAATGCTCTACGTCGGCGACGAGATCCGCGACATCAAGGCCGCCAAGAAGGCCGAAGTGCCGATGGCCGCCGTGACCTGGGGCTTCAACTCGCCGGAGTCGCTGCAAGCGCAGAATCCGGAACACCTGATCGTTTCGCCGGATGAATTGCTGCATCTGGTCCCGCACGCCTGACGGCTCCCACCCTAGATCCAGTTTCAACCGACTCTCAGGACGACTTCTCTTTGCCGGTGAGTGAGAAAACCAACATCATGCAGAAGAACAGGGTGTTGAGCAGCAGGGCGACCGAAAAGTGCAGAGTCGTGGCAACAACCAGCATCACCGAAAGCGGCACCAGGAAGACCTTCACCCAAAGGCTTCCCCGGGTGTTAAAGGAATGGGCGGGGTTCCTTTCCGCGGCGGAAACAACGTGATTGTAAAGGAACAGCAGGCATAACGAACCGAGGCCGATCGCCCCGAATAGATACCAGAGCGAGTAAGGTTCATAAGTTTCCCAGAGCACCTGCCTGGCCTGGAATGAATCCATTCCCAGTTTCTCATGGAAGAACGGTAGCAGGTCGGCTTTGGGAATCGCGTCCACCTGTCCCTGGTCGATATTCAGTTCGTTCACCAGATAGCGCCGGGCGAGCACCACCTTGTCGCAATGTCTCTCGTAGTAATGACCGGCGATGATCGATCCCACCGACGCTCCAATACCGACGGTGAAGCCGGAGTAGCCCATGTACTGCCCCTTCTGGCCCTCCGGTGCGATGTGGGTAAGGTAGCCCAGGCTGCCCGGTGCCGCGGTCATCTCGCCGATCGAATACAATCCGATGCAGAAAAGGATCCACCAACCGCTCATCGATCCCGTGAGGCAGAAGATCGCGATGATGGTGAAAATGATCCCGGCGATGATTCCAGGAAGCGGACGGAACTTGCCGGTGAAATAGCCCGCAACGAAGGCGAAAAGGCTGATCAGCAGGGAATTGAAATTCAGCATCCACTCCTGGGGCAGGTTGCCATCCGGCACCACTGGCACCCGCCCCTCGCCAATGATCCCTTTGAGGAAGTTCGCAGCTTCGCGCGAGTCCACCCAATCATCGATGAAGTTGGGCAGGATATCGAAGAACTGCTGGTTCATCAGCCAGAAGCCACAGAAGGCGACCGTGTAGAAAAACAACCGTGGCTCAAGCAGGCCGCGCACGGAATCCAGCAGCATCCGCCCCGGTCCCGGCGGACTGTTTCCACCCGCGTACTTGTTGGGCGGCTCTTCGAAGAAGAACAGCGGAATGAAATTCAGAGCAATGGCCGCGGAGCAAGCGAGGAAGACATATTCGTAATCCAGAACCCGCAGATATCCGGCCAACAGCGGACCCACAAAGCCGCCGATGTTGACCATCTGATAAAACAGCCCCCAGGCCAGCGACGAGTTCTCCTTGGTCACACGGTTGGCGATGAGACCCTGGACTCCCGGCTTGAAGATAGCCGTGCCGAGCGCGAGAAAGAGGAGGCCGAGGGTGAAAATCTCATACGCGTGGTCGGCGCCCTTCGCACGAGCCTCGGCGAGCGGCATTCCGGCGAGCATCTCTGACAAGGGGACCGTGTAGCCCATGATCAGGTACCCGATGATCTTGAGAACGGTGGATGCCGCGATGTTGATCTTGTAGCCGTAGCGGTCCGCAAAACCGCCGGAGAGAATAGGCACGAACGACTGCACGACGAGGGCCAACGCGAAGATGTTTCCTTTCTGGATCTGCGTGAGTTCCGGTCCTCCCTTACCCAGTGAATCCACCATGAAAACCGGCAGCATCACCCGCACGCCGTAGTAAGCGAAGCGCTCGACCAACTCCATCCAGTTGCACCACCAGTAGGTGCCATCGAACGACTTGAGCTGCGTCATGAACGGCATGGGGGGCATGCCCGAAGAGGAATCCGATTCTTTCTTCATGGATCAGGTTGGCATCCAAGGCTCGCGTGAACCGCGGAAGCGGAAGTAAGCCTGCCGAGACAGGGGACATCACGCAACGGCGGATTCTCCCCGCCCGGAAAAGCCCGTCGATCCTTGGGAAAGAGAGATGGTCAATTTTCCCTGCCGGCTGAAGAAGCAGGCACCACATGACCAGGACCACCGGATGTCTCTCCCGAATGGTTTGACTGCCGATTGCGAGCACGGCTCTAATCGCGTCGAACGCAGGCTTGCCGCATCGAGACGTTTGACGCACTTGCGCCATCGTGGCCGCGGCGATGAATACACCGCTGCTTTCTCCGCACTCGTGAAGATCAACCTACCCGCCTATCCCATCGCTCTGCCGGTCCCTGAACGCGGCTTCGTCAGCACCCGGCCCGCCGAAAACTGGGAGGAGGGCCTGATCTCCGCCAACGGCACCCTGGCCATCAACGCACTGTGCCGCCCACTCGACGAGCGGATCCTATTCTCCCATGAGCGGCTGTTCATGCCGATGGGTGAACCTGCGGTTCCAGCCGATCAATCCACCCACCTGCCGGAAATCCGCAGGCTGATCGCTGCCGGCCAATACAAGGAAGCAGCCCACTTGCAGTTCAATCTCTCCGGTCAGCAGAGTTTCATGTATCCGGACTTCTTCGTCCCGGCCTTCGATCTAACCCTTCGAGGCGAGTCTCAGGGTGAAATCCGCGACTATGCGCGCTCGGTCGATTTCCAAACCGCCGAAGCTGTCGTCCGCTGGGCCGACGACCGCGGAGCCTTCGAACGACGGATGTTTGTCTCCCGCAAGGACGCGGTGGCCGTCATCATGCTCAACAGTTCCAAACCGGGCTCGATCACCTGCCAACTGAAACTCGAACCCCGCGAACCGAGCGAAGAATTCAACGACGACAGCGATATCTCGAAGCGGTCCGACCAGATGTTCGACGAGCATTTCGGCGACATCAAGAGCGGTGCCGACGCCGGTTCCCTCACCTTCAGCGCACGCTTTCTCAAGTCCTACCCGCGCAGCATCAAGGCCCTTGAAGGACGCGCCCGCGTGGTGACCACCGGGGGCCGCACCGAGACCTCCGCCGATGGCATGCTCACGATCACGGAGGCGGACAGCGTGCTGCTCTTGGTGGATCTCCGCTTGCTCATGGATGCCGCGGTTTCCGAACAGGAAGTTCTCCAATCAAAGCTCGCGGGCATTTCCACCGACTTCGCCGCACTCCTCAGGTCCCACGCCGAGCTCCATGGCGCACTCTTCAACCGCATGAGGCTCGATCTTGGCGGCGGTGCCGGCCACCGGAAGCCAACGGAAGTCTTGATGGAGGAAAACACCTTCGAGACGATCAACCTCGCCTGGTTGGAGAAGCAGTTTGATGCGGGACGCTACAACATCATCTGCTCCACCGGCGAGCTTCCACCCAACCTGCAGGGGGTGTGGGGCGGAACTTATGTACCCGGCTGGGCAAGTGATTACACGCACAACGGCAACGTCCAGTCCGCGATCGCCGCGAACCTGATGGGCAACCTGCCGGAGCTGATGCTGCCGTATTTCAATTACATCGAATCGCTCGTCCCGGATCTCGAACTCAACGCGAGGCACCTGTTCGGCTGTCGCGGCATCGTGCTGCCCTCGCGCACTTCCACCCATGGCTACAACAACGCGCTAGCCCCGGACTTCGCCGGCGGGATGTGGGTCGCCGGAGCACCCTGGGCGGCGCATTACTTCTACGACTACTACCTCTATACCGGCGATGAGAGGTTTCTCGCGGAACGCGCGCTTCCGTTCATGGAAAAGGTCGCGCTGTTTTTCGAGGACTTTGTGGAAGGGGGACCGGACGGGAAATACATCCTCTCTCCCGCCCAATCTCCCGAAAACTGGCCGGGCAACTCCGATTCGCAGGCCACCTTCAACGCGACCATGGACGTGGCCACGGTCAAGGAACTGCTGGAAAATGCCATCGCCGCCTCGCGCAAGCTCGGTAAGAACGCCGACAAGATCGCCAGGTGGCTGGAGATGCTCGGTAAGATGCCGGACTATGCCATCGCGGAAAACGGCATCATCAAGGAATGGCTGACCCCGAAGTTGGAAAACCACGACGCCCACCGCCATTCATCGCAACTCTATGCGCTCTACGATGGCCTGCCCGGAGAGATCGCCGGAAGCCCGCAGCTACGCAGCGCCTTCATCAAGAGCGTTGAGGACAAGCTCGAACGGTATTGGAAAGACAACGAGCGCGGACTCATGTCCTTCGGGATCGTTCAGCTGGGACAGGTCGCGGCCAGCCTCGGCCACGGCGAGATCGTCCTTCAGTGCCTCCGGCATCTCGTCGACGGCTTCTGGCTCGGCAACCTCGCCTCGATGCACAACCGCCGCACGCTGCTCAACATGGACATCAGCGGCGGCCAACCGTCGATGGTGATCAAGGCGCTCGCCGATTCGTTCCCCGGGAAAATCCGCCTGCTGCCCGCCCTGCCGAGTGCGTGGTGCCAAGGCACCATCGAAGGCGTCCTCTGCCGCGGAGCAATCACCATCCACCGCCTGCACTGGAATGAGGCTCAAGTGGAAGTCGAAATGACTTCCGAAAAGGCCCAGGAGGTCACTCTCGCACTTCCCCGGGAAATCCGTGGCATCATGGCCGAAGGAGCCACCGTCGCCGCGGGAACAAGCGCCTACGAACGCAAGCTCACCTTGTCCGCCGGCCATAGGGTGAAGCTGGCGATCACCTTGAAGTAAATAAATCAAGAGACCGGGATGGATAGGATGAGCATGAGGAAAAACTTGGTTCGGCGGTCTCAAAACATCCCATCCATCCCGGATTGCTCCCTAATGGCGCAACCTTGCGCAGCCTGATTTCCGGATTCGACAAACCGCCTCCGGTTGCCAACCTCCGCCCATGAACGAGGAACCCGCGACCCCGGAAACCGAAAAACCGCACGCCGAAGCGACCGAACCCGTGAAGTCGTCGGTCAACCTGCCAACTTCGGTCCTCGCCCTCGGCTTCATCGCAATCGCGCTGGTCGGCGTGCTCATCGCCACCGCGATCAGATCGCGTCCGGCCGAGACCGCCGCGGCCGAGGCCACCACCGAAGACCCCGCGATCCGCGAGGCCAAGGCCAAGCTCCAGATGCTCCAGAACAGCTACGACCAGGAGCGGGCCAGAATGAACCTTTCTCCGCGCTATGGCGATACCGCCCAGTCCGCCGAGATCGTCGCCGCCCGCATTACGGAAGACGCCGCAACCCTCGCCGCCATGGCGAAAAGCGTGAAAGACCTCATCGCGGAAAAGGATGCCGAAATCGCCCAGCGGACCCAGGAGTGGACCGATGCGGTGAAGCTCCAGGGCGTCCTCCGCGATCAACTCGCCAAGTCCGAGGAGCGCCTCAGCCGTGCCTTGATCGAAGGCTCCGACGCCTCGACCCTGCGCGCCCAGCTTGAAGCCGCCAACAAACGCATCATCGCCCTCGGCGAGGAAGTCCGCCGCCTCACCGAAGGCCCAGCGGACATGCAGGCCCGCCTGCAAGAAGTCACCGCCGATCGGGATGCCATCCTCGCCCGCGTCGCCGAGCTAGAATCCCAGCTTTCCCGCGCCTCCCTCTTCGCCGGCACCGAAGCGGAGTTGTTCCGTGAAGCCGTTCAGCTGATCCGCAGCCTGCGCGAGCTCGAGAACAAGCCCGACTCCGAAATTGCCACCGCCTATAGCCAGTTCGGCGCGAAACTCGGTGCCAACGTTCTGGACAAGATCGACTTCCCCACCGGGTCATCTGACCTGCCACCGGAAGATATCACAAAAATCAACGCCTTCACTGGCGAAGCTCCGGAAAACGCCCTGCTTCTCGTCGTCGGCTATGCCTCGGAAACCGGCAACGTCGACAACAACCGCACCCTCTCCTCCGAGCGTGCCACCGCCGTCGCCCGCCTCCTCGACGAAACCAAGAAGCCCGGCCAGCGCGTCCAAGCCGTCTATCTCGGCCAGACCGACCGCTTCGGCTCCCGCTTCCCCGAGCGCAACCAGATTTCCGAAGTCTGGCAGATCGTGCCGGAGACGAATTAAGCGGCCACGTTCTGCCAGAGCACCCAACCTCCGGTTAGCAGCACCATCCCCGCGTCTGCGTTCTGCGGGGTCAGTGCGTCTGCATCCCCTTGGTATGAAGATCGTCGGCTGAGTAGGTAAGAGTGGGCGCGTGAACTCGTGAAGCCAGCCCCAGGCACCAGCATACGGAACGCAGCCGAGCGCTCAGGGCAAATCGGTATCGACGAGAGTGCGCAATTGGGGGGCTTCCACATTGGGCATCTGATAGATCAGGATGATGTTCCGGAGGCCATCGGTAAACTGCATCGGCCGCTCGGCGAGCAGCAGCCACTCGTTCTCCCCCATGCCCTTGCGATAAAATTCTGTCTGCGCCTGGTTGAGGCTGTTCAGCTTGGCGACTTTGGGCACCTTGCTCACCGACGACGCGGGCAGTTTGACGGAGTGCTCGCCGGCTTTCATCGCCATCTGCAACTTGGTCAGGTTGAGCACACGGGATTCGGCTTTCGGGAAGGCCGCCGCGCCATCGTTAATCACCATCATCCGGTAGGGAGGCTTGGCGTCTTCTCCCGCCGGGAATACGAGAACGATCGCCCGCTTCACGTCGGCCGGCACCGCCACCGTTGCGGCCAGGTGCTCCAGCGGTTTGGCCGGATCGATCTTGGCGGAGCTGAACAGCTGCAAGCTTCCGTCCGGCAAGGAAACATTCTGCGCCTCGGTAAGCCCTTCGAGCGCGAGATAAAGGCGGACGAGAGCACCGGTCGTGTCGCGGACATACAATTCCGCATGAGGGTTGAGCGGATCATGCAGCACAGCCCGCAGGCGAAGCTTGGAGTCGGCGGGCGGCTGCTGGGCGGCTGCGGTCAGGGACAGCGCGAGAGAAGCGAAACAGGCGAGAACACGAATCATTGGAAGATTTTGAATCAGATTTCACTCGGGGAGAGCCAGCGGAAAGAGACGACGTTGATGCGTCGGCCGAAGCGCTTGTTATCCTCGGCAGCGGCCGTGGCGGAGGAGTCCCACACGTTGGTCGATGGACGGTCGGCGGGATTGATGTATTCGGGAACCCGCTGGACCACCGCTTCCGCATAGGCCCGGGCCACCACCTTGCCGCCGATGTCGAACGCCTCGCCGCAGGTGCGGATCACGAAAGTGTCGCCGCGGACGGTGGCTCCGGGTTCCAGCACGCGCATCAGGTCGCCCTGGTTGAGCCACCCGGGAGCACCGGCGGCCGGGTTGCCAAGGGACGCGCTGGGGTTGGCAAACCCGTAGATGTTGGCATCCGCCACGTCCGTGTCGCGCACCGGAACCACGGAACCGGCGAGGAACGGCTCGTTGATCCGGGTCTGGTCGATGGCGGTCTGCAAGGCACCCGCCATCGGCTGGCCGGAAGAGGCGCGGATCTGCCGGTTGACGAACTCGGACATGGAAAGGAAAGGCCCGCGCTTGCGTACCTCTTCGACGATTTTTGAAGCCAGCAAATCCAGTTGCGCAGGCGCGAGTTGTTGGTGGCCGTTGAAGTCGTTGGTCAGCGCGTTGTCGATCTTCGTCGTGTCTGCCGCGTCGAATTTTCCCACCACGCCGCCGTTGATGAGGGACATCGGAAGCAGCGGCGTGGAGCTACCGGTCTTCTCGCCGCGGGCCGCGGTCGTGGCCCACAACATCTGGACCGTGTCGCCGCTCATCGCCGAGAGCGCCGCCTTCCATGCCTGGATATCCACCGAATTGACATTGAAAGGGCTGCGCACCAGTTGGTACCCGGCCGCCTGCTGATAGGCGGTGGCAGTGGGCTTGCCCCCGCTGAACAGTTCGCCCTTGGCGACATCGACGGTCTTGCCCTCGGGCAGATAAGGTTCGAACGATTGCGCGGCAAGCGGCTTGCTGCCGTCCATGAACGCCGTGAAGACCTTTTCGGGCGTGTTCGACGAGTCGTAAGTGGCGAACGTGGAAAAATAGAAGCGGTCGTATAGCGCGTGATTGGCCAGCACCGAGTGGTCGAGCAAGGGATAGGAAACCACCCCGCTCTGAATGAATTTGTCGGACGCGATGAGCGGCGACGGGTAGGAATTGGCCACCGGTTGGACGAAGTTCGGAAGCAGCGAGCTGGTCAGGGCGTTGGAGCGGCGGAAATCCGCGATCGTCTGCATCGGGCCGGTGGGCAGTTCCAGGTAGCTGCCGGACTTGATCCCTTGGACCTTCTTGTTCGCGGTGAGCAGGTAGCCCCGATTGGAAGCATCGATGTCGAAGATGTCATCCACCGTACCCTTGAGCGGTTCCAGGTTGAGTTCGTGCGAGTAGCGGCCGGGCAGATCCCGTTTGAGATCGACCACGGTCGGGGTTCTGGCCGGATTGTGATGCAACAGCGGGATCCCCGCGAGGCTGCCGTCGTGGAGCAGGTTCTCACCATTGGCCAGCTTGTCACGGCTGCCGTGATTGTAGACCCCGCCGTTGGCAGTCCGCGCGCGGGCGGAAAGCAGGGCGAACGACTTCACCTTGGCGTGATCTTTGATCGGGGTGAGGTTGGGCTCCCAAAGATTCTCGACCAGCAGGTCGGCCGGCACGCTGCGGACGTCCGGGTAGCGGTGAACGGTCGGGTACCGCTTGTCGATCGAAGCAAGATCATAGTCGAACTGCAGGCCGCCGATTTCCATTTCCCTGCCCTGCGAAGTGAGCTTCGCCGCCACCGTCATTTTGTCCGTGGTCGAGGTGCCGCTGTCATTGGAATTCGGCTTCATCTTGAATTCGACAAAGAAGCGGTCGGTCGGCTTCACGATCAACACGCCGCGGTTGCCATCGGTCGAGAAGGGGCCGTTGTCCGGAGTGAGCCAGTCGATGTCGAAAGAGACCTGCTTGCCCAGAAAACCCGGTCTGCATTTGGCGCGGGCATTTGAATCCCCCGTCAGGTTGTTGCTGTAGTCGAAGAAGACCCGGGATCCTTCGCCGCCCGAACCGCCGAACACGGTATTGCCGTCGATGTAGGGACCGCAAACCAAGCTCTGGCCCGGCCGCATGGTGATCGGCGACGGCGTACTGGAGCCGAAATCGCTCCAGTTCGAAATGGTGAGCATGAAGGCCTTCGCGGTGCGATCCGCGAGGTTGACATACATCCGGTTGTAAGACACCGGCGCGCGGTTCTGCGCCTCGCCGTTGACCACGAAATTCAAGGCGATCGGGATTCCGTTGATGTCCAGGTCGAGCTTGTCGAATCTGAGGTTGACGTTGTACGGGTTGTGCAGCGTCACGATCGGAGCGTAGAGCAGGTGGATCATCCGGGTGTGCTCGGTCAGTTTGGTGCTGGCCGCCGACCAAGGTCCGTGGGAATCCCGAACCACCACGGAAAACAGCATTTCCACCCGTGCGATCACCGGCGCGGGGTAGAACTTCTTGGGCACCACGGGACCCAGTGCCGCGGAAGCGAGGGTAACACTCTCCTGGGGTGCCTTGTAATAGGTCGGCGTGGCGGTTTTCATGGTAGCCTCCTTGTAAACGTCATAGTAGCCCTTGAGCGTCGTCCAATAAGGATCGGAGGTTCCGGTGATCTTGTGCGTGGTCTGGTAAAGCCGGGCGGTAGCCGAGTCATAGGGTGGCGGAAGCGCCGTGGGGGACGTCTCGAACATCGAGGTCAGGTCCTGCTTGAGTCCCCCTTCGCGAACGTTGGTCAGCAGGCCGAACGAATGCGGAGTCACGTGATGCCGGAACGGCCCCATCGGTTTACCATCCGGCAACAACTCGAACTGATCCATGCCCGTGAGCTTCCCGGACTGAGCCCGGGCGGTCTCGAACTCCTTCGCATCGGCATCGCCGGGAAGGAACGACAGCTTGGAGCCGTCCGCGGCGGTCACCACGGATGAGTCCGGCCGGTGGCCGGCGAGCAGCGCGGACTTGCGCCATGGGTCCTGAACCTGGGTTGGATCCCGGTAGGCGTTGATGCGCGCCTTGAAGGATTCATCCGAAACGTGCCACGCATAGGAGCCGCCGGGCTTTTCATCGCGACTAACCGGAACCTTGCCGGCCATGATCATGTCGGCCGGATCCGGCGACCCCGTGCCGAGCGTCCCCGGACCCACCAGGCGGATCGTCTCGCCTTTGGATCCGTCGTAATCGCGCTGCCTCACCGCCTTGGGATCGGAGTCGGAAACGAGCCAAGCCCGGAACAAATCGCGCTTCTTTCCGTCATAGTCCGGACTCGCAGTCCCGCCGGGCGTGATCGCGTCCCAAGAATCCCACGCCCCGGTCAGCCGGGGCATGTTCGGCTTGTCCCTCACGATCTCGCAGGGAGCGGTGACGATCTTGTCCGGCCCGGCGTGCTTCTGAAGATCGCCCAGCGCGAGCATCAGCGCCAATCGCGCGTTGGCCCGGGCCACGGCCATCGCCTCCCCTTGACCGGAGGCACGCAGGGTGATCGACGACAAGGTGAGCAAGCCCACCGCCACCAAGGTGAGCAGCACCATCAGGGTGAGAGTGATCACGAGGGCGAAGCCGCCGCGGTGTCGCCGAGAGTTTGGCCTCGGAAAAGATTGGGATTTCATGGCCGGGGATTTTTGAACGATTAAATTGTCGCGGACGTTCCGCCTTTCAAGGCACGGGCACTTTTTTAGTGAAGCAAGAGTTTACCGACAATACCACGTTGAGGTCACCTTCTGGGGGCTTCAATTGAGCGTTGCCACGGTGGGGAGAGACAATCACTTCTGTAGCCCTATTGTCAATACACGAAGCTGCTAACCTGAGGGCAAAGCTGACTAAATGCGGCATTTTTAGATGTTAACCGACACTTTAAATCTCGGTTCGGGCTGCCGGGAGCTTGTGAAAATTTTCACAAGCCTGGTTTGAGTTTCCGCGGTGTTCTGCGAAGCTCCCCCGCATGGCAGCAACGAAACCGGGTGTGAGCCGCGTCCTGATCATCGGCGGAGGCTTCGCGGGGCTCGAATGCGCACGCACCCTGTCCGGCGATTCCCGTTTCGAGGTGACACTGGTCGACCGCACCAACCATCACCTCTTCCAACCGCTGCTCTATCAGGTCGCCACCGCCTCGCTCGCCGCGCCCGACATCGCCCGCTCGATCCGCCAGATTCTGGCCGACGCGCCGAACGTGACGGTGCTGATGGACGAAATCACCGGCATCGATCCGGTGGCGAAGCACGCCAGCGGCAAGTCCGGCACGCGCTACGACTTCGACTACCTGCTGCTCGCCGCCGGCGCGCGGACCTCGTTCTTCGGCAAGGCGGAGTGGGAACAGCACACGCTCGGATTGAAATCGCTGGCCGATGCCCAAGCGATCCGCCGCACCGTGCTGTCGAACCTTGAGAAGGCCGAGCTGACCACCGACGAGGCCGAGCGGGCCCGGCTGATGACCATCGCGATCGTCGGCGGCGGACCGACCGGAGTCGAACTCTCCGGTGCCTTCGCCGACCTGATCCACCGCTCACTGCGCACGAATTTCCGACGGATCGACACCTCGAAGCTCCGCGTCGTTTTGATCGAAGGCTCGGCCCGGGTGCTCGAGGCCTTCGACGAAGACCAGAGCGAGTATGCCCGCCAGCGCTTGAAATCGCTGGGCGCGGAGGTGTGGACCGGAATGCGGGTCGACGAGGTCCGGGAGGGCACGCTGCATTTTACCGATGGCACCCTGTTAGAAGCTCGCGCCATCATCTGGGCGGCCGGTGTCGAGGCCCAACCGCTGACCGCAATGCTCGGCGTGCCGCTGGCCGACCGCGCCGGCCGCCTGACCCCGCTGGCCGATCTTTCGCTGCCGGGACTGCCGGACATCTTCGTGGCGGGCGACCTGGTGCGGATGAAGGATCGCGACGACAAGCCGGTGCCCGGAGTCGCGCCCGCCGCCACTCAGATGGGCCACCACGTGGCGAAGCTGCTCAAGGAGGAAAAACGCCTCGAAGGCACCCGCCATGCCGACCGCAAGCACGACCTCCGCCCGCGCTTCCGCTACTTCGACAAGGGCATCATGGCGATCATCGGCAAGAATTACGCCGTGGTAAAAGCGGGCAAGATGAAGCTCCATGGCCTACTTGCCTGGTTCGCCTGGCTCTTCATCCACGTCGCCTTCCTGATCGGCTTCCGCAACCGCCTCGCGGTGCTGCTCGGCTGGGCCTTCGCCTATTTGAAAGACAACCCGCAGGCGCGGATCATCGTCCACCCGCCGGGCACGCGGGTCCGATGACGATCTTCACGCCCCGAATCGCAGCTTGAAAGTCCGCGGGATCGGACGACTAGATCCGATTCCAAATGAACGAACGGCGTCCCTGACGGCGCTTCCACTGCACTACTCCCATGAGCTCGTCCAACCGCACCCTCACCCTGGCCGGCGCGATCGCCGTCGCCAGCGCCGGAGCCTTCTTTGCCGGTCGCATGACCGCGCCCGACGCCGACGCTTCCGCTTCCAAGGCTGCTGCCGACGCCACCTTGCCGTCCAAGCTTTCCACCCGTGCCGGCGGATCCGGCGGCGAGACCGCAGGCTCGCCACGCCGCTTGGCCGACCGCTCGGGATCCAAGGAGAAGGCCAACCGCGGCGACCAGGCCCTCGCTAAAATGGAGGAGCTGATGCGCACGACCGATCCGATCGCGCGGACCCAGGCTTGGCTGAATTTCGTCAATTCCATCGACCCCTCGGAGTTCGAGTCCGTGGTCGCGTCCTTCCGCTCCCTTGGCATGACCGACTCCCGGATGACGGAATACGCCATGCTGCTCAGTGCGTGGGGCAAGAAAGACCCGCTCCAAGCCCTTGCCTATGCCCAGGCCAATACCGGCAACCGGTTTGCCCGCACGACGATCCTCAGTACTTGGTCCGCCTACGATCCGGCCGGAGCCATCCAGTGGGCGGAGCAAAATCACGAAGCCGAAGAAGGCGAGGGCAATCCCTGGATGATCGGCATCATCCAAGGCCTCGCCGGCACCGACCCGGCGCGCGCTTCCCAGTTGCTCGCCGCCATGCCCTATTCGGAAGAACGCGGCGAAGCGCTGGGCGTCTTGCTGCCCACCATCCTCGCCCAAGGAAACGATGCGGCCAAAGCCTGGGCCGAGGGCATCAGCGACGATGCCTTGAAACAAGGCGCGATCGCCCGCGTCGCCGAAGCGATGGCCGCGAAGGACCCCGCTGGCACCGCCGCTTGGCTCGCGAACAATCCAGGCGAGGCCGCCGATCGATCGATGGACAACGTGATCTCCGCCTGGATGGACACCGACAAGGACAGCGCGGTCGCCTATTACCAAGGCCTGCCCGCCGGAGACATCCGCTCCAACGCCCTGCGCGGCGTGGCCAACAGCATGGCAATGGAAGACCCGCGCGCCGCCGCGGATTTCATCGATGCCAATGCGGCCGACGCGAACGACCGGGTTTACCAGCAGTTCGTCTGGCACTCCTTCGGCGAAGCGCCGGACATTGCCGCCAGCTACATCGGCAAGATTTCCGATCCGCGCGAGCAGGAGCAAATGTATAGCCGCATGCTTGATGGCTGGCTGCGCCGGGATTTCGACGCGGCGTCCACCTGGATCAGCGGCAACACCCTGCCCGAAAGCGTTTCCCAGCGGGTCCAGAGCCGCATCCAGGAAATCCAGCAGCGCAAGCAGTAAGAGTACGCTGTTCCAGCCATGAACGGCCAACTGCTCATGCTCGGCGTCCGCGGGCCGGAAATCGCTCCGGACGAAGCGGAGATGTTCCGCAAACTCCAGCCCGCCGGCTTCATCCTTTTCGGCAGGAACATTGTTTCCGCCGGGCAAACGCGCCGCCTCACCGATGATCTCCGGACCCTCACGCTCGACGAACCGATCCTCGCGATCGACCAGGAAGGCGGCCGGGTCACCCGGACCAAGGACATTGCCCCTTCCCTGCCCTCGGCCAATGCCTTCGCCGCGAAAGACGACCCGCTGCTCTCCGCCCGCGGCGGCGTGCTGACCGGCGACCAACTCCGCCTGCTCGGCTTCAATCTGAACTTCGCCCCGGTGCTCGACCTCGACCACCATCCGGAACTCCAGAACTCCCTCCGCGGCCGCTGTTGGGGCCGCGATCCGCAGAAAGTCATCGACCACGCCGGCCAGTGGAACCGCTGGATGCGGAAACGCGGCATCGCCTCCTGCGCCAAGCATTTCCCGGCCTGCGGACGTGCCTTGTCCGATCCCCACTTCGACCTGCCGGGCAGCGACGCGACCCTCAGCGACCTGCTGAAGGAGGACATCATCCCCTACACCGCCTTGATGCCCGAGCTCGACGCCGTGATGCTGGCTCACGTTTTGTTTCCCGCCATCGACCCCGACCGGCCGGCATCCCTGTCGAAACGGATGGTTACCGGGTTCCTTCGCGACCAACTCGGCTTCGACCATCACCTCGTCCTCACCGACGACCTCGACATGGGCGCCATCGCCGACCGCTACCCCGACAACAGCGACGTGCTCGCCGCGATCGAAGCCGGCAACGACCTCGCGATGATCTGCCACCGCACCGAGCGCGCGGAAGATGCCGCCGTCCGTCTCGGCAGTCTCTCGCCCTCCCTCGTTGCCGACGCGGAAAAGCGCCTGGAGCGATTCCGCAAAAAGCTCCAGACTCCCGTGAAATGGGATCCCGCGAAATGGGAGAAGCTCGGCGAGGAGATCGCGGAGATCGCGGCAAAAGTCCCCGAAGCCGGACCTACCTTGCCGAACTCACCGGTAGCTGATTATTAGCGCGTCGGTATCCCTTCAACCATGGGAGTCGAATCGAGCGGCAACGCCTCCGTCACCGCCCCTCCGGCACCGCCCCTTCGGCACCGGCCCCACCGCCCCGCCATCCATGAACTCCGCCTTGGTTGAAGATCCGCCGGCGGTCATCCTTGCCGCGCGACACGTTGTTCAGCCAGCACATGATGTTCCGCACCCAGGCGGCGCTGTCATAGGAGATATAGGAAAAGGTCGGATCGCACCACATCAGGGAAACTTGCGCGAAGACGTCAAAGCCTCCCTACCAAGCAGCAGACCTCCAAAAACTCCGCATCGCGCTCCACACAATGGACAAACAACGCA
>JAYTLR010000090.1:0-55623 GCA_043729195.1 Akkermansia sp.
CGCGTCAGTCCCGTCAGTCAGCCGCTGGAGCCCGAAAATCCCGCTCAACTTTGGACACCGTTCCGCAACGCGATCGACTCGCTGGTCAACGCCCTGAAAGCCTACGAAGGCACGCTGGTCTTCATCTCCCACGACGTGCACTTCATTCGCAACCTCGCCGAGACGACCCTGCAGATCACCCGCAAATCCCAGGACAGTGCCAGCGTCTTCACCCGCTACACCGGCGGCTACGACTACTTCCTTGAGAAGAGCGGCCTGAACGACGACCGCGGCGCGGTGACCGCGTGAAATGCTCCGACACGGGTTTCTCAATTGCCTTCGGTATCGGCCGGTTTGGACGCCGCTTTGCGTTCTGTCCCGAACGAGATGTTCCAAAGAGCCGCCTTCTGGCAGATCTCGATCACCTCGACGATTCGCTCATATCCAACTGTCTCGTCGCCCCGAACGCGCACGGCTTGGTTTTCGTTCTGCTTGGCTCTCTCTTTCAGCAACTCCAGCAACTCGTCGGGGGTCAAACCCTTCCCCTCGACCACCATTCCTCCGTCCGCCTTCACGAGGATGACGATCTCACCCTTGGGACGCTCTGCGTCATCGGCTTTCGCGGGCAGCGCGACCTTGACCTCCGTCTCCTCGGTCAAGAATGCCAGCGCCTTGGTGAGTTCTTGCACCGACTTCTCAAGCTGAGCGACCCGATCCGCAAGTTCTTCGACCGTGGGTCCGGCGGCGGTGGAGGGAAGCACGCTGGCGAGCAGAATGGCGGCGATGATTCTGGATTTCATGGTGTGATTGAAAGTGACTGCGTTGGCGGGACTTCGGCTTTCAACACCGTCGTTCAGGATGAAGACAGCGCCCCGCCTTGATCCGGATCGTGAAGCAGGAATGCAAAACCGACGGCTGTGGTGAGAAGGGAAATGCCAGCGGTCGAAAGCACGACAAGAGTCGTCCGGCCGATCCGCACCGCCTTCTCAAGGTATTGCATTTCATCAGGATAGCCCGAGATCGCCATCCCTTGATGAACCCCGTGCCATTGCAGGGACCACTGGGCGAGACCTAACAGTCCGAAGCCAAGCGGAAAAATCAGCAGCGAAACCAGATGCTTCAGACTTCGGTCCTGCCGGAAAAAGTATCTGAGAGTCGTGCCGATCCAGATCAGAGCAAACAAAAGAAACGGCCCCATCAGAACACCGCCTTCGATCACGGTCCGGATCAGCAATGGTTCGGAGTCAGGCATCCAAGCTGTGAGCTTAGACTGCCGGAAAATCGCGTCAAGGTTGCGGTCCATCGGGGCCATTCCTCCACGGAAACAAAAAGGCCGCCTCCCCGGAAGGAAGCGGCCTTTGCCAAGAGCACCCGTTGATTCACTCCACCCCCGCCGGGCGGACCTGGCGGTGGGTGTATTCGGCGAAACTGATCTTGCCGTCGCCATTGCGGTCGGCCTCGGCGAAGATCGCTTCGAGCACGCCCGGACCGGAGGGCCGCAGGACGGCGGTGAATTCGCCGAAGGTCAGGAAGCCGTTGCCGTCGAAGTCCAGCGCGTTGAAGGAGAGCCGGGCGTCGTAGGCTTCGAACACGTCGAGCGATGCGGGCATGACCAGCGGAACGGATCCCTTGTTCTTGAACTCGGCGACGGAGAGCGATCCATCTCGGTTTTTGTCAGCGCGGCGGAAGGCCTTCGCATTCGACTTCACCGCGCCGGGGCGGTGGACCGAAAACTCATCGACATTGAGGCTGCCGCTGTCGTCGGTATCCAGTTCCTCGAAAGTCACCGCGCACCCATCGGCAATGTCGGCCGCCAACGCCGCTTTCTTTTCCTTGCGGGACTGCTTTGGCGCGGCAGGGATGCCGGATTGATAGATCACCGGGTCGATTTCGATCGCCTCATCGTAGGGATCGAGGACCGGATCGTCATCGACACCGTCCATCGTGTAAAAGATCACATTGGGATCGTCGCCACGCTTGACCCAGTCGGGATCCCAGCCGCCCGGGAACCAACCATCCGGTGCCGGGTCTTCGATGAGTTCGGGGACATCGCCCTCGTCGCCTTCTTCAACGACCTCTTCGTCGGTGACTTCCCCGTCGATGACTTCGTCATCAACTGGAATGTCCTTCCCCACCGGGGCGAAGGGCAGGATGGACACGGGCTCTTGCGAGAAGGCCGGAGCGGTGCCGCAGGCGATAAGGAAGGCGGATAGAAACAGGGTAGGCTTCATGTGCGAGTTTAAGGGAGGATAGTTCAGGCCGGAATCGTTCGGCTCGCGGAGCATGACGGGGATCCGAGACGGTCCTTGGAAAAAAATCGAGGGGATTTCAAAACTGGTAGCCGAGCTTGAAGAGCAGGCTGTTCTCCGAATCCTCTCCCGCCCGCCATTCGGTACTGGAGACCGCGTCGAAAAACAGCGACCCGCCCGGCGTCACCCAGTGCAGCCCGGCTTCCAGCAGAAGCGAATCGCGCTGCGGGGAAACCGGCGGCACCACAAAATTCCCGCCCGGCCCGCCCTGCGCCATCCCGGCATCCGCCAGAACGGAGCGGTGCCGCCAGCCCACCACCGCGTGGGGGACCCAGTCGCCCGCCGACGTCTCGAAACTCCCGGCCATCTGCCACCCGACCAGCGAAGTCATCAGCCCGAAATCCCGCCCCGCGATGCTTACCCCGCCAGCGAAGGGCTCCTGATAGCCTTCCAGCGAACCCCATGAGCCCTCAACCCCGGCCACCGGCCCGTGGGTCCACCACCCGGCCTCGAACTCCCGCGTCATCCACAGCGAAAGGAGCTGGACGGTCGCATCCTGTCCGGCCGGATAAAGCATGCCACCCGCCTGGCGACGCAGGTCTTGGTCGAAAGTCCCCAGCGTGTGGGTCAGCGCCGCATGATACCCGTTTTTCCGCCAATCCAGCGACCACGAGAGCGCCGCGCCCTCCGCATCCACCCTGCCAAAGCCCGGCACTTCCATCCGCGAGTCGATCCCCGCCAGCGAAACCCCGGCCTGCCACGACGGCGAAAGCAACCACGACATCCCGGCTTCGATCCGCCACGAATCCGACTCCACCCCGCCCTTGCCGGACGCCAGGTTGAAATCCATCGCCTGAAAGTCCGCCGATAGCCAGCCACTGCCGTCTGTCCGAGAAAGGTCCGGCCGCCCCGAAACTGGGCCGCGAAGAAGGGCCGAGAGCAAATAGGGCTGCGACTGAACCAAAATCAAGGACCCGGCTTCCGGCGTTGCTGCGGCAAGCGCATCTCCGGAACCCGAATTTGGCCCGGCATCGGGATCGGGATCGTCCACCCGGGCAAGCACCGCCGCGGCATTGATCAGATCCCTGCTTCCTAAGGTGATCCGCGGACTTTGAACCGCCCCTACTCCATCAAGGCTCGCGAGCAAGCCGGCGTTCGATTCACGCCCTTCTGCAGCAGACTTGGGTGTGATGTTCGGGGCACCCTCACGGGGCCTGGGATTTATGGCGAGAAGCGGCTCCAATTCCGGTGCCGACCCACGGTTTGGACGCAAGCCGGGGAACCGGGGCGGCATGCTGAAGCGGAACGCAGGTTCCAACGGCGTCTCCGCCATCGCGCCAACGGTGAACACCTGTTCCGGAACCTGCCACGGCCGGCTTGGAGGTGGCTCGGACCTGACGTCTATCGAATCCAACGCCTTCACCACCCTAACCGGACCGGGCGACCCCGCCCTGGCACCTGGGTTCGGTGGAACCACGGCCTCCCCCGGTGGAACCAGAACCAGGTCCTCGCCGGCTTCGGGAAATCCGGACGCCTCTGGCCGCTGGAGAGCGGTGAAAATCATCGCAACCGCCGCTGCCGCCGCCCCGAATGCCACCATGCGACGATGAGGAGAGGGCTCCGTGAAAATCCGCCGAATCCGCCGCCGCTCCCACCATCCCGGCTTCGCAAGCGGTGGGAGCAACAGCTCCGCCCGATGACAGAAATTCCGGGTCGCCAGACCTTCGACCCTCAGGTCGTCATCCTTCTCCATCCGGGATTCCAGAGGCTGGCACCGCTCCGGAGGCAATTCGCCAAGCGCCCATGCCGTCAATTCTTCCTCTTTAGTCGCCAATGAAAGCCGTGCGATCAGGTCTTTCCGCTGTCCTGGCTCGAATTCGATTTTCCCTGGATCCAGCTCCCGCGACAGCAGCGCCATGAACTCCGTCGTCGCAAGGAGCTCCGCCTTTTCCTCAGCAGACAGGCCAATCTCACCGGGGTCGAGCGCCGCCCCGAGCATCCGCTCGAAGTCATCGGGTGGTTCGCCGGAACGCTTCATCGCTCGTGACCCTCCCGTTGCCATTGGTCGCGCATGGCCTTGACCGCGTGATGCAGCAGGTAGCCGACATGTCCCTCGGTGATCCCCGTGATCGCACTGATTTCCCGGTAGCTGAGGCCCGCTTGGAATTTCAGCCGTACCAGTTCCCGTTCCCGCTCCGGCAGGGAATCGACCATCCGCAGCAAAGACGCCGATTGCTCGCGGGCCTCAAGCCGCGCCGAGGGTGCCGGGACCCCGTCGAGATCCTGCTCCAGATGACCGTCTTCCAGCGGAACCAGCCGGAACTGCTTGCGCCGGATATCGATAAGCCGGTTCCGGCAAACGCTGAAAAGCCAGGCCGGAAGGTTATTCGGACGTTCCTCCATCGACTCCGCCGCCAGCTTGAGAAAAGTCTCCTGCACGGTGTCGCGCGACAACTCACGGTCGCCGCAAAGCCCCAAGGCATATTTGAGCAATGGCTTCTCGTAGCGCTCCAGGGCGCCAAGCAACCATTCGTTCGAAGGCTCGGGGGACAGGGCGGACATCGTTGGGTGTTCTGTCAGACGGGCGACTGGCCTCCCACCGCCAGAGTGCAACCGGCGACGGAAAAGCCATGATCGGGGACGAGGTCTAGTGGATCGGGAATCGCCCGGCGAGCAGCATGACGGCGGAATCCGGACTTCCTTGGCCGATTGTTGAGAAAATCCGGGAATCCCACGAAGGCGATTTCTCTCAAGCGCAACTCGGCTCGCACGACGGGCCGGTCGTTCTTGAAGCCTTATGGCAAATTCGCCAGCCGGCGCAGATAATCGAAAGTGAAAATGCCCGTCGAATGGCCGTCCGCCCAAAAAAGCTGGAGGGCATATCCCCCCACCGCCTCGCTCCGCAGCAGCTCGAAGCCGCGCGGGCCGATCTGTTGGACCGGACGCATGACACGGCCCAGCGCGTCCGGCTCCCCTTGGCAGGCCGCGCAAGGACAGGCGCGCCGCAGCAACTCGAGCGCCAGATAGATTTCTTCGCCGCTCTCGAAAGCAACCGCAAGTTCCGGGCCGATCACGACCGCTTGTACGAGGCGACTCATGCCGGATAGGTGCGGTTGCCGAAAAGCGCGGAGCCGACCCGCACGATGGTGGACCCTTCCCTCACGGCGTCTTCGAAGTCACCGCTCATCCCCATGCTAAGTCCTGGCAGCCGGAGTCCCGACCTCGCTTCCAGCCGGTCCCGAAGTTCTCGGGTGCGGGCAAACCATCCGCGTGCCCCTTCCTCCGGGGGAATCGCCATCAATCCCAGCAACTCGAAGTGCTTGAGCGCCGGCAATTGTTCCGCTGCGGCCAGCAGTTCCTCCGGCGAGAATCCGCCCTTGCTGGCTTCGCCTGCCACGTTCACCTCCAGATAGACGCGGGGCCGCTTGCCCTCCTCTCCCGCCAACCGGTCAATGTTCTCCGCCAGCCGCAGCGAATCCACGCTGTGGATGCAACCAAAGCCACCCAATACCTTGCGCACCTTGTTGCGCTGCAACCCGCCGATGAAATGCCAGCGGATGTCCGGCGGCAGCGATTCGATTTTCGCAGCGGCCTCCTGTTGGCGGCTCTCCCCGAAGGCCCGCTGGCCCGCCTCATAAGCTTCCTGCACGGCTTCCACCGGAAAGGTCTTCGAAACTGCCAGCAGTTCCACCTCCGCCGGATCGCGGTTCACCTCGCGGCAAACCGCCGCAATCCGTCCGCGCAAGGCTGCAAGCCGTTCGGCAAGGTCCGGCATCAGCGGTCGAGAAGTCCCGCCATCCGGGCATTCCGCGTGATCTCAACCAAGTCGCCGAGGATCAGGATGCCCTCGCGCTTATGGGGGTCAAGACCGCTCGGCCACTGCGGGGTATCATCCAAGGCGGCGGTTTCATCCTTCGCCCGGCGCATGAACTCCTCGTTCTCCTTGGAAGGATCGAAGGGACGCAGGTCGCCACCCTTCTCGACATCATCGAGGGTAAGCTTGGAGAACGTCAGGCCTGCCTTGTCTTCCTTTTCCACCGACGAAAAGCGCACCTTGCGCTCCTCATTGCGCTGCCGGGACTGGGCCTCGATCTCGTCGAGCTCTTTCTTCCGCTCGGCCAAATTGAGGGAAACCTTGTTGTCGCGGATCCGCGCCTTGGTTTTGGTCACATCCTCGATCACATAGCCGAAGTCCTTCGATGCCGAGACCCGCCCAAGGCTCAACTCCTTCAAGCGCGGGACGAACAATTGCTCTTTCTTGAGGGGTGCAAAATCGGGAGCCTTGCGGATCATATCGTATTCCAACGGATGGTCGAGGAAGGCCTCTCCCATTTCCAAGGCGTCGGTCAAACTCGGCAACACGATGTCCGGCACCACCCCCATTTTCTGGGTGGAAGATCCCGACGGGCGATAGAACTTCTGGATGGTCACCTTCAAAGTCCCCGCCTTGTTGCGGGCCTTGAAGAAGGGAAGCATGCGACCGATGTCCATCGGCTGCTGGACGGTTCCCTTGCCGAAGGTCGAGGACTCCCCGACGATCACCGCGCGGTTGTTGTCCTGCAAGGCACCCGCCAGAATCTCGCTCGCGGAAGCGCTGCTCTTGTCGGTGAGGACCATCAGCGGGCCGTCGTAGATCGGCTCCTGCCGGTCGGACTCCTTCACCTGGATCTCGCCGAAGGTATTCTTCACCTGGACCACCGGGCCACGCCGGTTGAAGAACCCGGTCATCCGCCGGACCTCTTCGAGGGCACCGCCACCGTTGTTGCGAAGGTCCAGCATCAGGCCGTCGATTCCTTCATCCTTCAAGCGCTCCAGCAGCCGTTCGACGTCCACCGAACAGCGGGTTTTCCCTTCTTCGAAATCCGCATAGAACGATGGCAAGGTAATGATCCCGATGCGCTTGCCCTCGCCGTCAACGGCCTTCATTTCGATGATCTCGGCGCTGGCCTGCTCGTCCTTGAGGGCAACTTTGTCGCGGGTGATCGTGATCAGTTCGGTCTCGCCAGGAGCTCCGCCCGCAGGCTCGGCTTTCATGCGAACCGGTGTCCCTTGCTCCCCGCGGATCAAATCGACCACCTTGTCGATTTTCATGAACATGATGTCGACCATCTCGCGGGGACCGTCGGCATCGGGGTCCACCGCCACAACCCGGTCGTTCAGCTTGAGCACGCCGTGTTTGTCGGCAGGTCCGCCGACGACGATTCCCATGATTTTCGTCGCCCCGTCTTCTTCCCCTTGGAGCAGGGCACCGATGCCCACGAGCTCGTTCTTCATCCCGTCCCGGAAGCGGTCCATTTCACGGGTGCTCATGTAGTCGGTGTGGGGGTCGAAAGCCCGCGACACTGCGCTGAGAAACATCGCGGCGACATCCTCGTCGTCCACGTCCTGCACCACGCTATGGAGGAAGCGTTCATAGCGCAGGGCGATCTTTTCCTTCGGCTCCTTGTCGTTCTTCAGCGGGTTCTCCTTCCCCTGCTTCTTGGCAATGTCAGCGATCATGTCGCGGCGGAGCATCTCGGAAAGCAGCGCCTCCTTGATTTGCTGTCCCCAGAGAACCATCGCCTCAGCCTCGTCCTTCGGCCACTTGGCGTCCTTCCGGCTGCGCTCGAGGGATTCCTCCTTGGTAAAATCGAACTCGTTCGCGGCCAACAGGCGCTTTGCCTCGCCGACGCGGGCTTCGACCCGCTTTTTGAAGGTGGAGTAGATATCGATCGCCGCACCCATGCTGTTTTCCTGAAGCAGCATTGCGGAGAGGTCTTTCGCGTAGAGCCGGTTGAAGCGGTCGATGTCCTCTTGGATGAAATACACCTTTCCGGCGTCCAGGTCGCGGATGAAATCGTCGAGGAAGCGCTTGCTCAGGTCATTGAACGGAAGGCGCGCGAAGTGACTGTTCTGCAGCATGATCGCCATTTGCCGGCCGACCTCGTCGAAATCCGCCTGCTGGGCGCATGCGGTCTGCGATGTGGCTGTGAGAAGGGCCGCGAGGGCGGCGCTGCGGATGCGGGTGAAGTTCATGAGAGATTCAGTGCCGATGGTGCACGAGTGCTGAAGCGTCGCACCCACGCGCGAATTGTCGATTTTTAAAAAGTCTGCCGATACCTGCTCAAGGCTTGCCATTGCCGGCCCGCCGCTCCTTGAACCAAGCCTCGAGGCAGTCTTCCTTGGCCTTCTTTTCGTCTGCCTTCTGTTTCTCTTCGAGCGCCTTGAATTCCTCGTCTCCCAATTGCATGAGGTTGAGACGGATTCCGGGAATGCCCTGGAGACCTTGGAGTCCCTGCATGCCTTGGAATTGAATCGCCGGGCCCTTCCCCACCTCCGGCAGACCCATCGGCCGCGCGGCCAAGGTGACCGTGATTTTCTTGAGTTCTCCGCCCCGCAGGATGCCGAGTTCCACCCTGTCGCCCGGCTTGTGTTTCATGATCGTCTCTTGAAATCCGGTCATCGCGGACGTGTTGATCCAGCGCTGCTTGTCGACCGATACCACCACGTCTCCCGCCAGCAGCCCGGCCCGGCTTGCCGGGGTATCGGCCTGCACCCGGCTGATGCTCACTCCGGCGCAGGCCTCCGGCCCTTTGTCACCTGGCACCATGACTTCCACGTCCATCATGCTGATCCCCACATAGCCCGGGCCGTCCTTCTGGTGCTCCGCGACGACCACCTCTTTCATAACCTCCCGCAGGCGATGGCGGACCTCGGGGTCTTCCGCGGATTCGAATTCGCGGAATAGCCAGTCCTGGCTGAGATCGGGCTGCTCAAGCGACCAACGCGAAAGAGCCATCTGCGCCTGGGTCCGCTCCTTGAATTCTTCGCTGGCGAGGGAATTCACCAGCGCTTGGGTGGCCTCATCCTGGCAAAAAGCCGCCGTCGGAGCTCCCCAAAGGAGATTTCCGACGAGTAAAGCGAAGAAATTTCCGGCTTTGAGCATAGCGGATAACTTCAGCCTCCGGTGATAGTCTTTTGGGGAACCTGAATCGTGTCATTCGGCTCTACGAGGATGTTCATGTGCTTGGGATCGGTGAGGTCATACACCTTGCTTTGGCCACCCCGGGTCAGACGGACCCTCTTCATGCTGCCGAAAATGGTCGCTCCCCCCGCCGCCTGAACCGCATTGTAGAGGGTCAGACCACGGACGAATTTCACTGGTCCGGTCCTGTTCACCTGTTCACCGACCGTCACCGTTAATTCGTTGAGGGATTCATTCGTCGAGTGGATCACGTTGACCGTAGGAGTCGTGTAGATCTTTGCGGAACGATAGGCCGCTTCAATGCTGCGCGCCAAGGAGGTGGCGCTCTGACCCGACGCCCGGATCGGACTGGTAAGCAGGGGCATGCTGATCATGCCAGTTTCGGACACCGTGTAAGTCCCGCTAACGAGGGCCATTTCCTCGCTGGGAACTCCCTTGAGTTGGATTTCGATCGCGCGGCCCGCGGTGATCGTGGTCTGTGCCATCAATGGCTGGAAAGCAGCCAGCACGAATGCGACGAAGACAAGGATGTGTTTCATGATCTTAAGTTCTGGTTGGGTAGGTTGAGTGTCAATAGAGGTCTTGCTTGGTATCGTCCGCGGCGTCTCCCCGTGAAGAGGAGCGGGGCGGGGCGGGCTTGGCAGGGGCGGAAGATGGACCCTGCGAAGGCAGCGACTGCGACTCGGCGGGAGCGTAGTAGGTGTAGTAGCTGGTGTAATACTGGTACTGGCTGTCGCTGCGGACGTCCACGTTGTTCAACACGACTCCGATGACGTGACCGCCGACGTTCTCGACCGCCTGCTTGACGCGCATCAGCATGTTCCGCGGCAGCTTGCGATGCTGGACCACGATCATTGTCAGGTCCACTTCGCTGGCCAGCACCGAGGCATCGCTGACCCCGAGGATCGGCGGGGAGTCCACCAGCACCAGGTCGAAGCGCTGCTTCACGTCCTGGATGAGTTCCGACATGCGGCGGCTATTGAGAATACCCGCGGCGTCTGCGGGCAGAATCCCCGATGGCATGAAATAGAGATTGTCCACCGGTGTCTGGAGGATGACGTCTTCCAGCATCAGCTCGGTGGTCAGATAGTTCGTCAGGCCAACCGAGTTGTTGATTTCAAAGAACGTGTGCAACCGTGGACGGCGCAAGTCGGCATCGATCATCAGGGTGGTATAACCGCCCTGCGCGCAAATGTAGGCGAGATTGACCAGGGTGGTCGATTTGCCTTCACCGGCACCACCCGAAACCACCGTGATGGAATTGTCTTCCGGATTCTTTCGGTTGAACTCGATGTTCGTCCGGAGGATCCGGTAGGCCTCCGCATCGGGGCTCATGCCGCTTTGCTTGTAGAGCACTCCGACGTCCTTGGGAATCACGGCGAGCACCGGCACCTGCAAGTAGCGCTCGACATCTTCCAGCGTTTTCACGGATGTATCGAGATACTCGAGGAAGAAAGCCACGCCGATCCCGAAAATCAGTCCTACGACCGTCCCCAGAGCCAGGTTCAGCGTAACGTTCGGGCTGACCGGCACCTGGGAAACCACCGGCTCTTCGTGAATGATGATCGGGTCGTCGGTAATCTTGTCTTGCATCCTCTCGGCGATTTCCTTGACCTGAAGGGTTTCAAGCAAACGCAGCGCGGACTCGAACTCGTTTTTCGCGTCAATGAAGATCTGATTGGCGATACCCTTGTCGATGGCGCCTTCGTTGGTGGCTTCCTTACGGCTCTTCAGCCGGGCCAACTGCTCTTTGGAGAGTTCCAATTTGACTTTGAGCGTTTCTCGAAGGTTTGCCACTGCCTCATCCAACTGCTTTTCCATGGCCGCGAGGTTCGCGGCCAAAGAGACCAACTTGGGATGCCGTTCGCCCAGTCCGGATGACATCGCGGAATCGTAGCTACGCTTCGCCTCTTGGAATTGGGGAAGCAAAACCGGGATGACGTTGTCGGGCAGACTCAGTCCCGAAGCGTGCGCCAGCAACTGGGCTCCGTCATACTTTAACAAGGTCTCGATCTGGCTTTCCAACTGGATCTTCTCCCGGTCCAGCCGATCGTATTCTCGCGCCGCGGTTTCAGCTTCATCCGCCGCGTCGAAGCCGGTTGATCCTTGGAACACGGACCTGTCGCCCTGATAGATGATTCCTTCCTGACGGATGATCTGCGAAAGAAGCTTCCGCTTGTCTTCGACCAAGTCCTTCTGTTGAATCACCGCTTTGCCAAGTTGCTCCATCGCTTGGGAGGAGACTTCGCTTTGAAGGGCTGTCCGCCGCTCGCGATAGGCCTCGGAAACGGCGCTTGCGATGGCCTGGGCATCCTTCGGGTCATTGTAGCGCACCCGGATTTCGATCAAGGAAGTGCCGCGAATATTCTGGGCGGAGACGATACCCCTGAGCGTTCCCCGGACCGACTCTCGATCCGAATTCCAGCGATTGACAAGGTCAAGGTTCTCAATGGCCGAATCCAGAGTCTTCTGGGCCTTGATCACTTCGAATTCCGTAGGGAAGAAAGTCGACGTCATCTCGGACTGCCCGCGGGGTTCAGAGCCCGGCATCATGACCGCGCCAGCTCCCTTGGGCCGAACTTGAACGACCGCCTTACTCTCGTACCTTTTTGGCATCACGTAGGTGATGACCAGGGCCGTCATGAAAACCAGGAGGAAGGTGAGGAGGATGACCCCATAGCGGTTCTTGACGACCTGCCAGTAATCAATGGCATGGAGGGATGCCTCCGAAGTGTTTGTGGTTGGATTCATTTCGAGCGTTTGCTGGTTAATTTATGGTCGCTAATTGCACCACGTTCAAACGAAAACTCCCGCAATGGTTTCCATTGCGGGAGGTCTCTTGTTTTTTGAATGGAGTGGTCCTGAAAAAGATTTTCTCGCGGTATCAGAACTCCGCCCGGACGCCTACACTCACGCGGTTGCGGTCGTAGGTCTGGCCCGCGAAATCGGAGCTGGAGTCGGTGTAGTTGTAGGACAAGGTTCCGTAGAGCATCTCGGTAAACTTGACCGAGAGACCGATGTAGGCATTCACGATATCCTCGTCGAGACCGCCGGCAGTCGCACCACCGACACCTCCGACAAGCCGGCCGTCGTCAAAGGTCGCAGGGATGTAATCGAATCCACCGAAAACGTTGAACATCGGAGAGATCGCATAATCGCCGGAGACGCCCAAACGGAAGGTCTGTCGGTCATCGAACTCATAAACGCCTCCGCCCACCGGACGGACCGTGTCGTAACCTTCCACGCCAAAGCGCACGAATCCTCGCACGGACAACTGCTCGTTGACCTGGGTTCTTACCGTGGCTTCAACATACGGGCTGGTCGTATCCCCACCGCCAATTGCTTCCGACTCGTGCATCTGGGCACCGACCCGGGCGACCAAAATGGTGTTGGGGCTGAAGCGATGTTCAATGCCGCCAAGAAGGTAGTGGTCGGTGTAGTCCGAGGAAAGATCGTCGCCGTCGGTCTGAGAGTAGCGGTAATCCGCAGTCAGGACCGTCTGAGGGGTGAGTTGATAGCGAAACTGGTTGTAAAGCGTCCAAGTGAAGCGGTCTTGGTTCGAGACGACGTCGTCGTAGTCCAGTCCCGTAACCGAAAAGCCGGTGTAGGTCCCGAGCCGCTCGGTCCAGCGATAGCCAACCGAATTGTCCGTCTGCCAATGGAAGTATTCTCCCAGCTGGCGGGTAGTTGCGATCCCGTTGGCGTAGTCCGGCTCCATTTCGTAGGAGAGGAAATTCCGGCTCGAGAATCGGAGCCGCTCGCTAACCCGGTGGGTCCAGTTCACCCCGACGCGTGATTGGCTGTAAATATCCTCCGTATTGGCAGCCGAGGGTTGGTCGAAATAATAAACGGCACCGAGGCGCGCGTAAACGTCCCAAGTGGTCTGCGGACTGATGTTGACAAAGGTGAGACCAATATGGGGATTGATGGAAAGTGATTCCTCATTTGCTCCGGGTCCAACGGCTGTCGGGCTCACGTTGTCGTCCCAGGTCAGATCCGCTCCAATACTCCACTTGAGTGGCAAGCTCTCCTGAGCCTCGTCCTGAATGTAGTAGAGATCACCATTGGCAACCCCGAGGGACGAGGCAATGGCGAGTGTGGAAAGTAGGCAGCGTTTCATGAAAGGGTGATGAGGAAAAATTAGAACGAACGAGGGAACCCTAAATTACCGCCCGGATTGCTGTATACCCCTGATGAACGGACGGTCAATCGGAGTGCCGAATGGCGGGGTGATGATTGGCGGGATCGTCGGCGGCAAGCCGGGGGGAAGAATCGGAGGACCACCTGGAGTCGGTCCAACGGGGCCTTGCCCGGGGAAATCCAAGGGATTCCATGCTGGCTGGACCGCTACATCCTTGGCACCCTTGGAACTCTTGGCGCTTTTCGAGCTGTAGCTGGCTTCGCCGAGATTCGGGTCGAGACGGCTCATCACCGCTTGAACCTCGCCTAAGGCTTCCGGGGCCACGGCAACCGCACATTGGGAGACGAGGCGCATCTTCTCCGGAGCGGCAGTAGCGGCGGTTTCGACAATGCTGGCGACCAACTTCGAGTCGGCTTCAGTGCCCTGGATGGCTGCTTTCACCACCTCACAGGCACAGTCGGGATTCGCAGTCACCTCCTTTTCGACCACCTCAAGAACGTTGGAAGGCTTGGCAGCAACCGCATGTTTGACGGAAACAGCGAGCTCCAAGCAGTCCACTCCGTCCGCCGCAGAGGCTGGGAAGATGCTCAGGCAGGCCGCTGCAATCGCGAATCGGGAAGTGATTTTCATGTTAGGAAATTTGAATTGGAGGTGGGATCCGGGCGACGAGAGCGGGTAGCGGGAATCGAACCCGCATAGCTAGCTTGGAAGGCTAGAGCTTTACCACTAAGCTATACCCGCACTGACGGAGGCAAGCTAACAGCGCGTAAGATGAGCCCGCAAGCTCTTTTTTGTTGGATTCCTCAGCCTCGAAACGCGCCGGGGCCATCGGAAGGTGACCGGCAAACGGTATTTCGATTGCATCCCCCGGCCGGGACGGCTAGGCAGCTTCCGGCTACCGAAGGCGGGTGTAGTTCAATGGTAGAACGCGAGCTTCCCAAGCTTGAGGCGTGGGTTCGATTCCCATCACCCGTATTCCATTCCTCTGCCCGGCCCTATCGGTTGAGCCTCCCGCTTTGACGAGGATGTTGAACAGCCAATGGACTCCGAAGGTTGCCCCAATGATCGCTCGTGCGGCGTCGGCGGGGTCCCTGTAGAAAAACGAACTGTCCAAACGCTCCATGAATCAAAGGCCCGTTGGATGATCGATGAATGTCCAAGGCAGCCCGAAGTCCCCACCGAGCCGCCGGGCCAGCGCCTTCACGCCGAAGGTTTCTGTGGCATAGTGTCCCCCGTATAACAAGTTGATACCCAACTCCTCGGCCAGAGGGTAGCTCCAGTGCGGACCCTCGCCGGTAATGAAGGTGTCGATCCCCTCCCGTGCACAAAGCGCCACCTCGGATCCCGCTCCGCCGGTCACCAGCCCGACCTTCCGCACCAAGGCTGGCCCGCCCGGACAAAGGTGGACCGAGCCACCGACTGCTGCTGAAAGGCCCAGCCGCAGGTCGTCGCGGGAAATCGTCACCTCGGCGACCAGGCCGAGCCGGGTTCCCTTCCAATCGAAAAAAGTCCCGCTTGGAACGAAACCTAACTCTCTCATCAGCAGAATGTTGTTCCCCATCTCCGGATGCACGTCCAAGGGTAGGTGCGCGGAATAAATCGCCAGCCCGCCGTCCATCGCCGACTTGATTTTTCGGTAAAACGCGCCCGTCAGAGGCTGTGCACCCTGCCAGAACATCCCGTGATGAACCACCAGGAGGTCCGCGCCAGCCGCCACCGCGGCCTGAACCACCGGCAGTGAGGCGTCCACCGCCGCCGCCACTTTCGTCACCGTTCCACCATTCGCCAATTGCAAGCCATTGACCGCCCCAGAGTAATCCGGGATTTCGGCAATCCTCAGCTCCGCATCTAGAAACGCCACAATCTCCTGCAAGCTCGCCATGCAGCAGTCTTCACTGCCCGCAAAACCGAGTCAAATCCGGCGGCAGATCCGAGCGCCAATCCATCCGCCGCCCGTCCCACTCCGCCATCAGCCGGCAGGCGTGCAGCGCGTGTCGCGGCAAAATCAGGCGCGCCACCCACTTATCGGACAGTCCGCCCGCCACCTGTTCCAGATACGCCCGCCCGTCGGTCCCGTAGATCTTGTCCCCGACCAGCGGATGCCCGGCGTGCTCAAGATGCACCCGGATCTGGTGCATCCGACCGGTCTCCGGCAAACAGTGCAGCACTGCAAAATTCCCGAGCGCGTTCGAAAATCTCCGCTCCACCCGGAAACCCGTCACGCAGTCCCGCCCCGCCGGATCCACCGCCTGCCGCAGCCAAATTTCGCCGCCCGTTCTTCCAATCGACGCCTCCACCGTCCGCTCGTCCCATTCCGGCCAGCCGTGAACCACCGCCAGGTATCCCTTCCCAATCTCCCGCCGCTCGAACTGCCGCGAAAAATGCCGCGCCGCCGCGACGTGCTTCGCCACCAGCACCAGCCCGCTCGTTTCCCGGTCCAGCCGCGTCAGGATGGAAAGCCGCGCACCGTTCGCGATCTCATACATCAGCAGCTCCTGCAGCCCGCTCAACAGCGTCGCCTCCACCTTCCCGTTCGCCGGGTGCACCGCCAGCGGTGCCGGCTTGTCGACGACGATCCAGTCGTCCGACTCGTCGATCACCCTGAAATCGCAAAGCGCCCTCACGGATCGAAGTTCCAAGTGAAAAGTGCCAAGTGCCAATGCAGAAATCACCGACAGCCTCTCATTTGGCACTTGGCACTTCTTACTTGGAACTTTCCCCTCCCAGCATGTCCGCCGACGTGCAGAACACCCTCGCCTCCTCCGCCACCCTCGAAGGCACCTCCCTCCACACCGGGGCGAAAGTCACGCTCACCCTGAAGCCCGCGCCCGCCGGCCACGGCTTCAAGTTCCGCCGCACCGACCTCGCCGACCAGCCGTTCATCGATGCCGATGCCGACAAGGTGCAAACCGTCGAGCGCGCCACCACCCTCGCCGAAGGCTCGGTCAAGGTCCACACCGTCGAACACGTCTTGTCCGCCCTCACTGGCATGGGCGTCGACAATGCGATCATCGAAATGGACGCCAACGAGCCGCCGATCGGCGACGGTTCCTCCCGCCCCTTCGTCGAGCTGATCAAGAAAGCCGGCCTCGCCCCGCAGGACGCCCCGCGCAAAATCTGGGAAATTCGCGAGCCGATCCACCACGAAAGCGGCGACGGCACCCTGATCACCATCGTCCCTTGCAAGACCTTCCGCGTCTCGGTCACCAACGTCGGCCCCGAAGGCCGCTTCACCCAGTATTTCTCCAGCGAAGTCACCCCGGAGCTCTACGAGAAGGAAATCTCCCCCGCCCGCACCTTCGTCTATTACGAGGACGTCAAACCGCTGCTCGAAAAAGGCCTGATCAAAGGCGGCTCGCTCGAGAACGCCGTCGTCGTCCGCGGCAACGAAGTCATGAGCAAGGAAGCCCTCCGCTTCCACAACGAGTTCGCCCGCCACAAGGCGCTCGACCTCATCGGCGACCTCATCCTCTCCGGCAAGCGCATCCTCGGCCACGTCATCGCCGTCAAGCCCGGCCACGGCCCGAACTCCAAGCTGGCCGCCACCCTCAAGCGCGAATACGCCCGGATGCGCTCGCTCGCCGCGCCCTTCGTCCTGCCCCACGGCGAGACCGTCCTCAATATCCACGATATCCTCAAGATCCTCCCCCACCGCTACCCCTTCCTGCTGGTGGACCGGATCATCGACATGGTCGGCGACACGAAATGCACCGGGATCAAGAACGTCACCATCAACGAGCCCTTCTTCATCGGCCACTTCCCCGGCCACCCGATCATGCCCGGCGTCCTGCAATTGGAAGCCATGGCGCAGGTCTCCAGCGTGCTGATGCTCCGCAAGCCCGAGAACGCCGGCAAGATCGGCTACTTCATGAGCGCGGACAGCGTGAAATGGCGACGCCCTGTCCTTCCCGGCGACACCCTCCACATCGAGGCGGAGGTCATCAAGATCCGCGGCTCCATCGGCCAGACCCGCTGCCGCTGCATGGTCGGCAATGAAGTCGCCTCCGAAGCCGAGCTGAAGTTCGCCCTGGTCCAGCAGTAGGCGCGGGCCCGCTATCCCTCCCGCCCGATGGACGCCGAATTGGAAGCAGCAGCCCGGGCGGCAGGAATCGGCCGCGGGGAACGCCATATCTTCCTCTGCGCCGATGCCTCCAAGCCGAAGTGCTGCGACCCGGCGCAGGGCCTCGCTTCGTGGGAATTCCTCAAGCAACGCCTCGCCGCCCTCGGCAAAGACGCACCCCTTATCCTGCGAACCAAGGCGGACTGCCTCCGCGTCTGCCTCCGCGGCCCGGTCGCGGTGGTTTACCCGGACGGCATCTGGTACCACTCCTGCACGCCCGAGGTTCTGGAACGGATCGTCACCGAGCATCTGTTAGAAGGCCGGCCGGTCGAGGAGTTCAGGCTCCTCGGTTAGCTCCGGAATTGCCAACATGAGCGAGGACGGTCGGGCAACCTCGCTCCTCCCGTGCCGACAATCTCTTCAGACCGGCCCGAGCGGTCACGAAGCGGAGCATCCCCACCGGGACCGCGGACTTCAGTCCGCAGAACGGTCCCTCAAAGCCCGCTTCCCCTTCAGGCCGGCATCGCCAAAACGTAACCCATCCCCGTGCCGGAGAGAGCCGCCCGCAGATCGGACGCAATCGATGTCCTGGGAGCTTGCCGAAACATGATCCGGCGGCCATCGGTATCCGGACACACGATGAAAACCCTCGCCGCCCTCTGCCTCATGACCGCCCTCACTGCCGCCGCCGATGATTGGAAGCCGCTCTGGCCCGGCGAAGCGCCCGGTGCCAAGCGCCCGCCAGCCGGCACCGAGAAGATCAACGAGGGCTGGCGCTACACCGACATCGAGGTCCCGCAGTTCCAGGTTTACGTCGCCCCCGAAGGCAAGCGCACCGGTCAAGCCGTGGTGATCCTGCCCGGCGGCGGCTACGGCATCCTCGCGATGAACCACGAAGGCCACGACTACGCGAAGTGGCTCAACGAGCGCGGTATCACCGGCGTGGTCGTGAAATACCGCGTCGGCAAACCGAACTTCGGCTACCAGTTTCCCGTCCCCTTCCTCGATGCCCGCCGCGCGATCCGCACGGTGCGGGCGAATGCCAAGGAGTGGGGTGTCGATCCCGCCAAGGTCGGCGTGATGGGTTCCTCCGCCGGCGGCCACCTCGCCAGCCTCTGCACCACCCGCTTCGCCGATACCTTTCCGGAAGAGGGCAAGGACGCCATCGACCAGCTCAGCGCCCGGCCGGATTTCTCGATCCTGATCTACCCTGTCATCTCGATGGGCCCGGTCGCCCACGGAGGTTCGCGGACCAATCTGTTAGGAAAGACTCCCGCGCCCGAGCTGATGGAGAAATGCTCCACCGAGAAGCAGGTCACCAAGGCCACCCCGCCGGTTTTCCTGCTCAGCACCTTCGACGACGGCGTCGACTGCCGCAACAGCCTCGACTTCGCATCAGCCTGCAAGGCGAACGGCGTACCGGTCAGCCTGCACCTCTTCGAAAAAGGCGGCCACGGCTACGGCATGAACGTGGCGGACAAGGGGGATCTCGCGGTTTGGCCGAGCTTACTGGAGGGGTGGTTGAAGCGGTGAACGTCCGGGGAAATTTCAATGAACCCCTACCTCCCGCCCGGACAAGATGAGACCCCGCCGATTGAGACTCGAAAAGTCGGCCAATCAGCGCCGCTCATCGGATGTGGGTTGGGCGGGTGCCTCCTTCCCATTCTATTGTTTTTCGCGTGCGCCGTTCTCCTCGGTGACACGGGTGGACCCTTGATCTGGCCGATCATTGCAGTCCCACTCGGAATCTTCGGGCTGATTGCAGGCTTCATCTACAGGGCAGCCCGACGGAAGTAGAAAACATCGACCGGCCTGCGGGTCAGGTCCTTGCCGAGGGACATTCAAGAGAGAGCCCGCAAAAGCTTCGGATCACTATCAGGCAGGATGCCGCAGCATCGGTGCTGCGGGCGAGCCGCCCGCGCCCCTCTTTTCTCATCCCATCCATCCTATCCATCCCGGTCCCCTTGTTAGGATTGAGGCCAGACTCGTGGGGACAGAATGACGAAAGCATTTCCGGTGGGTTCGGAAGCGCGGTGGGATGCGGGCCGCGAGAAGCGCGCAACTTGCAAAGTCGCGCTACTTCGCCAGCGCCACCAAGATCGCCTTCTGGGCGTGGAGGCGATTCTCGGCTTCCTGGAAGATGATGTCGGCGTGCTTCTCCAAGACCTCCTCGGTGATCTCCTTGCCGCGGTAGGCAGGCAGGCAGTGGAGCACGATGTGGCCCGGCGCGGCGCGGGCGACGAGGTCGGCATTCACCTGGAAAGGACCGAAGGCTTCTTCTTTTTCCTGCTGGCCTTCCTGACCCATCGAGAGCCAGACGTCGGTGTTGATCACGTGGGCACCCTGCGCGGCAAGTACGGGATCCGTCGTAACCGTCACGTTCGGTGCGTCGAGCTTCTCGAGGAACGAAGCGGGCGGCTGGTAGGCGGCGGGTGCGGCGACGGCGAGTTCGAAGCCGAGCTTCTTCGCCGCCCACATCCACGAAATGGTCATGTTCGAAAAGCCGTCGCCGATGAAGGCGATCTTCTTCCCGTCCCAGCCGCCGAGCGCTTCCTTCACGGTGAGCAGGTCGGCGAGAATCTGGCAAGGATGCTCGTCGTCGGTCAGCGCGTTGATCGTCGGGATGCCGGAGAACTCCGCGAAGTCCACCACGTCCTGCTGCGCGAAGGTCCGGATGATGCAGCCGTGGACCATCCGGCCGAGCACCCGGGCGGTGTCCTTGATCGGCTCGCCGCGGCCGAGTTGGATGTCGTTCTTCGAAAGGAACATCGGGAAGCCGCCGAGCTCGCGGATGCCGACTTCGAACGACACGCGGGTGCGGGTGGACGATTTGGTGAAGATCATCGCCCACGTCTGCCCGGCCAGCGGCTGCGACGCGTGGTTGCCGCGCTCGGCTTTCAAGCGCGCGGCATCGTCGAGCAGCTCGGTGATCTGCGCGGCGGTGAGTTCTTCGATGGAAAGGAGATGGTTCATGGGAAAGTGCCAAGTGATAAAAGTGCCAAATGCCAAGGGATCAGCTTGCCCTCCGTAGCTTTAGCGAAGGGGGGTGATCAGTGAAGAGAGGGTGGCGTGGAAGATCGTGAGGGCTTCGTCCACTTCGGCGTCAGAGACGTTGAGAGGTGGCAGGAGGCGGATGGTTTCGGGGCCGGCGGGGGGGACGAGGAGGCCGGCTTCGAGGAGCTTGCCGCAGATAAAGGCGGCGGGGAGCTTGCCTTCGGGAACGGTGAACTTCGTCACGTCGAGGCCGATGCCTAACAGCAGGCCGAGGCCGCGGACTTCGGTGATGGCGGGCAGTTGCCACGACGCGATGGTCTCGCGGATCCGCTGTTCCTGGCGGAGAACGTTGGCTTCGAGGTTCAGCTCGGTCACCTCCGCAAGCACGGCCAGCGAGGCCGCGCAGGCGAGCGGATTGCCGCCGTAGGTGGTGCCGTGCGAGCCGGGGCCCATGAGCGAGGACAGGGACTTGCCGGAGGCATCGACGGCGCGGTCGGACAGCCAGAAGGCCCCGATCGGGAAACCACCACCCATGCCCTTGGCCCACGAGATCGCGTCGGGCTCCAGCTCGGGCGCGATCGCCCGCCAGGCCATCGTCGGACCGCAGCGGCCGAAGCCGACCTGCACCTCGTCGAGCAACAGCAGAAGGTCGTGCTTCTTGCACAGCGCGGCGACGCCGCGCAGGAACTCCGGCGTGGCGACGTTGACGCCGCCTTCGCCCTGCACCGGCTCTAACAAGATCGCGGCGGTGATCGGCGAGATGCCGGCTTCGAGCGCGGCCAGGTCGTTGAAAGGCAGGTGGCGGAAGCCGGGAAGCAGCGGGTCGAAGCCCTCCTTCACCTTGTCCTGACCGGTGGCGTTGATGCCGCCGAGCGTCCGGCCGTGGAAGGATTTGGTGAAGCTGAGGACTTCATAGCGCGGCGACCCGTCGGGCTGGGGCCGGGTGTGGCCGAACTTGCGGGCGGTCTTGATCAGCCCGTCGTTCGCCTCCGCGCCGGAGTTCGAAAAGAAGACCTTGCCGGGGATCTTCACATGGTCTTCCACGATGACCCGCGCGAGTTCTTCCTGCTGCGGGATGCCGTAGAGGTTCGAGACATGCATCAAGGTGCCGGCTTGCTCGCGGATGACATTCACCAGCCGCTGCGGGCAGTGGCCAAGCGCACAGACGGCGATGCCGGTGCAGAAATCGAGGTAGGATTTTCCGGCATCATCCCACACGCGGGTGCCCTCGCCGCGGACCAGCGTGACGGGAAAACGGGCGTAGGTGGAAAGGACGTGGCTCATGGGAAAGGGGCGGACGCTAGCGGGGTTCATGGTTTTGGCAAATCGGGAATTTGAGGGGGAAGAGCAGGTCTCCTCCATTAGGGACCAATCCGGAACCAAAGGCCGAAATTGGACCAGGATGGATAGGATGGATGGGATATTTTGAACCCGTTGAACAGAATCTTACCTCATTCTTATCCTATCCATCCCATCCATCCTGGTCCCTCGATTAATTTTCCCCTCAAACGACCCGGCACTCTCCCTAACGGAGGAGCCCTGGCGGGAAGAGGGGTCGGAGGCCAAGGACCAGAGGCCGGGGTGTGAGATCGAATTTCTCCCTGACCCCTGAATCCCGGCCCCTGACCCCTTCTTCATCGCGACGCGGCGACGCGCCAGGTGGCGAAGAGGGTCAGCGCGGCACCGGCGAACTCGGGCGCGGTGAAGCGCTCGTCGAACAGGAACCAGGCCCCGGCGGCGGTGACCAGCGGTAGCAGCATCTGAATCGACGAACCGCGGGAGACCGGCAGGGTGCGGTAGGCATTCGTCATGACGAGTTGGGACACTCCGACGATCGCCGCGGCGGCAACCAGCGCGCCGTGGCCGAAGCCGGGGAGGGCGATCGCTTTCGCGCCGCTCATCGGAAGGGCGAGCAGGATGCAGAACAAACAGAGCGAACCGTAGATCGTTCCGGCGTGCTCGGTCGCGCGGAGCTTGCGGATCATCACCACCACGATCCCTGCGCCGACGGCCCCGGCCAGCGCCACCATGTCCCAGCCGGAGAAGTCGCGGGAGACCGCGCCGCCGAGGAACAGCACCAGCCCCGCGAAACCGGCGAACATCCACAGCAAGGCGGCCCGCGAGGCCCGTTCTTTCAGCCAGATGGCGGCGATGAGGGTCGCGAAAATCGGATAGGTCAGGCTGAGCACGACCGCCCGCGAGGCCCCGAGCTGCGCGATGGAAAGGTAGAACGCCGCGGTGCTGAAGGCGCCGATCACCCCGCGTAGGACGACCAGCTTGCTGCCGAGCAAGGCCCGCATCGAGAAGCCGCGGCCGAAGCCGTAGAGCGCGACGACCATGCCCATCCCGATGACGCCGCGGTAGAGCAGCGCCATCCATCCGTCGGCCTGCGGGAGGTGCAGGCTGAGGGCGCGCAGCAGCAGCGTGTTCGCGGCGAACAGCAGCACGGAAAGCAGCATCAACAAGGTGCCGCGCGGGTCGGGTGGATCGGGTGGTTTCATCGGATCAGGGGAATCCGGAAACGGCGGGCCAGCGGATGGGATTCATCGATCCTCCGGGTGGCCGTGGGCCGCGTCCGGAGGTGGCAGGGTGCCATCATGCTCCGAACGCGCCCGCACGCCAAATGGCGCGGACGACGAGACGGAGAACATTGCGATGGATCGCGGGCACGGCGCGGAATTTGCAGACAAGGCGAGGGATGTCAAGAGAGCGGATCTCGCGGGCCGACCTCGGCGTCGCCCGACACCGGCGATGCGGAATCGTGTGGCAAGTAGTCCCGGCTTCAGCCGGACGCAGCACGGGCGATGCGGGCTAAACTGGCGAAGCGAGAGTCAAGGGACCATGCGTCCGGCTGAAGCCGGGACTATATACTTCATAAGGCCAGCTCCTACGGGAGAACTTCGCCTCAATCCGAGGCAGACGGATTAAAGGATCCAGTGACCGCATCCAGCTTCCCTAACAACCGCGCGACCATCTCCGGCTGTTCCGCGGCGCGGTCGATGCGTTCGCCAAGATCTTCCTCGACGTTGAAAAGCAGCGGTTTCTCCCGCGATGCCGCGAAGCCGTGGTTGCTTCCGGTCTGGCTGATGAGTTTCACGTGAAGCTTCCACGGACCCTCGCGAAAGGCATTCGGCAGGTTGTCCGCGCCGGAATAGGCGAGTTCGAAGGGCTTGACCTCGCCCTTGAAACGGCCGGGCACCAGCAGCGGCCGGATGTCGCGGCCATCGAGACCCTTCGGCACCTCCGCGCCGCAGAGTGCGAACACCGTCGGCAGCACGTCGAGCGTGCTCGCCGGCTCGAGCTGGCGCTGCGGCTCGATCACTCCGGGCCAATGGAAGATTCCCGGCACCCGGTGGCCGCCTTCCCAGTTCGAGCCCTTGCCATCGCGGAATGGCTGGGCGTAGCCGACATGCAGCCGAGCCTCCCCATACTTGGTGCTCGCCTCGTTCTCGAAGCGGATCCACGGGCCGTTGTCGGAGGAAAAGATCAGCAGCGTGTTCTTCGCCACACCGTTGTCTTCGAGCGCCTTCACGACCCGCCCCACCGCGTCGTCGATCTCCGCCATCACGTCGCCCAGTAGTCCGCGCCGGGACTTGCCGCGGAAGGCCTCGCTGGCGAACAGCCCGAGATGCGGCTGGTTGTGCGCGATGTAGGCGAAGAACGGTCGCTCCCGGTTCGCCGCAATGAATTCGACCGCGGCTTCCGTGTAGCGGTTTGTTAGAGAAGTCGAGGCCGTGATGTCCGACGGCAGATTGCGGGCGAGAATCGAGTAGCCCGGCACCGGCTGTGTTCCCGCGGGATCGGACTTCAACAACAGGGAAACTTCGTAGTCATGCGAGACATTGGTGCCGGTCCAGGTATCGAAGCCGTGGGCCAGCGGCAGAGCCTCGGGCGTCATGCCGTTGTTCGCGTTCGGATTTCCGAGGTGCCACTTGCCGAAGATGCCGGTTGCGTAGCCTTGTGCCTTCAGACCCTCCGCCAGAGTGGTTTCGGAAGTCCGGAGATGCGGCTTGCTGTCGGGGCCGATCACCCAAATGCCGAAGCCCGAGTGCCCCGGATAGCGGCCCGTGAGCAAGGAATAGCGCGAAGCACTGCACGCCGGTGAGGTGACATAGGCCTGCGTGAAGTTCGCACCACCGGCCGCGAGTTTCGAAATGTTAGGCGTTTCGATCACCGGGTTGCCGGTGTGCGAGTAGTCCCCGTAGCCGCTGTCATCGAGGTAAATCAAGATGACATTCGGCCGGGCCGCGAGCGGAGCCGTCACGGCGAGGATCGCGCAGGCGATGCGGAAGATCATGAGTGCGATCATGTCGGCACCGGTCCGGCACGGCAAGGACCGCGATCGGCCTGGACTACTTCTTGATCTCCCAGATTTTCCCGACGCATCCCCATGCCAGGTCCTCGCGCGGCAGCAGGCCGTCGCCGCCGAGGTAGAAGCGGCTGGCCACCCCGTAATTCTCGCGCCTGATCCCGCCGCCGAGCAGTTCCGCCGCGGCCATCCCCAAGGAACCGGCAAGACCTTGTCGCTCGCGGACGTGGTTGCGGAAATCCTCCTCGTCGGGATTGGTCAACAACAGCCCGGCGATCAGGACGACGCTCACGATGGCGGCTTTCTTCATGGTGTAAAATCCAAGCCCCCGGCTTCGTGAAAATCAAGAAACTCCGCCGCCACACCCCGGAATCGGGCGGGCAGTCCAGCTACTGACGTTCTCCAGCAAGGACTCAGTTCTTTTTGAGGAACGAGACCAGCGCGAGGATCAGGAAGATGACGAAGCAGACCTTCGCGATCATCGCGGAGGTATCGGCTAGGTAGCTGAAGCCGAGCACGGCGGCGATGATCGCCACGATGATGAAAATGAGTGCGTAGCGGAGCATGACCGGGGGTTCCTATGGGTTGGGTTTCGGGAGGGCGGACGAAGGGGTGGTCACCCCATCCTGCGGTTCTGCCGCAGGAGCGGGTAGCGGTGACCCGAAGGCCACGATGCGAGTCGAAGATCCGTCCTTTGGAACACGATAATCCACGATTCCAAATCCACGAATCTTTTTTCCACGATAGCTCCGGCCGTCGCTCGAACCGATCATCACGGCGTGGCCGTCCTTCTCCTCGCCGAGATACATGTGAACGTGGGAAACCCGGAATTCTTCCTCGGGCTTGTCGTGCGCCCAGAAGATCAGATCGCCGGGCATCAAGGTGCGGAAGACGGGATTGTCCGGTGTCCGCGCGGTCGCCGGAACGACTGTCAGCCGACCGGATTTCCGGAGCCATTCATACTGCCCATGCGAGCTGCGCGGCGGCACGATGTCCACCAACTTGAGCAGCCGGACCACGGCACCGGAGCAGTCCATGCCCGTGACATCGGCACCTCCTTCCAAGTACGGGACCTTCGGATTCTCCTCGAAGAACGCCAGGGCCTTGCCGACCAGTTCGCGGCGCGGGGCAGCAAGGTCGGCGGGCTGGATCAGCACGACGCCGGCCATCAGCGAGGCCGCCGCAAGCAGGGGCAAGAGCAGCGCGAAGCCGCCCGAGATCTTATTCAGGTTAGATTGCAGGACTCGCATGAATCGTTGGAAATACACCTCATTAACCGGAGACCCATCCGTTAGTGTTGTCAAGTCACGCCCGAAACCCTGGGATTTGCGTGCTTCCATTGCGCACCCGTTTTGGAACCGCTGAAAGCCGGTCGTGCCGATGCTGCGTAACGATCCCCCGCCTCGGCAATTTACCCCGTTCCCACGAATTTCATGAACCTGCTCCCCGTCCCCCGGCTGCTCGCCGCATTCGCCTGCCTCGGCTCCCTTGCGGCCGCCAAGCCGAACATCGTGCTCTTCGTCACCGACGACCAAAGTCCGATCGCCGGCTGCTACGGTTCGCCGCTCATCCAGACGCCGCACCTCGACGCCCTCGCGCGGGACGGCACCCGCTTCACCCGCGCCTATGCCACCACCGCCTCCTGCTCGGCCAGCCGCTCCGTCATCCTCACCGGCCTGCACAACCACGCCAACGGCCAGTTCGGCCACACTCACGACTACCATAAGTTCGAGACCTTCGCGAGTTGCGCGGCTCTCAGCCTGCCGATACAACTGAAGTCCCTCAGCTACCGCACCGCTCACATCGGCAAGCTCCACGTCGCGCCCGAGTCCGTCTATCGCTTCGATCAGTATCTGAAGACTCCCGGCGGCAACCATAACACGCCGAAGTGGGTCGATGCCTGCAAGCCGCTCTTTGCCGATAAGACGAGCGATCCCTTCTTCCTCTGCTTCTGGACCACCGATCCCCACCGCAGCGGCGACGTCGAGTCCACCGCCCCGGAGACCCTCAAGCCGAACCGCTTTGGCAACCCGCCACAAGGCAAGGAATACCCCGGCACGCCGGAAGTCCCTTATGATCCCGCGGTGCTTCCCGTTCCCGCCTTTCTCCCCGACACGCCGGAATGCCGCGGCGAGCTCGCGCAGTATTATCAAAGCGTCACCCGCACCGACAAAGCCCTCGGCGCCCTCGTCGCCGCGCTCAAGGAAGCCGGCCAGTATGACAACACGCTCATCGTCTTCACCGCCGACCACGGCATGGCTTTCCCCGGTGCCAAGACCACCGTTTACGAAGCCGGCCTGCATGTCCCCTTCGTCGTCCGCGCGCCGGGAGTCGCAGGAGGAACCGCCAACGACGCGATGATCTCCCACGCCGACATCACGCCCTCGCTGCTCGCTGCCGCCGGGGGCTACGACGCCACCACGCGTGGTCCCTTGAAAGCCCTGCCGGTCGCGAAGCCCGGCGTCGGCGAGAACTCCGGGCCGAACTTCGCGGCCTACCACGGCCGCTCCTGGTTCGCCCTGTTAGGCAAGGAACACGGCGCAGGCTGGGACGAGCTGATGGCTTCGCATACCTTCCACGAGATCCAGATGTATTACCCCATGCGCGCCATCCGCGATCGCCGTTACAAGCTGATCTGGAACCTCGCCGCGCCGCTCCCCTACCCCTTCGCCACCGACCTCTGGGCCGCTTCCACGTGGCAGACCCAGTTCCGGAAAGGCAAGGACGCGCCATACGGCAAACGCACCGTCGGCTCCTACATCCAGCGCCCGCCCTTCGAGCTCTTCGATCTGGAAAGCGATCCCGCCGAGTCGGTCAACCTCGCCGCCGACCCGGTTCACGCCGGGCGGTTCGAAAGCATGAAGCAGCGCCTCAAGGCCGTGCAAAAGGAAACCGGCGACCCTTGGGTGATGAAGTGGAAATACGAGTGAGTCGAAAGGGGGGCACGGGCGGCTCGCCCGTTTCTTCAAGCCACGGCCAGCGCGGCTCCGCCACTTGGGACTAGGCCCTCGAACGCGCCCACAAACAGGGAGAGCGCTACATCCATCTCCTCCCGCTCGACGAAGGCCGCCCGCCCTTCCTCATCGTCTGCGATAGGGGATGCGAGCCAGTGGCACGCGGTCCCGGGGAAGCCCTACTTGTTCATCAACTCCTCGATCTCCTCGACCTCGATCGGGATGTTCCCCATCAGGTCGAAGTTCGAGGTCTTGCCGATCACCACGTCGTTCTCGAGCCTCACTCCGAGACCTTCCTCGCGGATGTAAATGCCGGGCTCGATGGTGAAGACCATGCCTTCCGCGAAGGGCTCGTGCGGCGGGGCGACGTCGTGGACATCGAGCCCCATGTGGTGCGAGGTACCATGCATGAAGTACTTCTTCACCAGCGCCTTGTCAGGCCCCTGCTCCTTCGCATCCTTCGCGCTGATCAGGCCAAGGTTCACCAGTTCGGCTTCCATCAGCTCGATCACCTGCTTCTGGTATTCCAGCGGCGTGTTGCCGGGGCGCAGGATCTCGTTGGCTCCGCGGAAGACGCTCAGCACGGCATTGTAAACATCCCGCTGGCGCGGGCTGAAACGGCCATTGACCGGAATCGTGCGGGTCAGGTCGGACGCCCAGCCGGCATACTCCGCCGCCACGTCGAGCAGCAGCATTTCGCCATCCTGGCAGATCTTGTCGTTCTCGACGTAGTGCAGCACGCAGGCGTTTTTCCCGCTGCCGATGATCGGGCCGTACGCGAAGCCGCGCGAGCCGCGACGGACGAACTCGTGCAACAACTCGGCCTCAACTTCCCATTCGCCGACGCCCGGCTTGACGAAGCCGAGAAGACGGCGGAAGCCTGCTTCAGTGATATTGCAGGCCTTCTGCATGATATCGATTTCGACCGGATCCTTCATCATGCGCAGACGATGCATCAGCGGTGCGAGACGCTCGTAGCGGTGCAGCGGATAGCGGGCCTGGCACTTCTTGATGAAGCGGTCGTTCGCGGTTTCCACCACGGCCGCGGCGCGCAGGTGCTCGTTCGTCGTCAAGAAGACCCGGTCTGCCTGCGGGACCAACCGGTGAATCCAACTTTCGAACGTGTGACTCCACTCGATCCGCTCGATCCCGGTCCCGGCCTTGGCCTGGTCCTTGGTCAATTTCTCGCCCTCCCAGACCGCAATGTGCTCGCTGGTTTCCTTCACGAACAGCATCTCGCGCTCCTTCGGATCCTTCGCGTCGGGCATCAGCACCAGCACGGTTTCCTCCTGATCGACGCCGGTCAGATAGAAAAGGTCGGCGTTCTGCTTGAAGGCCATCGTCCCGTCCGCGTTGGTCGGATAAATGTCGTTGGCCAGCACGATGACGATGCTATCAGGCGGCAGCAGGGCGCGGAGTTTTTCGCGGTTGCGGATGAAGAGCTGGGGATCGATGGCGTCGTAGCGCATGCGCGGAGTGCAACCGATGCGGTTCAATCCGGCAACGCCATTCATGCAGACCGCCGAAAAGTCGGCAAAAACCGGAGAATCTGCCTCAACGACAGCAACTTCCCCGGTAGCGACCGTCCATGACCGCCGCACTTCGCAAAAGAAGCACCCCTCGCGGCAAAACGGATCCGTGCACCGGAGAGCGGATCATCCCGCCCTCAGCCGCCCCGCCAGTTCAGCTTCTGCCGCAGCGCCTCGTAGAAGGAATGGCCTGGCAGCCGCAGCAGATTGAGCACCTGTCCCGCCTTCCGCACTTCGATCCGGTCGCCGTGGTGGATCGACACGCAGTCGCGGCCGTCGACCGTGAACAGCATCGGCGCCTCGTCGGCATTTTCCGGGGCCAGCTCGATCAGGCTGTCATCGCCCACGATCAACGAACGCTGGCTCAGGGTGTGCGGGCAGATCGGCGTGATGACGAAAGCCGCCGCCGATGGGCTGATCAGCGGACCGCCGGCAGATAGCGAATAGGCCGTCGAGCCGGTCGGGGTCGCGACGATCAAGCCATCAGCGCGGTAGTTGTTGAGCAGGTCGCCATCGACATAGGCGGAAAGCGATACCAAGCGGCCAGTCTGGCCGCGGGCGAGCACGACTTCGTTCAGCGCCAGAAAGTCCATCTCCGTGCCATCGACGCATTTGACCTTTGCGGCCAGCAGGGTGCGGCGGCTGGTCGTGTAGTCTCCGGAAAGCACTGCATCGGCGAATTTCTCCACCTCGTCGTCGGTGCAGCTCGTGAGAAATCCCAGCGTTCCGATGTTGATCCCGGCCACCGGCTTGTCGGTCGCGCCGAGCTTGGCCACGGCGTTGAGCATCGTGCCGTCCCCGCCCAACACCGCGATCACATCGCTGGCGGCCGCGAGTTCCGGCCCGTCCAGCCCGCCCTGCAGCCCGCACAGTGCGGCGGCTTCGCTTTCGAGATGCGTCGGGATCCCGCGGGCGGCCAAAGCACCGGCCAGCCGGTCGAGGGCGATTCGGGCACCCGCTTTCTGCGTGTTGGCGAGGATGCCGACGGTCATGGGCCTTCTTCTAACGGCAGAAGCGACCCACCGCAAGAGATCCGGCAAATTCGTTGGGAGTGGCGCTTTTCGAAGATGGGAGTGTCGCTTTCCGCCGATTGGAGCGTCGCTTTTCGCCGATTGGAGTGTCGCTTTCAAAGCGACATGGCAACGGACGAGCGGCTTCCAGCCGCCCGTCCTCCACGCGACCGGCGGTCGCCCGTCCATCGTCATGTCGCCTTCAAGGCGACACTCCGCCCGGGGCGATTCCACCTTCAATCTCGGTCGCCCTTGCCTGAGCCCCCGCGACTTGTCACGATTCATCCGTGGAAGACGAACCGTCCCGCAGGCCGCTGAAAGTCCGCTCGACCGAATGGGCGCGGACACTCGCCGCGACCCTCTCCAAGTCCGGCATCACCCCGAACCAGATTTCCGCCCTCAGTGTGGTCGCCGCGGGTCTCGGCGGGCTCGCCTTTGTCGCCGCCGGACGCGGAGCCATCGAATGGACCGCCGGCTGGATCGCCGGTGCGCTGGGCATCCAGGCCCGGCTCATCTGCAACCTGATGGACGGCATGGTCGCAGTCGAAGGCGGCAAGAAAAGCCCCACCGGCGAGCTGTGGAACGAGGTCCCCGACCGCATCGCCGACCCACTCCTGTTAGTCTGCGCCGGCTGGGCGGTCGGCCTGCCTTGGGTTGGTGCGCTCGCCGGTTGGGCCGCCCTGATGACCGCCTACGTCCGCGCGGTCGGCGCCACCTTGACCGGCGTCCAGGATATCTGCGGCCCCTTCGCCAAGCAGCAGCGCATGGCCTGCCTCACCGTCGCCGCCCTGCTCACCGCGGCGGAACCGCTGTGGCATGGCAACGGCCAGGTCATGAAGATCGCCTTGATCGCCATCGCCGCCGGCACCGGGATCACCCTTGTCCGCCGCCTGCTCCGGCTCGCCGCGAAACTGAAAGAGGCGGCACCATGACCTCCGCGATCCTCGCCTTCCTCGTCCGCTTGGCTACCGGCGTCCGGCTACTGCACGACCTGCCGGAAGACGGCCAGCGCCGCGTCTATTTCGCCAACCACTCATCGCACCTCGACTTCATGGTCATCTGGGCCGCGCTGCCCGCCCTCCAGCGTGCCTCGACCCGGCCGGTCGCCGCCGCGGAATATTGGGAGAAGGGACCGCTACGACGGTGGCTGTCGACCCGCATTTTCAAAGCCGTGCTGATCCCGCGCGACCTCGCCCGGATGCGCGCCGAAGACCCGCTGGGGAAAATGCTCGCCGCGCTCGACAGCGGCGCGGACCTGATCGTCTTCCCCGAGGGCACCCGCAGCGACAGCGGTGAAATCGGCCCCTTCAAGCCCGGCCTCCACCACCTGATCTCGCAGCGCCCCGACCTGATCCTCATCCCGGTCTTCCTCGAAAACCTCAGCCGAATACTGCCCAAGGGCGAACTGCTCCCGCTGCCGCTGATGGGCCAGGCGGTATTCGGCCATCCCCTCGCCGCACCGGCCGACGGCGAAACCAAAGCCGCCTTCCTTGAGCGCGCCCGCGACGCCGTGCTCCACCTCTCCCATGGCAACCTCACCCCGCTTCCCGATGAAGGATCCTGAAATGCTCTATCTCGTCGGCGGCGTGGTCGCCGTGTTGCTGATCGCCAGCATCGTCACCCGCCTGCTGATCCGCAAAAGCGGCGAGACCCCCGTCCTGGTCAACCTCCGCCAGCGGGTCACCGCGTGGTGGTGGATGATGCTGATCTTCTCCTCCTCGATGGTCCTCGGCCGCGGCGGGGTCTTCGGCTTTTACACGCTGCTCTCCTTCCTCGCCCTGCGCGAATTCATCACGCTCTCCCCCACCCCGCGCGGCGATCATCGCACGCTGACCTGGGTCTTTTTCCTGATCCTGCCTCTCCACTACCTCTTCGCCTGGGCCCCGTGGTACGGGATGTACCTGATTTGGATCCCGGTCTATGCCTTCGTCTTCATCCCGATCCGCAGCGCGCTGGCCGGCGACACCGACCGCTTCCTGGAACGGACCTCGCGCATCCAGTGGGGCGTGCTGACCTGCATCTATTTCCTCAGCCACCTGCCGATGCTGCTTTACCTGCCAATTCCCGGCTACGAAGGGCAGAATGCGAAGCTGTTGTTCTTCGTGGTGCTGGTCACCCAGATCAGCGACGTGATGCAGTATGTCTTCGGCAAGCTCTTCGGAAAAACCAAGATCGCCCCCAAAGTCAGCCCGTCCAAGACCCGCGAAGGCCTGCTTTACGGCGGGGCCGCCGCCACCTTGATCGGCACCGGCCTGTGGTGGGCCACACCCTTCCCGCCGCTCGCCGCCGCCGCGATGTCCGCCCTGCTGGTCGCCGCCGGCTTCTTCGGCGGGCTGGTCATGTCCGCCGTCAAGCGCTCGCTCGGCGCCAAGGACTGGGGCCGCGGCATCCCCGGCCACGGCGGCGTGCTCGACCGCCTCGACTCCCTCCTCTTCGCCGGCCCGATCTTCTTCCACATCACCGGCTACTACTTCGGCACCCACATGGCGTCGTCGCATGCCCAGCCGGTGTGGATGAAGGAGGCGTTGAGGTTGTGGATGGGCCCATAATCCATGACCGCCGCACTTTGTAATGAAGCCACCCCGAGGCCCGCTTCAGCTCGAAGGTGAATCCATCCCGCCCGTGACTTCATTTGCAGTCACCGGCGTTCATCGCCTCGCCGCTACATGCCCTTGATTCGGCTGGCCATTTCCCCGGCCCGGCCTTAGACCCGCCCCGCCGTGGCAGACACCGAGACCCAGTTTTTCACCCTCAACGACGGGCCGATCCGCCTCCGTGAAGGCGGCGAATTGCCCGCCGCCACGCTGGCCTACGAGGCTTGGGGCACGCTGAATGCGGACGGCAGCAACGCCATCCTCCTCTTCCACGCCCTCTCCGGCTCCCACCACGCCTGCGGCCTCACCCCGGCCATCCCCGGCACCGGCGACCTCTGGCAACCGGAAATGCAGGACGGCTGGTGGAACGACATCATCGGCGTGGGCAAGGCGCTCGACACCTCGAAGTATTTCATCCTCTCCGCCAACTACCTCGGCGGCTGCTACGGCTCGACCGGCCCGGCCTCGGTCAACCCGGCGACCGGGAAGGCCTACGGTTCGTCCTTCCCCCACGTCACCGCGGCGGACCAGGCCCAGCTCCAGTCGCAACTGCTGGACCACCTCGGCATCGGCAAGCTCCACGCGGTCGTCGGTGCCTCGGTTGGCGGGCTGATCGCGCTGACCTTCGCCACCCGCTTCCCGGACCGGGTCAAGCACGTCATCTCCATCGCCGCCGGTTACAAGACCACCGTCCTCAACCGGCTGATCCTGTTCGAGCAGATCCTCGCCATCGAGAACGATCCGCATTTCAACGGCGGCGATTACTACGACGGCTCCGGCCCGCTCTACGGACTCGCGCTCGCCCGGATGATCTCGCACAAGACTTTCGTCCACCTTGATGCCATCGAGCGCCGCGCCCGCCAGGACGTGGTGCAGCCCGACGACATCCTCGCCTGGTACCGCGTCCGCGACCAGTTCCAGAGCTACATGCTCCATCAGGGGAAAAAGTTCACCAAGCGCTTCGACGCGAACACCTACCTGCGGATCATCGACATGTGGTCGCGCTTCGACGGCGCCCTCGAGGGCGATGCCGAGACCCCTGAAGACCTTTTCTCCCGCTGCGCCGAGGCCGGCCAGAAGTGGCTCGTGTTCTCGATCGACTCCGACTTCTGCTTCTACCCCGAAGAGCAGACCGAACTCGTCAAGCACCTCGAGCAGGCCAAGGTCAACGTGATGCACCTCACCGTTCATTCCGACAAGGGCCACGACTCGTTCCTGTTAGAGCCGGACTTCTACACGCCGCACATCTCCTGGGTGCTCGGGCATCCCTGAGCCGCTCGTCGCCGCGACGAAAAAAACTCCGGCACTCCGGAACCGCTCCGTTAAGAGCGGCCCCGCGAGCCGGAGTTAGTTGAATAAAACTTGCGATCCCTTACTTGGCGGGTGGCAAGATCACGGTGTCGATGACGTGGATGACGCCATTGCTGGCTTCGATGTCGGCCGTTGCAACTTTTGCGCTGTCGTTGAGAGTCAGCTTGCCGTCCTTCACGGCGAGCTTGATATCCTTCTTGTTCACCGCAGTCGCCTTGTCGAGCTTCACGGCCGCCGTCGACATCACCTTGCCGCTGACGACATGATAAGTGAGAATGTCGACCAGCTTATCCTTGTTTTCCGGCTTCAGAAGATCTTCGACCGTGCCCTTCGGCAGCTTGGCGAAGGCCTCGTCGGTCGGGGCGAAGACGGTGAACGGACCTTCGCCCTTCAAGGTATCCACCAAGCCCGCAGCCTTCACGGCGGCGACCAAGGTCTTGAAGGAGCCCGCATCCACGGCGGTATCGACGATGTCCTTCTTGTCGGCGGCGACCGCGAAGGAAGTCATGGCGAAAAGGGCGAAGACGGAACGGAACAATTTTTTCATGGTTACTTGTGTAGTTGGTTTAGTTGAAAGCCATCAGCGGCTACAAACTGAGAGTTCGACGAAGTCCGGATTTCGGATTCATCTATTTTGAGATTCTTTCGATTCTTGGATTTGAACCGAGATATGTGTCTCCCATCCCCCAAACGACGGAAGATTCAGACATGGAGTGCGACGCCACGACGTCGCTTTGGCTCGGGGGGATCTCCGAAACACCCCAAGGCCCGCGGATCATCCTCCAAGCCAATCCGTGGCCAGTCGAACGAAGCGACCGCGCACCAAGCGAAAGCTGCTTCGTGCCGCAGCACTCCACCTCACAGCTTCGCAATCGCCACCACCACCTCTTGGGCGGACTTGACGACGCCACCCGGCTTCTCCCGGGTGATGACGAAGGCCGCCGGCTTCAACACGGCGAGCTTCGAATCGATCGGAATCACGACTTTGTCCTGACCCGCAGGGATGTCGAACACGCCACCGTCCACCGGCAGCGTGTCGCGGTTAGGATCAACAATCCACAGCTGATACTGGTACTGGCCGGGATCATTCGCCGGAATGCCGCTGAGGGTCATGTACCCTTCCTGCTTCCCGTCGCTCCACACCACCTCGCCGCCCGCTTTCGCGAAGTCACCGGTGGTGCCCGCGAAGGGAAGGCTCTTGAGACCCGCTTCCTGCTGGAGCAAGGCGTCGCGGCGGGCATCTGCAGTCACGACCGCGTTGCCCGACTCACCACCCCGGAAAACTAACAGGCCGAGCAAGCAAGCCGCTGCGGCCCAACCGAGCCATGGACCGATCACGACCTTGGATTTCTCCGGCAACGCCGTCACTGGCTTCGCAGGCATCTCGACCACCGGGGAAAGCCGATCTGCGAGACCCGGCGGCATCGCAGGGGCGGACTCCCGGGAGAGCGCGGCTTCAAACTCAGCGGCTAGCAACTCCAGCGATGAATCCCCGGACACGCCGAGCTGCCCCGAGAGCTCCGACCACTCGGCCGACTCCTCGGCATCCAGATCGCCCAGCACGCGCCCGGCGTCCAGTTCCTCGAAGCGCAAAAGCAGTTCTTCCCGGCTCATGACAATGAATCGGGGTTGAGGTTCATGCCGCCGCCCGAGTCGCGCTGCAACAAGGCGCGCGCTTCGATCAGACCGCGGCGAAGGCGGGTTTTCACGCTGCCAAGCGGCTGCCCGGTGAGGTCGGCGATCTCGCCGTGGGTCATCCCTTTTTCGAAATGCAACACGAACAAACGACGGGTTTCATCCGGCAACCGCTTCAATGCGGCCCACAGGGTATCGCGATCCATCCCGAGACCCGGCACGCTGACCTCGGCGGGAATCTCGGATTTCTCCGGCAAGCTTTCCATCTCCGGAAGGCGCTGCTGGCGACGAAGCCAATCGATCGCCCGGCGGCGCGCGATCATCGAGATGAAGCCTGCTTCGCTGGCAATCGCCGGATCGTAGCGGCCGGAGCTTTTCCAGACCTCCGTGAAAATCTCCTGCACCAGATCCTCGGCAGCGAAGTGATCCTTCACCCTGCGCCGCACGATGCCCCAGACCAGCGGCCCATGGGCTTCGATGCATTCCCTCATCGCCCGCGCGTCTCCCTTGGCCACTGCGTTAAGCAGGGCGGGAGCTGCGGATGAGGTTGCTCCGGTTTCGGGCACGCTGCGTTTTAGATCGGAATCCACGGATTGCAATTGGAGACTTTTCCCGGCGGACGATCCCAACCGGCGGACCAGGCGGACCCGCCATGGCGCCCGTTGTTTCGCCGGCAAGCACACCCCGGCCACCGCGGAAACCACACGGGACAGACGGCTGACGGGAAATTGGCGGGTGTAGGAAGGCATCGGAATAGAGGCATCCAAGACGCCTCTGTGAGAAGGTTCGCCTTAAGCCCGGGATTGGATTCAGGAATCTCACGCAGGGCTGCGGAGGATTTTCGCTCGCCGTCCCCCGGGACCCCGGGAACCCTCGGGCATGATTTCCGCCTCGCTCCGCTTCATCCTGGAAAGCGACAAGCTCAAGGCGGTCGAGCGCCGCACGAGTCCCGTCGGTCTGGTGCGCAAAGAGAACTCGGCGGAGCACAGCTGGAGCCTCGCCCTGATGGCCATGACCCTGATCCCGGTGGTCAACCCCGCCCTCGACGCCCTGCGGGTGCTGAAAATGCTGATCCTCCACGATCTGGTGGAGGTCGATGCCGGCGATACGTTTTGCTACGGCGAACAGGGCGACAAGAAGGAGCGGGAACTCGCGGCGGCAGGGCGGATCTTCGGACTCCTTCCGCTTGCGACCGGCGATTCCTTCCAATCGCTCTGGCACGAGTTCGAGGACGCCGTCACCCCGGAAGCCGTCTTTGCCAACGCCATGGACCGGCTGCTGCCGCTCCTGCAGAACCACGCCAACGGCGGCGGGAGCTGGATCGAATACGGCGTCAGCCTCGAACAAGTGCTCGAACGCAACCGCGGGATCAAAACTGCATCGCCGGAGCTCTGGTCCGTGGTCGAATCGCTCGCCGCCGAAGCAGCAGCCCAAGGCTGGCTGAAGGTCACTCCTTCGCCTTCGGCGGATCCACCGGATGCTCGATGTCATCCTCAGCAACCTCCGGATCAGGACCCTTGCTGACCAGGAAGAGCATCCTCTGTTTCTCCTTCTCCCGATAGCGGATGAAATACTCACGACCCCAGGGATCTTTCGGGATTTGGCTCATCAACTGCACCCAATCGTCCGGCCGGGGCTCGTCCGTCGGCTTTTTGACCAGTGCGCTGAGGCCTTGCTTCTCCGTCGGGAAATGTCCCGCGTTGATCTTGTAGGTCTTCAATGCCGATGAAATCGCCATGCAATCCGCCTTCACCCTCGTGATCTTGGCATCATCCGCGACGCGTTCGATCAAACCCGCCGGATCCTCGGCGGAAGAGGCTCCGGAAAGAAGCAGCGGCAAGAGGAGAGAAAACTGGAAACGCAGGAATTTCATGAGGCAAGCCTTGACCCGAGTTGCGGGCGGAGGCGAGTCGATTTGTCAGCGTTCAGGGAGCCGCCTTCTCCAACTCGAGGTGCCGCTCCTTGAGAATCCTCGTTCCCACTTCAAAGCCCTTGCGATATCCGGCACCCCACCCGGCCTGACGGTATCTCGAAAGTTCGTTCTCCGCTGCGGGAGGTGACGCGGCAACGGGTTTCTCCAGCCGGGCGGGATCCAGGAACTCCAACACGGCATCGCGATACCCGGCGTGCCAGAACTTCGACTGCATCGTGTCCTGCCTTCCCTCGCCGAGCCCGAGCTTGATCTCCTCCGCGCTCGGCTCGAATTCCTGGCCCCTCATCCCTCTCATGAAGTACCACTGGTAGGACCCGTGCAGTTCCTTGGAAAGCTTGCCAGTGTCATCTTCCTCCCGCGGACCGACCACCCGCATCGAGCCGCTGCCAAACCCTTCCAGCGTATGTCGCGGGATCGTGCCGCGCAGCAGCTTGCCGGTGCCGGCGTCGAGCACGAAGCTGCCCTTCAGCGACTCATCGCCCCCCGGCATTACTTTTTCCCAACCTCCTGCTTCCAGGCAGCTTGCAAAGTAACTCACCGGGCCGCGATGCGGCCGCAAGGTAACCTCAAGCGGCTGCTCTTCCGTCGGCCGCACCGACAGCACCAAGGCGTGCAGGAACGCCGCAAGATCGCCGTCGGACAGCTCGTCGAACGACAGGTAGGCGGATGTCGATCCTGCAGCCCGGGTCACGCTCCAGTCCTTCCACTGCCCGCGGCTGAACAAGGCGTTGACCTGGGTCGTGAACGAACTCGCCGGATTGAACAGATCATGGAACAGCAGATAGGGGCGGCCGAGCGCATCGAGCGGCTCTTGCCAGTTGTCCCCGGTCCACACCGGCAGCAGTTGCCAGGTCGGCTGGTCCGGTCCGCTTTCACCGCCAAGCCGGAACGGGATCCAAACCGGCGGCCGCGGCTCGCGGGCCGGCTTGCCGCCGACTCCCGGAAAGACCACCCGGGCCACGCCGAAGGCATCCGTTTCGATCTTCGTCCCGGGCACCGGCGTCGGTTCGACCGGCACCTTCGGATCATCGGAATGGGTGATATACTTCCCGGCAAACTTCCCCGCCCACTTCTGGTCCTCCGGATTGTCGGTCTGGATTTGAATCACCAGCGGGACCTTCGGCGTGCCGCCCGACGAACGGACCAGGCATTGCAAGGTTGCCGCCAGCACTTGCTCCCGCGAATACGGGCTGTAGGCCGGCTTCGGCCATGACTTCACGCGCAGCACGACCGGGGCATACGGCACCGAAGTCGAGTCCACCGGCTCCACCGAGATTCCAAACGCCCGAGCCAGATTCTGTTCCAGCTCTTGTCCATCCTCCAACTCCATCGCCCCGTGCTGGCAGGGTCGCGATTCGCTGATCAAGGCGTGGATTCCATACCCGTGGTTGGCCTCGAAGGCCGCCCGCCCCAGCGGGATGGACGCCGGATCCGAGCGCAGTCCGAGGTTCACCGGCTGCTCGATCGTCCCGAGCCCGACCACCGTGGCGGCCGCGGTGGAAATGAAGGAAACCGCCCCCAGCAGCAACCGGCCGACATAAGCAAAGCTCATGTCGCGATCTACGCTGAAGCCGGTTCGGAACTTCGCCTTTCTTTGAACTTTCTATTTGCCCCACCCCGCCGGCACTTCCGCCGCCTTCGCCTTCCAAGCCGCGTCGCCGCGCACGCCCGCCGTAGCAACGTCGAAGGGCGTGAACCCGATCTTCGCCGCCACCGCCGGGTCCTTGAAGCGGAAGTCGCCCTTCGCGGGATCGACGAAGCAGGGATCGGCGACCACCGAATTCACATCATGGCCGGCTTCCCGCCACTGCGCCAACGGCTTCCCGAAGCTGTTCACCCCGCCGGGATCCGCCGTCCAGTAAAGGTTACGGTCGATCTCGAACTTGCCCCTCCCCTGCCCGCCGCCGCTCCACAACCGGCCCTTGTCCCACTGCACGATGTTTCCGGTGAAGCGGAACGACAGGTGATCCTCCGGCCGGGTGAACTGGAGCTGATGGTCGCGGGCAAACGCGAAGATGTTGTTCCGGATGACATTCTCCTTCCCGTAGTGCTGATGGTAGCCGCCGGTGGTGGTGCGATAGACGAGGTTGTTCTCCATCACGATGCCGGTGCTCCCCTCGTCGTTGTAAAGCCCCCAGCCGCCGTAGTCGTACGAGACGATGTCGTGGATTCGGTTGCCGCGTAGCACGGTGCCTTCCGATGGCCCCAGCGTGTAAATCCCGCCCATATCGCTGAGCAGGCCGTTGCCGATGTGGTGGATGTGGTTCGCCTCGATCCGGTTGCGCTTCGCCTCGCTCTCCTCGTAGCCCCAGCGCCAGCCGACCGAGACCCCGGTGTAGGGAAAGTGGCTGATGGAGTTATGGCTCACCGTGTTGTCCCCGCTGTGGCCGATCCACACGCCGACCGCACACGGGAAGACCTTGCCGCCATCCCGGAGAATGCAGTCCTCCATCGCATTGCCGCCGGTGTCGCGCTTCATCGCCATCGCGCCGAAGCGGACCCCGCCGGCCCCGAGGTCGTGAAGCAGCGACTTTTCCACCCGGCAGCCGCGGCAGCCGTCGCGGAACCAGACCCCGTAAAGCCCGGTATGCCCGATCTCGCAGTCCGCGATGACGATTCCCTCTGCATGGTCCACTTGCACCACCGCCTCGATCGGTGCCGCCGCCTGGCTCGGCTCGAAGCCGCCCGGCGGGCAAATCCAGCCGGCATGACGGAATGCCAGCCCGCGGATCTCGACGTGCTTCACCCTGGCGTCCGGCTTGCCCGCGATCACCACGAACTGCCCGGCCACCGGCGCCACGACTTCCGACGTCGCGGGAACCTCGCCCGGCAAGGGCCGGTAGTTAAGCCGGCCACCGGGCGACAGGAACCACTCGCCGGGTTCATCGAATGCCATCTCGAGATTCTCCAACACCATCCCGCTCTTCGAGTCCCAGGGGTTCCACGACTTCATCGCCTCGCCGCGCGTGACAAAGCCCGTCTCATTCACGCTCTCGATGAAGCGCCGGGTGTTGTCCCACTTGTGATAGGCGAGCACCTGGACCCTCGCCAAAGCCTCGCCCTTCAGCTCCCGCACCCGCTTCAGCGCCTCGCCCTCCAATGTAACCGACTGCCGCGCCCCGCCATCCACCTTTTCCTCCGTCACCGCCTTCATCCGGAAAAATCCGGTGTCCGGCTCGCGCGCGCGCACCGCCCGCCGGCCGTTCACCCAGAGCTGTTCGAATGCCGGGCCGTCCACCTTCGTGCCCCACATTCCGAGATCGTCGACACTCCATCCCCCGATCACCCGCCCCCCGGAAATCACCGGCCTCGCTCCCTCCGCCGCCACCAAACGCAGCGGCCCCTTCGCCGTCCCGGAATCCTCCGGCGTCAGCACCAGCGGCGCGGTCAAACGATGGACCCCGTCGGCAAACACCAGCTCGATCGTTTCCTCCGGCTGCCCCTTCCGGACCTCCCGCGCCTTTCCCAACGCCGCCGTCATATCCTCGCCCGGCTTCACCTCGATCCGCACCGCCGCATTGGCCAAGCCGGCCGACAGGAAAAACATCCACATTCGCATGGAGGGGATACCTATTCCCGTCCGCCTATCTGTCCTCACCGTCGACATCCGCGCCTTCTCCGGCACAGGGCTCGAATTAGGAATTTGACGCAACTACCGTTGGACAGCATCCTGACCAAGTGAAAGCGATCACTTATTCCGCCGCCCGGGAGAACCTCGCGTCGACCATGCAGTCGGTCTGCGACGACCGCGAACCCGTGATCATCACCCGCAAGCGCGATCAGGCCGTGGTCATGATGTCCCTGGATGACTACGAGTCGATGCTGGAGACCTCCTATCTTCAGCGCTCCCCGGAAAATGCCCGCCGGCTTCACGAAGCCATCGATCAACTCGAAAGCGGCCGTGGCAAGAAACGCAAGCTCCCCGACCTCGGATGAAGCTCGTCTTCGCCGACCGGGGCTGGGAAGACTTCTGCTTCTGGATCGACCACGACCGGAAGATCGCCAAACGCCTCATCCGCCTGATCGACGAGTGTGCGAGGAGTCCTTTTGAAGGCATCGGCAAGCCGGAGCCGCTTCGCGACAACCTCAGCGGCTACTGGTCCCGCCGCATCACCGATGAGCATCGACTGGTTTACAAGGTCGCCGGTGACGAGGTCTGGATCGCCCAGGCCCGCTATCATTACTGATCGACCTTCTACCCATCCGGACCCTCCGCCAGACGCGTGATCGTCAGCCGGATTTCATTGGCGGCAGCATCGTCGCCCCCGGGCTCGATCTTCAGATCGCAGCGACCTCGGCTACTCTCCCGCTCCTTGCATCTTGATTCCGGCTTCCCAAAATCGTTGTCTTCTCAACATGACCCGATCTGCTCTTTCGAAGGCATTCATCATCGCATCGCTCCTCCTCGGATCGATGGCACGGGGCGAAGAGAATCCTCCCGAAATCCTCATCCACGAAGGCCCCGTCTTCACCACGCCCGGACTCGAGCCGAACGAAGAGATCACGTTCACCAAGGAATTTTCGGTCGATGCCGCAGCGCTGAAAAGGCAACCCTTCCTGATGGCGACCGGCAAGATCCCGCTCTCCGCCGAGAAGGCCATCGAACTCGCGAAGGCAAGCACCGATGCCGGCAACCCGCCGGGCGAGATGAATGTCGTCCGCCTGGAACTTCTCCCCCTCAAGCGCGCTCAAAACGGCAACACCCTCTACTACTTGATCGAGCTCAACGTCGATGGCAACGAAGTCCACCGCGTGGTTCTGATGGACGGCACCGTGGTGAAATCCCGCCTGCGGCAGTTGAGCGGGAAATAGTCGTCTCGGAATTTTCATCGCCCTCCCCCACCCGCTCCGCCAGAAACGGCGGCGGATGATTTCCCTCCACCGCCTCACCAAGCGTTTCGGCCTCCAGACCGCCGTCGACGCGCTGACCCTCGACATTCCCGCCGGGCAGATCGTCGGCCTGCTGGGGCCGAACGGCGCGGGGAAATCGACCACGCTGAAGATGCTCACCGGCCTGCTCGCGCCGACTTCCGGCACCGCGACGATCTGCGGCTACGACCTGCTGACCCACCCGATGGAAGTGAAGCGCCACGTCGGCTTCGTGCCCGACTCCGGCGCGGTCTTCGAATCGCTCAGCGGGCTCGAATACCTGGAAATGGTCGCCGCCCTCTACGGCATCCCCGCCGAAGCCGCGCGCGAGCGGATCCGCCAGTTCATCGCGTTCTTCGACCTGAGCTTCGACACCCTCACCGACAAGCTGTTAGGCGCATACTCGAAAGGCATGCGGCGCAAGGTGGTCATCACCGCCGCGCTGCTCCACAACCCACCCGTCGTGTTTTTCGACGAACCGCTCGACGGCCTCGATGCCAACGCCGCGGTCGGCTTCAAGGCGCTGATCCAGACCCTCGCCCGTGAAGGCAAGGCCATCGTTTACAGCTCGCACATCCTCGACGTCGTCGAGCGGGTCTGCGACCGCGTCATCATCATCGATCAGGGCGCGATCAAGGTCGACGGCCCGCCGGCCGAGCTGGTCAAGCAACACGACGCGCGCTCGCTCGAACAGCTCTTCACCCGTCTCACCGGCGGCGACGACCTCGAGCGCAAAGCCGCCGATTTCGCGAAGACCTTCCGCCCGTGAACGAGCCCCGGACATCGGCTTCGCGGACCCTTCAGCAGCTCTACCTGACGCTCTTCCTCCGCGGCCGCAGCGCCCGCGGACTGAATAAAGGAAAGGCCCCGAAATCCGTGGCCGGCAAGCTGTGGGGCACCCTCGCGATGTACGGACTCGTCGGCCTGCTCGCGCTGACTTTCCTCAGTCAGACGTCGTTCATCCTCTCGTTCTACCTGCACGGCATGTCGCTGCTTTTCCTCGGCATGTTCATCGCCTCCTCCGCCGGCGAGATCCTGTTTAACAAGGACGAAGCGGAAATCCTGCTGCACCGGCCGGTCGAGCCCCGGACGCTGCTTTGGGCGAAGGTCTCCGTGCTCACCCGCATCTCGCTGTGGCTCGCCCTCGCCTTCAATCTCACCGGCCTGATCATCGGCTCCGCCGGCAACCACGGCACCTGGCTCTTCCTGCCGGTCCACCTCGCCTCCACCTGCATCGCCGCGCTGTTCTGCTCCGGCAGCGTGGTGCTGCTCTATCAACTTTGCCTGCGCTGGTTCGGCCGCGAGCGGCTGGACAACCTGATGACCGGCGCCCAGGTCCTCCTCGCCGTCGGCATGATGGCCGCCAGCCAGATGGTGCCGATCGTGATGCGTACCATGGGCCCGACCAGCATTTCCCTGGGCGAGAAATGGTGGATCTTCCTCCTCCCGCCTGCTTGGTTCGCCGGCTTCGACGAGGTCTTCACCGGCCGCGCCACCCCCTCGTCATGGGCGCTCGCCGGCATCGGGATCGCGGTCACCGCCACGGTCCTTGCGCTGGCCTTCGGACGGCTCGCCGCGACCTATGAGGAAGGCTTGCAGAACCTCGCCGAATCGCGCCCCGCCAAGCCGCGCGATCCTGCCAAGCGCCGCCTGCTCGACCGCCTGATGGAAGCGCCGCCGCTTTCCTGGGTCCTGCGCGATCCCGTCGTCCGTGCCTCGTTCCGCCTCACCGCCGCCTACCTCGTGCGGGACCGCGATGTGAAACTCCGGGTCTATCCCGGCCTCGCGCCGATGCTGGTGATGCCGGCGGTCTTCCTCGTTCAAGGCGCATCGAAGGACGGTGGCGACATCGGCATCGCCTTCGCCGGCGGCTACCTCGGGCTCATCCCGCTGATGGCCATGAACCTCCTCCAGTTTTCCCAGAATTGGCAAGCCGCCGACCTCTACCGGCTCGCTCCCGTGCCCGGCCCCGCCCCCTTCATCCGCGGCGCGATCGGGGCCGTGGCCGTCGTGCTGGTGCTCCCGACGCTCGTCCTGGCTGCCGTGGTCGTCTGCCTCCTCCCGAATGGCCCGGCCAGCGCCGCGTTGCTCCTGCCCGGCCTCATCGCGATGCCGGTTTACGCCCTCGTCCCTGGCGCGATCGAGAAAACCGTGCCGCTTTCCAAGCCGGCCGAAGAGGCAAAGTCGGCAACGCGCGGCGCGGTGATGTTCGTCCTGATGATCACCGCCCTCGCCGTCCCCGGCCTGGCCATCGGCGCGAAGCATTTCGGCGGCTTCGGGGTCTTCCTTATCGTCGAAGCCCTCCTCGCCGCCGCCATCTGCCTCGCCATGAACTCCGCCATCTCCCGCAAAGCGTGGGACCCGTTGGAGTGAAGCGGCCGCAGGCCCTGAAACTATGGAATGCTGCGGCAAGACGCAGCTTTGGCTTGGGGTGCAGACACTTCGTTCGATTGGCCACGGATCGCCTTCCCGGCCGGTCCGCGGCCTCAGGAGTGAGGCCCGCTTCACCCCAAGCCACAGCGACGTCGTGCCTTCGCACCACAAACAATCACCCCCGGCACCGCTCGAAATCCAAGCCGAACTTCGCCAGATACTTCTTCAGCCGGTCCGCATCATTCGTCACCGCCCGCTTCGTCCGCGACACCGCGAACAACTCCCGACCCGCCTCCGACAAACTCCGCGACCGCCGGCACACCGCGACCACGTGCGCGAGCTGTACCCGGTCGAAGGGATCCAACTCCCCGTCCACCAACCCGCCGAGATCCGCGCTTTCTACGGCAGACGCCGTACTTCCCGGTCGCTGCCAGCTTTCTCGCAGCCGCTGGATCTCCTCCTCCACCTCCTCGATCCGGATCCGCCCGCGCGGCGCCAGCGTCGCCATCCGGGTGATCGCCGCGTTCAGATCACGAAAATTCCCGCTCCACGGCGTGTCCGGCGCCTCCGCGAACTTGAGGAATGCCTGCCGCGCCTCCTTGTTGAAGCTCGCCTGCCTTCCATGCGTCCGGCTGAAGCGCTCCAGCTCGAAGTCGAGGTTCGGCGCGATGTCCTCGCGCCGCTGCCCCAGCGACGGCAGCGAGAATCTCCACAAATGAATCCGGGCTAACAGATCCTCGCGAAATCGACCACTCGCCACCGCCTCCCGCAGATCGCGGTTGGTCCCGGCGATCAACTGGAAGTCGCTGGTCACCGGCTTGTCCGCCCCCACCGGCAGGAAGGTCTTGTCCTCCAGCGCCCGCAGCAGCCGCGCCTGCTCGTCCACCCCCAGCTCGCCGATTTCATCGAGGAACAGCAAGCCGCCGTCCGCCTCCCGCAGCAAGCCCGGCCGGTCCTTCTGCGCCCCAGTGAAGGACCCGCGGACATGCCCGAACAGCGCCGACGCCGCGGTATCGCCGGTCAGGGTGGCGCAATTGATCTCGACGAAATTCCCGCGCATCCCGCCGCGCTGTTTCCGCAGCTCGAAGATCCGCCGCGCCAAGTGCGACTTCCCCGCGCCGGTCGGCCCGGTTAGCAGCACCGGCGCTTGCGAACGCAACGCGACCTGCTCGATCCGGTCAATCAGCCGGTTGAAGCCCTCGCTGCGTGTCGCGATCCCGCTCTTCAGGAAATCCGTGGTCTCGGCGACATCCTTGGCGAAGCGCGTACTAAGAGTATCGTACTTCGAGAGATCGAGATCGATCACCGCATAACGCCCCGCCGGATCCGCCACCCGCCCGTTGGTCCGCGGCGAGGTCTGCACCAGCTTCCCCGGCAGGAATCCCGCCTCGACCAGCAGGAACAGCGAGATCTGCGCGATGTGCGTGCCGGTGGTGATGTGGATCCAGTATTCCTCCTTCTCGGGATCGAAGGGATAAGACTTCGCCCAGTCGTGCAACGCCCCGTAAACTGTCGCCAGATCCCAGGGATCGCGGCCGAAATCGACGAAGTGCTCATCGACGACCGTTTCCGGCGAAACCAACCGGATGTCCTCCGCCACCCGCTTCTGCAACCCATCGAACTGCCGCTCCGCCAGCAGCTCGAAGCGGTCGAACAGCAGCTCCTCATGCTGGAACAACGACACGCTCGGCCGCCAACCGTCCCAGCGCCGGGCATCAAACCCGCTGTCCAGCTTGCTTCCCAGAAGTCCGATCGCCACGCGCTTCACGGCGTCGAATCAATCCTATCCATTTGGATAAATCACGCGCATTTTCTAGATTTCAACTGAATTCCTCGCCCCACCAAAATCGCCCCGAAACTTTCCCCGAAATTTCTCATCTCACTCACCTCCAACATCTTCCATCCACCATCTACCATCCACGATCTCAACCTGGCACACCCCGTGCCAATAGATCCCCGTCCGCCGCAACCGACGGACGCACCACCATGGCCAACAAGAACCTGTTCCACACGATCCGCGGCGCCCTGCTCCCCGCGGCGACCGTCCGCAACGACGCGGGAGCCCCGGCCTACGAGCTCTCGCCCAAGGCGACGCTCGCCCGGCTGGCCGCCACCGGCTGCCTGACCCGGACCTTCTACGCCTCCGCCGAAACGCAGCTCGACCGCGTGCTCGACCTGGCCAAGTCGGTGGATGTCGATTTCCTCGCGCAGACCGCCCTCTACGCCCGGCGCAAGGGCCACATGAAGGACATGCCGGCCTTGCTCTGCGCGGTGCTCGCCACCCGCGACCTCGACCGGCTCATCGAGATCTTTCCGCACGTCATCGACAACGGGAAGATGCTCCGGAACTTCGTCCAGATCCTGCGCTCCGGCGTCACCGGGCGGAAGTCGCTGGGCTCCGCGCCGAAGCGGCTCGTCCGCCAGTGGCTCGAGCGGGCCGATGAACGGCAACTCCTCAACGCGGCGATCGGCAACGATCCCTCGCTGGCCGATGTCGTGAAGATGGTCCACCCGCGTCCGGCCGATGCCACCCGGCAGGCCTTCTACGCCTGGCTGGTCGGCAAGCCCTGGGACGCCGCCGCCCTTCCGGAAACCCTCCGCGCCTTCGAAGCGTGGAAGCTTTCCAAGGAAGGCGAGGTTCCCGACGTGCCCTTCCAGATGCTCACCGCGCTCGATCTCGGTGACCGGGAGTGGGCGGCGATCGCCGGTTCCGCCTCGTGGCAAACCACGCGGATGAACCTCAACACCTTCGCCCGTCACGGGGTCTTCAAGTTCGGCGGCATGGCGGAAAAGCTGGCCACCCGGCTGGCCGATCCCGCCCAGATCCGGCGAGCCCGGGTTTTCCCTTATCAGCTCCTCGTCGCCTACATGAACGTCGGCAAGGAGGTGCCCGGGGTGATCCGCGAAGCGCTCCAGGACGCGATGGAAGTCGCGATCTCGAACGTGCCGGAGATCGAAGGCAAGGTCGTGGTCTGCCCGGACGTGTCCGGTTCGATGCAATCGCCCGTCACCGGCTACCGCAAGGATGCCAACTCGGCGGTCCGCTGCGTCGACGTCGCCGCGCTCATCGCCGCCGCCTTCCTGCGGAAGAACCGGGACGCCCGCGTCTTGCCCTTTGAAGTCAATATCGTGGACGTCACGCTTAACCCGCGGGACTCGGTGATGACGAACGCAGCCAAGCTCGCCAAGGTCGGCGGCGGTGGAACGAACTGCTCCGCCCCGCTCGCCCGGCTCAACTTGGAAAAGGCGGCCCCCGACCTGGTGGTCTTCGTCTCCGACAACGAATCCTGGGCCGATCCCAAGGCGAATCGCGGCACCGCGATGATGGCCGAGTGGGAAAAGCTCAAGGCCCGCAACCCCAAGGCCCGGCTGGTCTGCATCGACCTCACCCCCAACACCACGACGCAGGCTCCGGACCGCAAGGATATCCTCAACATCGGCGGCTTCAGCGACACCGTCTTCGACCTCATCGCCGCCTTCGCGGCCGGGGCCGACGGCAGCGACCACTGGATCCGCGAGATCGAACTCCAACCCCTCAACCAACGCATGAAACTCGCATGACAGAACAGCACCTGGGGCATCCCTGGCCTTCGTAGCTTTAGCGAAGTAGGCTTGCCCAAGTCCGTTCCGGGAGCCTCTCGCTCCCAGGAAGAATCCACCGGCACGGCGGATGCCGACGAAGACTACAACTCCATTGCAACTGGCCCAAAACGTCTTCGTCATCCCTCGCCGCCGTGCCGGCAACCGTTCCCCAAGAGGGGCGCGGGCGGCTCGCCCGCAGCCCCGATTCCTCCGCGAATGCCCGGAAGATTACATTGGTCGCCGATTCAAATCCGGCCCTCGCGCAAGCAAGGTAGCTCAGTGGTAGAGCAGTTATTCGGATCTTCCCCATCTTTGTCGCGGATCTCCCTTTCAACCCCATCAATCGGCGAATGCCGGTGAAACTACATCTTTACGGAAGACCAGGTCGCCGGTTCGACTCCGGCCCGGGCCACGACGGCCCGGTAGCTCAGCGGATAGAGCGGGAAACGTTTCACCAACCCTTGTCGCCGACCCCTTTTCATCGTGAATGCCGCGAAGACTACAGTGAACCCTAACCGGTTTTGCGGGTAACCAACCCCGCCGGGCCCCGTGCCCGTGGCGGAATCAGACGCGCTCCAAGAACGTCCTCGCCCACCTTGTCACGATGATCTCCTTTCGAACAATGAATACCACCAAACCAGAACCCTCCTGGCTGGAAGCGGATGAGTGGGAAGGCGACAACGGCATTCTCGGAAATCGCCGGGGACTTGAAATCCTCCGCGAAGCCATCGACCAGTCCCTAATGAAACCGGAAGACGTCATCGTCATCCCCGTGGACGACGGGTCCATCCGGGTATTGAAGCTCTGTGATCCGCCGCCTCCCCCGGCAGCGACCCGATTCCAGGACAAACTCATCCTGGGCATCTTCGTCGCCATTCTCATCAGCATCCCGCTCCTCGCGCTTTTCGGACTCCACCAACTCATCAAACTTCTCTCCTCCTGATCCCATGACCATCCACAAAACCGACGAAGCCCTCGGCTTCCTCCCGCTCCCTGGCAACGCCGGCAAACCGATCACCGTGGTCGGCACCGACGCGATCCGCGACAATTTCGACGAGATGTGCCTCCAGCAGGCGCTCAACTCGCGGATGGCCCCGGGCGTCACCGACGTGATCCTCAACCCCGACGGCCACGCCGGCTACGGCGCACCGATCGGCTGCGTGATGGTCTCGCCGACCCACATCTATCCGGGTCCCGTCGGGGTGGATATCAAGTGCTCGATGTCGCTGCTCCAACTCGACATCCCCGAGGACGCGATCGCCGACAAGGCGGTGCGCCGCGCGCTCATCAACGCCATCGTCGAGCGAACCCCGACCGGCGCCGGCCGCGGCCAGCGCTCGGTGAAAAAGCCGCGCAAGGTCGACCGCGACCTCGGCGTGCTTGCCGTGACCGAAGGGGCCACGAAGCAGGTCTGCGAAGAGCTCGGCATCCCGCCGGAGTGGGCGACGCGATGCGAGGACTCGACCCACCGCGGCCACGACGGGACCTACGATGCCCTTCGTAGCCGGCTGGAGCTCATTCTAAAAGAGGAGCGCGTGAAGAACTTCGCCGACAAGATCGGCCAGCTCGGCTCGTACGGCGGCGGCAATCATTTCGGCGAGTGCGAGATCACCCGCGTCAACGACCGGCCCTCGATGCAGGCGACCGCGGACAGCTTCGGCCTCAAGGACGGCCACGTTTCCTTCCTCAGCCACTGTGGATCGCGTGGCTTCGGGAACCTGCTCGCGACGGCCCAGTTCAAGGACCTCGAACGGAAGTTCGAGAAATGGAGCACGCCCTACCCGTCCGGCGACAAGAAGCTCGTCTATGCCCCGCTCGGAACCGCCGAGGCGGACGCTTATCTCGACGACATGGCGCTCGGCGCGAACTTCGCGACGGTGAACCACCTGCTGATCAACGCCCTGGTGTTAGAGGCATTCCAGGAGATCCTGCCCGGCGCGAAAGGTCAGCTCGTCTATTTCATCTCGCACAACATCGCGCGGGAGGAAATCATCGACGGCCGCAAGAACTGGGTCCACCGCAAGGGCGCGACCCGGGCGATCCCCGGCGGGCACTTCTCGCTGGCCGGAACTCCTTTCGCGGAGACCGGCCACCCGATCCTCTTGCCCGGCAACCCGCGCGACGGCTCGGTCGTGATGGTTGCGAAAGCCGGAGCCGAGCGCACCGCCTGGTCGGTCAACCACGGCGCCGGCCGCCAGATGGGCCGCAAGCACGCGGCGCGGACGCTGGACCAGAAATCGGTCGACGCCGAGTTCGACGCCCATGACATCCTCTCCAACTGCCGCAAATATCCCATCGACGAAGCGCCCGACGCCTACAAGAACTTCCCCGAAGTCCTCCGCAGCGTCGAGTCCGCCGGCCTCGCCGAAACGGTCGCGAAGTTGCAAGCGCGCTTCGTGATCAAGGACGAGGCCGCGGCGGATGATTGAACGGAGTGTCGCTTTCCCGATTGGAGTGTCGCTTTCAAAGCGACATGGCAATGGACGAGCGGCATCCTGCCGCCCGTCCACCATGCAGAGACCTCGCGGCAGAATGCCGCGCGACCATTGTTATGTCGCCTTCAAGGCGACACTCCACTCGCCGCCCCATCTCCCATCTCCCATCTCCCATCTCCCATCTCCCAACCCCATGAAACCCCTCCAACTCGACGGCTCCTCCGGCGGCGGACAGATGCTGCGCACGGCCTTGTCGCTGGCGATGATCACCGGCCAGCCCTTCCGCATGACGGCCATCCGCGGCAAGCGCTCGCGGCCGGGGCTGATGCGCCAGCACCTGACCTGCGTCAAGGCGGCCTGCGAGATCTCCGGCGGCAGCACCGACGGCGCTGAGATCGGCTCCACCGAGCTGGTCTTCCGCGCCGGGAAGGTGAAGGCGGGCGACTACCACTTCGCCATCGGCACCGCGGGCAGCACCGGCCTGCTTTTCCAGACCCTGCTCCCCGCACTATGGCAAGCCGACGGTCCCTCCACTTTGAAGCTCGAAGGCGGCACCCACAACCCGCTCGCGCCGCCCTTCGACTTTCTTGATCGCGTCTTCCTGCCCGCTTTGAAGAACGCTGGCGTCGATGTCTCCCTCGCCCTCGTCACCGCCGGCTTCGCCCCGGCGGGCGGCGGCGTCGTGGAATGCCGGATCGAACCGTGCTCCAAGCTGCTCCCGCTCGACCTCGTCACCCGCGGCGACGCCATGGCAACGCGGATCCGCGTCCTGACGCGCCAGCTTCCGCTGTCGCTCGCCGGCCGGATGCTCGATGCCGCCGTGGAGCTCATGCCCACTCGCGACGCCGCGATCGAGAACTGCGAACCCGGCCCCGGACTCGGCTTGTGCTGCTTGGTTGAATGCGACTTCGGCGAGCGGCGGGAACTCACCAGCTGCTTCGGCGAGCAAGGTGTCTCCGCCGAACGCGTCGGCCAGCGCGCCGCGAAGGCGATGAACGATTTCATCGGCTCCGGCGCGGCGGTCGGCCGTTGCCTCGCCGACCAGCTCCTGCTGCCGATGGCCCTCGCCGGACAAGGCAGGATCCTCACCATGTCGCCCGACGCCCACGTCCCGACCAACATCGCGGTGATCGAGAAATTCCTGCCGGTGAAATTCCAGATCCGCGACGGCGACCGCGGCACGAAGTGGATCGAGATCAGCGGATCCTAGGCGTGCCTAACAAGAGGGGAACGGGCGGCTCGCCCGTTCCCCTCTTGCTCTTACCCTTGCCAGCCACTTTCATCCCCCCGCGATGCGTCCCGGCCTGATTTTCGATCTCGATGGCACCCTGGTCGATTCCCTCCCGGGGATCGCCGCCTCCTTGAACCGCAGCCTTAACCACCTCGGCCTGCCGACTCACAGCTCCCCGGCGATCCGCAGTTTCATCGGCAATGGCTCGCTCGAACTCGCCCGCAAGGCCGTTCCCGCCGGCTCTCCCGACGCACTCGCCCACCAAGTCGAAGCCGCCTTCAAGCAGGACTACGCCCTCACCTGGCCGGATGGCACTGCGCCCTACCCCGGCATCCCGGAGTGCCTCGCCACCCTGCCCGCCGCCGGGTTCCCGCTGGCGATCCTTTCTAACAAACCGCACCCGTTCACCGTCGAGATCGTCGCGCGCCTCTTCCCCGGCGTGCCCTTCGATCCGGTTTTCGGCCAGCGCCCGGACACCCCGCGCAAGCCCGACCCCGAGGCCGCCCTCCAGATCGCCCGCTTCTGGGGATTCCCTCCGGAAAACTGCCGCTTCATCGGCGACTCGACCATCGACATTGCCACCGCCCGCGCCGCCGGAATCCCGGCCGTCGCCGTCGCCTGGGGTTACCACGACCTCTCCGCGCTTGAAGCAGCCGGAGCCGACCGTTTGGTCGAAAAAATCCACATGCTCCCCGCCATGCTCGGCGTTGATTGAGCCTCAGGAGGATCGGTGTTTACAATGGGGTTACCCGGCATGGCCGGCAGCCCTTTTCCTGCAAGGCATGCCACGTTTTCGCAAGAACGAGGTGGCCAAACCACCGGATCTGGTCCAGCCTGCTAGGTGGATAAAGCGGATAAAACCGCCGTCCATTCACCCCAAAAACAAACAGGAGTATTGAGATGCAAACTGCAAATGTGAACCTGCCTATTGTTGTCACCGTGCGTCATGAGGCCGTGACCGATTCGCTGCGCGACTACGCCCACAAGAAGATCGAGGGTCTCCACCTCGACTACCCGCGAATCATCGAGGCCAAAGCCATTCTTGACGTCCAAAAGAACCGGCACATCGCCGAAATCATCCTCTTTTGCGCGAACCACATCACCATCGAGGCCCACACCGAAGGGCAGGACATGTACGCCGCGATCGACGAGACGATCGACAAGATCGCCCGCCGCATGCGCAAGCACAAGACGCGCCTCATGAAGATGAAGCGCCCTCACCGCAACGAGTCGATCCGCCATCTGGATGAGCGTTTCTTCCGCGACGAGATCATCGATCACCCGGAAGAGTCTGAGAAGGATCCCGAGCCGTTTCTGGTGCATCCCGAGAAATATCGCCTCAAGACGATGTACAAGGAGGACGCCGTCATGGAACTCGAGCTCTCGGAGCGCCCCTTTGTGCTCTACAAGAGCGCGCGCCGCGGCTGCCTGACCATCATCTACCGCCGCAAGGATGGCGAATACGGTGCCATCGACATCGCAGCCGGGACCGCCTGATCCAAATCGATCCACCCGCCCGCCCCGGTCACCCCGGGGCGGGCTTTTTCGTTTCCCCCTTGGATAGAGGTAGGAACGGGGCTCTCGCCCCGCTCCCCCCTCCGAACCGGACGTGCGGATCTCCCGCATCCGGCTCTCCAGTCAGCAGTTTGCTCCCTTACGGAGGCTCGCGTTTTCAGTTTCCCGGGCGTCCAGCAGGCAGAAGAGCCCGAGCTTCTCGAAGTAGCGGTTGGGCCAGCGGTGGTGGTCGTCTCCACGGCCACGGCCTTCCAGACCGCGCCGTTTTCTCAGGATGGACCGCAGTCTCATGCGGATCCACCCGTCGATGTCCCCCAGTTGGCTGGCCTTGACGTGTTTGAAGTAGCCGAACCAGCCGCGTAGCGTCCGGTTGAGGTCGGCCACGATGGCGTCCATGTTCTTTCCATTGTTCCGGCGCGTCCGAGGTTTGATGGTTTCGCGCAGCTTGCGCAGGCTTTTGGGCCGAACCAATCGCATCATCTTTCCCCGACGACTCCGTTTGAACCGGTAGCCGAGGAAGTCCAAGTGACTGTCGGCAACGGTCATGTCCACCGTGCGGGTTTTGTCGGGATGCAACGTGAGTCCGGCACCGGCCATCCATTCCCGGAGCTTTTCCAGCGCGGTTTCGGCTTCTTCCAGGTGCGGCAGAGGACGACCATGTCGTCGGCATACCGCACCATTTCAAAGCCAAGTCCGGCCATCAGGCAGTCCAGCGGATCGAGGTAGATGTTGGCCAGCAGCGGACTGATAACCCCACCCTGCGGAGTGCCCTGCGACTTGTCTTCCGACCCGTCTTCGGGCGGTTCCTCCTCTGTTTTGGCCAGTTCAGCTCCTTCCATCACGCCTTGTTTGAGGAACCCCTCGATGAGCCCCAGGACCCGCCCGTCGGCGATGTGCTCGCGCACCAGCGCCATGAGCCGGTCATGAGGTATGGCATCGAAGTAGCCCTTGATGTCCACTTCCACGACGTGCTGCCTCCCTGCGCGAAGCAGTTCTTCCACACGCCGCAGCGCGTCCTTGCAACCGCGTCCGGGGCGGAACCCGTAGCTGTGTTCGGCGAAGCGGTTTTCGAAGATCGGTTCAATGACCATTCTCACCGCTGCCTGCACCACGCGGTCGGTGACCGTGGGTATCCCCAACGGCCTCTTTTCCGCGCTGCCCGGTTTGTCGATCCACACCCGTTTGACCGGCTTGGGTTGATAGGTGCCCTTGTCGAGATGCTCCTTCACGGCGAGCAGCCGGCTTTGGCTGTCTTTTCCGAAGCGCCCTATCGTGATGCCGTCAACGCCACACGCCCCTGCGTTGGCGCGCACCTTTTCCCATGCCAGTTGAAGCGTCCTTTCTTTGCTGACCTTGTCGATCAGGCTGAACCACTTCTTTCCTTTCAACCCCCTTGCGAGGGCCGCAAGCATCGGCTCGGTCCATACCCCGCGTTCGGCCTTGTGGCGCTGCCACATGTCCTCTTCCGCTTGTTTATCCCTTCCGGGAACTGGCGCGGATGGTTCTTCGCGGTTCATGGCCCTTGCCTTTCCACTTTCCTGCCGTCCCTCGCTCCACGGGCATTACCCCGCTTCATCGCTACTACGACGGCTCTGACTTCTGTCCGGCCCCGCTCGCGCGGATTCCTGCCCGGACAGATTTGATTCGCTATCACTCACCCCTCCCGGGGCTGCCCTCCGGGCAGTCTATCTCCGCTGCGCTCCGGTTCGACGCGTCCACATGACTCCTTCCCTGCGTTCTCACCCCAGCCATCCACAACAACCCGTTTCTCCCCCGTGAACGAGGGATGTGGGAGGAAACGGTTGCCGCTCGTGCGGCAGGCTTCGCCAGTCGGTCGAAGGCTCGCCATTGTTGTAAACCGAATCGGGTTCACTCTCGTTTGGGACCGCAGGTCCGCCTCGGGCTGCTCTCCACCCCGTCTCGCGACGACGCAGTTGCCTCCGGCTGCTCTCCCGT
>JAYTLR010000091.1:0-1602 GCA_043729195.1 Akkermansia sp.
AGGCGGGGCAGCGGATCAACGTGGAGTTCGTCAGCAACGTGTACGGCGAAGACGGGGAAGCCGTCATCCAGTGCAACATCCGCGACATATCGGATCGGAAGCGGCTTGAGGAAAGTCTTCGGCAGCACGCCGCAGACTTGTCCGAGGTCGACCGCCGCAAGGACGAGTTCTTGGCAACGTTGGCCCACGAACTTCGTAACCCGCTGGCCCCGGTGCGGATGGCCGTCGAAGTCCTGCGCATGAAAGGACCAGCCATCCCGGAACTGCAATGGGCGCGGGATGTCATCGACCGGCAGACGCAGGCGATGACCCGGCTGATCGACGACCTGATGGACGTCAGCCGCATCAATCAGGGCAAGCTCGAACTCCAGCGGGAGCAAGTCGAACTGGAGAAAATCGTGCAGGGTGCCGTCGAGACGAGCCGCCCGCTCATCGAAAAAATGGGCCACGAACTGACGGTGACGCTGCCGCCCGGCCCCGTGATCGTGAACGCCGATCTGACTCGTCTGGCGCAGGTGATTCTGAACCTGCTCAACAACGCCGCCAAGTACACCGAGCGGGGCGGTCGGATCGAGCTGCGTGCCGAGCTGCAAGGCAGCGACGTGATGGTGTCGGTGACGGACACAGGCATCGGCATTCCCGCCGACAAGCTGCCGACCCTCTTCGAAATGTTCTCGCAGGTCGAAGGCCATCTGTCGCGGTCGCAGGGTGGTCTGGGCATCGGCTTGTGTCTGGTGAAGCGGCTAGTGGAGATGCACGGCGGAAGCATCGAGGCCAAGAGCGGCGGGCCGGGCCGGGGCAGCGAGTTCTTGGTCCGCCTGCCGATCGTCGTGGAGCGGACCTACCCGCGCCCCGCGAGCCACGACGGCGACAAGGCCAAGTCGACCTCCGACCTCCGCATCCTGGTGGTGGACGACAACCGGGACGCCGCCGAGAGCTTGGCGATGCTCCTCAAGTTTATGGGCAACAATGTCCACACGGCCCACGACGGCGAAGAGGCCGTGGCAGCGGCGGGGAAGTTTCGGCCCGATGTCGTGTTGTGCGACATCGGCCTGCCGAAACTGAACGGTTACCAGGCTTGTCGCCAGATGAAGGAACAGGCGTGGGACAAGAAAATGATCCTCATCGCTGTGACGGGGTGGGGGAATGACGATGACCGGCGGCGGTCCGAGGAGGCGGGGTTCGATCATCACATGGTCAAGCCGGTGGACCCGCAAGCGCTGATGAAGCTGCTGGCCGGGCTGGACGGCGTTAAAGTGTGAGGCAACGCCATTGAATGGATGCTGAAACACTGCGTCTCACGCGAGTTTTTGCAGCAGGCGGTTCAGGCTCTTTTCCAGTAGCCAACCAGCGCCATCAACGGCGGCTTGTCACCTAACGGGCTTCATCACCAAGTTGAAGCCGAGGAGACGATAGTAGCCGTAGGTCAGGTTCCCACCTGACTCCTCGCCTACGAAAAACGCTCACTCGGAAGAGCGATCAGGCGAAGCCTGACCTACCTTGCTCGCGGGTCGGACGGTGGCGATTGATGGCAAGACGGCGCGGGGTTCGGCGAGCCGGGCGAAGGGCGTGCGGGCCTTACATTTGGTGAGTGCGTGGGTC
>JAYTLR010000092.1:0-57338 GCA_043729195.1 Akkermansia sp.
TCCCCGCCACCCTGTTCGCCGCCGCCTGAGCCCACAGCCACCGGGAAACCCAGCCACCGACCCGCCGCCTAACAGATAAGAACCGGGCCAAAGTTCAGATGTCGCCTTCAAGGCGACACTCCGATCAACAGCACGCTCCGGTCGCACGAAAAAACGCCGCCCGGCGTGAGGCCGGGCGGCGCTTTGGGAAGCAAGTGCTTTCGCTTATCAGGCGGCGGCAGCGGCGGCCTTCTTGTCGAGGGCGGCCTTGGCCTGGGCGACGATCGCGGAGAACGCGGCAGCGTCCGTGACCGCGAGGTCGGCGAGGATCTTGCGGTCGGCTTCGATGCCGGCGGCATTGAGACCCTCGATGAAGCGCGAGTAGGTCAGGTCCTCGCTGCGGACGGCAGCGCTGATGCGCTGGATCCACAAGCGGCGGAACTGGCCCTTGCGCTTCTTGCGGTCGCGATATTCGTAGGTCATCGCCTTCCGCACCGCGTCCTTGGCGTAGCGGAAAAGCTTCGAGCGGAATCCGCGGAAGCCTTTCGCACGATGGAGGACGCGCTTGCGGCGGGCACGGGAGGCCGGGCTGTTGGTTGCGCGTGGCATGGTATCGTTTCGGGTCGGACAGGCCGTTGGTTGTTCTTACCTCCCGCAGTCTCGCTTGTCCGGTGGTACCCTTGCGGGTCAGGCTGCGATGGAGGCCGTCCGAGGCGCGGACGGGGGCGCGGTTTGTTGCTTCTGCGTTAGTGGAAGGGGAGATTCTCCTTCACATTCTTGATGTCGGCGTCGGAAACGAGGGCGGAATGGGTGAGATTCCGTTTGCGCTTGCGGCTCTTGCATTGGAGCAAGTGCCGGGCGCCTTGTTTACGGCGCAGAACCTTACCGGTTCCTGTCACCTTGAACCGCTTGGCAACAGCCTTTCGGGTCTTTGCTTTTCCTGAGACACGTGGCATGGGGCGGCGAAACTAGGAGGCCGACCCGACTTGGCAAGGGAAAAGTGGCTGTTTCACGACCGGCCGCCGCACCGCGATTTTTAAAATTCGGCAAACCCCCGACACAGGTTGATGTTTGACCAAGCCGGAAATTTTGGATATTCGAAGCGCCATGATCGCGCAGCAACAGCAGCAATGGTTTTTTTCATCCGGCGGCGAGCGCTTCGGCCCGGTGGGATTCGACTATCTCCTGGAGTTGGCCCAGCGGGGCGGTCTGGACCCGCGCAACGACCTGGTCTGGAGCACCTGCCTCAATGACTGGGAGCCGGCTGGGGAGGTCGAAGGCCTGTTCGAGCGGCGGGCAGTCCGGAAAGACGAGGCATCGCTCGAAGGCTCGAATTCGCTCGCGCAGACCGGTAACTTCACGGTGACGCCGATCCCCAAGGCGCAGTTCACCGGGACCGGCCGCGTGGGCTGGGTGATGGGGACCGCGGTGATCCCGCTGCTGATGGTCATCGGCTGGCAGTTCGCGGTTCCGCACATGAAACCCTACGCGTCGGAGGCTTACGCCGGCTACTTGCCGTTCGTGGTCTGGCCCTTGGCCGGATTTCTGTCGCTGATGAGCGTCCTCAACCGCTTTCAGAATCTGGGAATGTCCCGCTGGTGGCTGTTTGGCTTCCTGATCCCGGTGCTCAATCTCTGGCTCGGATTCCGCTGCCTCGCCTGTCCGGCAGGCTACGTCGGGCGCAAGAAGCTCGATGGCATGGGCAAACTGGTCGCCGTGCTGTATTGGGTGGCGGTCCTCGGCGGCGTCGGACTGATGGCCGCCGGGATGGTCGGGGCCTTCGGCGAGCTCAAGGATTCCGGCGTGATCAGCGATTTCACCAAGCAGTTCGAGGACCTGCGGAAGTCCGCCGTCCCCGAACGTTGAAGCCAGTTCTCCAGGCGAATCAGGGAACCGCTGCTTGGTTAAGAAACGACTTCCGGCAGAGGTCGGCGTATTTGCCGTCGCGGGCGAAAAGTTCCTCGTGGGTGCCCTCCTCGATCACCCGGCCTTTCTCCAGCACGTAGATCTTGCTGGCGTTGCGGATGGTGGAAAGGCGGTGGGCGATGACGAAGGCGGTGCGGTTTTCCATCAGTCGGTCGAGCGCGTCCTGGATCTGCCGCTCGGTCTCGCTGTCGACCGAGGCCGTGGCCTCGTCGAGCAACAGGATCGGCGCGTTTTTCAAGAGGGCGCGGGCGATCGAGAGGCGCTGCTTTTCGCCACCGGACAGCTTCACACCGCGCTCGCCGACGTTGGTATCGAGCTGCTTCGGCAATTCCTTGACGAAGCCCACGGCGTGGGCGGCTTCGAGGGCTTGCCACATGTCGGCGTCGGTCGCGTCGCGCTTGGCCAACAAGAGGTTTTCGCGGACGGTGCCGTTGAAGAGGAAGGGCTCCTGGGTGACATAGCCGAGCTTTTCGCGGAGGGAGGACTTGGCGAGGCCGGAAATGTCGGTGCCGTCGATCGTGATGCTCCCGGAATCCGCCTCGTAGAAGCGGTTGAGCAGCGACAGCACGGTCGACTTGCCGGCTCCGGTGGAGCCCACCAGCGCGATGGTTTTGCCCGGTGGGGCGTCGAGGTGGACCTCGTGGAGGGTCGGCTGGCCGCCGTAGGAAAATGACACGTTTTCGAAGCGGACGTGGGCCCGGATTTTCGCGGGCAAAGTGTCGCCGTGTGCCGCGTTCGGCTCGTCCTCGGAGTCGAGGATTTCAAAGACCCGGTCGCCGGCGGCGCGCGACGAGTAGATCATCTGGTTGAGCTGGCGGAGCTTGCCCACCGGCTCATAGAAGAGGTTGAGCAGGAGGAAGAAAAAGACCAGGTCGCCAACCTCCATCCGTCCCTCAATGACCGCCTGGCCGCCGAAGCCGAGGACCAGCACGTAGCCAAGCATGCTGGCAAAGGACATGCTGGGATTGTAGATCGCCCACCACTTCATCAGGTAGAGGGTGGCAGAGCGGACCTTCCCGGAAAGTCCGTTGAAATTGGCGTGCTCCTCGGTTTCCGCGGCGTAGGACTTGATCTGGCGGATGCCGGCGATGTTGTCGTGAAGCAGGGAATTGAGGGCGGAGGTTGCGTTCCGTTCCTCCTTGTGACGGTGGCGGGCGTCCTTGGAATAGACCCAGGCCCCGGCGAGGAGGATGGGGATCGGCAGCGTGGCCCACAGGGAGACTTCCCAGTCGGTGAAATACATCACGATGCCCACCGCGAGGAGCTGGATCAGGGCGACCAGGCCGAGTTCGATGCCGTCGATCAGCACCCGCTCCATCGAGGTCACATCTTCGACCACGCGGGTCATGATGTCGCCGGTGCGGCGGGAGTCGAACCAGTTCAGCGGCAGGCGCTGGATCTTGCGGTAGAGGTCCGAGCGGATGTCGTAGATGACGTTCTGTTCGAAGTGGTTGTTGACGAAGATCCGGGCGCAATTGAGGCCGTCTTTCAGGAAAAAGCTGCCAAGGCCGAGCAGTACCCACATCGTCAGTTCCAGATGACGGTCCGGGGCCGGCAGGATGTCGTTAAGGACGATCCGCACCACCGACGGGAAGAAAATGACCGAAACCGCCATCAGCGTCGCGCAGACGAACTGGGTGACGGCCAGGCCGGGGTAACGGCGGAGGTAGGAAAAGACGCGGAGGACGGAATTCATCGGCGGGTGGTTGATGCCCTGTGCATCCTTTGTAAATCCACGACACACAATCGCGAAATTTGATGTTGCCGGGGCGGAGTCACCCTCCCTAGCTTGCGCTTTAGAACAAGACCCAACCCCGCCACCTTCAAAACCTCATGGCCAACGTCTTTGCCATCCTAAGCGCCCTCGCCCTCGCCGCCGCAGCTTTCCTTGCTATGAAAAACAAGGATGCCTACGTGACGGAAATCGAATCACGGAAGAACGAGGAGAAACGCCTCGCCACTTCCACCGCCCGTCTCAAGGACCTGCAAGGGCAGTTCGCCGAAACGGAAACGGAGCGGAAGTCCACCGAGGAAGCCACCGTCGGCCTCCGCGAAACGGAAGCCGCCCAGCAGAAAAAGAACAAGGCGATCGAGGAAGACATCGCCTCGAAGAAGTCCGAGACGGAAAGCAACGCGACCAAGATTTCCGAGATCGAGGACAAGCTGAAGGAGATTGGCGACATCGAGGGTCTGGTGCGTAAGGTCAAGGGCCTTGCCTCCGAGGTGGAGCGCCTGACGGGAGAAATCGCCTCAAACGATGCGTCGCTGGCCGACCTCACTTCCGAAAAGACCCGCACCGAAGGGGTGATTTCCAAGTATCGCGAAATCGACAGCAATTACTCCAACCAGCGCTCCTTCTTCTCGTCGACCCGCATCGGCTCGATCTTCCCGGCTTACGGTTTCGTCACCCTGCCGATCGGCAATTCCGGTGGAGTGGTTTCCGGTTCGCCTCTCGACGTGGTCCGTGACGGTGCCGTGATCGCCAAGCTCCGCGTCAGCTCGGTCGAAGCCGGCCGCTGCGCCGCCGCGATCGTTCCCGATTCCCTGGCCGAGGATACCGTCCTGATGGTCGGCGACCGTGTGGTGCCTGCCGCTGTCAAGTAATCGAACCATCCGGATTTCCAGCACTACTCTTCAAACCCGCATGAAAGCCATTTTTTACGTTCTCGCCCTCCTGGTCACGGTAGGAGCCGCCTACTTCTCCTACGAAAACCTCAACAAGTTTGAGAAGCAGAAGAAAACGAAGGAGACCGCGATCTCCGACAACAAGGTGATGTCCGAAAAGGGCAACAAGCAGCAGGAGCAACTCGATGCCGAGAAGGTCCTCCTCGAAGCCGCCAGCAAGGACAAGGCGGACGCCGAAGCCTCGATTGAGAACCTGGTGGCCAAGGAAAAGACGCTCCGCCGCGACCTTGGCGAGTTGGAAGGCACGCTCGAAGAGCAGAAAGCCAAGTTCGTCGAACTTGAGAAGGTTCGCTCAGAACTCGAAAATATCCTCAAGGAAGCCGGAGAAGATGTGACTCTCGAAAATCTCCCTGAGAAGATCGAAGCTTTGGAAGCCGACAAAATGGCCAAGACCAAGAAGCTGGGCGAACTCGAGTCGCTGGTCGGAGCTGCGAAAAATTCCGTCGAGTCCAATCAAGCCGAGATCGGCCGCCTCGCCGACCGCTCCTCTTCGCGGGACTCCCGCATCCGCCGCAACGCCATGGAATCCGTGGTTACCGCCGTCAACGACGAATGGGGCTTCGTGATCATCGGTGCCGGCAGCAGCACCGGCTTCACCCCGCAGACCAAGCTGCTCGTCAAGCGCGACGGCCGCCTGATCGCCGAGGTCAAGCCTTCTTCGATCGAGCCTTCTCAGACCATCGCCGAGATCGATCCCGAAACGGTGGCTCCGGGTGCCCGCATCCAGCCGGGTGACCGCGTGATCCTTGCCAACCCGGCGACCAACTGATCGCACGATCCGCCCCTGATTTCTCCGCCTCCGCGAGCTTGCAAGCCGCGGAGGCTTTTTTATGATCCCGGCATGCGCATGATTCTCGCCGCTATGGTTCTCTCCGCCTTCCTCCCTTCCTGTGCGACGGAGGACGATGAAGAAACCCGCAAACCGGTCGGCCCGCCATCGAGCTCCAGCCAGCTTCCTTGGAATAAGCCGGTGCCCGGCCAGGGTGGCGGTGCTTTCGGAGCCCTGCCCCAGCAGCCACGCCGATGAGCACGCTGCGGATGCTTTTGGCCGCGGGTTCGATCTTCGCCCTGACGTCATGTCCCGGAACCGTGGAAAAGCCGGTAGGACCGGTCTCGGAGAAGGATCCGAAACCCTGGAATCCGCCCGTGGCAGGCCAGGGAGCGGGTGCCTTCGGAGCAATGCCCCAGCAGCCGCGGCGGTAGCCAACTGTAGCGGCGTGTCTGCGACCGCCGCACTTTGTAAAAGAAGTCACCCACGCGGCCTGCTTCATCCCGAGGGAGCTAACAGAGCTTCCCGTGCTTCGTTTCCAGTCAGCGGCGGTCGCAGACACGCCGCTACATTTTGTGATTCACCGGTGATACGGCTCGCCCTTCCGCAGGGTTGCCACCCGGTAGATCTGCTCCAGCAGGACGACCAGGGCGAGCTCGTGTTGCAGGGTCAACTTCGACAGCGACCACACCGCGTCGCAGGCCGCGCGGAGTTCCGGCGTGTGGCCGTCCGAGGCCCCGATGAGGAAGCTTACCGCCTTGATGTCGCCGCGCATTTCGAGGGCGGCGAACTTGTCCGCCCAGGCTTGCGTGACCAAGGCCTCGCCGCGCTCGTCCATCGCGATCCGGAAGCTGCCGGCGGACCGCTCCAGCAAGGCGGTCGAGACGCTGTCTGAATCCCCCGCCTTGAGGAACTCCAGCTCGTGGCTGCCGTAGCGGCCGAGCCGCTTCAGGTATTCTTCCACCCCGCTCTTCGCATAGGCAAGGGCGGGTTTTCCGGCGACGAGGATGCGGATGCGCACGGCGGCAGCATCCCCCGCAAGGACCTCCGGTCAATCCGCTTTCCCACTTGTCGCCAAGGCTGCTTTCAACATGATCCGATGCAAATGAAACACCTCTGCCTGCTGCCGGTCCTGTTCGTCGCCTGTGCCCACAAACCCGACCCCCATTCCGAAGCCGCCCATGGCCGCAAACTGATGGGACTGCAGGAAAAGTTCGACCGTTTCGACTACAACGCGGATGGCAAGCTCACGCGCCGGGAGATCGAACAGGGAATCAAGGAATCCGGAGTCACCGGGGTGACCCCGGAAGAGGTCGTTGCCATGCAGAAGCACTACGACCTCAACAAGGACGGCGGAATTTCCCGCTGGGAAACGCAGCACGCGATCGATTCGCCGCTGCCGGATCACCATTGAGCGAGCTACCTCACCCGCTCCAGCAGCCATGCCAGCAGGGTTTCGACTGGCATGCGCTCCTGCTCCATCGAATCGCGGTGGCGCACGGTGACAGTTCCTTTGTTAGAGGGCTCGTTCTCTCCGAGCGTGTCGAAGTCGACGGTGATGCAGTACGGCGTGCCGACCTCGTCCTGGCGGCGGTAGCGGCGGCCAACGGCGCCGCCGTCGTCGTAGAAGACGTTCATCCACGGCTGGAGCTTCTGCTGGATCTCGCGGGCGATGCGGACCAGCTCCTCGTTCTTCTTGATCAGCGGGAAAATGCCGACCTTCACCGGAGCCATCCGCGGGACGAAACGCAGCACGGTGCGGACGTCCTTGTTGCCCTTTTCGTCGGTCAGCTCCTCTTCATCGAAGGCCTCGCAGATGAGTGCGAGCACGGTGCGGTCGCAGCCGGCGGAGGGTTCCACCACGTGCGGCAGGAATTTTTCCTTGGTCTCCTCGTCGAAGTAAACCAGCGGCTTGCCGGCACCTTTCTGGTGCACTCCGAGGTCGTAGTCGGTGCGGTAGGCCACGCCTTCCAGCTCCTGGATGCCGAAGGGGAACTCGTATTCGATGTCGTAGGTCTTCTTCGAATAGAAGGCGCGCTCGCCGTCCGGGACGTCAAGGATGTGCAGCTTCTCGCGTGGGATGCCGATCTCGCCGTAGAAGTTGAGCCGGGTCTCCAGCCACTCGTCGGTCAGGCGCATGCCATCGTCGGGATGGCAGAAGTATTCGATTTCCATCTGCTCGAACTCGCGGGAGCGGAAGGTGAAGTTGCGCGGGTTGATTTCGTTGCGGAACGACTTGCCGCACTGCGCGATGCCGAAAGGCAGCTTCACGCGGTTGGAATCGAGCACGTTCTTGTACTGCACGAAGATCGACTGCGCGGTCTCCGGGCGGAGGTAGGCGATCTGGTCGCCGGTCGCGCCGAAGTTCGTCTGGAGCATCAGGTTGAACTGGCGCGGCTCGGTCAGCAGGCCGCCGTTCTCGGGGTTGAAGGAGGTGCTGCCGGTGACTTCCTCGCGGCGGTCTTCGGTCAACTCGAGTTCCTTCGGAGAGATCTTCTTGTCCGGCATGTGGTCGGCGTAGAATTTCCGCGCCGTCTTGTGGGACTCGATCGGGTCCTTGCCCGTGGCGACCAGCACCGCGAAGGGCTTGTCGGAGGACCAGCCGGTGGCCTCGTGCTTCGCGCCGGAGAAATACACCGCGGTGCCGTCCTGGGCGGGGATCTGGTCGGCGCGCAGGCGGGCTTTGGAGAGCAGGCAGTCACACATCGGGTCGCTGAAGCCGCCGACGTGGCCGGAGGAAACGAGGACCTGCTCCATCGTCAGGATCGCGCCGTCCATACCGAGCACGTCGTCGCGTTCCTGCACGGTCTTGCGCCACCAGTAGTCCTTCAGGTTGCGCTTCAGCTCGGCGCCGAGCGGGCCGTAGTCCCAGCAGCCGTTGAGTCCGCCGTAGAGTTCGCCAGCTTGGAAGATGAAGCCGCGGCGTTTGCACAGGGAAACGATTTTCTCCATGCGGGCGGGGTCGGTGAAGTCCTTGTTGGCCATAGGGGTCGGGAGCGGGTCGGGGCGCGGATGGAATCAGGGCGGCGGGCGGGCGGCAAGGCGGGATTCACCGTTGGGAGCCTCCGGCCCACGGAAGCCAAGGGCGGGTGTTGGCGATGCGGGGCTTGGTGGGGAGCCGGGCATTCGGGGACCGTTCTGCCGGTCTGAAGACCAGCGGTCCCGGGGGGATGCGGCTCACTCCTCGATGGCTTGGATGCTGATCCCGTGCTCCTGGCAGAGGCGGAAGACCGTCTCCCGTTCTAACAAAAGCGTCTTGCCGGCTTCGACCGCGATCGCTTTCACCCCGGCACCGAGGCAGGTCTCGATGGTCTGCGGGCCGACGACCGGGACATCGAAGCGGAAATCCTGATCGGGCTTCGACACCTTCACCAGCATCACGTCCTTGCCGCGGCCGAGCTCGCCGCCACGGCGGATGCAGGCATTGGTGCCTTCGAAGGCCTCGACGGCGAGCACGGTGCCGTGGCGGACCACGACGGTCTGCCCGATGTCCAGCCGGCTGGTTTCCTTGGCGATACGGAAGCCGAAGGCGGCGTCCTCGAGCTGGCGCTTCTTCATCGTGGGACCGCAGACGTGGCCGGCGGAGGGCAGCAGGTCCTCGAGGAAAGTGGTGGCGGGCAGCAGATGGATGCCGTCTTTCGCCAGCTCCTCGCCGATCCCGCCAAACAGCGACTCGGCGTTTCGTTCTTTCAGCCGGGCCAGCAGCATCAGGGTGCGCAGGTCGGGGCGGAGATCGAAGAGGTTCTTCGGGGCGATCTGGCCGACCATGATCGCTTCGGTGGCCTTCTGGGACTTGAAGAACTTGATCAGCTTGCCGAGCTGGCCGACGCGGAACCATCCGGAGGCATCGGTGAGGTCGAGGAAGGCCGCGGACGTTTCGCCTTCGAAAGCCGCGGCGACCAAGCGCACGTCGGGGCATTTCGAGCGGGCGGCGCGGGCGAAGGTCTCCGGATAAACTCCGCTGCCCGCGATGATGCCGATGATGCGTGAGTCCGACATGCCTCAAGTGCGGGAAAGATCACCGTAGCGGCTGTGGGACTCGAACCCACACTCGTTAGAACTCGATTTTGAGTCGAGCGCGTCTACCAATTCCGCCAAGCCGCCGTTCGGTGTGCGGAGGATGTAAAGGGGCGCGTCGCCGGCAGGCAAGCGGCAAGTCGCACGCGGCCTGAAAAGAGGTGCCTCGCCCCGGCGAGCCCGGATTCTCCCCCCAGATCACCCGGGTTCTGACCCGGGACGAAGCGCGGGAACTATCGCAAGTCTCGCGGCCGGGGCAACACTGATCCATGCCGATGCAATGTTTCCGCGACAGCTTGCTCGCGGAAATGCGCCGGAAGCTCGATTTTCCCGGAGAAAACGGGTGAATGGCCGACCAGGCGGATCCCGGCGTCGATGGCGGCAGACGTCAATTCCCGGCCTGGATCCGGAGCCCGCAGCAGGCCGTAGCCGCTGCCGGAAAGGCGGCGGATGAGGTTCTCGAGGCTTTCATTCCACATCGCGATTCCAGGGGCGGCTAAATGGCGGCCGGGTAGGAGGGAAAGCTCGACGGGTGATCCGGCGGCGCGGGCAGCGAGGAGAAGTCGCGCGATCTCCGCGTCGGACAGTCCTTCGCCGGCGCGGATCAGGCAGCGGCCGATGGGGCGGTAGCGGAAGAGGTTGGACTCGCAGGCCAGCGAGGAGGGGTCGTGGTCGACGCCGAATTCGCGGGCCATCCACCAGGCGTCGCTGCCGGCCGCGGCCTGGAGGCCATCCATTTCCGTCGGCGAAAGGCGGGCGGCAAAGGATTTCAGCAAGCTCTCGGTTTCCGGTGACAATGGGCCACGAAGTTGCGGCAGGCCGTCGTCGCGCCAGGTCGCGAAGAGGGTGCCGTAGTTCGGGCCGCCGGCCTTGGCACCGGGGCCGAAACAGGAGCGCTTCCAACCGCCGAAGGGCTGGCGTTGGACGATGGCTCCAGTGATCGGCCGGTTGATGTAGGCGTTGCCGACTTCCACTTGTTCGCGCCATTGGTCGACCTCCGCGGGGTCGAGCGAATGGATGCCGCCGGTCAGGCCGAAGTCGGAGTCGTTCTGAATGCGGATCGCGTGGTCGAGGTCGTTGGCACGCACCAGCCCGAGCACCGGGCCGAAGCACTCGGTGCGTCGGAACCAGCTCTCCGGCGCGACGCCGAGCTTGATGCCGGGCGACCAGAGGCAGGGGTTGCCGTCGATCATTTGCGGCTCAAGCAGCCATGCCTCGCCGGGATCGAGCGTGGTCAGCGCCCGGTGCAGCGCTTCGCCGGGTTGGCGGATGACCGGGGTGACGATCGAGTCGTATTCCCACGAAGGCCCGGTTTTCAGCGATGAGGCGGCATCGCGCAGCCTTCGCCGGAAGCCAGGGTCGTCGTAAAGCTCGGCCTCGACGATGGCCAGCGAGGCGGCGGAGCACTTCTGGCCGGAGTGACCGAAGGCGCTCTTCACCAAATCCTTCACCGCGAGGTCGGGATCGGCGGCGGCGGTGATGACCAGCGCGTTTTTGCCGGAGGTCTCGGCGTAGAGCCGCAGCTCCGGCTTCCAGGAAAGGAACAAGCGCGCGGTTTCATAGGCACCTGTAAGAACGACCGCGCCGATCCGCGGGTCGGTGACGAGCGAGCGGCCGATCTCGTTGTCGGGGCAGGGGAGAAATTGCAGCACGTCTTGCGGCACTCCGGCTTCCCATAACGAGTTCACCATGACCCAGGCCGTCAGCACGGTTTCCGGCGCGGGCTTGAGGATGACGGTGTTGCCGGCGGCCAGCGCGGCGAGGATGCCTCCGCAGGGGATGGCGTGGGGGAAATTCCACGGCGGGGTGATCAACACGGTGCCGAGCGGTTCGCAGGTGACACCGTCGAACGTGCCTTCGCGGAAAAAACTACGGGCGTAGTAATCGGCGAAGTCGACCGCCTCGCTGAGTTCCGCGTCGGCTTCGATCACCGACTTGCCGGCATCCAGCACCATCGCGGCGATCGCCTCGCCGCGGCTGGCGGCGATGCTGGCGGCGGCCCGGGCGAGGAGGGCGGCGCGGCCTTCGAAGCCGGTGGCTTTCCAGGCATCCCGGGCGGCGACGGCGACTTGCAGGGCGCGTTCAACTTGGTCCGGTCCGGCGAGGGCGTGTCGGTAGGCGACATGGCCGGGGCGGGAAGGATCGCTCGCGCTGGCCTCGGCGGCACCGGCCAGCGTTGCGCCGCCGATCTGGAGCGGCACGAAATCCACCGCGCCACGGCGCAAGGCATCGACCTTGCCTCGGATCCAGCGGACGTTGTGCGGCAGTGACCAGTCGGTGTCGGCCTCGTTGTGAAAGGGTGCATCGAGCGGATGCGGCGGGCGATTCTCCGTCGTGCGATCCTGCATTCGGCGCGGGCCGGAGGAAGTCGTCTCGATCTGCGAGCATGCATTGAGGAAGCGCTGCTTCTGGCGGACCCACGCGGCGTCGCCGGGCTTCATGCCGAAGAGATCGTGAAGGAAGTTTTCCGGCGAGCTGTTCTCGTCGAGTCGCCGCACGAGGTAGGCGATGGCGCTGTGGAAATCTTCGCGCTTCACCACCGGGGCGTAGAGCAGCAGGCCCTTCGCCGCGTCGCGGACGGTGCGCGCTTGATGGTTGGCCATGCCTTCCAGCATCTCGAACTCGACCCGGTCCTCGACGCCCTCGCGCGCCCGCAGCAGCAGGCCGTAGGCGATGTCGAAGAGGTTGTGGCTGGCCACCCCGAGCCGCACCGCGCGGGTGTTCTCCGGCCGGCAGCCCTCGTGGACCATCCGCTTGAAATTCGCATCCACTTCGACCTTCGAGCCGTATGGGGCGAGCGGCCAGTCGTGGGTTGCGGCATCGACTTTCTCCATCGCAAGGTTCGCGCCCTTGACGATGCGGATCTTGATCCCCGCGCCACCGGCATCGACGCGCCGGAGTGCCCATGCGTTAAGCTCGCGCTGCACCGGCCAGGCGTCTGGTAGGTAGGCTTGGAGGACGATGCCGGCTTCCAGCTTTTGGAACTCCGGCTCTTCTAGTACTTCGCGGAAAGCGGTGCAGGTCAGGCGCAGGTCGCGGTATTCCTCCATGTCGAGGTTCACAAACTTCACCGGCGATGCCTTCATCGCGGCGCGATAAAGCAGGCGGAGGCGGTCCTTGATCGCGAAGAGAGTCTCATCGAGCGCGACAAGATGGATTTGGCTGAAAATGGCGGAGATCTTGACCGAGATGTAGTCGGTGTCCGGGTCGGCGAGCCGCGCGATGTTGGCCTCCAGCCGGTGGCGGGCTTCCTCTTCACCGAGGACTGCCTCACCGAGCTGGTTGAGGTTCATCCGCATGCCGGACGCGCGGCGGCGGACGAGATGGCGGCGAAGTTTCTTCTCTTCCGCCGGCAGGATGACCGAGGCGCTTTCCTGGCGCATCTTTTCCGCGACCAGCGGCATTACGATCTCCGGCGCGGCGGCCGACGCGATCCCGCCGACTCGCATCGCGACACGGGCGGCGAGCGGCAGGTATTCCGGCACGCCGTAATCCTCGACCAGATCGCGGAAGCGCTTCGCCTCGCGCGCCGCGGTCGGGGCGCGGAAGACCTGGTCGGCCATCGCGAAGGTGAAAGCCTTGCCCGGGGCATCGTGCATCATCGCCGCCATCTGCCGCGCTTGCAGTCGCTCGCCCAGCCGCTGGCCGCGGGTGGCCTCATCCAGCAGTTCGGCCGCCAGCTCCACCGCCTCGGCCGCAAGATCGCGGTCGCACGGTCGGAATTGGCGGCAGTGGTCGATGCGGTCGCGAACTTGAGTCATAGCTGTCACTTTAGCACAGGTGTCTTGACCGATTGAGACATGGTGCTCGCGGGGAGGGGACAAATCCCGGCCCGGAGAAGTGACGAGGGTTGGAGTTGGCCTGAAAGCCGGAGCGACCCAGGGCAACACCGCCGCGTTCACAGACCACAACGTCTTCTCGATGGCCTGTTCGTTCTTCCCGGTTGAAACCGGGCGAGTGACCGGATAGCAGGGTGCATGAATCCGGAATGGAAATCAGGGCTTCAGGCTGCAATTCGAACTCACCTGTCATGGATTGTTCTGTGTCTTGCGGCTTGTCTCGCCGTGAAGGCCGATGAAAAGCCGCTTGAGCGGATCGTCGAAGGCAAACCAATGCCGCTTTCCGCCGCTGTCAAGGCGACGATCACCAAGCTTCAAGACGAGAAGGTCGACGAGATCCACTTCGATCCGAACGACGTCGGCGACGTGTTCGCCCAGATCAAACAGCGAATCGAGAAGCTGGGGATCACTGTACGATTGAAATCCCGTGGATCCGGCCGGCTCATCCCCTTCAAGCCGTTGGCATTAAAGAACATTCCGCTCTTCGAGTGCATGGCGTATTTTGATGACTGGGCATGGTGGGGATGGATCGTTTACGACGACGGCTCCATTACCTACTTCGACATTCAGTGTGCCTGCACGCATCCGAAGAGGGGGGTGGAGTACCACGCTGGTCAGTATGAAGCGGGAAAGCCGGAGAACGTGGCCAAGCAGAAGAGTCAGCCCGGGTTTGTGGATGCGGAGGCAGGCTTTGTCCCCGATGAATCCACCGCTGTGGCGATCGCCGTGGCGGTGCGAACGGCCCGTCTCGGCAAAGCGCAGTTGGAGAAGGATGGTCCCTACACTGCCATTCTCGAAGAGGGGATTTGGATCCTTTACGGCAAGGACAGTCCCCAAAACAGCCTCTCTCCCGTCTCCCTTGCAAGGATACGAAAGAGCAATGGTGCGATTCTGGAGATCAGCGGGGGCGATTGATGGGCAGGTAGTGGCCGCATGACAAGGTTCCCCGACGACTCGACGGCGTTCCTTGCGTAAACCGGATGCCATCATGAAAGCCGTCCGCTTCCTCGCCCTGTTGCCCGCACTTGTTTCCGCCCAGGAAAGCATCGAACGCCTCGATCCCGCGCTGGACGCGATCCTTGCACCGGATGTGAAGATCGAAACGCTGTGCAAGGGCTTCGACTGGGCCGAGGGGCCGGTGTGGGACGAGAAAGAAAAGCGCCTGCTATTCTCCGACGTGCCGCGCAACACGATTTACCAGTGGAAAGAGGGCGAGACCGAGGCGGCGGTCTTCATGAAGCCTTCCGGCTTCACCGGGGTTTCCGAGGCCGGGCGGGAGCCGGGCTCGAACGGGCTGGCAATGGATGCCAAAGGTCAGCTCCACTTCTGCGAGCATGGCGACCGCCGCGTTTCCTACCTCACCCCGGGCGGCGGCAAGCGGACGCTGGCGGACAATTACAACGGCAAGCGCTTCAACTCGCCGAACGACCTAGCCATCGCGGCAAACGGCGATGTCTATTTCACCGATCCTCCGTACGGCTTGGCGGGCGAGGAGTTCCGCGAGATTCCTTTCCACGGCGTCTACCGCGTGACGCCGCAGGGCGTGGTGTCGTTGATCACCCCCGATCTCGACCGGCCGAACGGTGTGGCGCTTTCGCCCGACGGCAAGATCCTCTACGTCGCCCAGTCCCACGGGCCCGCGCCGGTCATCATGGCCTATCCGCTGAAGGCTGACGGCAGCGCTGAGGGCGGCAAGGTGTTCTACAACTGCAAGGACCTGAAAGGCCCCGGCTCTCCGGACGGGATCAAGGTCGACGCCAAGGGCAACGTCTTTTCCACCGGCCCCGGCGGCTGTCTGATCTTCAATCCGGCCGGCAAGCTGTTAGGGCGAATCCTCTGCGGCCGGCCAACCGCCAATGTGGCGTTCGGCGAGAAAGGCACGCGGCTTTACCTCACGTCGGACGATCGGCTCCTGCGGGTGGCGCTGAAGCCCTGATCACCGCGTCACCCCGCGCTTCGAGTCCTCGATAAAGGCGATCAAATGCTTCACCGGTTCGTGGTTGGCGGGCCGGTCGGCCTTGAGCGAGCTGAGCTGGCCGGTGAGGCTGACGTCCTTTTTGAGGAAGAGCTTCTTGTAGGCTGATTTCAAGGCGCGGATGTCATCCTCCGCGAAGCCACGGCGCTGGAGACCGACCAGATTCAACCCGCGGGTGGCGGCGGGATTGCCGTCGATGATCATGTAGGGCGGCACGTCCTGGACCACCTTGGCGCAGCCGCCGGTGATCGAGTGGCAGCCGATCCGGCAGAACTGGTGGACGGCGGCGAGGCCGGAAACGATCGCGTGGTCTTCCATCACCACGTGGCCGCCGAGGGTGCCGTTGTTGGAGAGGATGACGTGGTTGCCGATCTGGCAATCGTGGGCGACGTGGGAGTAGCAGAGGAAGAGATTGTCCGAGCCGATGCGGGTCGGCGTGTGCTCGTGGGTGCCGCGGTGGATGGTGCAGTTCTCGCGGAAGACGTTGCGGTCGCCGACTTCGAGGAAGGTCGGCTCGCCCTGGTATTTGAGGTCCTGGGTCTTGCCGCCGACCGCGGCGAAGGGAAAGAAGTGGTTGTCCCGGCCGATCCGGCAAGGGCCACCGAGGATGACGTGGGAGTGCAGCACGCAGCCGTCGCCGAGTTCGACGCCGGCGGCGATGACGCAATACGGGCCCACCTCGACGTTCTCGCCGAGCCGCGCTTCCGGGGAAATGATCGCCGTGGGATGGATCACGGCGGGAATCACGAACGACGCGGCCCCGGATGGCGAACGTTTTTTGCGCAGCGGCCCGCGCGACGATGAGAGAATGCGCGAACCTTTCCCGAAGTGCCGCGGAGCAGGACGCAGGGGATCTTCCTAGCGTGCGAGCCTTCCCGTCATGCTCGCGAACAACCTTCCCGCTTTCGACCGCTGGTTTCTCGCCGCCGGATCCGTCCCCTGTCCGGCGATCCTCCTGCACGGGTTTCCCGATCTCCAGGAAGGCCTGGGGGCCGCGGTGGCCCGGCATTTGAACGAATTCGATGAGGATGCGGCCGGCACCTGGAGCGCCTTCGCGCCGGAATTGATCGGGGAGATCGCGGCCAGCTTGCCCCAGCGGAACCTCCTCGGACTTTCGGATTCCTGCAAAAGCTGCCCGCCGTCCAGCCCCTGCGGCCGCCGCAAAATCTTCGCCGCGCTGGCAGAGCGTGGCCATGCCGTCGTGGAAGGGCCGCTGGCGGTGGAGGCCTGCGCGCCTTTGGATGAAATTTTTCGCGTATCACTGGGGCCCGCTCCCTTTGGCGGCCGCAGCTTCCACCTCGTGCTCTCGCCGGAACTGTTCTGCGCGCGCTCGATGCCCGCGATCATCGGCGACACTTATCTCGAATGGAAGGCCGCGCGCGGGATGGCCGACACCGTTTGAGAAGATCCGCGCATCCTCCCGCAATCCACGCGGCGACGGCTTGCGGTCCATCCCGTCCACTCGCACCGCTGACATGAACGTCATCGCTCTCACCATCCTGGTCAGCTCCTGCCTTGCCGGGATCTTCATCTGCTGCTTCGTCGGCGAATTCCGCCGTTCGCGCCGGTCCTCGCCGGAGCGCGACTCCCTGCTTCCCCTCGACGCCGACGACACGCCTCTCTCGAAATGAACACCGCGACCTCAAAGACGACCACCATCACCTATGACGACCGCACCGTGCGGCAGTTCATGATCGCCTCCATCATCTGGGGCATCGTGGGCATGCTCGTCGGGGTGATTTGCGCCACTCAGCTTTCCTGGTGGCAGATGAACGGCAAGTTCATCGAAACCATCACCGGGGGTCTCTTCAAGGGCGAGGGATTGCAGTACATCACCTTCGGCCGCCTGCGCCCGCTGCACACCAACGCGGTGATCTTCGCCTTCGTCGGCAACATGATGTTCGCCGGTATCTATTACTCCACCCAGCGGCTCTGCAAATGCCGCACCGCCTCCGACCTGCTGTCCCAAATCCACATGTGGGGCTGGCAGTTGATCATCGTGGCCGCCGCGATCTCGTTGCCTGCCGGCCTGACCCGCGGCAAGGAATACGCCGAGCTGATCTGGCCGATCAACATCGCAGTCGCGCTGATCTGGGTGGTCTTCGCCATCAACTTCTTCTGGACCCTGGCCAAGCGCAACGAGCCGAGCCTCTACGTCGCCCTGTGGTTCTACATCGCGACCATCGTGACCATCGCGATGCTCTACATCGTCAACCACCTTTCGATCCCGACCTCGATCCTCCACTCCTATCCGGTCTTCGGCGGCTTCGCGGACGGCCTGGTGCAATGGTGGTACGGGCACAACGCCGTGGCCTTCTTCCTGACGACGCCGATCCTCGGGATCATGTATTATTTCCTGCCCAAGGCGGCCAACCGGCCGGTTTACAGCTACCGGCTGTCGATCGTCCACTTCTGGTCGCTGGTGTTCCTCTTCATCTGGGCCGGCCCGCACCATCTGCTCAACACCTCGCTGCCGCGCTGGTTGCAGATGCTCGGGATGCTCTTTTCGCTCATGCTCTGGGCCCCTTCCTGGGGAGGCATGCTGAATGGCTTGCTGACCCTGCGCGGAGCATGGGCGAAACTCCGCACCGATCCGGTGATCAAGTTCTTCGTCGCCGGCATCACCTTCTATGGCATGGCCACCTTCGAAGGACCGCTGCTGTCGATCCGCGCGGTCAACGCCCTTTCCCACTACACCGACTGGGGCATCGGCCACGTCCATTCCGGTGCCCTCGGCTGGAACGGCTTTATGGCGGCCGGTCTTTTCTACTGGCTGGCCCCGCGGCTGTGGAAAACCAAGCTGTATTCGACCTCTCTGGCGAACATGCACTTCTGGATCGGGCTCGTCGGCATCCTGCTCTATGTGGTCGCCATGTGGACCGCCGGCATCATGCAGGGTCTGATGCTCGGCCAGGTCGCGGAAGGAGGCACCACGCTGAAGTATGAGTTTGTGGAAACGCTCAAGGCGATCCAGCTCCCGTATATCCTCCGCTCGATTGGCGGTACGCTTTATCTCGTCGGCTTCTTCCTCTGTGCCTGGAACATCTTCAAGACCGCCCGCTCCGGCCAGCCTTATGACGACACCGTGGAAGTCACGCTGGCGGAAAAGCAGCACGACCGGATGCCGCTTTCGCAGGGCCTCTTCAGCGACCCGGTGGCCTACACCGTGGCCGGCCTGGCCGCGATGATCCTGTGGTTCTTCCTGCCGCCCCACGCCGACAAGGCCGCGCTGCTGGTCGCCGTGCTGCTGGCGGTTCAGGCCGTCCGCGCCTTCCGGCGCAAGGGTCACGCCTGGGACCAGTGGCATGAAAGCCTGCTCCGGAACTACTTGCCCTTCACGCTGCTGATCTTCATCGCCGTGGCGATCGGCGGCGGCGTGCAGATCGTCCCCGCGCTGCTGGTGAACCGCGCCAAGAACGTCGAGGGCCGCTTGCAGGAACTCTACACGCCGCTCGAACTCGCCGGCCGCGATCTCTATGTCGCCGAAGGTTGCTACAACTGCCACTCGCAGATGATCCGCACGCTGGTGCCGGACGTGATGCGCTACGGTCGCGCCGGAGTGAAGGACGACTTCTCCCACCTCGGCGAATCACTCTACGACCATCCCTACCAGTGGGGCTCCAAGCGCACCGGTCCCGACCTTGCCCGCGAGGGTGGCCCGCTGATCGCCGGCTCGACCCATGTCCGCTCCGGCAAGCGCGACAACAAGTGGCATTGGTTCCACTTCATGAATCCGCGCTGGGCGAACGAGGACTCCAACATGCCTCCTTATCCATGGCTCTATGAGAAGAAGACCGACTTCAAGTCGCTGCCTTCCAAAATCGCCGTCCAAAGCCGCCTCGGCGTGCCTTATCCGGCCTGGACCAAGGACGAGATCGACCAGCAGGCCCGCGAGCAAGGCATGGCCATCGCCCGCTCGCTCTTCGAAGGGGACTCGCCGGTCGGCTACGAGTCGATGAAGGGCAAGAGCACCGAGGAATTGGTCCGCCACTTCTCCGAAAGCCAGGTCGTCGCAATGATCTCCTACATGCAGAAGCTCGGGACCTACCAGGTCATCATCAAGGACGGCTTGCCGACGCCGACGCCACTCGATCCCGACAGCTACCGCAAGGTTGCGGACAAGACCGAGGCCTTCCGCAAGGGCGAAACCTCGACCAACCCCTGAACTACCACCGCCATGTTCAAACGCGTGATCCTGGAAGAATGGGCGAACCTCGTCCCGATGATCGCCTTCGGGGTGCTCTTCACCGTGTTCGCCTTCGCCATGCTGTGGGCACTCCGTCTGCGGCCCGAGGAACGCAAGCGCATGGCGGCCCTCCCGCTTCACGACTCTAAAGACAAATCCGATCCATGAATCCCGAGATCAAACGCGGCAACTACGCCAAGGAAGAAGGTGAAGTCGTTCTTCGTGAGCACGAATACGACGGCATCCAGGAATTCGACCAGAAACTCCCCAACTGGTGGCTCTTCACCTTTTACGGAGCGATCGTCTGGTTCGTCGCCTACTGGGTCCTCTACTATCACACCAGTATCTTCCAGACTGACCAAGAGAAGATCATCGCCAGCATCAGCGCGCTGCATGAAAAGAAGGACGCGGAACTTGCCGCGACGCTCGCGACGCTCGATGACGCGACCTTGATCGGCACCTGGGCCACCGACCCCGCCATCGTCGCGGCCGGCGAGGCGATCTACACGACCAACTGCATCGCCTGCCACGCTGCCGACCTGAGTTCCACCATGGAAGTGGCCGGGAACAAGATTCCCTTGCCGGGACGATCGCTGGTCGATGGCGTCTGGGAACACGGCGGCAAGCCGATGAATATCTTCAAGATCATCAACGACGGCACACCGGCCGCCGCGCCCGGCCTCAACGGTGCGAAGATGGTCGCCTGGGGCCAGGTTCTGACGCCGAAGCAGGTCGCCGAGGTCACCGCCTTCGTGATTTCCAAAAATCCCAAGGAGTTCGGCGGCTGACCGATCCGCATTCTATTCACCCCACCCAGAAACCGATGAACAACGACAAATGCAGCCATGACGAAGGTCACGGCACCCTGCGGCAACGCCTGATGGACCACCTGGTCGGGACGGTGCCCGAAGACTCCGCGATCTGTGAGTTCAACTGCTCGAAGACCGAGTGCTCAAACGAGATGTGGACCCACTGCGAGCGGCGGCTTGATTCCCTCAAGAAGGACGAACCGGCTGACGGCTGAGTTTGCTTCAGGATAACCGGATTTGACCGGCTTTCGCGCCACCGCCTGGGGCGAAAGCGACTGTTCGATACCTTGCTGGCGTCTCCTTGCCAGTATGCGGGGATCAAGCGCTTGCGGTCCGACCATGACGGGGATTTCCGGGTCGTCGGGTTTTTCGCGATCGTGAGCTTTCGATAGGTCAGGGGCGGTGGGGTGGCGCGGGAAAGGAACTGGATTTTTTCCTCTGTCGCCGCCCGGTTCCTGTGTTTCTTTCCCTGCGTCATGGCACTTCCTTCGCCCACGCTTCCCGACGCTTCCGGTCACTTTGGTAAATTCGGCGGCATGTTCGTGCCCGAGACCCTGATGGCCCCGCTGCAGGAGCTGACGGTGGCCTACGCCGCCGCCCGCAGGGATCCGGCGTTCCAGGCTGAGCTCGACGACTTGCTGCACAACTACGTCGGCCGCCCGACGCCGCTCTACTTCGCCGAGCGCTGGACCGAGAAGCTGGGCGGCGCGAAGATTTACCTGAAGCGCGAGGACCTGCTGCACACCGGCGCCCACAAGATCAACAACGCCCTCGGCCAGATCCTGCTGGCGAAGCGTCTCGGCAAGAAGCGGATCATCGCGGAAACCGGGGCCGGGCAGCACGGGGTGGCCACGGCCACGGTCTGCGCGCGCTTCGGGATGGAATGCGTCGTTTACATGGGCAAGGTCGACATGGAGCGGCAGGCCTTGAATGTGGCCCGGATGCGCCTGATGGGGGCGGAGGTCCGCGCGGTGACCGCCGGACAAGCGACTTTGAAAGAGGCGGTCAACGAGGCGATGCGCGACTGGGTGGCCAGCGTGGATCACACGCATTACATCCTCGGCTCGGCCTTGGGATCGCATCCATTCCCGATGATGGTGCGCGATTTCCACCGGGTGATCGGGGTGGAGGCGCGGGCGCAGGTTCTTGAAAAGGAGGGCCGCTTGCCGGACCTCCTCGTCGCTTGCGTCGGCGGCGGATCGAACGCCATGGGGCTGTTCCATCCTTTCCTGCAAGACGAGGACGTCCGGATGGTGGGCGTCGAAGCCGGCGGCGACGGGATCATCCCGGAGCGCCACGCGGCCCGCTTCCAAGGCGGCAAGCTGGGCGTGCTGCAAGGCACCAAGACCTGGCTGCTGGCGAACGACGACGGTCAGATCGAACTCACCCACTCGGTGTCCGCGGGCCTCGACTACGCGGCGGTGGGACCGGAGCACGCGTATTTGCAAGACATCGGCCGGGTGGAATACACCTACGCCACCGATGACGAGGCGTTGGCGGCGTTCAAGGAGCTGGCGCACACCGAAGGCATCCTGCCAGCGCTCGAAAGCGCGCATGCGATGGCTTACATCTCGAAGATCGCGGGCAGCCTGCCGAAGAGCGACATCATCATCGCGAACCTGTCCGGTCGCGGCGACAAGGACGTCGAGCAGGCCGCGAAATACTTGCTCGGCTGAACGACCGGGCGGCGTAGTGGACCGCGGACTTTAGTCCGCCCGAATCCGTCCATTCAAGCGGACTAAAGTCCGCGGTCCAGTAGCCGCGGACCCGTTATTTCTTCCACCAGTCGCCGTCTTTTTCCCAGGGCTCGCGGGTTTCCGGAGTCGCGGAGGGAGTGGGCATCTTCTCGGGTTCCTGCGAGCGCCGGACTTCTTCAAGCAATTCCTCCACTTCGCGGTCGCGGCGCCTTCCGTGGCGTAAAATCGACCACAGCAGCAGTGCCACCACGCCAAAGCTGAAGACGAGAACGAGGACCATCGTGATCGCAAATCCGTCCACATCGCTGACCGTGCCGAGGTGCATGACTTCACGCGGAAATGATCCGGCGCATCGGAATCATGTTGGAGTATTCGAAGCCGTTCTTGCGGAAGAAATTCTGGGACTCGGCGCTGATCTTGTCGGTCAGCAGGGTGATCCGCTTGAAATCCTTCTGCTTCGCGAATTCGATCACCTGGTCGAGCAGCATGGTGCCATAGCCCTGGCCGCGGTGGGCCGGGTGGACGATCACGTCTTCCATCAGGATCACGAAGCCGCCCATCGCGGTGGAGATCGTGAAGAGCAAATTCACCATGCCGATGATCCGGGTGTCGTTGCGGACCACGAAGATCCGGCCGCGGCTCGGCTGTTCGAGGATCAGCGCGAGGCCGCGCTCCTGCGCCGCCTGGTCCGGCGTGAAATCGTCCGACAGCGCGAAAAGTTCCATCACCAGGCTGGTCAAGGCCGGCAGGTCCTCGATGGTCGCGGGCTGGACCTTAGGGCGGTTGGCGACCGCGACGGTGCTTTCGGCTGAACCTTGATTCACGGCAGGAGCGTGGCACGCCGGGGCCGGGGCGGCACGAAATTTCCCCATGGGTGTAAAAAATTTTCGGCAGACCCTCAATTTGGCGCATTGACAAGCCGGGTCCGGTTCCTAGAGTGCGCCCCCGCCCGGGCCGGAACAGGAGTTCCGCCGGCGGAAGACCAACCGATCTTTCCCGATACCGCCATGAAACGCACCTTCCAGCCCTCCAAGCGCACGCGCAAGCGTCAGCACGGTTTCCGCGCCCGCATGGCGACCAAGGCCGGCCGTGACATCATCAAACGCCGCCGCCAGAAGGGCCGCAAGCGCCTGATTCCGAAGGGCGCGGAGATTCATTACGAGCGTCACACCACCCAGCACGGGGTTTAATCTCATCCTGCGCGCCGCGCCCGGCCATGCGCCTCCCGCGGAAGCACAGCATGTCGAAGCGCGCGGATTTCTTCCGCGCCCGGAAAGACGGCCAGGCGAAAGCCGGCCGTTTTGTCGTCGTCAGCACTTTGGCCGATCCCGCCCTGGCGCATCTCAAGGTCGCGATCATCACGACCAAGAAGCTCGGCAAGGCGCACGACCGCAACCTGCTGCGCCGCCGCATCCGCTCGATCCTCCAGCGCCATGGCGAGCGCATCGCGGACCCCAAGCGCCTGCTCGTCACCATCCCGCGCCCCGGCTCCGCGACGGCCAGCTTCGAGGACCTGGAAGCCGACTGGCTGCGACAGGCGAAGCGCCTGGGGCTATTAAGTTCCAAACCGGAACTTCGATGAAATCGCTCATCCGCCTGGTCATCCGCTTCTACCAGAGGTTCCTCAATCCCGTGCTGAAGGCTCTGGGCGGACCGAACACAGGCTGCCGTTTCCAGCCCACCTGCTCGAACTACTTTCTCGAAGCCGTCGAAGCCCACGGCTCGCTCCGCGGGTCCTGGTATGGCGTTCGCCGGATTTTCCGCTGTCATCCGTGGGGGGGCTGTGGTTATGACCCCGTCCCGCCGAAGCAAGGTGCGGAACCTCCACACTCCCACCGTCCCGCCGGGCCGGACGCCTGACGCGGGACTTTTCCTTTTCCACCACTCTCATTCATGTACGACCGCAAGACCTGGATCGTCGTCATTGCCTGCAGCATCCTGCTGGCAATCAACATCACCCTTCAGCAGAAGAACGCGAAAGCCATCGCCGAGCAGAAGAAGCTGGAAGCACCGGAGCAAATTGTTCCCGCGCCCGATGCTTCAACTCCCGCGGCGCCCGCCGAAGACAAGCCCGGCGCGCTGGTCGAAGCGGAGCCGACCGCCCAAGTGGTGGAGCAGTTCGCAAAGCTGGAGACACCCGAGATGATCTTCACCTTCACCTCGATCGGCGGTGGCTTGAAGCATGCCGAGTTCAAGAACCAGACCCACGGAACTGAAGGCCCGGTCCGCCTGAACCGCCACGGGGCCAGCCCGGTCGGCGCGATCGCCGACGGCCCGGACCGGGTGGAAGGCCTCTCGTATGAGTTCCTCGACAAGGAGTCCGTCCCCGGCAAGTCGGTCGTGATGGCCGGACGCCTGCCCTCCGGCCTCCGCGCGACGAAGACCTGGTCGCTGGTCGAAACCGGCACCCCCGGCGACCCCTATCGGCTCGACTTGAAAGTGCTGCTGGAGAATGCCGGCGACACCACGGTCAACCTCGACAGCTACAGCATCTTCCTCGGCACCGCCGCGCCGCTCGACAACGTCGAACGCGGCGAGCAGACCGGCTTTGTTCTGCGCGACGACCGGGATTTCTCCTTCACCTCGGTCTCTACATTCGCCGGCGGATGGTTCAGCAAAGAAAAGTCGATCATCACCGAGCCCGTCTCCAAGTCGGACTACGCCGGTGTCGCCAACCAGTTCTTCGCCACCGTCATCAAGCCATTGGAGCCGGGCGAGTCGGTGCTGTGGAGCAAGGCTTCCGACGTCACCCTCGCGGGCGGTAGCAAGCCGGTGAAGGTCATTCGCGCCGGCCTGCGCCTGCCTGCGGTGGTGCTCTCGCCGAATGAAACGCGCGGCTTCAGCTACCATGTTTTTACCGGGCCGAAGGAGAACCGGATGCTGCGCAAGATGGGCGACGATTGGGGTGACCTGATGAACTACGGGTTCTTCAGCCCTTTTAGCCGCTTCATGAATTGGTCGCTGTGGTGGGTCCACGCCGGTATGGAGAAAGTCTCCAGCAAGTGGTCGTGGGGACTCGCCGTGGTCGTCCTGACGCTGCTCCTGCGCATCGCCATCTGGCCGCTCTACAACCGCTCCAACCGCACCATGAAGCGGATGGCCAAGCTCAAGCCGGAGATCGACAAGCTGAAGGAAAAGTATCCGGAAGATCCGCAAAAGATGAACCAGGAGATGATGAAACTCTACCGGGTTTACGGGGTGAACCCGCTGGGCGGCTGCCTCCCGATGTTCGCCCAGCTCCCGATCTTCTTCGGCTTCTACTCGATGCTCCTCCACGCGGTGGAAATGCGCGGCCAGCCGTTCCTTTACTGGGTCACCGACCTTTCCCAGCCGGACACCGTGGGCCACCTCTTTGGGCTGCCGATCAACCCGCTGCCGATCGTCATGGCGATCACCAGCTTCGCCCAGATGGCGATGATGCCGAACACCGGCGGGGACAAGACGCAGATGATGATCATCAAGCTGATGCCCTTCATGTTCCTCTTCATCTGCTACAACTTCGCCTCGGCCCTTGCGCTTTACTGGACGGTTTCGAACGTTTTCTCGATCGGCCAGACCTGGCTGAGCAACCGCATGCCGGAACCCGTGCTGAAGGCCAAGACCGGCGGTGGCGGCAAGAGCTTTGTCGAGCGGATGGCCGAGCGTGCCGACAATGCCCAGCGGATGAAGCAGGCCAGCGGGCGGGTGGTCGATCCGAAGGAGAAGGACGACGGCAGCTCTTCCAAGAAGCGCCCGCCGCGCACGGGGGGCTGAGGGCGCTTGCTTCGTAGCGGAACCGGCTGCGCCGTTCCGCTAGGGACGGACCGAAGAAGAGTGGGAAATCCGGTAAGTCTGGCGAGCCGCCCCCCGCCGGATGGGCGCAGCTCGTCCGCTACGAAAGTTACCAAGCCCGGGTTGGACGAATCGCCGGATGCGTTTAACTTCGTTCATGCCTTTGGAACGACGGAATGTGATCGGCGGGGTGCTCGAGCCCTGCTCGACGGACCCGATGACCGGATTTTTCCGCGACGGCTGCTGCCGGACCGGGCGCGGCGATGTCGGCGTGCACGTCGTTTGCGCGCGGGTCACCGAGGATTTCCTCGCGTGGTCGATGTCCCGCGGCAACGACCTTTCGACGCCGCGGCCGGAGTTCGAGTTCCCCGGCTTGAAGTCCGGCGACCGCTGGTGCCTTTGCGCCGCCCGGTGGAAAGAGGCCTTCGATGCCGGCAAGGCTCCGGTCGTGGTGCTGGAAGCCACCCACGAATCGGCCCTCGAGTTCCTCGACCTCGCCGACCTGCGCGCGCACGCGCAGTCGTAGAAGTTCCAAGTCATGAAGTTCCAAGTGCCAATGACTGCCGACTTGCGCATGTGTGCGTGGTTGCAGCGCGACTTGCAGCGTTGCGTTCCATCCGGGCCCGGTTCAGCCTGCTACCCATGATCGTCCGCCTCCTCGCCGTCATCGCGCTGATCGCTTACGTCCGCGCCGAAGACTTGCAAGTGGAAGGTCTCGCGGTCCCGGTCGAGGTCTCCTTGCCGGAAAATCATGACCCTGCGAAGAAATGGCCGGCGGTCTTTTACTACCACGGCAGCGGCGGCCGGCCGTCGACCAAGATGATCCGCCAGCACGCAGGGCCGAAGGATTGGATCGTCGTCGGCATGACCTACACCTTCGACGGTGCTTTCACCCAAACCCCGGAGAACCTCGAAAAGGAGCTGGCGATCCTGCGTCGTGTCCGCGACCGGCTGGCCAAGGAGCAGGGGCTCGATCCCGAGCGGCTCTATGTTTCCGGTTTCAGCCAGGGCGGCTGGGTCAGCGGCCTGTTTTTCCAAGCCGAGCGCTCGCTGGCCGGGGCGGTGATCCTCGGTGCGGGACACCTGCGGGAAGCCGCGCCGAAGACCGCCGCCTTCCCGCCGGGCACGCCGCTTTTCATCGGGGTCGGCCGGCTCGATGGCAACTACCCCTTCGCCCTCAAGGCCCGGCTTTTCTATGGCAAGCTCGGCGTGACGGTGAACATGGAGACCTGGCAGGATCTCAAGCACGAATTCCCCACCGGCGGCTCGCCCGGGCTCAAGGAGTGGTTCGCCCTACGCAACGGCGGAAAGCCGGATGCCGATGCCTTCGAGTCCGAGTTCGCGGAGATCGGCAAGCTGCAGCCGCTCGACCAGTGGTGGAAGCTGCTGGAGTTCCGCGAGCGGCCGTCGGTCACCGCGCCGGGGCAACCGTGGAAGGAGACCGTCGCCAAGCGGATCGTGGAGCTCGAAGCGGATCCCGCGGTTGCCCCGGAAGCAAAGATTTTCAAGCGGCACCGGCAGTTGCTGGCGGACGAGATCAACGCGAAGACCTTGCCGGAGCTGGTGAAGGTCAACAACGCCTATGTCGAGCTCGCCCGGCAAGCTGGCGACAGCCCGCAGGCGAACTTGGTCGTCGTCGATGGGCAGCGGGTCGCCAAGCTGCTGGAGGCCAACAAGGGCCGCGCTCCGGAGCCGGAAGCACCGAAGCCGATCACACCGCCGTTTCCGAAGCAAGACCGGGGGATTCCGAGGAATCCGCTGGTGAGGTAATAGACGTTAGTCCAGCAGCTCCGGATAGTACTTCTGCGCCAGGCTGAGGGTCGACTTCATGATGTCGGCGCTCAGGGGCGTCCGCACGGCTTCGTCTGCCATGGCGGCGCACTCGGCGTGGCTCAGGGCACGGATCGCCCGGCGGACGCCGGGGACCTGGTGCGGGCCGACCGAAAGCTCCTCGACGCCCAGGCCAAGCAGCAGCGGCGTGAGCCGGATGTCGCCGGCCATTTCCCCGCAGACGCCGGTCCAGATGCCGGCGTCGTTGGCGGCGTCGACGGTCTTCTTGATCAGCCGGACGACAGCCGGATGGGTCGGGCGATAAAGCTCGGCGACGTGGTGGTTCACCCGGTCGACCGCGACGGTGTATTGGATCAGGTCGTTGGTGCCGATGGAGAAGAAATCGACCTCCGGCGCGATCAGGTCGGCGATGACCGCGGCGCTCGGCACCTCGATCATCACGCCGGTTTCCAGCCGCTCGTCGAAGGGCACGCCTTCTTTGGAAAGTTCGTCCATGCACTCCTTCAGGTAGTCCTTCGCGCGGCGGACCTCGCCGATCCCGGAGACCAGCGGGAACATCACGGCGAGCTTGCCGTGGGCGCTGGCGCGGAGGATGCCGCGGAGCTGCTCCTTGAACATCCCGGGGCGGTCGAGCGAGACGCGGATGCCCCGCCAGCCGAGGAAAGGATTGGGCTCCGGATCGGTCAGCGGCTCGACTGGCAGCTTGTCGCCGCCGGCATCGAGCGTGCGGATGATCACCGGGTGCGGCGCGAGGGCCTTGGCAAGGCGGGTATAGGTATCCGCCTGCTCCAGTTCGCCCGGCATTTCCTCGCCGTTGAGCAGCAGGAATTCGGTGCGGTAGAGGCCCACTCCTTTCGCGCCGCTGTTGCGGACCATGCCGAGCTCGTCGAGGAACTCAATGTTGGAAGAAAGCGTGATCGTGCGACCGTCGGTGGTGGCGGTGGCGGCGTCGCGCTGGGCTTCCAGGTCGAGCCGGACTCTCTCCTTGCGGGCCTGGATGTCGCGGTAACGGTCGAGCGTTGCCGCGGACGGATAGAGGATCAGCCGGCCCGAGTAGCCATCGAGAATGGCCGGGGCGAGCGTGCGGACGTCCAGCACCGCGTCTTCCAGCCCGACGATGGCCGGCAGCCCGAGCGAGCGGGCGAGGATGGCGGTGTGGGAGTTGACGCTGCCCACCTCGGTCGCGAAGCCGAGAACCTGGCGGCGGTTGATCGCCACGGTGTCCGACGGCGTCATGTCATAGGCGACCATGATGTGCTGGCCGTCGGGAGCAATGTGACGCGGCGCCTCTTCGGCTCGGAAATTCCGCAGCACCCGCTGGCAGATGTCTTCAAGGTCGGTGGTGCGTTCGCGGAGGTAGGGGTCCGGCACGCGGCGCATGGCTTCGAGGAAATGCTGCATCACCGCATAGAAGGCGAACTCGGCGTTCTGACGGCGTTCGGCGATCGCTTCCGCCACCCGGTCGAGCATCGCCCGGTCCTCCAGCACCATCAAATGGGCCTCGAAGATCTCGCTTTCCTGTTCGCCGGAGATCGACTTGAGCCGCTGTTGGAGCTCGTCGAGCTGCCCTTTGGTTTCTTCCAGCGCGGCCCGGAAGCGCTCTTTCTCGGCCGGGACGTCTTCCTCGCGGATTTCATAGACCTCCGGAGCGGAGAAGCCTCGCGCGACGACGTGTACAGGCCCGATGCCGATCCCGGGCGAAACCGGGATGCCTTGGAGGACGATTTCCTGAGTGACGGCGGAGGGCATTCCTGCAGCGATGCTGCGAAGAGCGGGCCGCGGTTCAAAGGATAAAAATCGGCGGGGTGGGGAGCTGAAAAAAATCCCTTGGAAGGTTGGGGGCCATGCTCCTAGGCTGCGCGCGTCCCGAACGATCCATTCCGATGCCGCAGCGCGAATTCACCATTCAGAACAAACTCGGCATTCATGCCCGTCCCGCGGCTCAATTCGTCAAGACCGCCAGCCGCTTCACTTGCGAAATACGCGTCGAGAAAGACGGCGAGGAAGTGGATGGCAAAAGCATCATGGGCCTCATGATGCTGGCCGCCGGCCACGGCTCGATTATCAGCGTCGCGGCGGATGGCTCCGATGCCGACGCCGCTCTCGACGCCTTGGCCGACCTGATCGGCCGGAAGTTTGAGGAGGAGTGATTTTCAATATCACACCTCCCCCGACATGTGGCGGAGCAGGCGCTGGTTGAACTCGTCGGCCATGTTGTAGCCGAGGCGGCGGAGCTGCTGGTCGAGTGCGGCGATGCCGACCATCCGCGCGGTGTCGCGGCCGGGGGCGACGGGGACTTCGACGTGGGGGACCTGCTGGCCCAGGATCTCGTAGGACTTGGGCTGGAGGCCGAGGCGGTCGATTTCGTTCTGGTCGGCGTAGGCGATGAGGGTGACGACGAGGTCGAGGCGCTTCTCCGGGCGGATCGAGGCGAGGCCGTAGAGGTTGGCGACGTTGACGATGCCGATGCCGCGGATTTCCAGGTAGCCACGGGACAGGGCGGGGGCGGAGGCGATCAGTTCGCCGCCGGCCAGCTTGATCCTCACCATGTCGTCGGCTACCAGCGCGCCGCCCTTTTCGATCAGGCCGATGGCGGTCTCGCTCTTGCCGGCACCGCTCTTTCCCATGATCAGCACGCCGATCCCGCGCAGGTCGACCATGCAGCCGTGGAGAGTGACGTTCGGCGCGAACTCGTTTTCCAGTCGGAGGGTCGCCGCGTTGAGGAATTTCATCGTCACCAGCGTGGTGCCGAAGACCGGGATGCGGTGCTCCGCAGCGATCTTCATGTGCTCTTCGGAAAGCACCGCACCGCGGGAAATGACCAGCCCCGGAATGTCGCGTTCGCACATCCGGCGGAAGCGTTCGCTGCTCATCTGCGGGGTGAGCTTCTTCAAATACGAGATCTCCGAGTTCCCCAGCACCTGGATGCGCTTCTTCGCGAAGTAGCTGAAGAAGCCGGCCAGCGCGAGTCCCGGGCGGTTCGGAGCGGGCTCGCTGATCGGACGCTCGAAGCCGTGCTTTTCGCCGAGCAGTGTGAGCGAGAGCGCGCCGGCGTGGCGCTCGAAGAATTCGCCGATGCTAATTGAGGCCGTTTGCTTGACGCGCGGTGTCATTCGGGGGCGAGCCTAACGAAGCTTTCCGCGGGCTGGCGATGGCAAAAGCCGTGCTTTCAAAATGTCGTGGAGATCCCGAGCGACACCACCTCCGCGCTGCCGCCCGCGGTGCCGCGGAAGACGCCGGACGCCGCATCGCCATCGGTGATCGGCACGTCGTCGGCTAGGATGTGAGCGTAGCCGAAATCGCCCGGTCGAAAGGTTGACATCGGCCCGGCGGCTGCTCCTTTCCGGGCGACATGAGTTTTCCCGATCTCCGCGACCCCGTCGGCCGGGTCCGTGCCGTGGGCATGGTCGAAGGTGTTTCCTACCTCGTCCTGCTGGTTTGCGCGGTCGTGAAGCGCCTCGCCGACATGCCGCTGGGAGTGAAGATCTTCGGCCCGATCCACGGCGGACTGTTCCTCCTGCTGATCCTCGTGATCTTCCAGGCTTGGGGAAACAAGTCGCTTACTTTCCGCCAGTCGGCGCTGGCCTTCATCGCCTCGCTGCTGCCGTTCGGGCCTTTCCTGATCGACCGCCAGCTTGCGAAAAGCGCGCCGTCCGGCAATGCCCCGGATTGACAGCGCCGCCCTCCGAGTCCAAGCCTCACGCCGCCATGCCCGCCGCCCCAGCCGACGTCAAAGCCCCGCCCGCCGATGCCATCACCAGCCCCAGCGGCCTGGCTTCGAAAGTCCTCCAAGCCGGTGACGGCAGCGACATGCCCCGCGCCGCCGATACCGTGACCGTCCACTATTCCGGCTGGACCACCGACGGCAAACTTTTCGACAGCTCGGTCGATCGCGGTAAGACGATCTCCTTCGCGCTCAATCAGGTCATCGCCGGCTGGACCGAAGGCTTGCAGCTCATGGTCACCGGCGAAAAGCGCCGCTTCTGGATCCCCGGCAACCTCGCCTATGGTGAGAACCCGCGCTCCGGCGCGCCGAAAGGCATGCTGGTGTTCGACGTCGAGCTCTTCGCCATCGAGAAGGCCCCCGAGCCGCCGCCGGTACCGGACGACGTGTCCGCCCCGCCGGCGGATGCCCAGGTGACCGCCAGCGGCCTCGCTTCCAAGGTCCTCTCGCCCGGCAACGGCAGCCGCCATCCGAAGGCCACCGACCGCGTGGAAGTCCACTATTCCGGCTGGACCACCGACGGGAAACTTTTCGATAGCTCGATCGTCCGCGGCGAACCGATCGACTTCCCGCTCAATGGCGTGATCGCCGGCTGGACCGAAGGCGTCCAGCTCATGGTTGGCGGCGAGAAGCGCCGCTTCTGGATCCCCGCCCAACTCGCCTACGGCACCAACCCGCCTCCCGGTGCGCCGGCCGGCATGCTGGTCTTCGACGTGGAACTCCTCGATATTCTCTAATCATGCCCACCTCATTCGAAAACGTCACCGTCGCGACCAAAGCCAACGTCTATTTCGACGGCAAGGTCGTCTCCCATTCGCTCACCCTCGCCGACGGTCGTAAGAAGTCGCTCGGCGTAATTTTCCCGGGCGAGTATCATTTCGGCACCGGTGAGCCGGAAGTCATGGAAATCACCGCAGGCTCCTGCGCGGTGGTGCTCGATGGCACTTCGGACACGCTCGAGGTCGCCGCCGGTTCCGCTTTCGACGTCCCCGGCAACAGCGGCTTCACCATCACGGTGACGGGCGCGCCCTGCGAATACATCTGCTCCTTCGGCACGCCCTGATCCCGGCAGCCGGCGCGCTCCTTCCGCTCCCGCCATGTCACTCCTCCGCTTCTTCCTCATCCTGCCGGTCGCCATCCTGGCGTCCTGCACGATGCATCTGCCCGCTCCGGAGGCGGCGAGATATCGCGTCGAGGCCACCCGGCCTGCCGTGGTCGAAACGGTGCCGGTCCACCTGCTTGCCGATAGCTTGCACACCGCGCTGGTTTTCGACCTGAAATGGCTGGAGGCGAGCGGTTACCGCAAGCCTTCCGAACTTGGAAATCCCAAGTATGTGACCATGAGCTGGGGCGACGAGGTTGCCTACGTCCAGAAGCGCTGGCTGTCGCCGGTCCAGGTCTTCCGTGCGCTTCTCACGCCCTCGCCCTCGGTCATGGAGTGCATCCCGATCGATTGGAAGGTCGAGGAGGTCTGCCGTCACCAGAAGGTCTTCGTCGCCGATGTCCCGCGCTCCGCCGGTCCCTCGCTGGCCGCCTTTCTGAATGCCTGCGCCGTGCAGAAAAAGGATGGCCGGCCCCTGACCATCGGCCCCTCGAGCTGGGGCGAAGGCCGCCTGATCCGCTGCCCGGACAATTACTCCTACTACTTCCCTCGGATTTGCAACGTCTGGACCGTGCAGGCGCTCCAAAGCTGCGGCTTCACGATCAACACCTCGAGCGCGCTTTCCGCCAACGGCCTGGTCCGCCAGGCGACCTCGGAGAAGAACGGCTTCAAGAAGACCTGGGATCCGGAAGAGCAGCCCGCGCCTTGAACTGACGGTCAGTCGGCGGGAAACACCCGCGTCAGTTCCTTCGCCTTCGCGAGGTCGCGCGGGGTGATCATCTTGCGGTCGAGCGGCAGGTTACCCGGACCTTCGATGGCCTCGATGACCGCTTGGTAGGGCTGCCAGTTGAATCATGGCGGAGGGAGTTCCAGGCTTGGGACAATGCTTTCCACGGCATCGAGGAAGGATGGGAAGCGCGGTTCCCAGCCGGTAGCGCGGAGTTTCGCGTTGCCGACCTGCTTGTGGGTCCAGCCGCGCTTGCGGTCGGGATCGCGCGGGCCGGTGGGGGGGAGGGGGCGGTGGAACAAACTACTGAGCTTCTCGTAGCACGCGAGTTGGCTCAGAGGATGCGAGTCGGAGAGGTTGAAGAGGCGATGATTGACGATTGTCGATTGAGGATTGCCGATTGTTGATTGCAGGCACGCGAGATGGAGAATCGCGGCGGCGGCGTCGTCGCGGTGGATCTGGTTGAGAAAGCGGCGACCGTCTTCCTCAATGACGGCTTCGCCAGAGAGGAACTTTTTCAGGATCACGCTGCGGCCGGGACCGTAGATGCCGGATAGGCGGGTGATGAGGCCGCCGTTGGAGAGGACGAGGTCTTCGGTGGCGCGCAGGATGCTGCCCGTTTCGCGGTCGGGAATGGCGGGGCTTTCCTCGGTGACGACGGAGCCGTCGGTCTGGGCGTAAACCGAGGTGCTGGAGGTATAAAGGAGGGGAACGCCGGGGAAGCGGTCGAGCAGGTGGCGGCAGCCGTCGAGATAGACCGCGCGATAGGCATCTGCCCCGCCGCGGCCGGAAGAGGCGCAGTGGACGATGAAGCCGGGGCGGACTTGGAGGGAGTCGACGTCGTCGGCGGCGGAGAGGTTGCAGGCGAGGCTGCCATCGTCACCGGAGCGGGAGAGGGCGGTGACTTCCCACCCGGCGGCGAGGAAGTCGCGGGAGATGGCCTGGCCGAGGTAGCCGTGGCCGCAGAGGAGGAGGTGCATGGAGTTGAGAGTTGATGGTTGAGAGTTGAGAGTCAGGAGAGAAGACCGCGGAGCTTGGCCTCTCACTATCAACTCTCAACCGTCAGCTCTCAACTATTCCCGGGCTCAACGCGGGATCTCGTTGAGCGTGTACCAGGCCTCCGGGTGCCAGAGCTTGCCGCCGGACTTCGAGGTGACGCCCTTGGCCGTAACGTGGTGGACGTGGCCTTTCACGAGGCCGTCGATGCTGAGGCGAACCTTCAGTCCGTCGGGGGAAACCGTGGCCGCGGTGACTTTCGGGGTGGTCTGGTCGACTTCCGGAGATCCGTAGCCGGACTGATAGATGTAGGTCCAGGCGGCCATCGAGTAGGACTCCAGTTTGCCGGCGCTGGCGGGATCAACGGGTTCGGTGAAGGTCAGTTCGAAGCCGTCCTTGAGTGCGGACATAGTGTGGATTTCGAAGGGTGACTTGCCGTTCCAGCGGACGCGCTCGAAGGTGAAGGGCTTGGTGCCGCGGGAGGCCCAGCCGCGGTTGGTGCCGCCGGCGAAAAGAATGCCGGCCTCGTGATCGAGACGGATCGGGACCAGGCCGGCTTCGAAGCCTTCGAGGAAGTGGAAGACGGCACCCTGATAGATGCCGTTGACCTTTTCGAGGGCGACGCGCTGGACCTGCGAGTGGGTTTGTTCGCCAACGAAGAGCTGATGTTTCCACGGGCCGAACTTGCCGTTGCCGGAGTCGTAGGCGATGCCGGTGGGGGATTGGCCGACTTTGCCGTGGGGGAACACGACGGCGGGCGGGATGAACTCGGGGAAACGGGCGCGCTCGGTTTCGATGCGGGATTTGTCGGTCGGCTGCGGCGGGGCGGGCAGATTGGCGAGCTTGTGATACTTGTTCCCGGTGGGGTTGCCTTGGAAGGATCCGGCCTTGAGCCACTTGAGGGAGGAAGACCCGTTCCAGAGGCCCTGGTTGTCGGTGTAGAACATGTCGCCGAGGTGATTGGCACCGATGCCGCCGGGGGAGCGGATGCCGGAGCAGGTGGGGATCATTTCGCCCTTCGGGGTGACGCGGACGCACCAGCCGCGCCAGTCGGAAGCGGCACCGCCGGAGCCGGTAAGGCAGAGGACGATCCAGACGTCGCCGTTCTTGTCGGGCTCCGAGCCGAAGGCGTATTCATGGTAGTCGCCGTTGATGCCCCAGCCGGCGTTGAGGGTTTCGAACGTGTCTCCGATCCCGTCGCCGTCGCTATCCTTCATGCGCGAGTGCTCGGGGCGCTGGGTGAGGTAAAGCCAGCCGTCTTTCCAGAACATGCCGAAGGGCTCGTGGAGGCCTTCGGTAAACTTCTGCCAAGTGACCTTTGAGAGATCATCGCCATAGGCCCCGGAGCAGATCCAGAGATCGCCGCGGCGCGAGGTGACGGCAATTTTCTGGTCGGGCATCAGGGCGATGGAACCGAGCTCCATGATCTCGCCTTTGGGGAGCGGGATTTCTTCCCGGACGTAGAAGTCGGACTGCTGTTGGGCGGCGGCGACGGAGAGAAACAAACCGCAGATGAACGTTGATGGACGCAGATGGGACATGAGGTGATGGGATTTTTCGAGCGGACTGAAGTCCGCGGTCCAGTAGCCGCGGGATTGATTCGGGCGCTTCGGGAGTAGCTTCACTTCCAGCGGTAGGTGAGGTTGACCGGCTTGCCGGGGGCGAGCTTGAGAAAGGTCTTGCCATCGCGGGACTCGAGGGCGGCGTTTTCGGCGCGGAGCTGGAGGGTATCGCCGAGTTCGTAGTCCTGGTCGCCGGATTTTTTCAGCGGGAGCTTGTCGGAGATAAGGAATTCCACCGGGCCACCCTGGCCGTTGACGGTGAGGGTTCGAAGCAAGGCGGGCGAATCGGTGGAGCCGGCGGGCTTCCAGGCATCGAGGAGGAACTGGTCGCCGAGCTGGACCGAGAAGGTCGGATTGCCCGCCGCGTCGAGCTTGTAGCCGCGGAAGCGTGCGCCTTCGGCCAGCGCGCGGGTGCCGGAGAGCTTGACCAGCTTGTCGCCGGCCGGCGGCTGGTTGCCTTGGCCGCGGTCGACCCAATGGCGTCCACCGTCGATGAAGGCGCCGGTCCAGACGAGTTCGGGCGCCAGGTTGTCGGCGCTGTAGGCGAGATTCACGCCGCCCGGGAAGCCGATGCCAATGGCGCGCGGGGTGGTGTCGGCGACGAAGTTCCGGTAAATCACGGCACGCCCTGCGGTCGGAGTGACCATCAGTGTGGGCTTTTCGGGCGGGATCGGGCTGTCGGAAAGGTTCCGCCAGCCGGGGATGCCGGGGCCTTTCATGGCGAGGGCGATGCCTTCCTGGCCGCGGAACTCGACGTATTCGATGCGGATCGGGTGAGGGCCGGCGGAGAGTTGGACCTGACCCTGCTTGGCGCGGGAGCCGTTGAGGGGGCCGATGCCGCGGACTTCGGCGACTTTCTTGCCGGCGACGATGACCCGGGCGCAGTCGTCGGCGTCGAGGCGGAAGATGAACTTGCCGGCCTTGGGCGCGGTGATCTGTCCTTCCCAAACGAGTCCGACGCTTTCGTTGCGGTCGGCGTGGGTGACGCTGATCAGGCCGTCGTGCTCCTCCTCGACGTTGATCGGCTTGAGCTTGCTGAAGTCCGGGAGGTCCTGCCATTCGCCCGGGTAGATGCGCGAGGTCAGATTGGCGATCGGCGGGTCGACGGCGGGGAGCGGATGGAGCTTGAGGATTTCCGGGGCGGTCCAAGGTTTATCGCGACCGGTGGTGGCGGTGCGAGCGGCCTTGATCATGTCGGTGGTGACCGCGGGGGAAGCGTTGTTCCAAGAGGCGCGGACATGGGTCAGGATCGCGGCGAGCTGGTCATCGGGAATGGCGGCACCCTGTGGCGGCATTTCGAGATTGTAGGTGCGCCCGGCGACTTCGACCGGGCCGTTGAGGCCGTGGAGGACGATCTTGATCGCGCGGTTGGGATCCCCTTGCATCCACGGGCTTCCCGCGAGCGGCGGGAATTGGCCGCCGGTGGCGCCTTTGCCGTCGGCACCGTGGCAAGCCGAGCAATAGGTGGTGTAGAGCTGGCCGCCGTCTTGGGCGGAGAGGGCCGCGGTCAGGCCAAATAGGATCTGCAGGGTGCGCTGGATCATGGGGAACTTTAAGACTGGATTCGAGGCGGCTTTCTGTCGTGGGAGTCTAAAAATGAAACGATTCAGCAAGTGGGCAATCCTCGATCCGTGGGGATGACACGCTTCGATGGCTCAAGGGGAAATGTCGCGATTTTCATAAAAGCGGCGCATTCCGAGCGCTGCAGCGTCGGCATACTCGCGGAAAATCGATGGGCGGCTTTTTCCGGCGACATCGCGCATCCCTTCGTAGTCCCCAGCTTGAATGCGCTGGTGATCCTCCTGCGAATTCATGACGTAGGGCTCGAAGTAGATGACCGGGCATTGGTAAAGCCGGTTCGCGAGGAGATTGCGGGCCCAGAGGTAGGGGTTTGCGTCGACGTTCCGGTGATTCTTCGCGAGCGGGTTGTAGAGATAGGGGGGCATCGGGTTCTTTTCGACGAAGGCGGCGGCGACGCTGGCGGAAAGCATTGCTTCCTCGCGATGGACGCCTTGCAGGAGCTTCAGCAGCAGGTCGTGGCGCTGGTCGGCAAGCGCGAGTTCCTCGTCGGTGTAGCCGCCGTTGAGGATCATGTGGAAGTGATTCTGCGGCACGAGGGTCGGGGCCGCCGGATCGCCCCAGGCATCCGCATTGAAATGAAGGCAGAGCACAAGGTCGGGTTTCAGCTCCTCGTTGACCCGCAGGGCCCGGGCTCGGATCTCTGCGGTGCGGTAGAAAAGGCGCTGGGCCAGTCGGGAAATGTCGCCCCCCGCGTTGCTTCTCGTGGCCTCTTCGCGAAGGGATTCCGGGCGCAATGACGTGACCGGTTCGGCCTCGGAACGCACCAGGGTGACGATCGCGCCTAAAGCTTCGAGCTGCGGCTTTAAGAGCTTCGCCACCCGCAGCGTCATGTCTCCTTCCTGAACCGGCAGGCTGCCCGGGATCTGGAACCAGCGTTCTTCCATGGTCCCCCAGCGGCCGCCGATGTGACCGGGGTCGATGGCGACCTTCAGTCCTTCGAGCGGCCTGCCCGCTGGGGCCGGAGGGAGTTCGGAAAGGGGTCGCCAGTAGCGCGGCACCGGATTTGTCAGGCCCTCCGGCGCGAACCTCAGACGGAAACTGTCCCCGGCTTCGGCAGACCTGCGGATCTTCACGTCGTCCTCGCTCACATCGAACCAGTCCCGCCAGGCCGGTGAAACGGTAAATATCACGTCCATTTCCCGCAGAAAATCCGCGCGGGTGATCGTGGATTGGAAGCGGTTGAACTGGCTCCAGTCCGGAATGGTTCCGAGGTCGGAGAGAGCAGGGGATTTTGCCGGCGGAGCGGTCTCGGTCGCGGGGCGGGAAAGCCATAGCGCCGCAGCTGCCAGCGCCAGCAGCAGAATCATCCACAAGGGTGCGGAACGGGCAATCATCGGTATCTCGGCTGGGGATTTGACTTGGCGCGCCGCTTGCAGGGGGGGTAAGTCTCACGGGCCGGAACAATCCTGTTCCGGCCGGCATTCAACGCTTCCATGGAGCCTTTCCGCATTCTTTTTCTAGGTGATATCGTCGGAGAACCCGGTCGCAAGGCCGTGATCGAGCAGTTGCCGGCATTGCGCAAGGAGCTGTGTCTCGATTTCATCATCGTCAATGGCGAGAACGCGGCAGGTGGCCGTGGAATTACGCCGCGGATCGCGATCGATCTGCTCCGTGCCGGAGCCGCGGTAATCACCACCGGCGACCATGTTTGGGACCAGCTGGAGATCGTCGATTACTTCCCGACCGAACCGCGCTTGCTGCGACCGATCAACTATCCCCCGGACACGCCGGGCCAAGGATCCGTGGTCTTGGAGACTCCGAAAGGCAAGGTGGCGGTGATCCAGGTCCAAGGCCGGTCGTTCATGCAGCCTCCGTTGGAAAATCCCTTCCTCGCGGTGGAGGTCGAGGTCGAGCGCTTGCGGGCGGATGGGTTGAAGATGATCTTCGTTGATATCCACGCGGAGACCACGAGCGAGAAAGTCGCCATGGGCTGGGCACTCGACGGCAAGGTCTCGGTGGTCGTGGGAACCCACACCCATGTCCAGACAGCGGATGAGCGCCTGTTGCCGGAAGGGACGGGGTGTCTGACCGATGCCGGGATGTGCGGTCCGGACGACTCCGTGCTGGGTCGGTCCATCGAATCGGTGGTGTGGCGCTTCCGGACCGGAATGCCGACCCGCTTCCCGATCGCCACTGGACCGGTCCGGATGTGCGGACTGGTGGCCGAGATCGACCCTGCGAGCGGCCGTTGCCTGGCGATTGTCCGCTTCAATCGCCTGCTGCCGTTGCGCGAGGCTCAGGAATCTCCGGTACAGGGGGTGTTGTGATCGCTGTAAATTATTGGATTTCAGTAATTTTCGCCCGGCGACAGATAAATCTTCTGACAACTGATATTTTTTTTGACAGTGTGAACGCCTTTGTTCAGCTTGCGCCCCGCTTTTCCCGGAACCGGCCAGGAAATTCGCGGGGGTTTTTCTTTTCACGAAGCCCCTCCGGATTTCCCGGTGAACTCCGGTAAAAGCCTCAGAAAAAGCCGTCAGGCTCGTGTAGCTCAGGGGTAGAGCGCGTCCTTGGTAAGGACGAGGTCGGGGGTTCAATTCCCCCCACGAGCTCCATCGGCAACATGACCGGACAGCAGCCAAAGCGAAAATCACCACCATCATGGCCAAAGAAGCATTCAAGCGCAACAAGCCGCACGTCAACATCGGCACCATCGGTCACGTTGACCACGGCAAAACCACCCTCACCGCGGCGATCACGAACACGCTGGCGGACAAAGGATTTGCAGAGAAGAAAAGCTACGCAGACATCGACGCCGCTCCCGAGGAGCGCGAGCGTGGCATCACCATCAACACGGCCCACGTCGAGTACGAGACCGAGAAACGCCACTACGCGCACGTCGACTGCCCGGGGCACGCCGACTACGTGAAGAACATGATCACGGGCGCGGCCCAGATGGACGGCGGCATTCTCGTCGTTTCCGCTGCCGACGGCCCGATGCCCCAGACTCGTGAGCACATCCTGCTCGCTCGTCAGGTCGGTGTTCCCGCCCTCGTGGTGTTCATGAACAAGGTTGACCTCGTCGATGACGCGGAACTCCTTGAGCTGGTGGAAATGGAAGTCCGCGACCTCCTTTCCACCTACGAATATCCCGGTGATGAAATCCCGATCGTGATGGGATCCGCCAAGCTCGCCCTCGAAGGCGACGCGGCTCAAAAGGAAAACATCTTCAAGCTGATGGACGCCGTCGACGCCTACATCCCGGAGCCGGAGCGCGCCATCGACAAGCCCTTCCTCATGCCTGTGGAAGACGTGTTCTCGATCGAAGGTCGCGGAACGGTCTGCACCGGCCGCGTCGAGCGCGGTATCGTCAAGAAGATGGAAGAAGTCGAGGTCGTCGGCATCCGCGACACCCAGAAGACCACCGTCACGGACATCGAAATGTTCCGCAAGCTGCTCGACGAAGGTCGTGCCGGTGACAACGTCGGTCTTCTCGTCCGCGGTCTGAAGAAGAACGACATCGAGCGCGGCCAGGTCATCGCCAAGCCGGGTTCGGTCAAGCCGCACCGCAAGTTCAAGGGTGAAATCTACGTCCTCTCCAAGGACGAAGGCGGCCGCCACACCCCGTTCTTCTCGAACTATCGCCCGCAGTTCTACTTCCGCACCACCGACGTGACCGGAAGCATCAAGCTGCCGGACGGTGTCGAAATGGTCATGCCTGGCGACAACGTGAACCTCGAGGTCGAGCTCATCACGCCGATCGCCATGGAGCAGACCATGCGCTTCGCCATCCGCGAGGGTGGCCGCACCGTCGGTGCGGGCCGTGTCGGCGAAATCCTTGACTAATCCTCAGGCAGAGCCTCAGTCTGTCGCCCCGCGACATCCGGCTGGGACGATTTTCGGGGCACTTCGGCAATTTGCCGGGGTGCCCCGCCATCGCCTCCACCGGTATCAACCATCAAAACGGAAGTAGCTCAATTGGTAGAGTAGCGGTCTCCAAAACCGTTGGTTGTGGGTTCGAGTCCCACCTTCCGTGCCATCCTTTCAGTCCAGTCGACCCAGCATGAGTTTCCTCGAGTTCTTCAAGATCAGCAACAGCTGGATCGTCACGGGAGTTGTTTTCGGCGTCCTGTTGATCGCCGGCATCGTCGCTCTCCGGAACGGCGCGCTGGTTTCACGTTTCGTCGGCGAGGTCAAAGGCGAACTTCGCAAGGCCAACTGGCCTTGGGAGTCCGATCCGAAGATCAAAGGCTTCAAAAAGTATAAGGAACTCGTGGATTCTACGATCGTCGTCCTGATCGCCACCATCCTCCTCGCGGGTTTCGTTTCGATGTGGGACTTCATTTGCATTTATGTCCTCAACTTCGTCACATCTTTCGGACAGTAAGTTGACCGCCTTCCAGGCACGCCATTTTCCCATCCCCACCCATGCCCGCACCGTCTCCAGAGAAGCAGTGGTACGTCGTTCATGTCCTTTCCGGACAGGAGGGAAGGGTTCGCGAGCGGATTCTCCGCCAGCGCGAGTCGGAGGAGATGGGTGATTTCATCTTCGAGGTCCTGGTTCCCACCGAAATGGTTTCCGAGATCCGCCGCGGCAAAAAAACTTCGACCAAACGAAAGTTCTTCCCGGGCTATATCATCGTCAACATGAACCTCCTCACCCCTGAAAACCAGCTCGTCGAGAAGACATGGTATTTCATCAAGGAGATGGAAGGTGTCATTGGCTTCGCCGGAACCAAAGACCGTCCGATCCCGATGCGCCAAGCCGAGGTGGACGCCATGCTTTCCCAGATCAAGGAGCGCGAGGAAAGCGTGCGGCCGGCCATCACGTTCGAAGTCGGCGACACCGTGAAGGTTGCCGACGGCCCCTTCCAAAGTCAGAACGGCATCGTCGAGGAGATTGACCCCGAGCGGGGCAAACTGCGCGTCGCGGTCACGATTTTCGGCCGTTCCACCCCGGTGGAACTCGAATACTGGCAGGTCGAACGCGCCTGACCCTCTTCACTTTTCCAGCATCTCAATTTTCAGCATTTACCTCTAATCCACCATGGCCAAGGAAGTCGTCAAAGTCATCAAGCTCCAAATTCCCGCAGGAGCCGCTAATCCGTCCCCGCCCGTCGGTCCCGCCCTCGGCCAAGCCGGTGTCAACATCATGGGCTTCTGCAAGGAGTTCAATGCGTCCACGCAAAGCCAGGCCGGCGACATTCTCCCTGTCGTGATCTCGGTCTACAAGGACAAGAGCTTCACCTTCATCACCAAGAAGCCCCCTGCTGGCAACTTGCTGAAGAAGGCTGCCGGTCTTGCTTCGGGATCGAAGGAAGCCAACAAAATCAAGGTCGGCAAGATCTCCAAGGCGCAGCTCATGGAAGTCGTCGCGATCAAGATGCCAGACCTGAACACCAAGGACCCCGAAGCCGCCGCCCGCATTCTCGCTGGCACCGCGCGCCAGATGGGCCTCGAGATCGAAGGCATGTGATTTTCCGCCCCCGTCTCCGGGCCGGGGCACCCAAACCGCAGGAGGGTCCGTCATCCCGACGAATCCGCCAGCACTGCAAAACGAAACCATGAAGAACCGCAGCAAGCGCTACGAAAAAGCCGCCGCCCTCGTGCCGGCCGGCAAGTCCTACGGCTTGGAAGAAGCTGTCGGCACCGTGAAGAAATTCCCGGCACCGAAGTTTGATCCGACCGTCACCGTTTCCTTCCACCTCGGCGTGGATCCCCGCAAGAGCGACCAGATGGTCCGCGGCTCCTGCCCGCTGCCCCACGGCTCCGGCAAGAACGTCCGCGTCGCCGTCTTCGCCGCCGGTGCCGCCGCCGAAGCGGCCGAAGCCGCCGGTGCGGAATTCGTCGGATTCGAAGAACTGATCAAGCGCGTCCAGGGCGGCTTCACCGATTTCGACGTGGCGATCGCCACGCCGGACGCGATGACCGAAGTCCGTAAGATCGCCCGTGTTCTCGGTCCCCGCGGCCTGATGCCGAACCCGAAAACCGGCACCGTCACCGACGACACCGCCAAGGCGATCCGCGAAGTGAAAGCCGGCCGGATCGACTACAAGCTCGACAAGAATGGCAACATTTCCGGCGCCGTCGGGAAGGCTTCATTCACGGAAGAAGCGCTCGTCGAAAACGCCCGCGCCTTCATCGACAGCGTGGTCCGCGCCAAGCCGCCGTCCGCCAAGGGCAACTTCGTCCGCAGCGTGACCGTCGCCGCCTCCATGTCCCCGGGCCTCCCGCTGGAGTCCGGTGTTTACACCAAATCCGTCTAACTTTCCCACGACCATGAATCCCGACAAGAAAGTCATTATCGACGAATTGCTCGACCGGGTGAACGCCTCGCCCTACGTGCTCGTGGTGGATTACACCGGCATGACCGTGCCGCAGTTCTCCGAGTTGCGCAACCGCCTCGGTGCCGCCGGTGCCCAGTGCCACGTTGCCAAGAACACCTACATGCGCAAGGCGCTCGCCGAAGCCGGCCTGCCGGACATCGGCGAAGGCCTCGTCGGCCAGACCGCATTCATCACCGGCGAGAGCGAAGTCTTCGCCGCAGCCAAGGCCGTCAAGAACTTCGAAAAGGAGTTCAAGAAGCCGGAGATGAAGATCGGCATCCTGGGTGACATGGTGCTCGACGCCGACAAGCTCAAGGCGATTGCCGACATCCCGTCCCGCGAAGCCGTCCTTTCGCAATTGCTGGCGACGATCCTCGAGCCTTCCACCCGGATCGCCCGCATCATCCAGAAGAAATTCAACCCCGACGCCGATTCCGCGAAAGCCGACCCGGAAACCGAAGCCGCCGCCGAAGAACCGGCCGCTGCGGAAGCCGTCGCGGAACCGGTCGCAGCCGAGGCCGCCGCAGAACCTGTCGCCGAGGCCGCCGCGGAACCGGCAGCCGAAGCATAATCCAATCTGACCTGACGGCGATGGCGTCTCCGCGCTGCCGCCCGAACCCACAATGGTTCCTCGTCGGTCCCGCAGCTGCGGGGCTGAAATGTCCGGAAGCTTCCGGACGCGACGATACCGCAAAGGAGAAATACAATGGCCAATATCGAACAACTCGTTGAAGAACTCGGCAAGCTCACCGTCCTGGAAGCTGCCGACCTCGTGAAAAAACTGGAAGAAACCTGGGGCGTTTCCGCCGCAGCTCCCGTCGGCGTTGCCGTGGCCTCTGGCCCGGTTGAAGTCGCCGAAGAGAAGACCGAATTCGACGTCGTCATCACCGACGGCGGCCCGAACAAGATCGCCGTCATCAAGGCGGTTCGCGAAGTTTCGCCCGGCCTCGGCCTTGCGGACGCGAAGAAGCTCGTCGAAAGTGCTCCTGCCAAGGTGCTCGAAGGTGTCTCGAAGGACGCCGCCGATGCCGCCAAGAAGAAGCTCGAAGAAGCGGGTGCCAAGATCGACCTCAAGTAATCCAGTACCGGATTTGCTTCGCGGCCGGCAACCCCGGCCGCGAAGCCATATCCCGGAACCGGCGGAAGCCGTCAACCAATTAAGACCGTTTCCGCCGATCCCGGAATTTCTCACCAGTCCCTGAACCTCAATTGCCCGGTGCCGCTAGCGGTCCGGGCTCAACTTGCACGCACTACCTACTGCCATGGCCGACCGTCTCCACTTCGGGAAAATCGAGGAAGTCATCGAACCCCCAAACCTCATCGAGGTCCAGAGCCGCTCCTACGAGGAGTTCATGCAAAAGGACGTCCCCGCCGGCGAGCGCACCGACACGGGGCTCCAGGCGGTGTTCCGGGAAGTCTTCCCGATCAAAAGCTATGACGAGGCGATCGAACTCGACTTCGTCACCTACGATATCGAGGACCCCAAAATCACCTCCCTCGACGCCCTTCGCTCGGGTGAAAGCTTCTCCGCGGCCCTCTACGTGACCTTCAAGTTGAAGGACGAAACGGGCATGAAAAAGGAGCGCGTTTACATGGGTGAACTGCCGATGATGACCCGCCGCGGCACCTTCATCATCAACGGCGCCGAGCGCGTGATCGTTTCCCAGCTCCACCGCTCGCCGGGCATTTGTTTCGAAACCTCGCAGCACCTCAACGGCAAGATCCTCCACTCGTTCCGCATCATCCCCGACCGCGGATCGTGGCTGGAAGTGCAGTTCGATACCAACGACCTGCTCTACGTCTACCTCGACCGCCGCCGCCGTCGCCGTAAGTTCCTCGCGTCGACCTTCCTGCGCGCGCTGGGCTATCCGACCGACCGCGACATCGTCACGAATTTCTACAACGTCGAAGCCCTCAAGTTGAAGAACGAGATGGACGAGCAGGAGCTCGGCCACAAGGTGCCCTTCGAGGACATCCAGGACGGCGAACTCGTGGTGGCCAAGGCCTACGAGCCGCTCACCATCGGCATCGTCCGCCAGCTCATCGCCCTCGGCCACAAGTCGGTCGAAGTGATCGACGGTCGTGAGGACGAAATCCTCCTCAAGTCCCTCCGCAAGGATCCGGCCAAGGACGAGGACAGCGCCCTCAAGGACATCTACCGCAAGCTGCGCCCCGGCGATCCGCCGACCGCCGCCAACGCCCGCGCCCTGCTCAAGCGTCTCTTTTTCGACCCGAAGAAGTACGACCTGACCCGCGTCGGCCGTTACAAGATCAACAGCAAGCTCGAAAGCAAGGTCGGCCCCGACGAGCGCATCATGGTCCCAGAGGACTTCCTCGGCGCGGTGAAGTATCTGCTCAAGCTCAAGAAGGGCGAAGGCGTGATCGACGACATCGACCACCTCGGCTCCCGCCGCGTGCGGGCCGTCGGTGAACTCCTCTCCAACCAGTGCCGCGTGGGCCTCGCCCGCACCGAGCGCCTGGTCAAGGAGCGCATGACCTTGTTCGACGTGAACATCGAGGGCATGACCCCGCAGAAGCTGATCAACCCGAAGGCCCTCTCGGCCGTCGTGCGCGACTTCTTCGGCCGGTCCCAGCTTTCGCAGTTCATGGACCAGACCAACCCGCTGGCCGAGCTGACGCACAAGCGCCGCCTCTCCGCCCTCGGGCCCGGCGGTCTGAACCGCGACCGCGCCGGCTTCGAAGTCCGCGACGTCCACCCTTCGCACTACGGCCGCATCTGCCCGATCGAAACCCCGGAAGGTCCGAACATCGGTCTCATCAACTCGATGTGCACCTACGCCCGGATCAACGAGTTCGGCTTCATCGAGACGCCTTACCGCAAGGTCAAGAACGGCAAAGTCACCAACGAAATCGAATACCTCACCGCCGACCAGGAAGAGAAGTTCCTCATCGGCCAGGCGAACAACCCGATCGACAAGTCCGGCAAATACCTCAACGAACGCGTCACCGCCCGCGAGCGCGGCGGCGAGTTCATTGAAGTCGCGCCCGCCGACGTCAACTACATGGACGTCTCGCCGAAGCAGCTCGTCTCCGTGGCTGCCGGCTTGATTCCCTTCCTCGAGCACGACGACGCCAACCGCGCGCTGATGGGCTCGAACATGCAGCGCCAGGGCGTGCCGCTTCTCGTGTCCGACTCGCCCTACATCGGCACCGGCCTCGAAGGCAAGACGGCCCGCGACTCCCGCGCGGTCGTGGTCGCGGAACTCGATGGCATCGTCGCCGCCGCCACCGCGGAAATGATTGTCACCACTCCGGACGGAAAGATGCCGGTCGCCGACGAGAAGTTCCTCTCCGACCCCGAGTCGGTGAAGACCAACGTCGACAAGGGCATCATGGCCTACCCGCTGCGCAAGTTCATGCGCTCTAACGCCGGCACCTGCATCAACCAGAAGCCGATCTGCAAGCGCGGCCAGAAGATCAAGAAGGGCGATGTCCTCGCCGACGGTCCGAACACCGAGAAGGGCGAGCTGGCCCTCGGCCGCAACGTGCTCGTCGCGTTCATGCCTTGGAACGGCTATAACTTCGAGGATGCCATCGTCATCTCCGAGCGCGTCAAGAAGGAGGACATCTACACCTCCATCCACATCGCCGAATTCGACGTGGCCGCCCGCGACACCAAGCTCGGCCCGGAAGAAATCACCCGGGACATCCCGAACGTCGGTGAAGAAGCCCTCAAGAACCTCGACCACGACGGGATCATCCGCATCGGTGCCGAGGTGAAGCCCGGCGACATCCTGGTCGGCAAGATCACGCCGAAGTCCGAGACCGAACTCGCCCCGGAAGAGCGCCTCCTTCGCGCCATCTTCGGTGAAAAGGCCGCGGACGTGAAGGACACCTCGCTGCGCGTGCCATCCGGCTGCATCGGCATCGTCCAGGACATCCGCGTCTCGTCCCACGGCTCCGCCCGCAAGCGCGCCGAGAAGGTCGATCCGGTCGAGCTCAAGAAGCAGCTCAAGAAGATCAACGACGAGCACAAGAAAAAGGCCGACAAGCTCACCGACGACCTGACGGAGAAGCTTTCCGACATCCTGCTCGGCGAGAAGATCCCGCTCGACGTGGTCAACGCGCAGACCGGCGAGATCATCATCCCGGCCAACCGCAAGATCACCAAGACCCTGCTCCGCAAGCTGGCCTCGGTGCACGACCACATCGAGATCGATCCTTCGCCGATCCGGAACAAGATCCTCGAGATCATCGGTTCCTTCGAAGCCCGCTTTCAGGAGCTCGACACCGAGCGCGAGCGCAAGCTCGACCAGCTTGAAGCCGGTGACGACGTCGATCCCGGCGTCATCAAGGAGGTCAAGGTCTTCATCGCCGCCAAGCGCAAGCTTTCCGTCGGGGACAAGATGGCCGGTCGCCACGGAAACAAGGGCGTCGTCGCCACCATCGTTCCCGAGGAGGACATGCCCTACCTCTCGGACGGAACTCCGGTGGACATCGTTCTGAACCCACTCGGCGTGCCATCCCGTATGAACGTCGGCCAGGTGCTCGAAACCCACCTCGGTGTCGCCGCCAAGGCGCTCGGCTTCAAGGTGGCCACCCCGATTTTCGACGGCATCCCCGAATCGAAGATCTGGGAATACATGTCCGAAGCCAAGAAGGTCGAGGGTTACACTTGGATCGGCGACGGCAAGGATGGCAGCACCGGCGGCAAATCGACCCTCTACGACGGTCGCACCGGCGAGGCATTCCACCAACCGGTCGTGGTCGGCATCATCTACATGCTGAAGCTCGGTCACTTGGTCGCAGACAAGATCCACGCCCGTGCCGTCGGCCCCTACAGCCTCGTCACCCAGCAGCCGCTCGGGGGCAAGGCCCAGTATGGCGGCCAGCGCTTCGGGGAAATGGAAGTCTGGGCCCTCGAGGCCTATGGCGCCGCCTACACCCTGCAGGAGCTACTCACCGTCAAGTCCGACGACGTCCAAGGCCGCACGCGGATCTACGAGGCGATCGTCAAGGGCGACAACACCCTGGAGGCCGGCACGCCGGAATCCTTCAACGTCCTTATCAAGGAAATGCAATCCCTCGGCCTCGACGTCCGCCCCGGCAGGCGCGGAGCCGGCGGTCCGGGCAGCGGGCCGTCCATCGGCGGTGTCGACGACTTCTCGCTCGACGACCTCACCCTCTGATCCACGAACCGATACCCTAACAAGCATTCGATATCATTATGAACGTTGACACCAACCTTCGCGAACTCTTCGGCGTGGACGAGCGGCCGGAAGCCTTTGACCAGGTTTCCATCACCGTCGCTTCCCCGGACATCATCCGCTCTTGGTCCAAGGGCGAGGTGAAGAACCCGGAAACCATCAACTATCGGACCTTCAAGCCTGAAAAGGGCGGTCTTTTCTGCGAGCGGATCTTCGGACCCACCCGCGACTGGGAGTGCGCCTGCGGCAAATACAAGCGCATCAAGCACAAGGGCGTGGTCTGCGACCGCTGCGGTGTCGAAGTCACCCTGAGCCGCGTCCGCCGCGAGCGGATGGGCCACATTGAACTCGCCGTGCCGGTCTCGCACATCTGGTTCTACAAGTGCATGCCGTCCCGCATCGGCCTGGTGCTCGACATCAGCGCCCGCCACCTCGAACGCGTTATTTACTACGAGGACTACGTCGTCACCGATCCGGGCAACACCCCGCTCGAGCGCGGCCAGTTGCTCACCGAGAATGAACTCCGCGATGCCGAAGAAGCATACGGCGACGGATCCTTCCACGCCGGCATGGGTGCCGAGGCGATCCAGAACCTGCTCGCGCAGGTCGATCTCGCCGACCTCGCGGTCAAGCTGGAGCAGGAACTCGAAACCACCCGCTCCAAGCAGAACAAGAAGAAGCTCTCCAAGCGTCTCAAGATCACCCAGGGCTTCGCCCAGTCGAAGTCGCGCCCGGAATGGATGATCCAGACGGTGCTGCCGGTGATCCCGCCGGACCTGCGTCCGCTGGTTCCGCTCGAAGGCGGCCGTTTCGCAACGTCCGACCTCAACGACCTCTACCGCCGCGTCATCAACCGCAACAACCGTCTCAAGAACCTCCTTCAGCTCAAGACGCCAGAGGTCATCATCCGCAACGAAAAGCGGATGCTGCAAGAGGCCGTTGACGCGCTCTTCGACAACGGCCGCCACGGCCGTGCCGTCACCGGCGCCGGCAACCGTCCGCTGAAGTCCTTGAGCGACATGCTCAAGGGCAAGGGCGGTCGTTTCCGCCAGAACCTGCTCGGCAAGCGCGTCGACTACTCGGGCCGCTCGGTCATCGTCATCGGTCCCGACCTCACGCTCAACCAGTGCGGTCTGCCGAAGAAGATGGCGCTCACCTTGTTCGAGCCCTTCATCATCCGCCGCCTCAAGGAACTGGGCTACTGCCACACGGTCCGCTCGGCCAAGAAGATGATCGACCGCAAGACCCCGGAAGTCTGGGACATCCTCGCGGAAGTCACCAAGGGCCACCCGGTCTTCCTCAACCGCGCGCCGACGCTGCACCGCCTCTCGATCCAGGCCTTCGAACCGAAGCTGATCGAAGGCGAGGCCATCCGCGTCCACCCGCTCGTGTGCACGGCTTACAATGCCGACTTCGACGGTGACCAGATGGCCGTCCACGTGCCGCTCTCGGTCGAAGCCCAGATGGAAGCGCGCCAGCTCATGCTGGCTCCGAACAACATCTTCTCGCCCGCTTCCGGCCGCCCGATCACGGTGCCTTCGCAGGACATCATTCTCGGCGTTTACTACCTCACGTGGGCTCCGGTCCGCACTCAGAAGGACCGCGAAAAGCAGGAGCACCTCCCGCTGTTCGAAAACTCCTCCGAGGTCGAGTTCGCCATCGCTTCCCGCAAGGTCGGCTACCACCAGTGGATCCGCATCCGGAACCCCAACTACGGCACCAAGACCGTCTTCGGTGACGAGGAAGTGAAGATCCTGGAAACCACTCCGGGCCGCGTCCGCTTTAATGAAATCTGGCCCGCGGGCCTCGGTTTCATCAACCGCGCCGTCGGCAAGAAGCAGATCTCGGACATCATCTGGCGCTGCTATCAAGTCGTCGGCCAGAAGGGCACCGTCAACACCCTCGATTCGCTCAAGAGCCTCGGCTTCCGCGAAGCTACCCGCTCCGGCACCTCGATCGGGATCGTCGACATGGTCGTGCCGGAAGAAAAGCCGGCCGTCATCGCCGACGCCTACGCCCAGGTCGACAAGGTGACCAAGCAGTATCGCAACGGCGTCATCACCGACGGCGAGCGCTACCAGAAGGTCGTCGACATCTGGACCCACGCCACCGACACCATCGCCTCCGCACTCTATCGCAAGATCGAGTTCAACGACGGCAAGCCGGGCGCCAGCCCGCTGTTCATGATGGTCGACTCCGGCGCCCGCGGTAACAAGTCGCAGATCAAGCAGCTCTCCGGGATGCGCGGCCTGATGGCCAAGCCGTCCGGTGAAATTATCGAACGCCCGATCACCTCGAACTTCCGCGAGGGTCTGTCCGTGTTGGAATACTTCATTTCCACCCACGGCGCCCGCAAGGGTCTGGCCGATACCGCGCTAAAGACCGCGGACTCCGGCTACATGACCCGCAAGCTGGTCGACGTAGCCCAGGACGTGATCGTCACCGTGCACGATTGCGGCACGGCATCCGGCATCATCGTTGCCCCGATCTATGACGGTGACGAAGAAGCCGCATCGCTTGCCACCCGGATCTACGGCCGTACCTCGTGCGACCAGGTGAAGGACCCGGTCACCGGCGAAATGGTCCTCGAATACGACGAACTGGTCGATGAGAACTCCGCCAAGGCGGTCGAGCGCATCGGTTACGAAAAGCTCAAGATCCGCTCCGTCCTGACCTGCGAAGCCAAGCGCGGTTGCTGCGCGAAGTGCTACGGCCTCAACCTCGCGACCGGCAAGCCGGTCAAGATCGGCGAAGCCGTCGGCATCATCGCCGCCCAGTCGATCGGCGAGCCCGGCACGCAGCTCACCATGCGTACCTTCCACGTCGGTGGTGTGGCCGCGGCGACCTTCAAGCAGCCGATCATCAAGGCGAAGAACACCGGACGCGTGGTTTACAAGGACCTCCGCACCGTCGAAAGCGCCGATGGCAACTGGGTCGTTCTCAACAAGAACGGTTCGGTCTCGATCCGCGACAAGGAAGGCCTCGAACTGGAAAGTCAGCTCATCGTTATCGGCTCGGTCATCGAGATCAAGGATGGTGACGACGTGAAGAAGGGCGACACCGTGGCGACTTGGGATCCCTACAACGTGCCAATTCTCACCGAGAAGCCCGGCAAGGTGGAATTCCGCGACATGATCTCCGGCATCACCGTCACCAACGAGACGGACAAGGAAACCGGCAAAAAGGTCATGGTCGTCACCGAGCACAAGGAAGACCTGCACCCGCAGGTGGTCCTCGTGGATCCGAAGACGAAAGAAGTGAAGGCCAGCTACTCGATTCCCGTCGGTGCCCACCTTTCCGTCAAGGAAGGCGAAGTTGTCACCGGGGGCACGCAGCTCGCCAAGACTCCCCGCAAGGTGGCCCGCACCAAGGACATCACCGGTGGTCTTCCGCGCGTGGCCGAACTGTTCGAAGCCCGAAAGCCCAAGGACGCCTGCGTCATCGCGAAGATCGAAGGCGAGGTTTCTTTCGGCGGCACCGTCCGCGGCAAGAAAAAGGTCATCGTGTCAGACTCCGACTCGGGTGAGCAGGTCGAGCACCTGGTCCCGATGGGCCGCCACATCATCGTCACCGATGGCGACCGCGTGAAGCGCGGCGACCAGATCACCGAAGGCCCCGTGTCGCCGGAAGACCTGCTCGAAGCGTGCGGCGCCCAGGAACTCCAGGAGCACCTGGTCAACGAGGTGCAGTCGGTTTACCGCGTCCAAGGCGTGGAGATCAACGACAAGCACATCGAGATCATCATCCGCCAGATGCTGCGCAAGGTGAAGATCACCGACCCGGGCGATGCCGACCAGCTCCTCTGGGGCGACCAGATCGATCGCTCGACCTTCAACCGCATCAACGACGGCATCGTCGCCAGCGGTGGCAAGCCGGCGGAAGCCGAACCCGTGCTGCTTGGCATCACCAAGGCCTCGCTCGAGACCGATTCCTTCATCTCCGCGGCGTCCTTCCAGGACACCACCCGCGTGCTGACGGAAGCGGCGACGCTCGGCAAGGTGGACTACCTGACGGGCTTCAAGGAGAACGTCATCATGGGTCACCTGATCCCGGCCGGTTCCGGCTTCGATTGCCACCGCGACTCGGAGATCGAGTTCACCGTGGAAGAGCCCGAGCCGGTCTTCATTCCGAAGGAGCCCCAGGGCGATGAGATGGTGATCGTCGGCGAAAGCGCCTGATCCTGATCGAAATCATTCCAAGCCCGGCCGTGCGAAAGCGCGGCCGGGCTTTTTGTGTGGACGAGGACGGTGCCTGGGGGGCGGCGGGGATTGGAGTGTCGCCTTGCAGGCGACATTGACGATGGACGGGCGACCTCCGGGCCGCCCGAGCTTGCGATCCGTTCCATGCGGCTGGAAGCCGCTCGTCCATCGTCATGTCGCTTTGAAAGCGACACTCCGCTCGACTCCGCCGCCGGGATGGTGTGGGTTTCTGCTTGGAATGACCAGTCGCCCGACCACCGCCCCCGCCGCTCCAGGTGATCTTGAGATCAAGGACGCGCATTTGATCTTCAACCGGGTGTGGCGAGATCTCGAAATCGAGGTCGGCCGGCCGAACCTGCATTTCCCCAAGGAGCTCATCCTGCTCGGCGGCGCACCAGGGGCGGGCAAGGGGACGAACACGAATTTCATCCGCAGGGTGCGGGAGATCACATCCCGGCCGGTCGTGATCAGCGAGCTTCTAGACTCACCGGAGGCCCGCAAGATTAAGGCAGGCGGCGGCATGGTGGGGGATGAGGAAGTGCTGCGCTTGCTCCTTTGCGAGCTCTTGAAGCCCGACTATCGCGACAGCACGGTGCTCGATGGATTTCCGCGGACCAAGGTGCAGGTGGAGTGCCTGAAAATGCTCTACGACCAGATGATCCAGTTGCGGCGCGAGTTCTCCCACACGCCCGAAGCGCATCATTTCCGCCAGCCGACTTTCCACATCATGGTGCTCTTCGTCGACGAGGCGGAAAGCATCGCCCGCCAGCTCAAGCGCGGGCGCGAGACCCTGGAGCACAACGCGGAAGTCCGGCAATCAGGCATCGGCGAGTTGTGGGAAGAACGCACCACCGACTTCGATCCGGAACTCGCGCGCAACCGCTACCGGACCTTCAAGGAGAAGACTTACGACGCGCTGGTCTCGCTGAAGCAGATCTTCCACTATCACTTCATCAACGCGCAGGCACCGATCGAGGTCGTCCAGCGAAACATCATCCGCGAGCTGGAATACCAGAGCTCGCTCGAGCTCGATCCTCGGACCTACGACGCCTTGCGGCATATTCCGCTGGCCGCGGAGATCGTTCAGAATGCCCGGCAGGAACTGGTCAACCGGCTCGATGGTTACGAGGTGGAGCATCCGGAGTTGCTCCGGGCCGTGGTCGATTTCATCCAGGAAAAGACCATGCCGATCATCAAGCGCTACGCGGTGAGCGGGCGAGTGATGATCAACACGGAGGACGCCTTGTTCGAGAAGCCGTCGGCGCTTGCGATGCTGATCGACGTGTTCTCCGAGCGGGGTTTCAAGGCCAGCGTGGACATCCACCAGCAGGAGATTCCGGAACGCTTCGACCTCGTCACGGGCTTGATCGAGACGCGGAAGAAGCGGGTTTACCGGATCACGATCCTGTTCACCGGATCGACCATCCGCCGCGGGTGATTCTTTAATTACCTCGCGCTGGAGTGGAGCCAGCCCGGGATGGAAGGCATTGGTCCTGCGGATCAATGCACCCGGCCCTGGCGGCTGCCCCGGATGCGGTGGATCTCGCGAAGAGAGAGATCGGGGTTGAGAAGCTTGTGGTAAAGCTGCTTGCGGTCCTCCATTTCCGAAGAGAGGAAGCCACCGCGGTCGGCGGGATCCTTGGGACGCCAGCGGCTGCCATCGGTGCGCAGGAACTTGGAAAGCCCGGCTTCGGCGTTCTCCGCGCGCGGCTCGATGTGGAAGAAGCGGGTGGAGGTGTCGCCGCAGTGGCAGCCGCAGCAGGTCTGCATCGAAAAGGCGCGGCGGAGGGCGGAATCGCGCATGCCCCAGCCATCCCAGTGGAAGGCGGCGTCGTTGTCGGGAACAGTGGCGACGATAGCGGTGACCGGCACCGGCTTGGCACCATCGTTGAAGAAAGCGGGCAAGGAGAACGAGGCGGGAATGATTTCCTCCGGCGGCATTCTTTCCGTGCCAGTGGATGGAGGGGTGCTCACCTGGTCGGCGATCCAGCGCGAAAGCCAGCGGTTCTGCGGGCTACCCTTGGTGAAAAACGATTCGTCGGGGCTGCCGGCCAGCGGCGCGGGGACGAGAGCTTCTCTGGAAAGGTTGAACTCGCGGAATTCGCGCAGCTTGCCGCAGGCTCCGTCGTTGATCCGGACGCGGAGGAGCTGGAAGCTATCGCCAGCGGCATCCGCTGCCAGACGTTCCATGACCTCGGTCTTCCGCTCCGCCGGAGGGGTGGTGGTTGGCTCGGCTTTGGGCCGGCGGTCGGTGAAGAGCCGGGTGAGTTGGACCAGATCGGAGCGATAGTCCGCGTCGAAGGCGGCGTGACTTCCCAGGCGGTGCCAGGCCATCGCCCAGTCGTAGGTCCGCTCCCGCCGCGTGGCGTCGAGGCCGTACTCGAAGATGATCGTCATGCCACCTTCGGGTGATGTGCCATCCGGTCCGACCAAAGCGAAGACGAGGCGTGCCTCACCGGCATCGCTGTTGATCCCCGGGATGCCGGAGTAATAGGAAGCGGGGGCAGTCTGCCCGTTTGTTCCCGGCGGCAGGCTGAAGAAATCCGCGGGCTTGCCGAGGTCGAGGCGGTTGACGATGGCCAGCAGGCGGAAAGGGGCATGGGAAAAGTCCGGCAGCCAGGGCTCCCCGGTGCCGGGCCGGTAGCCGTCGCGTTCCTTCCAGGGGGCGATGAGGCGCGATTCCAGTTCCTCGCGGCCCGGCACGGCGATCCCTCCCTCGGCGGCCGTCTTGGTGCCCTTCGACCAGGCGTCGAGCCAACTGGCGACGGCCTGGCGGGACTTGTCGACTCCGAACGCCTGATCCATCAGGTGGCCGAAAGACCAAACACCCGGGTAGCTTGCTTCTGGGGCGCTGACGACATCGAGCGCGGTGACCAGCAGCTCCTTTTCCGTCACGATGTCGTGCTGCTGGAACGAACGGTTCTTCGTGGCGGCGGCGGAGAGCAGCGGCAGGAACGCGGACAAGAAGACGCAACGCGAGAAAGGGGAGGGATTCATGGTCGTGATTGGTCGTTCGGATCCCTGGATTTATTCAATGGTCAGAAAATGCCGTCGGCACACGAGGTCCCGGGCTTTTCAAGATTGCCCACCGGTGGCCGGGTCATCCATGGTGACACCGAACCTTAAAAAGATCATGCGCTGGGAAGGACGACGACAGAGCGGAAACGTGGAAGACCGGCGCGGTGGCGGCGGAGGTCGCGGTGGCATGGCCATGGGCGGCGGCCTCGGGATGTTGGTGCTGGTGGTAGTCGTCTGGATGCTCGGCGGCGACCCGATGGCGCTGATCCAGCAAGGCGGCGGCGGTGCGGGCGGGCCGGCGGCCGAGGTGCAGTCGTCGCCTGAGGAGGAGCGGACCGTTGCTTTCGTGAAAACCGTGCTCGCGGATACCGAGGACATCTGGAACGAGGAATTCGCGCGGATGGGCCAGACCTACGAGGAGCCCAAGCTCATCATCTTCCGCAGCAAGGTCCAAAGCGGCTGCGGCTTCGCCGGGGCGCAGATGGGGCCCTTCTACTGCCCGGCGGACCGGACCGTTTACATCGACCTATCGTTCTTCCGCGAGCTGCACGAGAAGTTTGGAGCGCCGGGCGATTTCGCGCAGGCCTACGTGATCGCCCACGAGGTCGGCCACCACGTGCAAAACCTGTTAGGCATTTCCGGCCAGGTCCAGCAGGCGCGGCAACGCGCCGGCGAAGTGGAAGCGAACCAGCTTTCGGTGCGGCTTGAGCTGCAGGCGGATTTCCTCGCCGGGATGTGGGCGCGCAAGGGGCAGCAGAAGTTCGACTTCCTGGAAGCGGGCGACCTCGAGGAAGCCCTCCGCGCGGCCAACCGGATCGGCGACGACACCTTGCAAAAGCAGGCCCAGGGCCATGTGGTGCCGGACTCTTTCACCCACGGCAGCGCGGAGCAGCGGATGCGCTGGTTCAAGAAGGGGCTGCAGAGCGACACCTTCGATCCAAAGAACACTTTTTCCACCCGCGATCTCTAACAGCCGGCCCGGAGGCCGAACCCCGGATGATCGGCGAGCTTCGCTTTCCGGAGTTTCACAGCGGCTTGTTCAGTCGCCGCAGGCAGAAGGGATGGAGGATGTTGGCCGCGAGGATGGTCGCCAGGCCGGCGTAGAAAAGCGGGTGGACTTGCTTGTGCTCGCCGAACAGCAGGGCGGCGGCAAGGATGCCGTAGATGGGCTCGAAGTTCATCGCCAGGTTCGCGGTGTAGGCGCTCATCCGGCGCAGCAGGTGGATGTGGAAGCCGAAGGCAAAGACGGTGCAGACCAGGGCGAGCAGCAGCAGCCACAGCCAGTCAAGGCCTTGCCAGGCAAGCAGCGGGACACCGCCGCCAAGCAGCGGGTAAAGGAGCAGCGCGGCGCAGCAGGCACCGGCCATTTCCCAAACGACCATCATCAGCGGATCGCCGCCGGTGGTGACGAGGCGGCGGTTGAGGACCGGAAAGATCGCCGCGAGCAGGGCGCCGATCAGCGCGACGCCGAGGCCTAACAGCCGGCCGCGCTCGAAGCCGGCGACCAGCGCGATGCCGGCGACGACCAGCAGGCCGAGCAGGACTTCAAAG
>JAYTLR010000093.1:0-5426 GCA_043729195.1 Akkermansia sp.
GCTGGCACTCGGCAATGCCGTCCAAATCCGAGCCCCTCGTCCTGGTGCCAGCGGCTTCTATCGAGTTGGGGTCTCCGACTGCGATAGCGATGGCGACGGCCTCACCGATTGGGACGAATTGCAACTTGTCGGTTTCGACCCCAACAAGAGTGATTCTTTCTCCAGCGGAATCCCCGGCAACGATCTTGCCGTTGCCCGCGAGATGCTCAAAACAGGACTGGTAACAGCCAGCGTATCAACTCCAGTCGCTTACGAGAGTGACGGCACACATGCCATTGTCACATTCACCCGCCACTCTGCCGCCACTTACCCGATCAGGCTTTTCCTGAGGGTCAGCGGAGCCAGCGATCCCACGAAATCCTCCGCCAGTGCCAGTGACTTCTTGCTCCAGGACGCCACCGGCGGGCCTATCAGCAGTGAGTTAGTGATTCCCGCGGGAGTTTCCGCCGTAGAACTCCATATCGTCCCGCTTGGCGACAGCCTCCGCGAGGTTCCCGAGGAGGTTCACATCGCCATCGGTTCCTCGGCGGGTGTCTCGGTGACGATTCGCGACGCCCCTCCGACGTTGGCCAACCAAGTCTTCTTTTTGGCAAACCTCCGCCCGATCTTCGGCACGGGGTCGCTTGGCAGTGGTGTCGCGGTGCTTCGCCTGCACGGCGACAACGACATCGCCACCATCGTTCTCTCCTTCTCGAACCTGCAATCACCGGTCAGCTCCGTTAAAATCCAATCGAGCGACGGCACGCTGTTTCAGACCATCACACCCGCCGGTTACGCCAGTTACAATTGGGCGATCCGCGCCAGCGGGTCATTTCCAACCGATCTAATTACGCTCAACGCGCTGTTGTCCGCCGGCGTCGAGCTTTCCATCAAAACCGTAGCCCACCCCAACGGCGAAATCCGGGGGACGTTTATAGTCTCCAGCGGCAGCACCATCTTGCAGTCACCGCCTGCTCCCGCACCCATTGAGCCGCTCGTCGATTCCAATCTCGCCCGCGACATCGCCCGCTTCCTCACCCAGGCCACCTTCGGCCCCACCATGGCCGACATCACCGCCCTCCGAGCCCTCGTCGCCAGCCACTCCGGCGATCGTATTGCTGCCTTCGGTGAATGGATCGACCAGCAGTTCGCCCTGCCTTCGCCATCGTTGCTCGACTATGTCGTCGCCGCAGGTCGCCAGGAAATCGAAATCCGGGCCGCGTTGCCAGCGGATCATCCGGACTTCAGTCCGGCGTTCAATCCCCAGCATCGTAACCGAATCCGCGGTTGGTGGCTGCTGGCCCGCCACGCACCGGACCAACTGCGCCAGCGTGCCGCCTTCGCCCTCAGTGAGATCTTCGTCATTTCCGATCACGATCCAGTCATTCTGGATCGCCCCTATGGGACCGCACATTACTACGATATGCTTCGTAGTGGCGTCTCCGGCAGCTATCGCGATCTCCTTGGAGGGGTGGCCACCCACCCGGTGATGGGGCAATATCTCTCGCACCTGCGCAATGAGAAGGCAGTGCTCAACAGCACGGGTGATATCGTTGTTTCGCCGGATGAAAACTTTGCCCGCGAGATCATGCAGTTGTTTTCCATCGGCCTTGTCGAACTCCACCCGGATGGGTCTCTCAAACTCGGTTCGGACGGATTGCCCATCCCTACCTATGGTCAGAACGACATCACCGGGATGGCCCGGGTCCTGACCGGCTGGTCTTTTGGCTCTATCAACGACCCGCCGTCCTCGGACACGGTCGTAACCAACACCAATTTCTATCAGGGCAATGGCATCAGTCGCCATGAAGCACAGTGGACCCATCCGCTGGCATCGTTTCCGGCCTACCACGACACCGGAGCTAAGACGGTTTTGGGCACCTCCATCCCCGCCGGCCAGACTGGCGGGCAGGATCTCGCCACTGTGCTCGACCGTCTCGCCTCCCACCCTAACACCGCCCCCTTTATCTGCCGCCGCCTGATCCAGCGCCTCGTCACCGCCAATCCCTCCAGCGGATACCTTTACCGCGTTGCAAACGCCTTCACCAACACCGGCGGAAATCTAGCCGCCACGATCAAGGCCATCCTGCTCGACCCGGAAGCCCGCTCGCTGGATACCGCCACTTCCGGCTTCGGCAAGAAACGTGAACCGCTGCTCCGCTTTGCCGGTTTCCTCCGTGCCTTCGATGCCAAGTCCCAGCTCCTCCTCTCCGACCTTGCCGCCTACGGCTACCCCGCTGGCGAGCTGGCCAAGTTCCCCGCCGGCACTACCCGGGTCCGGCTCGACGCTACCGACGGCTTCCTTTCCCAGACCCCCCTGTCGGCTCCATCCGTCTTCAACTGGTTCGTCCCGGACCACATGCCATCCGGCCTCCTCGCCGCCAATGGTCTCACTTCGCCCGAGTTCAAGCTGGCGAATGAAAACAGCGTCTTCCTGGATACGAATTTTCTCTTCTATCAGATCTTCATGTCCATCTACCTGAGTCCGGTGCCCGGCCAGAGCCTTCCGCCCTACAACTACTCCTCCACCGCCCAATGCCTGAAGACCGACCTCGCCCCGCTCGAAGCGCTCTACATGGCCGCCGTCGATGTCAATGGCGACGGCGTCTTCACCAGCCTGGACTCCTCCACTTTCAACAATCCCAGCGCCATCCCCGCGGCATGCGCGGCGGTCATCGACCGCATCGATTTGCTCCTTTGCGCCGGCTCCCTCAAGGCGCAATACGGCACCACCCCCGGGCAGCCGCGCCGCATCATTCTCGACGCGGTCACCGCCATCCGCTCCGCCTACGATGGCGGCGACGACGCCGCGAGCCAAGCCTACTCCATGCGGGTGCGGATCAACAACGCACTCTGGCTCGTCATGTCCTCCCCCGCTTTTGTGATTCAAAAATAACAACTATCCCCCGCCCGCCATGAAACCTATCCACCCACAATACGTCTCCACCCGGCGCGACTTCCTCCGTCAGTCGGTCTGTGCCTCGCTCGGTGCCGCCGGCCTGGTCAACGCGCTTGCCCACCTGCGCCTCATGAGTGCGGCGATGGCCCAGGGCGGTCCCGCCTCAGGATACAAAGCAATCGTCTGCCTCTTCCTCAATGGTGGCAACGACGCTAACAACCTTCTCGTCCCCACCGGCGATCCGGCGGGCAACCCGCTCCGTGCCGACTATGAAAACGGCCGCGGCGTGCTGGCGATTCCCTCCGCCAGCCTACAGCCGCTCAACATCCCTCTGACCACCCGGGCATTCGCCCGCCACCATGAAGGACTCATTTCACCCATGGGTGTCCATCCATCCGCAGCGGCACTGGCCAATCTCTTCAACGGCGGCAAGCTCGCCTTCGTCTGCAACGTCGGCACGCTTGCTTACCCCATACCCTCGCGCCTGGACTTCATCAACCGCACCATCCCGCTGCCCATCCAGCTCTTCTCCCACGAAGATCAGCAAATCCAGTGGCAGTCCTCCATCTCCGACCGCCCTTTCTCATCCGGATGGGGTGGCCGTGCCGCCGACTTGCTGCACGCCTCATACAACGATTCCGCCGCGTCCAAGGTTTCCACGTCGATCTCGCTCACCGGCATCAACTCCTTCCAAGTGGGCACGACGGGTGACGTCGTCCAATACGTGGTAAGCCCTGCCGGTGTGAACCCGCTCAATGGCTTCGACTCGGTGGGAGGCGACAATAATCCCTACGACACCGCCCTCAATCCTGATGGCACCTACAAAATCACCGACCAGGGCAAGTGCTTCAAAGGCTTCGAGGACATCATGCGCATGACTCACGACAACCTCCACGAAGAGGCCTACAACCGTGTCGTGGCCCGCGCTCGCGCCACCGAAGGTGCCGTCGGCGCAGCCGTCACCGCGGCTGCCACCAGCGGGGTCGATATCGATTCGCTATACTCCGCGGCTAACAGCCCGCTCGGCGACCAGTTGAAAATGATCACCAAGCTCATCGCCGGCCGCTCGGTCCTCGGTAACAACCGCCAGATTTTCTTCTGCCAGATCGGAGGCTACGACAACCACGAGACACTCCTCAGCGCCCAGGCAAACCTCCTCGATGAACTGTCCCAAGGCATGCAGGCGTTCCACGACGCGCTCCAGGCACTCGGCGTTTGGAATGACGTCACCGTCTTCACCGCCTCCGACTTCAGCCGCACCCTGACTCCAAACAGTTCCAATCCCGCAACCGCCGGCACCGATCATGCGTGGGGTGGTCACACCATGGTCATGGGCGGCGCGGTCCACGGCGGCGATCTCTATGGCCACTTTCCTTCGCTCAAGCTGGGTTCATCCGCCCGCTCCATCGATGCCAACGATTTGCGCGGCAGTTGGATCCCGGATACCTCCGTCGATCAATACTCCGCGGTGCTCGCCTCATGGATGGGCGTCGGCAGCAGCGAAATGGAAGCCATTTTCCCCAACCTCCCGCGCTTCGACAATCCCTTCGCCGTCGCCTCCACCAATCTCGGGTTTCTTTAATGCAGCCCGGACATCACAACCGATCCAATGCAATCCGCCCTCATGCGTGTGATGGTTGCGCTGTCCGTGATAGGAACAGCGTTCATCCTCCTGTCGTTGATGGCATCGCCCTCGCCATCGCCAGCGGTCGTCGAACGCGGATCCACGCGGGTCGCGCGGGTGCTTCGCCCCCCCAAACTCCAACCGGCACCCATGATCGTCACCCTTCAGATTGCGCGGGAGGCCGAGACTCTCAACGCGCCAGAGCGCAATGTGGCCGACGACCTCGCCACGGTTTCCCTGCTGCTTTCACAATACCGCCGCCACAGGGACGGGAACCCCGTCGGCTCGAATGAGGAAATCGCCGCCGACCTCCTTGGGCACAATCCGCAAGGTGTTGCCTACCTGCCTGCGAAGGGATCCTTTTTAGACGCACAAGCCCGTCTCATCGACCGTTGGGGCACCCCGTATTTTTTTCACGCTCTATCCCACGACCGAATGGACATCCGCTCCGCCGGTCCCGACCATGAGTTTTGGTCCGCAGACGACATCGTCCATCACCCCGGGGACTAGCCGCCGCGCCGCACGGGATTTACCTGGGCAACTCGGCCGAGGGGGTCGTTTCCGGCGGCACCAACATTTGAACGGTTATCAATCGCCAGTGTTTGCTGGCGGGTGTTGAGACCGAGCACGGCTTCCTTAGCATTGCTTCCTGCCGCTTCCTCCCTAACCTTTCGCCAGCCACGACCGAAAACCCCATGAAAACCCTCCTTCTCCTGACATCCTTGTCCGCCACACCAGCCGCATGTAGATGAGATTGCTGCGGCTGAAACCCTTGCCATGGTGGAGCTTGAGGTCGGCGCTGAGCTTGGTGAGCAGGGCTTTTCCATAGTCGGCCCGGATTTTCCCACCTTGCTCGAATTCGACGATGTCGTGGCCGATTTGCCAGTAGGTCTCCGTGATGCAGGCGTTGACGGCTTGATGCGC
>JAYTLR010000094.1:0-13886 GCA_043729195.1 Akkermansia sp.
GTGCAATTCAGCGAGGACCTGGAAAACTGGGGCAACGCAACGGAGGTCATCGACGGTGACGGAAGCACGAAGCAATGGATCGACGACGGCACCGTGACCGGCGGGATCCCGGCACCGGGGGGGCGGCGCTTGTTTCGCATCCTGGTGGCGGCTCCCTGAACGATCAGGGCGCGATGACTTCCAAGCGGAAGAACATCGGTTCGCCGGTGGGCGGCGGGCAAGCAATGGAGAGGACTTCCATGTCGTCATCTCTCGCGATCACGGCGGGCACCCCGGAAAGTGGTGCCCAATTTTCGAGGTTGGTGCTGGTCCGCGGCAGATAGTTCCAGCCGTCTTCCGCATGGCTCTTACGACGGAGGTAAACGAAGTGGAACCCACCGCTTCCCGACGACAGCACCGGGGTGCCGCGGGAAAGGATGGCTTCTCCCGCGAGCTTCAATGGCCCACCGTCCGCAATCTTCGGATTGGTGCCGAAGGCGTGCTCCAGCAGGTTGGGCAAATTGTCGTGGTCGAAGTCGGCATCGGGCCCCGAAAGCAACGGATCCACCAGCTCTTCCACAGTGAAGTAGAGCTCGCGCCAAGACGCGGGCGGGTTCACGGGAGGCGGATCTTGCGCACCAGGGGAACCGCCGGCATGAGTGCTGGCCCGCCAGCCGGCAGAGGTTTCAAGGGTGGCGGGTGGAGCGCTTTCATCCGTCGGCACCAGCGAATGGCCGCCATTGTCGGCAAGGGGATGCCACAGGTCGCCGAAGGTGAAATCAATCACGTCCTGATCCCGGGCATTCCGCAGGCGGATTCGCTCGCCGGAGTTGCTGAGGTTTCCATCGTAGGGACCGGCGACCATGAGGCTTCCGCCATATCTTGCCGTGAAGGCCGCGGGATTTTTCGCCAGCACGACGTAGCCTCCCGCCGGAATGGCGGTCGCGCCGAAGGTGAAGATGATTCCGTCCGCGAAGTGGTGGCCGGTGAGATCGATCGCTTCGGCTGCGGTATTGTGAAGTTCGAGAAATTCGAAGTCCTCGCCGCTTTCGAAGCCGAGATCCGCTTCCGCGACCGTGGGACCGGGGGGATTGAACATGATCTCGGAGATCCTGAGCGGCGAACGCCCGGGCGAGGTGAACGCGGCCTCGGCCAGCGCGCTCCAGACGTCGCCGTTCCTGACCCGGGCCTTCACGCCCAGCGAATAGCCAACCGGGAACGCACCCGAGTAAACGATCGCGGTAGAGCCGGGGTTGCCGCCGGAGACGCGCGGGTCGGAGCCGTCGAGAGTGAAGTAGATCGCGCCCGCACCGTTGGGATTCGAGAGGGAAAGCAGATATCCCTCCGGGATCCCGCCGCCGTTTTGGCCGAACACCGGCGGATCGATCGCCGGGTAGTAGCTCTGGCTCCGCATGGCGTTGCGAAAAATGATTCCGTTGTCGAGGGAGCCGCTGCCATTTGCAGTGCCGGTAGCCATCAGGTTGCGGATGCGGTTCACCTCGTTCTGCCATTCCACATTCCGGCGGCTGGGCGGCTCTTGCATCGTGTCGCCCCAGCGGGCGGACTCGGCGACGATCGCGTTTCGGATGTGGTCGTTCAAGATGTCCCAGCGTTCAGTCGCCTTCTCGGTGCTGAGCGCGCCGCCGGGAGAGAGGTGTTTCTGCAGGCGGTCGGCAACCAGCATCATGAAGTCCGGATTGGCGCGGGCGGCATGCCAGATCTTCACCGCGGGAATTGAAACGTCGCTGCTGCTGGTGCGGAAACCCGGGTGGACCCAGGCGGTCGGGTTGGCTCCGTTTCCGCTGCCCCAGCTCGTCTCGCCGTCCCAGGTGAAGTAGCGGAATGGACCCGCGGGGGTGTTGGAATTGCCACCCCACCAGTTGTTTTCCGGCCAGTCGGTCATGCCGGAATACCAGGCGCAGAAGAGGTAATCGATGAACGCGGCCGGATCGAGATATTGGCAAAGTTCGTCGTAGTTGGCCGGTACGCTCATGTTCTTGCTAGTGAGCGCTCCCTTGAGGTAGTCCCAGCGGGTGGTATCGCCGCTGCGGGTCCCGCTGTGGTTGACACTGTGCCAGTCGCCCTTGGTGCCGCCCAGTTTGTCCGAGGCAAAGTCCGCGTCGGGACGCTGCACGGCGTTGTAGAGACCCCAGTAGAGGCCGTTGATGTAGAGGTGGACAAAGCGCCCCGGCGAGCCCGGCCCGCCCATCGCGATTTGGGTGGAGCGGTACCACTCGTCCTCGGTGTAGGTGCTGGTGGTCGGATTCCAGACACGAGCGAAGCTACGGTTGTTGCCGGCGCGGAGGATGATGTTGTCCACGCGCTGGTTACCGGCGCCTGGATTGACCGGCGTCTCGGTGAGCAGGCTGGAGTCGAACTTCGATTCTCCGAACGAGGAGGAAAAGGACAGCCGTAGCGAGCGTTTCATCCGGTCGTGGCTATGGCCTTGGATACCGCAGTCGGCCTGGACGTTCTTCGAGGGATCGTCGGAATGGATGAATTCGATCGAAGCGGGCTTTTCGATGTCCTCGCCGCGGTAAAATCCTCCCGTGCCAGTGCTGGCATTCCACATGTCGCTCTTGTTGACCACGACCGACATGACCGGGAGATCCTGCAAGCCATCGATAAGATTCTCGCTGTAGGCCGGGTCGTTGACGATCTGGGGATCCATCTCGTAGTCGTGGACCTTGCTGGAATTCGGCCCGGTGCTGATGGTCGGCTGCGGCCAACCGGTCACGGAGACGGGCTGGGTGGTGACGGTGGAAAGCTTCAGGTAGCTCCGGGTTTCCGGTCGCAGGGTCGTGTAGCCCGAGCGATAGCCGGCAGCGCGGATCACGGTCGTGCCGGTAATCGATATTGGTCCGGTATAAACGGTCCCTGTGGTCGCGGTCGGCGCGGTGCCATCAGTGGTGTAGCGGATTCCGGTGCCTGCGAGCGGGACGCTCAGAGCGAGGGAAAACGAATTCTGGAAGTAGCCGCGCTCCGCGCTGAACTGAACGTCCGGTACGATGCCGAGGCTGGACGAGTTGTTCGGAGTTCCCGGAGTCGGAATCGTATAGTATTGATAGAAAGGCGTGGCCGGGCCGCGGACGACCAGTTCCGGATAGATGAGGAAGTCGCCGTCCGCCGAAGACTGGTTCAGACCCTGGATCGCGAGGACGTTCGGCTGTCCGGCGACGAGCAGGGCGAGGTGCTGGCTCACGTCGATCTCCTCGAAGGTCAGCGAAGCGTTTACGGAACGGTTGGCGGTCGCGGATGAATTCCACGACAGGGTGGCCGGAGCATTGCGCCGGGCGATCTCGGTGCCGTTGAGCCAGGCGACAAAGCCGTCGTCGTATTTCATTCTTAAAGTCAGCGTGCCCGATTGACTCACCGCATCCGGAGTGAAGGTCTGTCGCAGTAGCGCCGAGGTGGCCGTGTTCTCCATGGCCGGCTTCACGTCGGTGGCGATCAGCGTGGAGTACTTCGATGGCAAGAGGGTGCCCTGGAGCGTGTAGGCGACCGCGGCGTCGAACAGCGCGAGGCCCTGTGGAGTGCATGGGATGACCCCATCATCGGAGAGAAAAAAGTGGATCCGGGTGCCGGGCGCGGACGAGCCGTTATTGAGTGTCTGGCCCTGGTTCACCACAGCAATGGCGGGGCCACCGTTGGAGGCGGTGGCAACCACCACGGCACCCGGCGCGAGGCTTGAGGTGGTCGCAGTGCCGAGTATCCCTGCCATCGTGCGGACCACGACGGGTCCTTGTGGCAAGCCCGCCCCCAAGGGGTGGGCGGCACCCGCCGCGGTGAGGGTGATGGTGGTCTGCGCATCGAGCGCCGCGCCGGAATCGCTGATCCGGAAATCGTCGGTGAGGGAACGCTCGCAGTTGATTACCGGGATGGTGACGCCACGCAGCTTCGAGTTGACCTGGCTGGCCGTCACACCGGAGGAAACGATCACGAGGTCCTTGTCGGTGGTGTCACCCGCCTGCACCGCACCGTCATCGGCCAGGGTCACCTGGTGTCCGAGCACCCCGGTCAGGCGTTGGACCATCGCCTGATCGCCTTCCGCAGGAATGCCGGTCGCCTCGGTATCCACCACCAATAGGATGCGGGCGCTGCCGTTGGTCGTTGTCGGATTGGCGTAGCCGATGCCGGTCGCGCCCGTCGCCCAGCCGGAATCCGGGACGAAGGATGGGAGCCTCCAGTTGGCAGGCGGTGCGGCCGGAGGGACCTGATACGCGCCAGCCGCGCCGGCAACCACAAGAGTGGTCGGATCGCCCTCGCGAGGGGTCACGCCATAGGAGATATTCTGGAGCTGCGCGGGGAAGGTCGGGGCATATTCCCAGGCAACGGTCACCCCGTTGGGCCTCACCAGGGCGAGATACTCGCCGGATGCGCTCAATCTGAAATTGGTGTGCAGGGGCTTGGAGGTAATCTTTCGGTTCTTGTTCGATGCGAACACCACCATGTAGCCGCCAGCGGGCAGGGAAACGGCCGGAAATTTCCACTTGGTCAGTTCGGCGGCGTTGCCGGTCAGGTGCCAGCCGTTCAGATTGACGGCAGCCGCGGTGGGATTGTGGATTTCGATCCAGTCCTCGTAGGATCCGTCCTCATCCGCCAGCACGCTGTTGTTAGAAGCGAGGAATTCGCTGATGATGGGGCCATCCGACAACGCGGACGCTGCACCGATCATCAGGCATGCCAAAACCCACGCGGCAATGCGTGATAAAGCAGTCGATTTCATGTGGGGGGACCGGGGGGGGGCCGGGAGGTCAGAATGCCGTGCGGAACGCGAGCTGCCAGGTGTTGGCCTTCACCTGGCTGTTGCGGGTTGTCAGATCATCAAGCGAAAAACCGCCCATTACTTTCACCCGGTCCCTGCACAGGTGCCAATTAAGGCCGACATAAAGGAAATGGTGCTTGTTGCCGCGGCCATTATCCACGTCCACCAGGGGATTCTCGTGCTCCGCACGCGTGTAACGGATGGGCAGTTGAAGCCCCTGGGACTCCGTCGAACTGGCATACTGGTATTGCACCACCGCCTGCACCTTGTCCTCGACGATCCAATACCATGGCGTTACGACGAACGCGTGGAAATCACCCTGTCGGCGGGGAATGAGCGCGCTGGTCCCGCCTCCATTGTCGCCGTAAATAGCCTCGCTGAGGATTCCCCATTCCTTTTCCGTGTAGATCGCCGAAAGCGATGCCGCCCAGCCGTAGCCGAGGACATCGTCGCCGGCCTGGTGGTTGTTCTGACTGTAGTCCAACACCAGCTTCAATCGCTTCGTGGGCTTCCATTCCAAGCTGCCGTAGAAGAATTCCCCTTCGCCCCAGCCGGCGATGAAATCGGAGTCGTCCTCGGCGCTGAACACTCCCAGAGTCAGGTCCCAAGCACCCTTGTCGAGTTCCAGCGTCACTCCGGTCGGCCGGCTAGAATCGCCGCCGAGCTTGTCGGCGATCGCGGAGCGCTCGATCGTGTAGATTGTGTTCGAGGACATGTGGGCCTCTTCGGTCATCTTCAGCTTCATCCGGCCATACTTCAGCTTGGCCCCGTCGAACCAGCCTTCGCCGAAGGCCTTGCCGATGTCGAATTCCAGCGAAACCTCGTCGAAGCGGTCGTAGCCCCATTCGAGCTCGTTGAAGGGCCCGCTCCGGAAGCGGTTGTCGCTTACCAGGTTGACATTCACCTCAGCCACGAAGTGATTCAGGAAGCCCATCCGGCTTTCCAAGCGCAACCTGCGATATTCATCGTAGGTGTCGTTGAAATCCATCCCGTTGACGTCGTTCCCCTCCAGAGATGCGATCTGGTAATGCAAACGCCCACCGATTTTGAAAGACTGGACCCATGGGTTATCCTTGTCGTTGAAGAGAAGTCCGGGGTCGTTCTGGAGCCATTCGCACCATCCGACGGAACCCGATTTCTCCGCGGCCACGGATGAGGGGGATTTCGAATCGCCAGCGGCCAGGTGGCCGGGAGCGAGGCAACTAAGGACCAAGACAAGGGTGTTCTTCATTGGATTCGCTTGGATTCGATTTCTAGGCGTCGAACTCGTTGCCGGTCGGCGTTAGGATCACCCGGTTGTTGCCGCAGACAAGGTGCAGGGCCTCGAGCAACCTGGACGTGCTGACATCCGCCTTAAGCTGCATCCCGTAGCGCAGTTCCGTCATCATACCTGCCTGCGCAGAGGAGACGCTGACCAGTTCCGCCCGGTCGGAGAACCGGTCGAACACCGGTTTGAGCAGTTCCTCGAAATCCATCTCGCTGGTCATGCGCAGCGTTAAAAGGTGCGAGGCCCGGCGCGGCGCGAACGCATCCGTCTTCGTCAGGACAAAAATGGCCGTGCTCACGATCGCTGTGATGATGCAGGCCATCGAGTAGAGCCCCGCTCCCACCACCATACCGATGGCCATGGCGAAGAAGACGAAGGCGAGATCCCGCGACTGGCCCAAGGTGCGGCGGAAGCGGATGACGGAGAAGGCGGCGAACATGCCGAAGGCGATTGCTCCGTTTCCCGCGACCACCATGATGAGGATCGTCGTCACCACGCCGATCATGATCAAGGTCTGGACGTAATCCTGCGAATAGCGAGTGCCCTTGTAGGTTTTTCGATAAAGGGTGGCGATCAGCAGGTTGAGACTGAGGCTCACGCCCATAGCGATGGCAACTTCAGCAGGCCGCGGGCCGCCGTCGCTGACGCCACTACCAATATTGAACAGTTCTTCAAGTGTCATGAGAACGAAAGGAAAGGATCGGGCATGTGGTCCGGGAGCTTCCCACACCGAGGGACCGGCTCCTGAATTCGTAGAGCTCCAAAGCCGCCGAATATTTGCTGAAGCCTCGCGGCACCAATTTGAGCTCGCCGATCAGGTTTCGAAACCAATAGGGCACGGGGCCGATGGTCTTGACCTCCATGATTGACGACCCGGGCTCCAACAAAGGCAACTCGAAGTCGGGATCACCCGGTGTCAAAGGCAGTCGCCGGAAGCGGCATCGGGGGTCTTGGTCGAAGGTGATGCGCAGAGTTCCGTCCGGCCCGCTATCGTAGGCGAAGCGGTGATAACGAATTTGCACCACCGGCCGATTCCCGCGCGCCAACATCAGATCGCAGATCTCCGCAATCACCCGGGCCTCCCCAGGAAGGGTGTTCGTCCCACGTTCGGGGATGACACCTTCCTGAAAGCGCTCCAGCTCTTCCAAGCTCACCGGAATCCGCCGTTTCATGGTCACCCCGTCGAGCTTGTGTTTCACCTCAATGAACGCGCTTGCAGGGGTCGCACCATCCGAGCGACCATAAACCCGGCTCCGCAACCGCCTCCGGTTGGACACCCCGAACTGCTTTTGCCAATAGGAAGCTCTTTCGCCATTGTCGAAATACTCCGACAATACCGGATACCCACCCTCCGCATCGCGGTCCGCTTTCAGCACTCCCGCCACCTTCAGACGGACGTCCTCGACCAATTTGGGCGGCAAAACGAACTTAAATTCCCGCCGATTCTGATGCGCATCCATGGCTAAGCACGGTGGCGAGGAAGGACGGAAAAGTGGCTGCCGTGGACCATCTTTGCTCTGTCGGCGGACAGTCGAGCGCGATAAAACCAAGTCCGTTTCATGCAACGCGGCGGAACAATACTGACAACGATCATGGTATTTCCGCTTTTCATTTTTGGAGCGTTCGAGGGAGTCCAACAGGGCATTATTTGAACGCTACTGTCAATAGTGACGCGCTAGTTCTTAACGTTCTTGAAACTCTTACAATCTTGCAGGGGGAAACACTGACATCGACCACTAGTTGAAATCCGACAAGTTGCTCACCCGGGACTCTTCGCTCATTCGCCACATCCCAAAATCTGCACACTTCCTGGCCCTCCAGATGTTGCCCGAAATCAGGACCCTCCTATTTCCTTGGCATCCTCCGGCCAACGATTCTAGTCCCGCGCATCGACACGAAGCTTTCCATCACCGGTCTCGGAGCCCTGTCAGGGCTCGGTGAAAACGTCGCGCACCATGTCGCCGCGGTCGACGCCGGCCGCACGAACTTCCGGCCGTTGTCCCGCTTGTTAGGCCCCGACAGCCCGCACCGCGAACTCCCCGCGTCGTGGATCGAACCCCGAACGCTCCTCCTCAGCCGCAAGTGGGCACCCGCCACCATGGCCGCTCTTCACGTCGCCCGCCAGGCCATCGCCGAAGCCGGCTGGTCCGCCGCCGATCTCGAGGACGCCGTGCTTTTCCTCGGCACCAGCCGCGGCACCGCCGACGGCTGGGTCGATCCCTGGCCGCAACGCCGCGCCTTCCCGCTGATGGCCGCCAGCAACTCGCTCCACAGCGAGCCCGCCGCCGCGATCAGCATCGAACTCGGCATCCGCGGCCCCTGGCAGGTGCAGGCCAGCGGTTGCGCGGCGGGGCTCGATGCCCTCGGCATGGCAGCCCTCTGGCTGTCTTCCGGACTCGCCCGTCGCGCGCTCGTCGTCGCCGTCGACCTGCCGCTGTCGTCATCCCTGTTAGACAGCTACGCGGCCACCGGCATTCTTTCGAAATCCGGCCTGAACGACCCCTACTCGCTTGCCACCACCGGCATCCTCCCCGCCGAAGCCGCCGCCGCCCTCACCCTCGAAGCCCGCGCCACCGATGGCCCGCGCCTGCTCGGCTACCTCGCCAATGCCGACGCCGCCGACCCCATCGGCATGCCCGCCGGTGCCCCGGGAGTCACCCGCCTGCTGAAACAAGCACGCGAGACCTTCGGCCGACCCGCCGCGCTCTGCCCCCACGCCAGCGGCACCGCTTTCCACGCCACCCACGAGCCCGCAGCCATCGTCCACGCCCTCGGCGAAGCCACCGTCCTCTGCCCGCTCAAGCCCTTCACCGGCCACGGCATCGGCGGCGGCGGACTGCTGGAAACCGCTCTTCTCGCCGCCTTCCTCCGCGACCATCGCCTTCCGCCATCGCTCCCCGGCCTCACCTGCCCTCCAGGCCTGACCATGACGCCCGCCGCGCTTTCCCCCGGCGCTCCCGTCTTCAAGCTGGGTTCCGCCCTCGGCGGTAAAAATTCCCTCATCGCCCTCCAAGCCCTGCCATGAACGACCTCCGCCTCGAAGTCTCCATCGACGACCAACTCCTCCGCCTCTTCAGCGGCGAAGATCTCGCTCGCACCTTCGTCATCTCCACCGCGCGGAAAGGCGTCGGCTTCGCACCCGGCAGCCATCGCACCCCGACCGGCCGCTTCGTGATCGTGCAAAAAATCGGCCACGGCATGCCAGCGGGCACCCGCTTCGTCTCGCGCCAACCCGTGGGCCTCTGGCAACCCGGCGAGGCCTGCGACCAAGACCTGGTCCTCACCCGGATCATCCGCATCAGCGGCCTCGAACCCGAGAACGCGAACTCCTTCGACCGCTTCATCTACTTCCACGGCACCAACCGCGAAGACCTGCTCGGCACACCGGCCAGTTGCGGTTGCATCCGGCTTTCGAACCGCGAGATCATCGAACTCCACGACCTCGTCGAACCCGGCATGGAAGTCGTCATCCTGCCGCCGGTCCGCAATCGCGGCAAACTGATCTTCTTCGACTGCGACTCCACCCTCTCGACCATTGAGGGCATCGACGAACTCGGCCGCGCCCGCGGACCGGAGGTTTTCAAGATGGTCGAGCACCTCACCAACCAAGCGATGAACGGCGTGGTCCCGATCCGCGAGGTCTTCGGCCGCCGGATGGAGATCATCCAGCCAGATCGCGCCACTGCAGACGCCGTCGCTCAACTCTATCTCGACACCATCGTTCCCGGTGTCCCCGAAGTGATCGCCGGATTGAAGGCGGACGGCTGGACTCCGGTCATCATCTCCGGTGGCTTCGCAACCCTGATCGAGCCTTTGGCGAAGGCCCTCGGGATCGATCACGTCGAGGCGGTGCCTTTGCAATTCGACTCCGAAGGCAACTACGCCGGATACGGCAGTGACTACCCCACCACCCGCAACGGCGGCAAGCCGGAGATCATTCGCGAATGGAAGTCAGCCTTGCTGCCGGAAGCCGTGGTAATGGTCGGCGACGGCATTTCCGATCTGGAAAGCAAACCGGAGGTCGATCTGTTCATCGGCTTCGGTGGGGTCATCGCCAGAGAGGCGGTCCGCAAAGGCGCCGGTGCTTGGCTCGAAGACATGAGTGAATGGGCCGGCCTAAGTCTCCCGGGGGCGACATCATAAATCAAATTTCGATTAAACCATGCGACTCCTTCGACATGTGACGCAACGCATGGCTGCGTTGACGGATAACATGGGGTGTTCGCCCCATCCCCCATTCGGGTGATGTTCAAATCTTTTTCCATCAAAGGTTCCGGCGCATTCCGCAGGCATAACTGATAGATCTCAATGCGCCATAACCCTTACACGTCATGGTTTTGCAAGGCACATCATACCCATGACCAAGTGGGAAAAGGTCGCCGAATTTCGAGTTTCGTAAAACCACGCATTCATGACCTGAGGGATTGGCTTGTAGAGTTTCGGCTTGCCCCCCTTTGCCCTCGACATTACCCCTTGGCTGTCATGAGCAACTCCAACATCAACGCGGCGAAAGGCCGCCGGTATTCCACCAAAGAAAAGGCGGACATCATTGCATTCGTCGACAAGGTGAATGCAGATAAGGGACGGGGCGGACAAAGCGCCGCGTCCAAGAAATACAAAATCTCACCGCTCACCATCTCGAGCTGGATCCGTTCCGGCGTCGGCGGCGGGGTGGCTGTCTCCGCTGGCAGCGCCCCGGTCGCCGGCCCCATCGGCAAGAAGCTCTCCAAGCTGCAGGCCCTCCATGATCAGATCGCACGCTCGGAGAAGGAACTGGCCAAACTGAAGGCCCAGTTCAATTCGCTGAAGTCGGCGCTCTGAAGCGAAGTTCCATCTGACAAAACGAACGCCCGTCTCCCTTGAGGACGACGGGCGTTTTAGCGCAGACCGGGAAGCGCCCGGCCTGCTTTACGACCTCACCCGGGAAACCGGATCAGCGGTGAACCCGGATCATCAGAATCTTCGACTTCGGGATCCAGTTCTCTTCACTTCCGTCTCTCAGCACCAGCCAGTCGGAATCCAGATGGATGAGGATCCCTTCCGCGGTATCGGGAGCGACGAACCCGGATACCTTGTTTGCCTGGCTGGCGATCTCCGGCTTGGACGCCGCGCGGGGGTCAACGGTGACCACACAGGAGCGGTTGAGAGGGTAATCGACGCGCAGTTCCGGCGGGCCTGGAGAGAGATCGGCGGCGTTGGTTCCCGTCGAGACCGCAGGGGCCCAGAATGGAAGCGTGGCAAGAACGGCCGTAGCACCGGCGAGGAGGAGGGATTGTCTTTTCATTTGGATTTGCAGTTGGGGGTTGTGCCGTGGACTCGGTGAAATCACTTTCCATGACCTGACACCCTAGCACGGCGAAGCACCGCAAAACTGAAAATCTAAAGTTAACTTCCGACGAATTTCCGGAAGATAAACAAATACGAATGATACAAAAGACCTGAATCAGCCAGAAGCGCTCAGGCCCACTGAACATCCAGTTGAACATCCTTCCAGATGACATCCTCGCCCTCGAATACGAAGCAGCCGTGAAACTTCCGACCGTCGAGCAAATGCGGCAACCAGTCGATATCGTCCTTCCACATCCGATCATACGGGATATCAGCCAACCGGCACCACAGGGGTTTCGCCTCGTCCGTCTCGAAAGGCCGGCCATCGAAGGCACGCGCCAGATAAACGTGGCAGAGGATATCCGGGATATCGGACATCGCAAAATGCAACTCGCCCATCTTGACCGGACGCAGCGCGGTGATCCCCAGCTCTTCGCGGGTCTCCCGCACCGCGCACTCGAGCGGCGTCTCGCCCGGATCGATCTTGCCACCGGGCCCGTTAATCTTCCCGGCACCGATACCCCGCTTCTTCTCGATCAACAGGATCTCCCCGTCGCGGATGATGAACATCAGCGTGGCATGGATCTCGGCACGCCAGCTTGCCCAGTCGATGGGTGAGGGAGACATGCGCGAACCAATCAGCGGGACGCCCGCATGAAAAGAACCTTATCCCGCGGGATCCAGTTCTCATACGAGCCATCCTTCAAAACAAGCCACTCTTCGTCCAGCCGCACCAAGGTGCCTTCCACCGTGTCATCTCCGGTGAGGCTGGACTTCTTCAAGGCCTCAGCTGCCGGCTTCACGGCGCGTTCCGCACGAGGGTCCAAGGTCACGATGCAGAGCTGGCCAAACGGTGCCTTCATCTCCGCTGGCGCGACGGCTTGCTGGGCCTGAACGGAGGGAGTTGAAACAGAGACGGCCGCCCCGATCAAGGCGGCCCCGGCAAGCAGGGACAGGAGTGTTTTCATCAAACCTGAATTACCCTTTGCAGCCCTTCATCGCAAACCGTTTCAGGATTCCCGCGCCGCATTGGCTTCCGCATGGATCAAGGCCCGGCCATGCCCCGTCATCTTCGAGAAATGCGGGAAGCCGCACTTTGCCCACCCCGTCACCGGCTACTGCCCCGCCGCCGCGTAGGCCTCCACGCTGTCGCAGGTGCAGATCAGGTTCCGGTCGCCGTGGACGTTGTCGATCCGGCCGACCGATGGCCAGAACTTGTGCTGGCGGAGATAGGGCAGCGGGAAAGCGGCCTGCTCGCGGCCGTAGGCGTGCGTCCACTCGTCGGCGCAGATCGTGTCGGCAGTGTGCGGCGCGTTCTTGAGCACGTTGTCGGTGGCATCGGCCTCGCCATTGGCCACGGCCATCATCTCGCCGTGGATCGAAATCATCGCGTCGCAGAAGCGGTCGAGCTCGCCCTTGGCCTCGGACTCGGTCGGCTCGATCATCAGCGTGCCGGCCACCGGCCAGCTCATGGTCGGGGCATGGAAGCCGTAGTCCATCAGGCGCTTCGCCACGTCCTCGACGGTGATGCCGCTCTTGTCGGAAAGCGGGCGGACGTCGATGATGCATTCGTGCGCCACCAGCCCGTTCGGCGCGGTGTAGAGCACCGGGAAGAAGCCTGCGAGGCGCTTGGCCATGTAGTTGGCGTTGAGGATCGCGAGTTGAGTGGCTTCTTTGAGGCCGGCGGCACCCATCATCGCGACATACATCCACGAGATCGTGTTGATCGATGCACTGCCCCAGGGTGCAGAGCAGACGCTGCCTTCCTTGTCATCGAGCTCGGCGTGGCCGGGCAGGAAGGGCACCAATTGCTCCGCCACCCCGATCGGCCCGACGCCGGGCCCGCCGCCGCCGTGCGGGATGCAGAACGTCTTGTGGAGATTCAGGTGGCAGACGTCCGCACCGATCCGGCCGGGGCTGGTGAGGCCGACCTGCGCGTTCATGTTCGCGCCGTCCATGTAAACTTGACCGCCGGCCGCGTGGATGGCCTCGCAGATCTCGACGATGGTTTCCTCGAACACGCCGTGGGTCGAGGGATAGGTCACCATCAGCGCCGAAAGGTTCTCGCGATGCTCATCGATCCGCGCGTTGAGGTCGGCGACATCGATGTTCCCCTTATCGTCGCACTTCACGCCGACGACCTTCATGCCGACCATCACCGCCGACGCGGGATTCGTGCCGTGAGCGGAGACCGGGATCAGGCAGACATTGCGATGGGTATCGCCACGCGACAGGTGGTAGCGGCGGATCGCCAGCAGCCCGGCATACTCGCCTTGCGAGCCGGCATTCGGCTGGAGGGAAACGGCAGCAAAGCCGGTGACCTCCGCCAGCCAGTCTTCTAACAAGCCGAGCATCTCGCGGTAGCCCTGGCTCTGGTCGGCAGGCACGAAGGGATGCAGCGAGGAAACCTCCGGCCAGCTCAGCGGCATCATCTCGGAGGTCGAGTTGAGCTTCATCGTGCAGGAACCCAACGGGATCATCGACTCGTTCAGCGCGAGGTCTTTCGACTCGAGGCGCTTGATATAGCGCAGCATCTCGGTCTCGGAG
>JAYTLR010000095.1:0-101069 GCA_043729195.1 Akkermansia sp.
CGCTAGCCCTTCCATGATGGCGATCCAAGGGGAAACTCCGGAGTGCGGGGGGAGGATGGCGAAGGAGCGGATGGTCCGAGATCGGGCGAGCGGGGCAAGGGGCACCGCTTGGGGCTTGGCCGGGAGCGCTGGTCTTCAGACCGGCTCGGGGGATCGTAGGCTCGACTGCGGACCGGTTCGCGCGCGAGCTGGACCGCTGCTGATTGCGGGCGGGGGAGTCGGGCCGGTCTGAAGACCAGCGCTCCCGGGTGAGGAAGCCTGGCCGGTCTGAGGACCGGCGGTCCCGGGGGGGACAGCGACCGCCTTTTGCAGGATTCGCGCATCCTGCGCGATGGGATGCGGAGCGGGGAGGCCGGGCCGACGCCATCCTGCGGCCGTTCACTCCGCCATGTCCGCACCCGTCCAAAAGCAGCCGAACCTCGATTCGGTCACCACGATCAATCCCGACGGGTCGCATTTCTTCCTCCATCCGGCGGATGTCAAAGGGCGTTGGACCTTGGCCCGGCGGATCTTCGGGCTCGCGCTGATCGCGCTCTACGTCGCGCTGCCGTGGATCCCGATCAACGGCAGCCCGGCGCTGTTCTTCGACGTGGAAATGCGGCGCTTCCATGTCTTCGGGCTGACCCTGGTGCCGCAGGACCTGTGGGTGATGTTCTTCGGGGTGACCGGGCTCGGCTTCACGCTGTTCTTCGTCACCGCCCTGCTCGGCCGCCTGTGGTGCGGCTGGGCCTGTCCCTACACGGTTTTCCTCGACCACGTGTTCCGCCGGATCGAGCGCTGGATCGAAGGCGACTCGGTGGCGCGCAGGAAGCTCGCCGCCGCTCCCTGGACCGCCGGCAAGGTCGTCCGCCGGGTGGCGAAGCACTCGCTTTACGTGCTCTGCGCCTCGCTGATCGCCCACGTTTTCCTCTCCTACTTCGTCTCGATCGAACGGCTCTACGGCCACATGCAGGAAGGCCCGCTGGCCCATGCCACGGCGTTCGGGATCGTGGTCTTCCTGACGCTGGTCCTGTGGTTCTGCTTCGGCTGGTTCCGCGAGCAGTTCTGCATCATCATGTGCCCCTACGGCCGCCTCCAAAGCGCGCTGACCGACGACGACACGGTGGTCATCGGCTACGACGAGAAGCGTGGGGAGCCGCGTGGCAAGAAGAACGCGGGCCTGCCCCCCGTAGGCTTAGCGAAGGGGGGGGACTGCATCGACTGCCGGCGTTGCGTGAACGTCTGCCCGACCGGGATCGACATCCGCAACGGCTTGCAGCTCGAATGCATCGGCTGCGCGGCGTGCATCGACGCCTGCGACGACATCATGACGAAGATCGACCGGCCGAAAGGGCTGGTCCGCTACGATTCGCTCAACGGTTTGACCGGCAAGAAGCGCCGCATCCTGCGGCCGCGGGTCATCGCCTATACGATCCTCGGCTTGCTGGGGCTGACCGCCTTCGCGGTTGCCGGTTGGAAGCGCGCCAAGCCCTTCACCTCGGACTTTTCGCGGATGCGTGGCCAGCCTTTCTATGCGGACGGCTCCGCGGTCCGGAACCACTATCAGGTCCGCTTTTACAACAAGCGCAACCAGCCCGCGCGCTTCAGCATCCGGCTGGCGAACGCCCCCGAAGGCTTCACGTTGAGCGGCGCGGACACGATGGTCGAGGTGCCGCCGCTCGGCGACGTCACACGGCCGGCCATCGTGGTGGTCCCCTCCGGCGTTTACCGCGGCACCACCAACCTCCAGATCGAGGTCCACGCCGAACCCGGCGACGTGATAATCCGCCACGAGATGCGCTTCCTCGGTCCCGATCCCTACACTCCCCAACCCTGAACTACCATGAACCCCGTAGAAGAAAAACCGCACGGCTTCCTTGTCCGTCATCCCTGGTTGTTTGTCGTGTTCGCCTTCGGGCTGCTGATCACGGCGTGGACCGCGCTGATCACGGTGGCGGTGAAGCACTCGCCGCAGCAGGTGGAGTTGAATTTGAAATGATCGTCGGAGCGCTGGCTTTAGCCGGCGTGCCTACCATCCAAGCCGGCTAAAGCCGGCGCTCCCTTAAAAAACCATGATGGACCTGACCCTTGCCGGAGCCCTGCTCACCGGACTGGCCACCAGCCTGCACTGCGCCGGCATGTGCGGCCCGCTGGCTTGCGGCGTGACGGCTCTTGCGAAAAGCGAGGGCGAGCGGATGGTCGCGGCATCGCTCTATCATGCGGGCCGACTCGCGGCTTATACGACCATCGGCGCGATCTGCGGGGCGGTGGGAAAGGAGCCGCTCGGCTGGTTCTTCGACTCCCCCGCGGTGCTGCTGCCGTGGGCGCTGGTGATCGCGCTGCTGCTGCTGGCGACGGGGTTGGAGAAGAAGATCCCGCGGCCGGCTTTCCTGACGCGGCTGGCGGTGCGGATGCGCTTCAAGGCGCAGCGGATGCCGGTGGTGGCCGGCGCGGGGATGACCGGGCTGCTGACGCCTTTCCTGCCCTGCGCGCCGCTTTACGCGGTGTTCATCGCCTTGCTGACCTCCGGCTCCGGAGCCCGCGGCGCGGAGGTCGCGCTGGCCTTCGGGCTGGGCACGGTGCCGCTGCTGTGGGTCGCCCAGCACGGCTTCCATCGGCTGCGGGGCAAGCTCACGGCGGCCGGCATGGCGCGGATGCAACGCGGGCTGGCGCTGGTCACGGCGCTGGTGCTGATGTGGCGCTTGCACGATACCTTGCCGTTCGGGCGGGATGAGGTGGTGCAGGAGAAGAAGGAGCTGCCCTCGTGCTGTCATTGAGCGCCAAGGGTGGGATACGCCGCATTTGCAGCAAGGGGCGCGTGGTGGATTTCACGCCGGAACCCCAGCTTCCCGGCATGAGCGTTTGCGAGCACTGCGGCACCGCCTTCACGCCTCGGGCGGAAGGTGAAACATATTGCTGCCGCGGCTGCGACTACGTGGCGTCGATGATCCGCGACCAGGGATTCGGCCGCTACTACGATCTCAAGCAGGACGCGACCGGGACCCCGGTGCGCAGCCGACCCTTCGAGGATCATGATTTCGCCTGGCTGGCACCTGCTGCCGAAGCGGCCGAAGCGCAAGCGCGGGACGGCGTGGTGGAACTGGATTGCGCGGTCGAGGGCATCTCGTGCATCGGCTGCGTGTGGCTGATCGAGCGCTTGTTCGAGCGCCACGACGGTGCGGTCCGGGCGGCGGCGAACCCGGCGAACGGGCGGCTGCATTTGGAATGGCAGCGCGGGGCTTGCGATGTGGATGCCTTCGCCCGCGAACTCGCCGGATTCGGCTACGTGGTCGCCCCGGCCACCGGCGGCGGGCAGTCGCAGGAACGCCGCAACCTCGCCGGCCGGATGGGGCTGTGCGGGGCCTTCGCGCTGAACGCGATGGCCTTCTCGCTACCGCACTATCTCGGGATGCCGGCGGACTTCGAGTTTGCCGGATTGTTCCGCCTGATCGCCTTCGGGTCGGCCTCGATGGCGATGCTGGCGGGCGGCAGTTATTTCATCACCCGGGCCTGGCGTGCGCTGAAGTCCGGAGCGCTGCACATCGACCTGCCGATCGCGCTCGGCCTGATCGCGGCGTATCTCGGGTCGATCGCCGGCTGGATCGCCGGCGAGGAATCGCTGCTCTACTTCGATTTCGTCGCGACTTTCGTCTTTCTGATGCTGCTGGGCCGCCATGTGCAGACCGCCGCGGTGGAGAAGAACCGGCTGCGGTTGGTGCGGCGCTCACCCTTGCCGGAGACGGTGAAATCGGGCGACGCGATCGTGGTCACGGCCGACCTGACGCCGGGCATGAGTTTCCAATTCGAGCCGGGCAAGGCGCTGCCGGTGTCGTCCTGCCTGTCCGTGGGCGTGGCGGAGGTTTCGCTGGAATGGATCCACGGCGAGGCGGACCCGGTCACCCTGCTGCCCGGCGCGCGGTTGCCGGCCGGGGCCATCCTGTTAGGCCGGCAGGCGGTGACGGTGACGGCCGATGAAACCTGGGCCGACTCCTTGATTTCGAAGCTCACCGCGGACACTTCGGGCGACCGGGGATCGCCGGTTTTCCAGCGGCTGCTCAAGGTCTATCTGGCGGTGGTGATCGTGCTGGGTATCGCGGTGTTCGCCGGTTGGTCGGTGGCGGGCGATTGGAAGACCGGTTTGCAGGCGATGATTTCCGTCTTCGTCGTCTCCTGTCCCTGCGCGCTCGGCGTGGCGGTGCCGCTGGCCGACGAGTGGGCGGCGGCACGGCTGGCACGGGCCGGGGCTTTCGTGCGGCGGGCCAGCTTGTGGCCGCGGCTGCGGCGGGTGAAGCACGTGATTTTCGACAAAACCGGGACGCTCACGCTGGAGCGGCCGTTGCTGGTGAATCCGGCGGCGGTCGACGGGCTCGATGACCTGTCGGCGCTGGCGCTGGCGCGGCTGACCCGGGGCTCGCTGCATCCGGTGTCGCGGACGCTGTTAGAGGCGCTGGGCGGGCGCGGGCAGCGGCTGTTAGAGGCGCTGGGTCCGGTGGCGGTGAACGAAACGCCGGGGCAAGGCGTCGATTGCCGCTGCGAGAATGGCGAATGGTTCCTGGGCAAGGGCGAGCAGGGCACCGAGCTGCGCCATGACGGCGAGCTGGTCGCATGGTTCACTTTCCGCGACTCACTGCGGCCGGGAGCGGCGGAGGCCATCCGGCGGCTGGAGCGGCGCGGGCTTTCCGCCCACATCCTGTCGGGCGATGCTCCGGAAAAGGTCGCGCGGCTGGCCGCGGCGCTCGGTCTGGAACCGTCACAGGCGATCGGCGGCTTGAGCCCGGAGGAAAAATCGGCGCGGGTGAAGTCGCTCGACCACCAGGACACGCTTTACCTCGGCGACGGGGCGAACGACTCGCTGGCCTTTGACGCGGCGTTCGTGACCGGCACGCCGGTGGTCGACCGCAGCCTGCTGGAGTCCAAGTCCGACTTCTACGCCCTCGGCTCCGGCCTGGCCTATCTGGCAGAAGCCTTTGCCGCTGCCGACGCCCGGGCCCGCGGGGTCCGGCGGGCCTTTGCCTTCGCGTTGTCATACAATCTCGCGGTGGTGGCCCTGTCCGCCACGGCCCACATGAACCCCCTGTTGGCGGCGATTCTGATGCCGCTGAGCTCCGTCGTTTCCATTCTTTTGGTCGCCTCGGGATCGCGCACACCTTGGGTTGATCTCTCCCGTAGTAGTCCCTACGCTCGCGTCCGAGCCCCCAAGAAGGGCCCGACCCACCATGAGCCAGGCGAGCAAGCAATTCGAAGCAACCCTGCATGAGCGGCTCAAGCAGTCGGATCTTTTCCGCGTCTATCAGGATGCCTTCCGCACCGCCACCGGGCTGCCCTTGCGGCTGGTCGGCGCGGATCCGGACGACTGGTGCCTGGACACCGAAGCGGTGAACCGCAGTCCCTTCTGCGAGAAGCTGAATCTCTGCAAAAGCGCCTGCAACGCCTGCATCGACACCAACAAGCGGCTGCTCGACGAGGCCAGCGTCAACGGCCCGTCGAGCTGCCATTGCTTCGCCGGGCTGACCGCCTCGGCGGTGCCCGTGAAGATGGGCGTCACGGTGATTGGCTACTTGAAAACCGGCCAGGTGTTCTCCCGCACTCCGGACGAATCGGATTTCACCACGCTGCTCGGCAGCCTGGGCCGCAAGACGATGGACAAGGCCACCGAGAAGACGCTGCACGACGCCTACTTCCAAACCCGTTCTGTGGAGCCGGAGCGTTACAACAGCATGATCACCCTGCTGCAAAGCTTCGCCGACCAGCTCAGCCATCACGCGGAGTCGCTGGCCATCATCGACGAAGGCAGCGAGCCCGCGGCGATCGCCAAGGCGCGGCGCTACATTCATGCGCATCTTGATGACTCATTGCCGCTCGGCACCGTCGCGCACGAGGCGGGCTTGAGCGAGTCGCACTTCTGCCGGCTGTTCAAGGAGTCCACCGGGCTGACTCTAACGGATTACGTCAACCGATGCCGGATCGAGTGGGCGAAGAAGGAACTGCTCAAGCCGGAGAAGCGCGTGTCGGAGATCGCCTTCGAAGTCGGCTACCAGTCGCTTTCTCAATTTAACCGCAGCTTCGCCCGGATCGTGGGCTCCTCGCCGACCACTTGGCGGCGTGAGCGGTTCGCGGAGGTGGTTTAGAAAACAAAAAGCCCCGCCCGGCACGAAGCCGAACGGGACTATGGGAGGAGAATCGATTAGTCCGGCAGGATCACGCGGTAGAATTCCTTGTTCGCGATTTTCGGGAAGGTGAGTTGCAGCGGGTTGAAGCCATCCCAGCCACCAAGATCGTCGCTCTTCTCAAGCGGCAAGGTCAGCGTGACGTTGGCTCCGCCCGCCTGGATCAGCAGGTTCCCGGTGCCGCGAAGGTCCTGGATGGAGCTGGCGGTGTAGAGGCTGAAGCTGCCGGGGTTGGTGGTGACGTCGGTGCGGCCAGCGGTACGGATGCCGGCGAGTGCGGCATTGATCTGCGACGAGGTGTTGGCCACGTCCGGGTTGAGGCCGAGCGAGGCGACTTCGATGGCGTTGCTGAAGCCGTCTGCATCGCTGTCGGTGGTGCCTTGGAGGATGCGGCGGTCGAGTCCGACATCGGAGTCAGCCTTGTTGAATGCAGTGCTGGCATGGAAGGCGAGCATGAATTCGGCGAAGGCGTCCTGTTCGCTGCCGGCACCTTGTGCAGGAGGCACGGGAAGCGTGCTGGTGGCGAGGGTGTAGGCGTTTGCGCTGCCATCGGTGGTGAGGTCGAGGCGATTTTCAACGCTGCTCAGACGACCGATGTAAGGGAACGGATAGTTGTCTCCGCCGAAATCGGAACCTACGGCACCGTTGACGAGGAAGTTCAGCGTGACCATGCGGACGAGGCGATTCGGATTGAGGACGATGCCGTTGGAGATGAGCACCTCGGTGACGGCGCCGGCACTGTCGAGCAGGGCGGCGTAGCGGATGCGGGTGCCTCCGTTGACGGCGCTGATGACGTTGGCGGCAGAGGTGAAGCTGACCGGGGTTTCCGCGAGGTCGGCGACGACCTGGATGCCGCCGAGCTGGCAGAATTGGCCTGGGCTGTTGTTTGCCGCGCCCGTGCCATTGCTACCGGCGACTGCGTGCTCAAGGAGAAGCTTGAGCTCGGAAGCGGTGACGGTGAACAGGGTGAGCTGATTGTTGAACTTGAGCGAATCCTCAAGATCGAGACGGGAAACATCTCCAGCGAGCTTGCCAGGTGGCGTGCCAGCGGTTGGGTTCGCGGCTGTGATGCCGGGAACGCCGAGGGGACTGACGGCTCCGATCGAGTTGCGAATGCCGCCGCCGTTTTTCAGCGAGACTTCCACGGTGGAATCGATGTTCTTGGCATACCAGAGGTTGGCATCGGCGGAGAGATTGCCGAAGTTGGTTTCCTGCTGGCGGACGTTGGCGCGGCGGCCTTCGAGATAGACCGAAGATTTACCGAGGATGAGTCCGTCCTTGGCGTTGATGATGGCGCTGACGGCATCGGTGACGGCCTTGACGGTTCCGCCACGAGTGTTCACGGCGTAAGGATCGGCTGCACCCCACTGGGCGGTGACGGCGGCGGCATTGACAGCGATGTTGTCACTGGCGCTGTTCACGGCGGTGATGTGGCCGGCGGCGTTGAAGTCCACGACGAGGCGGCCGAGGTATTGATACTGGCCGTCTCCGCTGACGACGGCGACCGTGCGGCCGTCGAGGTCAGTGGTGCTGAAGGGATAGGCACCGGCGGATGAATCGCCCGGCTGGAGGATGCCGGAGTTGCTGTAAATCGTGCCGGAACCACCTGCGACGATGATGTCCACGTGGCGGAGCTTGGTGGCGAGCAGCTTCTCGTTATCGATCTGCTGGAGCTGGGTGGCCATGACGATTTTATTGCAACCGGCGGCGACGAGGGCATCGATGGTCGGCTGAAGGTGCAGCGCAAGGGCATCGATGTCGTAGGTGCGTGGGGAAACCATCACGGCGCCTGTCGGTCCGGTAACGGTGACGAGACCGGGCGAGGAAATGCTGGCGAGGTCCGGCGGAGTCACACCGAGCATGCCGATTTTTTCACCACCGCGCTCGATGATGGCGGACTTGGCGAGTTTGGCGTTGGTGGGCGAGGTGCTGATGCCGGGGTAGTTCTCGTTCGGGTGCGGGGCGAAGGCTCCGGTGTTGCGAATCGCGCTGGTGTAGCGGGCGTTCAACGTGGAGTCAGCGCTGAAACTGAGGTTCGCGCTGAGGAAGGGGAATGCCGGGCCGTAATGGCGCATGGTCGTCCTGCTGGTCTGCGGGAGCGGCAGGACGATGTTGGCGAACTCAGTGGTGCCGAGGTCGAACTCGTGGTTGCCGATGCAGGTGGCATCGAAGCCGATGGAATTCATGATCGCGATGTCCGGGCGGCCTGAGTTTTCGCGGAGATCGACGCCGCTCGCATTGTAACCGAAGGTGAATCCAAGAGCGGTCTTCAGCGCGGCACGCGTGGCAATGTCATTTCCGGCGGAGAGGAAAGCACCGGGGATGAAGCAATCGCCCGCACCGATGGTGATGGAGGCATTGTTTCCAGCGGCATCTTCGATCTTGTCCACGAGCGCGGCGAACTGCGGCGCGCTGGTGACGGAGGAGACGTCCGCTTCCATGTCGGAAGCGTGGAGGACCTGCAGGCGGAAGGAGGCGGGGTTGATTTCGTAAACGCCGACACCGCCAGCCACGTTGCTGTCGATGATGCCTTCGTAGCCGACCACGGCGAGCACGGTGCCGGTCGGGCTGCTCGGGGCGTCGATGATGGTGACGGTTTCCGGGGAAATGAGGCCTTGTCCGCTGTCGTTGATGTAGCGGAGGACCTGCGGTGAGGCGGGGTTGGTGATGTCGACGACGATCACGCCGTTCTGGCGTTCAAGTCCGGCGACGGCGATCACGGTGCCACCGGCAAGGGTGGTGACGGCGACGGCTTCCGGCTCCGGGCCTTTGTCATCCGAACGGCTGTCGAAGGCGGTCTTGAGGCCGCCGTTGTTGGCGTTGTGACGCTGTGGGTCACGGGCGAAGAGCTCGGACTCAAGTGGAAGATGGGAAACGAAGCTCACCGAATTGTCGGCTTCCTTTTTCCAAAGGGAAAGTCCGCGGGTGCCCATGCTGACGATCTTGTTGATGTCGGAGTTCGGCGTAGTCGTTGGGAAGACCGGACCGTTGAGCGACTGGTCCCTGAGGATGTTCAGGCGGCCGAAGTCGTTGTTAACGACGGACGGAGTGAAACCGGCAGCGAGACCGTAGGTGGTGTTCGCTGCGGAGAGGCGCTGGATGTCACCGTCGTCCACGCGGGCATCGCCCTCATCGGCGGTGATGATGTAGGTGTTTCCAGCAGCGGTCCAAGTGGCAAGAGAGTCCGGCATGGGGAGACCAAAACAGGCGTTGGTCACGTCGAAGAGGTCGTCGTCATCGGAGGCATCGATGGTAATGGCGCGCTGGCCGAGGCCGGTGATGTTGAGCCAGGTGTTCGTGGCGAGTTCGAGCACGGCGACCGCGTTGTTTTCCTGAAGACCGACGAAGAGCTGCGTACCGTCCGGGCTGAAGGCGACGTATTCCGGCTCGATGTGGAAGTGCTTGGCCTTCGTGTTGGCGGGATCGAAGGAAGTATTGTCGCGCAGGCCGGCGGTCAGACCCGCGACGCCGCTGAAGTCAATGGTGGCGGGGGTAAGTCCACCAAGGGCGGCTGGCAGGGTGACGGTGTTGAGGCCCGCGATGTCGATGACGGTGACAGAGCCGGGCTGCTGGAAGGCATCAAAGTCAGCGATGTTGACGGTGGAACCTGATCCAACCCAGGCGTGCTGGGCTTCGTTGGCGACGGCGACCTTGCCGTTCTTGATGGCGACCATGTCCGGGTGGTAGCCGGCGGCGACCGAGCCGATCACGGCACCAGTCTCGAGATTGAAGAACACCACCCGGCCGAGCTGCGGGATGCTGGTCGTGAAGCTTGTGGGCGTGCCGGCGACACTCACGGAAACGGTGGAGCCGTTGATCGCGGTGGCGACGCCGATGCCGGAACCATCGGTGGCGAGGGCCACACTGGTCACGTCGCTGTAAACGAAACCGGCGACCGGATTCGCGGTGAACCATGCGGCGACATCGACCGTCGCGTGGTTGGCGAAGGCGGTGGTGTTGTGGCGGTAGAGGCGGATGCCGCCTGCGGAATTGTCGGTGACGGCTAGGGTGTGTTGAGTAGGCGAGAAGGAAACAACTTCACCGGAACCGATCGACATCGGGATGGCCTGGTGCTGGCGCAGGCCGGTGACCTGGGCATGGGCGGTAGCGAGAAGGGCGAGGAGCAGGGGCGGGCCTGCGAGCGTGGAACTGATGTGAAATTTCATGAATGGCGACGTGGAATCGCCGGGAACCCATCAGAAGTCCTCCCGCTTGATCGCTCCGAATATCGCGACAGTTTTGCCATGCGACAGATTCGTCACCTGCTCGGTCATCCGGAGATCCTTGCTTCTCCTGCCCGATGGAAAAGTAAATGCTCCGCCCGTGGCGATCGTTCGATATTTCGCGAAGTTGCCGGCTCCCAAGGTTGTGCTGTGGTGCTACCTCGCGTGGTACGGGGTCATCGTGTTCTTCTATTTTGATCCTTCGCCGGTGATATGGCTGACCGCGCTCGGAATGTCGGCGTTGATCGGCATCGCACTGATCTTCGCGACGAAGGTCCCGGGACAAGCGATGGACCGGTGGACGATGTTCCGGCTTTTCCTGTTTCCCTTCTGCGTGTCGAGCTACTCGGCGCTGATCAAGGGCAAGGGCTTCTTCCTGATTTTCCCGATGGAGCCGAGGCCGCTGTTAGGCGGCGCGGCGGCTTGCGTGGCGTTGGTAATCTTCCAGCGCCTGTGCCGGCTTTTTCAGTGATCGTGCCCGTGCTCCGCCGCGCCGGAATTCAGTACGAACTGGAGCCACACGCTGTGCTCGTCGGCGTATCCGCCGAGCCGGTCGTAGGAATACTGGACGCGGGCGTGGACGTCGGTGTTATCGGCGAGATGGAAAGTGCGGCCGACATTGGTCGAGGCCCGCCAGCGGCGCTCGTTGCCGGACATGCGGTTGCCGGACGCCCATTCGAGCCGACCGCCGACGGTCCAGTCCTTCACGAATTCGAGGCCGCTCGCTAGGTAGATGCCGAGCTCGTCGTAGTCGCCTTCGTGATCTTCCTCTCCGGCGTGTTCGAGGTGGATCTTACCGGACGAACTGCTTCCGGCATTTCAAGAAGCTGCCGAAGGCCAAACCCTGGCTGCCTCCCGGCGACGCGGTGCGCTGGGTGGCCCGGCTGCGCGACGACCCGCGCTCCGTGGCGAGGGCCAAGCGCTTCGTCGCCTGATGCCGACGCCGGCCTTTGAAGAGGGGTTCGGGCGGCTCGCCCGAAGCCAACCACGGATCCCCGATTGCGGGCGAGCCGCCCGCGCTCCTCTTTGCCCGGACTGAATTATGGCCCTTTTCATCCGGATTCAGGTCCCGCAGAAAGTTTGATAGCGCGGCGAGCCGGCGGGCGGTGGCGTGGTGAACTCGTCGGCGGCGGCTTCCGCGAAGGGTTGGGTGATCGCGGAAAGCAGCTTGTGGAAGGGCGAAAAGTCGGCGTGCAAGGTCGCGGCGTTGAGTGCTTCTTCGACATTGTGATTGCGCGGGATGACGCGGGGATTGTGGCTTTGCATCCGATGCAGGATTACCGTCGGGCCTTGTTCCTGGCGACTCAGGCGAGCCTTCCATGCAACATGCCAACTGACGAAGGCCGGATCCGGGAAAGCCGGCTGATCGAGGGCTCCCGCGGTGGCAAGGGTGCGGAAGGTGCCGGTGAAGTCCTGCTTGTTCTCATGCATCCAATCTAACAACTGCTGCACCAGGGCGCGATCATCGGGTTCTTCGTTGGAGAGCCCGAGCTTGGCGCGCATGCCGTCGAGCCAGTGGTTCTGGAAAATCCCCTCGAACTGATGGAGGGCCTCGTTGGCGAGTTCGACGGCCTTCTTTCCGTCCTCGTGGAGCAGGGGGATCATCGCCTCGGCCAGCCGTGCGAGGTTCCAGCGGGCAATCGGCGGCTGTTCGGAGTAGGCATAGCGGCCGGCGTGGTCGATGGAGCTGAAGACGGTCGCGGGGTCGTACTGATCGAGGAAGGCGCAGGGACCGTAGTCGATGGTCTCGCCGGAAAGCGCCATGTTGTCGGTGTTCATCACGCCGTGGACGAAGCCGACCTGGAGCCATTTCGCGACCAGCAAGGCCTGCCGCTCCATCGCCGCATGGAAGAAGTCGAGGTGCGATGCTTCCTCGAAACCGGGAAAGTGGCGGCGACGGGTGTGGTCGGCAAGGGCTTGCAACGCGGCGCGATCCTCGTGGGCGGCGGCCCATTGAAAGGTCCCGACGCGGATGTGGCTGGCGGCCACCCGGGTGAGCACGGCACCGGGGAGTTCGTCATTGCGGAACACGCTTTCCCCGGTGGTGGCGACCGCGAGGCTGCGGGTGGTGGGGATGCCCAGCGCGTGCATCGCTTCGCTGATCAGGTATTCGCGGAGCATCGGACCCAGAGCCGCGAGCCCATCGCCGCCGCGTGAGAACGGGGTGCGACCGGAGCCCTTGAGTTGGATGTCGAAACGGCGACCGTCGGGAGTGATCTGCTCTCCTAACAGAATCGCGCGACCATCGCCGAGGGTGGTGAAGTGGCCGAACTGGTGGCCGGCATAGGCCTGGGCGATCGGATTTGCGCCGGGAGGAAGGAGGTTCCCGGTGAAGAGCCCGGCTTGGGCCAGCTGCCGGAGGTTTTCCGGATCGAGACCCAGCGAAACGGCGAGGTTTTCATTGAAGACGGCCAATCCGGGGTGCTTCACCGGGGCGGGTGTCGCGTGCCGGAAGAACAGCGCGGGCAAGCGGGAGTAGGAATGGTCGAGATTCCACCCGGCGGCGGTGGAAGCGGGTAGGGCGGCGCTCATGGATGCAGGAGGTACTTCGCTCTTCTGCCCGGTCGGTCAAGTGCCCGTTGTCCTGCAAGACGAACGCTCCGTTCACTCAGCCCCTTTTCAGTCGCCCAGTCTGCCGAGGTCCGGCAGGGCATTCGCTTCGGCTTCGGCAAGGAGACGGGCTTCGGCTTCGCGGGGGACTGACATCGTGAAGCGGGTGTCCTGGCCGGGGATCGAGGTGACCTCGATGGTTCCGCCGTGCGCTTCGATCGCCCGCTTGACGATCGAAAGCCCGAGCCCGGTGCCCTTGATCTCTTCCTGGGAGTGATGCTTCTCCACGCGGTAAAAGCGGCGGAAAATATGGGCGAGGTCGGCGCTTGGGATGCCAACGCCGTCATCGCTGACCCAGATCCGCGTGGATTCCTGATCACGGGCGCAGCCGACGGTCACGATCAGTCCGGGACGCGGGTTTTGCTTGAGTGCGTTTTCGACAAGGTTGAACAGAACCTGGGTCCAATAAAAGCGGTCCCCGGCAAGGGTCAGGTCGAGGTCCGGCATGTCGATCCGGATTTGCGCGTCTTGATTGTGGATTACCGATTCGAGGCGTTCGAGCACGTCGTTGACGCAGGACCGCAGGCGGAAGGGTTTGATCTTGAGCGATCCGGCCTCGCCGGACTCCAGACGGGAGATCACCAGCATGTCCTCGACAATTCGCGAAATGCGCTCGGTGTGCTTGCGCATCACTTTGAGGAAGCGGCGGCTGAGCTCCTTGTCGTCGAGCAGATCGTCGTCGATCAGGTTCTCCAAGTAGCCGTTGATGATGGCCAAGGGAGTGCGCAGTTCGTGCGAGGCGTTCGCGACGAAGTCCTTCCGGATCTGCTCGGTCTGATACTCCGGTGTCACGTCACGAATCACGACTCGGGTGGTGGGTTCTTCCGCGGGACTTTCCGAAAGGCGGGCGGCATCGATGACCCAGGCATTCATCCCGCGACGCTCCAGGTCGCCGAGCGGGGACGACTGCTGGGGCAGCACGGCGCGCGTCACGGTCGCCTCGCCGGTTTCCAGGCACCGCATCAGTGCGGCGGCGAGGCGCTGGTCGAGGAAGGCTTCGTGAATGGTGCGGCCGGTCAGGTCGCGGCCGCGGAAGAGGGTTCGTGCGGCCTTGTTGGCGAAGAGAACGCGCGCCCGGGCATCGACCAGCATGAAGGCGTCGCCCAGCGCGTCGAGGAGCTGGTCGCGCTCTTCCCGGGCATGACGCAGGTCGAGATCCAGCTTCGTCCGCCAAGCTGACACTTCCGCGGCAAACTCCTTCCGTGCCCTTCGCAGGCGCAAGGCCGTGACCGCGAGTGCCGCTAAGGCACAGAGCGCTGCAAATACGGATATGATGACAAAAGGCTCGGGCATCCTCAGTGGGACGACACGCAGTAGCCGATGCCACGAACTGTTTCAACCATCGCCGCATGTTCACCAAGTTTCTGGCGGAGCCGTTTCATGTGAGTGTCGAGAGTCCGGCTGTGGACTTCGTCACTGTAGCCCCAGACCGTGCGGAGCAAATCGTTGCGGTCTTGGGCCTTGCCGGCCCGCTCCGTCAGAAAGAGCAGCAGCTTGAACTCGGTGGAGGTGAGTTCGACCGTTTCGCCATCCAGGTAGAATTTGAGCGCGTTCTTATCGAAGCGGAAGGGGCCGTAGCTGAACTCCACGAGGCCTGGGGGTCCATCGCTGCGCTTGAGCACGGCTTGCACCCGGAGCATCAGCTCTTTGGGCGAAAAGGGCTTGGTCAGGTAGTCATCGGCACCGGCTTCCAGACCTTGGATGCGATCCTCGGTTTGCGCCCGGGCGGTGAGCATGATGACCGGGATCCCGCTGCTGCGGGTGTCGCGGCGGAGGTCCTTGAAGACCCGGTAGCCATCCTTGCCTGGCAGCATGAGGTCGAGGATGACCAGGTCGGGGCGCAACTGGATGGCCATGTCGGCACCCGTGATGCCGTCGTGCGCCTTGAGCACCTCGTAGCCCGCCCGCTCCAGATTGAAGCCCACGAGGTCCGCGATGTCGCGCTCGTCCTCGATGATCAGGATTTTCTGCATGCGGGCTGAGCTTTAGGGGCACTCCGTGACGCCGGGAACGGAGCGCTTGTGACGAAATCGTCGCTTTTGCGGTGAAGTCGGTGAATCGGTGAATCGGTGAATCGGTGAATCGGTGAGTCGGTGAGTCGGTGAATCGGTGAATCGGTGAGTCGGTGAGTCGGTGAGTCGGTGAGTCGGTGAGCGGCTTAGCGTCTGAACTCTTACCGGTTTACCGAACTACCGAACTACCGAACTACCGGTTTACCGAATCAGTGGCTCGCGTGCCACTCTTTGTAAACGACGGGCGAGATCTCCGAGGGCTTGATCTCGGAGCGTCCGCCCCAGAAGACGTTGGTATAGGAGACCGGGATGCCGACGGCTTCGAGGTGGCGGTCGATGGCGGCCTTGTGCTCGAGCACGCGGGGCTTTTCGGTGCCGTGGACGACGCCCATGACATTGACGTCGCCGAACTGCGGACCGCCTTCGCGCCAGTAGCAGTGGGTCATGCAGAAATGACGGCCCACCTCGGCGCCGGCCTCGATCTCGCGGCCCTTCGGCACCGCCCAGTGGAAGAGTCCGTTGAAACGGGTGACCCGCTCGCCGGTGGCGGACGGCTTGACGTGTTCGAGGAAAGTCGAGAAGCGGCCGATGACTTTCTTTTCGTTGAGCCCCTCGGCGATCTCGCAGAAGCGCTCCAGGCTCATGCCGAGGGCGGCGGCGCGGTCGTCCCAAGGGTTGGTGCGGATTTCATCCGGGGTCAGCTCTTCCTTGAGCGAAAGCAGCACCTGCCATTCTTCCGGCGAAAGCTCGACGGTCGCAGTGGTCATCATGACGGCGGGCTCGTCGGACTTGTCGCCCGGTTCCAGCGCGCGGCGGCGGATGTGGCCGACGCCGAGGGCGAAAACTCCGTTGGCGGGCATCAGCAGGTATTCGGTGGCTCCGGTCAGGCGGAGCAGGGCGGTGGCGTGTTCGTCGAGGGACTCGCCGACCGGCACTTTCAATGTGGTCCACAGGCGGTAGCCGGAGCCGGAGACTTCGGTATCGGTCGAGCGGATCACCACGTGGCCGGAGAAGGGGTCCTCCTTCGACATGAAATCGAAGGCTGCGTTGAGCTTTTCCTCCGGGACTTTCCAAGCGACCAGCGCGCCGTGGGCGAGCTTGGTGGAAAGGAGGGTCTGGCGGACCCGGCGGATGATCCCGGCCTCCACCATCGCGCGTATCCGCTCTAGGACGGTCTCCAGCGGAACCCCGCTCTGTTCGGCGATCACATGAAAGGGCAGGCGCTGGAACCCGGCGACCAGATCCTCGGAAATGGCGAGGATTTTGGCGTTGATCGGGTCGGTATGCTCGACGGAGACGGTTTGCATGGCGGTGAAAGTAGAGACCGGAATACGGACCCGCCACGCGGAATTTGCGAAAAACCGGCCGGTTTGTGCCAGCGATTTTTCCCGGCGCTTGATGTTTCAATTCAATCCCCGTTCTCCAGCGCGTGCTCGTTGGTCTCCAGCGCCAACTCCTCCTCGTGGCGTTTGAGTGCCGCCGGGGTGTAAATCTTCTGCCGGATGTCCTCGAATAAGGCATAGACGCAGGGCACCAGCAACATGGTGTTGAAGAGGTTGATCAGCCCACCGAAAGCGAGACTGACAGCCATCGGGACCAGGAACTTCGCCTGCACGCTGGTCTCGGTGATCATCGGCAACAGGCCGATGAAGCTGGTGATCGAAGTCAGGAAGATCGGCGTGAAGCGCGCCCGCCCGCCGCGCAGCACCGCCTCATGCACCGTGTGGCCTTCGCGGCGGTAGCGGTTCATGAACTCGACCAGCACCAGGCTCTCGTTGATCACCACCCCGGCCAGCGCGATCACGCCGATGATGCTCATCACGCTGAAATTCATCCCGAACAAGATGTGCCCCAGCACCGCGCCGATCATGCCAAAGGGAATCACGCTCATTACGATCAAGGGCTGGACGTAGCTCCGCAGCGGCAGCGCCAGCACCATGAAAATCCCGCACAGCGCCAGCACAAAACCCTTCGAAAGGTCCGACACGCTCTCCCGCTGGTCCTTCTGCTCGCCCTGGAAGCCCCACATGACCGACGGGAACTTCTGGTTCATCCGCGGGAAGACGTCGGCCTTCATCCACTCCACCACCTCGTTGGCGTTGGCGTTCGGATTGGTGCGGTCGATGTCGGCGGTGACCTTGATCGAGCGGAAGCGGTTCGCCCGCCGGATCACCGCATAGCCGCGGCCTTCCTCGGCCACCGCGACCTCGCTGAAAGGGACCTCCCCGCCCTCCTTCGAGCGGATTTTCATGTCGGCGAGGTTTTGCAAACTACGACGTTCCTCGTAGGGATAGCGGACATAGACGCGGACCTCGTCGCGGCCGCGCTGGAGGCGCTGGACCTCCTCGCCGAAGAACGCCTGCCGGACCTGGCGCGCGATGGTGTCGAGCCGCAGCCCGAGCGCCTCACCCTCCGGAGTCACCGAAAGCTTCACCTCGCGCTTGCCGTCGAGATTGCTGTCGCCGATGTCGATGATGCCCTCCTGGGTCGCCAGCTCGGCCTTCATGAACTCCGCCGCGGCATCGAGCTCGTCCATGTCCGGTCCGGTGAGCTCCAGGTCCACCGCATTGCCGCCGGCCGAGGTTTGGAGCTGGAAGGAAAGTTCCACCGCGCCGGGGATCGGCCCGACCCGTTTGCGCCAGTTCGCGATGATCGCATCGGCAAGCAGATCCGGACGGTTGCGAAATTCCGCACTCTGAAGTTCGACGGTCACCTCGCCGACATTCACGCCCTTTCCACCGCCCATGCTCAGGCCCGGCGTGTAGGGCTGCGAGCCGACGCTGGCGAGCAGGTGCTTGATGATCGGCTGCCCCTTTTCATCCTGGATCTCTTTCTGAATCTCAAGCGCCGCTTCCTCGATCTTCCGCACGGCGGCTTCGGTCGTTTCCACCGGCACGCCGTTGGGCAGCGTCAGCTTGGCGCTGATGATCTCCGCCTCGACCCGCGGGAAGAACTCGAACTTCACGAGTCGGCCGCTGGCAAGCAGTCCGAGCACGACCAGCAGCACCGCCGCAAACGCCGCCACCGTGGCGTGCCGCCAACGGATCAAATGAACCAGCAACGGGCCGTAAACCTCTTTCACAAAGCGGTCGAGCGAGCCGGCGATCTTCTGCTGGAGGCGCAGGAAGCGGCTCGGGTGATTCGGGTCGATCGGCTTCAGGCTCGAAAGATGGGCGGGCAGGATCAGGTTGGTCTCGATCAGCGAAACGATCAGCACCGGGATGACGATCCACGGGATCTGCCGCCAAATGTTCCCACTGACGCCTTGCACGCCGAACATCGGCATGAAGGCAATCATCGTGGTGAATACCCCGAAGGCCGCGACGCTCATCACCTCCCAAGTCCCGCGCGGTGCGGCGAGGTGGGCGGGTTCGCCGGCTTCGATCCGTTCGTTCACCCGCTCGCCGACCACGATCGCGTCGTCGGTCACGATCCCGAGCACGAGGATGAAGGCGAACAGCGAGATCATGTTGATCGAGATGTCGCCCTGTGGCAGCGCGATCAGGGCACCGGCAAAGGCGATCGGAATGCCTAGCGCGACGTGGAAAGCCAGCGCGGGGCGGAGGAACAACGCGAGGGCGATGTAGACGAGGATGAAGCCCTGGAATCCATCGCCTAACAGGAGCTTGATGCGGCCCTCCAGCAGCACCGACTCGTCGTTCCAGATCTCGAGGTTCACACCCTTCGGCACGTGGGCGGATTTCTCGGCGACGAACTCGCGGACCAGCCCGGCGACCCGCAGCGTGTCCTCTTCGCCGGTGCGGAAGATATTGAGCACGATCGCCGGATGGCCGTCGTAGCGGGAGTAAAGGTCCTCCTCCTTGAAGCCGTCGACCACCTTGGCGACGTCGGACAGCTTGACCACGCTGCCATCCGGGCGGGTCAGCACGGTGATGGCCTCGATCTCCGGTGCCTCGTAGCGGCGGTTTTGCGCGCGGATCAGGATTTCGCCCGCGGCGGTGCGGACCGAGCCGCCGGGAAGGTCGATCGAGGTCGAGCGGACGGCGTTCGCGACCTGCTCGAACGTGAGGCCGAATTCCTTCAGCGTGTTTTCCGACACCTCGATCGAGATCTCATGGTCGCGGATGCCGGTGATCTCGATCTGGCTGATGCGGGCCTCGCCGAGGACGGCATTGGCCACCCCGCGCTTGATCTTCTCCCAAGCGGTTGTCGGGGCCTTGCCGGTGAAGGCTAACAGGTCGTCGCGCAGGTCGTCCGCCAGCGCCCGCAAGGTCCGTTCGTCGGTGTCCGCCGTGACCGCCACGCTCATCACCTGGTTGCGGATCAGCACGTCGGAAATGATCGGCTTCTCGACGCTCTCGGCGAAATTCTGGATCGCATCGACGCGGCTCTTCACGTCGCCGAGCACCTTGCGGACATCCTTGCCCGCGGTCACCTCGACCGTGACGAAGCCGATCCCTTCCGCGCAGTTGGAGGTCAGCCGCTCGATGCCGTCGAGGTCCTGGATCGCTTCCTCGATCGGGACGCAGACGCCCTTCTCGACTTCTTCCGGCGTGGCGTTCGGGTAGGGCGTCTGGACGGTGATGAAGTTCGACGCGATCTCCGGGAAGATCTCCTTCTTGAGTTTGATCCACGTGTAGATGCCGCCGATGAGCAGCGCCAGCATCAGAAAGTTCGCCGCGACCTTGTTGCGCGCCCAGAAGAAGATCAGGCCTTTCATGGGGCTTCGGGCGCGGTGTCGACTTCCTTGCCGTCGCGGCTGACGACCTTCACTTCCATGCCCTCGATCACCGCGGTCAGCGCGGTGACGCAGATCTGCTCGCCGTCCTCGATGCCCTCGGACACGAGCACGTCATCCTTCTCCGTGCGCAGGACTTTCACGGGCCGGGTCGTGACCATGTGGCCGTCGCTCACCACCAGCACGCGGTCGCTTTTCGCGAAGGCCCGGCGCGGCACGCGGACCAGCCCCGGGATGCTGCGGCCGCCGATCTCGGTGTGGACGAACTGGCCGGGCAAGGGGGCATCGGCCGCGCTCCCATCGATCCGCGCGACCACGATGATCGAGCGATTCTCGCGCTGGATTTCTCCTTCGGTGCGATCGACCACCGCCTGCCAGCTCCGGTTCTGGCCGCCGGTTTCACGCAGGGTGATCTGCTGGCCGGCAAGGTCGAAGAAGGCAGCGTCCTGGCGCGGCACCGGCAAGCGAACTTCAAGCGTTCCGGTGGCGTAAAACTCGGCGAGGCCGTTGCCTTTGGAGACGTGGGTGCCGAGGTCGACGAGCTTCTTCCGGACCCGGCCGTCGTACGGTGCGCGCAGCTTGGTGCGTTCGAGATCGCGCATCGCCTTGTCGAGCGCCGCCTGCGTGGCCTCGACCCGCGCGCGGCCGGCGGCGAGCTGGGGAATTCGGAGCACCAGGTCGCCCGGCTTCTGGCCCGGCGTCGCGATCCGCTCCCAATCTCGCTCCGCCTGCTCGGCCTTCATTTCCTCCTGCACGACTAACAGCTTCGCATCCGCCAGCGCGGCCTCGGCCTGGGCCAGCGCGGCTTTGTAGTCGGAGGGATCGATCTCTAACAGAACATCGCCCGCCTTGAAATTCCCGCCAGCCTCGAACTCCGGCGACACCGCGATCACGGTGCCCTCCACCTCCGCGGCGGCGCGGGTCACGGTGGCCGGTTCGATGGTTCCTTGGGCGGGAATCGCCACCTTCAGATCCATCTTTCGCGCGGTGATGGTTTCCACCTCCTGGAACGGCTTCGGCGGGTTCGACGGCAGAGGTGTGCTTTTCAACTTCGCCAGCAGGATGAACAAGGCGATGCCACCGATCAGGATGACTGCGGCGACGAGGATGCGGAAAGTCCGGTTCATGCGGAAAGGTCAGGGTCGGTGCAAGACGACATCGCCGCCCAGCGCGAGATGAAGGTTGACGCGGTTGTCGAGCAGCAGGCGGCGGACCGAGACGAGCGCCGAAGACGCGTCGATTTCCCGGTTCTGCGCGGCGAGGAAGGTCAGCACGCCGCCGGTGCCGTTGCGAAATTCCTCACCGGCGCGGGCGGAGGCGTCCTTCGAGAGTTCGACCGCGCGGGCGATCTCGGATTCCTGGCGACGCAGGTAAATTTCGGTCACCAGCGATTGCTCGACCTCGCCGAAAGCATCGAGCACCACGCGCTGCAAGTTCGCCACGGCCTCGCGCTCGGCGGCATCGGCCTGCTCGATGCCGCCCTGGATCCGCCCACCTTGGAAAATCGGCTGCGTCAGACTGCCGCCGAGCGCCCACACGCCGCTCGAGCTGCTGAGGATTTTCTCCAACTGATCGGTCGTGGTGCCGAGGCTCCCGGTGAGATTGATGCTCGGGTAGAGCGCTTTTGCCGCCTGGTCCGAGCGGCGGCCGGCAGCGGCGAGGCGGCGCTCCGATTGCAGGATGTCGGGTCGCCGCAGGAGAAGCTCCGAGGGCAATCCGGCGGGTGGCGGCGGAGGCAGCTTAGGCAGTCGCGCCGCCGCGGTTACCTGTCCGGAGGGATAGCGGCCTAACAGAAGCTCGAGCTGCCGCAGCGCCCGCTCGCGCTCGCCACGGCGGCGTTCGAGATCGGCCTTGGCGGTGGCGAGTTCGGTCTCGCTCAAGCGCACCTGCGCGGCCGATCCGCCGTCCTCGGCGATGGCGCGCTCGAAGCGTTCGCGCACCAGCGTCGACGACTCCTCGCGCGACTTCACCGCCTGTTCGGCGAGCGCGACCTGCTCGTTCGACTCCGCCACCGCGAGCCACGCCTTGCTGACCTGGGCGGCGAGCGACGAGCGCAGCGCCCGGTCGGCTTGAGCCTGCGCTTCGGCATCCGCGATCGCGGCCTCGGCCCCGTCCTTGACCTTGCCCCACAGATCGACTTCCCAGGCCGCTTGGAGCGAAACGCCGAAATTGTTGTCGGTGGAAGTCTGGCCCAAAAAGTTCTGCTTTTGCCGACCCGCCTGGCTTCCCACGCCGATGCTCGGAAAGCGCTCCGCCCCGGCCACTTTCGCAAGCGCCGCAGCTTGATCGACCCGTGCGGCCGATGCCTGCAAACTGGGATTTGCGCGCTGGGCCTCGCCGACCAACGAAACCAAGGGCGAGCCTCCGATACTCCGAACCCAGCGGTGATCGACCCCTGCCCTCGCCCCGCGGGTCGCCGACCACGCCCCGGGAACATTCCCGGCCTCACCGCTGCGGGATGCGGGCGATTGCAAAGCGCAGCCACCTAACAGAACTGCCGCCAAGGCACTCTTACATAACGGGTGCATCGAGGAACCTGTTAGAACGGGAATTCCACTTGAGGCCCCTTCGGCTTTTCTTCTTCGTGAGGATCATCCGCGCCCTGTCGCATGCCAGCAGCCGTGAAGCGGATGAAGCGAGACAAGGTATGCTCCAAGGTCGGGCTGCCCGAATCTCCGCCCGAGAAGCGCTGGAGCGTGTCGGCGTGGGCCATCGTGTGAATCATCGCACCCGCCATCAGGTGGATGCGCCACCAGACATCGTCGGCGGCGAGCCCCGGCAAGGATTTCGCGAAGGCCTTCTGGAAGCGGTTGAGCATGGTGACAAAGAGCGTCTCCACCACTGGCGGCAGGTTGCAGCCTTCCTGACCGAACATCCGGCCCATGAGTTTGAAAAAAAGCTTCTCGGAAAGCTCCGAGCGGCGGACTTGGGTTGCGAACGGACGGACGAAGGCATCAAGGATTTCCTCCAGCGGCAGCGGCTTGCCGGCGACCTTGCGCTCGAGCACCTCGAGTCGGGCCAGTCGTTCCTCGTTCACCGGGTTGATGTAGCGGGCCAGCACGATCGCCACGAGACCCTCTCGGCTACCGAAGTGGTAGTTCACCGCCGCCACGTTCGCCCCGGCCTTGGTCGTGATGTCCCGCACCGACACCCGGTCGAACCCCTCGTCCGCAAACAAAGCTTCAGCGGCTTCGATCAAACGCTGCTTGGTGGCTACTTTGGAATCTCCTGCGACTGCACTCATTTCGCCCCAAGCTGGTATCGCCCCCTCCGGCTGTCAAACGATTGCTTTAATTCTGAATTGAACACTTGGCGACCGACCCCCGAGGCTAGGCAGATCGTGCCGGAGACGAACTAAGGCATCAGGTTGATCGGGCGGTCAAGGTGCACCCATGATTTTGATCCGGGCATAGCGCTTGGAAATGGCCGGACCGGCGGGGACGGTGGCTTTGACGGATTGCAGGGTGCCGTTATCCGTGAGGATGTGCTGTGTCACGAGAGCGGCAGACCACGAATTCGGGGCGAGCGTGTCGCTCCACTCAACCGTGAAAACCACGCCGCTGGTGAAGGCGGCTTTGCTGCGGGTGTAGCTGACTTCCAGTGCGCTGGCGGTGCGGACCGCGCTGAGCACGGCGCGGCTGCTGGCATTGGGATTCTGCGAGGTAGCGTATTCGAGGAGGTTGATCTCGCCATCGTTGTCGGGGTCGAAGGTGTCGGCGGCGTTGCCGCTGTTGGCCGCGGTGCCGAAGTTCGCGAAGCGCCACGTTTCGATGGCGGTGCCGGTGACGGTGACGAGGAAGGTGTCACTCGCGGTGAGCGCACCGTCACTCACGCTGACGGTGATCGTAGAACTGCCGAGTTGATTCGCAGCCGGGGTGACGGTGACGGTACGGTTCGCGCCACTGCCGCCGAAGACAATGCCTGACAGCGGAACGACCGCGGGGTTTGATGAAGTCCTTGTCAGCGTGAGTGAGGTAGCAGCGGTTTCGAGGTCACCAATGGTGAGGGCGATGGCTCCAGTGTTGGTATTCAACGCGATGCTGCGGTCGGTGATGTTACTGACCGTGGGGGTGTTGTTGAGATTCGGGTTGGTGAGCAGGACCAGGACTTCATTGCCATCGGAGAGGCCGTCGTTGTCGCTGTCCGCATCGTTTGGGTTGGAACTGAAGGTGTTGATTTCCGCCTCGTCGCTGAGCCCGTCGCCATCGGTGTCCTTGAGGCGGACGATCCGCAAATAGGGATCGGAGCTCCCTTCGCTGGAGGTGATCTCAAGACCGCCCGGCTGGGTGTCCCCGGCGGCCAATGAGGGCAGGGAAACATCCCAGCGGGGATCCTGGGTAATGAGGAAGGAGGGCACACGGTTCGGCTGGTTGCGGAGGTATTCGGTGACGTCGATGATTCTTTCCGAGGGAGTGGTGGTGGCAGCGACAAGTTGCCCCAGAATGTGGGCGGTGGTGCCTTCACCATCAATGACGCGGTTGGCGATCTTGTTGCCCGCGGATTTCCCTTTCTTGAGATTGGGCGCATTCGTCCAGGTCAGCGTGCTTTCCGACCAGGTGTTGGAATCAATCCCATAGACGTAACCCTGGGCGGTGCCGCTGGGAGTGGCGCGGGTCCGGAGGCAGAGTGTGGCGAGCTGGATGTCAGGAAGGTAAATCGGCGGCAGGGTGAACTTGAGGAATGCGGCGCTGCGATTGGCGTTGTTGGTGGGATCGTTGCGCACGAGGAGGGAGGTCGCGCTGCCGTAGTTGGCGCCGGCATTGGAGCCGTCCTTGACCACCGTATCCTCGGCGACGGTGACGATTTCCTCCGCTTGCTGCGCCTTGCTGGGAATGGTCCACAACCACACGGTATTGGCGGGCTGCTGCCACAAGTTGACGCTGCCGTCGAAGAGTGTTTTGTCCGCGGTCACGCTGCCCAAGATGCGCCCGCTGCCGTGGCGGCTCTCACTGACTTCTTCCAGCAGCACGCGGTTGTTGGTGGGAATATTCCAAGCCGATGTATCCACCGTGATGGGGATGCTGTTGGAGGATTCGTTGACGCTGAAAAGGAAGTATTTTTTCGAGACGGCATCGTAGCTGGCTCGCAAGTCCAGCGCGTCGATGCTGCCATCGCTGGCGCGGGTGTAATCCTTCATGACCCGCCCCGGCGCGATACCCTTTGTGAAAAGCCGATAGGCTTCGCCGGCCTTGGTGACGCCGCCGTGGCTGTTTGGAGCATTGTCATTGTCGACGTAGTGCATCCCGTTCTTCTTCACGCCATAGGTGGCCTCAGGATCTTCGGTCTGGGAAAACTTGAAACAGTAGAGGTTGTCCATGCCGCTCTTCGCCAACTCGCAGACAGTCGCGCCGAAGCGGGCATACTTCTCCGGATAATCCAGCGTATCCGGCATGGAATCAAAGGTGAAGGCGTTGTGGACGTTGAATTCCGAGATGCACAGCGGAAAGGGAGTTTCACCTGGCATGTCGGCGGCAATTGAACTCTGCATGCCGGTGGAGATATGGAAATGGCTACTAGCCGTATCATTATAGTGATGATACGCGTAAGTGTGCATGTTCCAGAACGAATTGGACACAATACCGCGATAATTGCGATGGCGGTTGTCCACCGCAAGATTGCCCCAGGGGGAGTAGGTCGGGCTGGAGACGACAGGCGCATGGACGTTGGGCTGGAGCGATTTGCCGTAACGGCTGTTCACATCGCTGATGGCGCTCTGGATGGCATCGGAGGCCAGTTGCAGCCGGAGCAGCCAATCCGTTTGGGAGATGCCGCCTGAGTTGGCATGGTCCGGCTCGTTGAACATCTGGTAGCGCCTCACATCGAAGTTGCGCGCGTAGTGAAAGGCGGATGCGTAGAAGTGCTGCCAGAGTTCCCACCGGCCGGCGTAGTCGGTGGAACTGGTGATGGGGAGCAGGCTTTCGCTGGCCGAGCATATCACCATGATTTGGAGGCCCATGTCGCGGTATTGGCCCAGCGGAAAGGTCCATTCGGCGAACTTGCTGTTGAAATAGGTCCAGTTGATGTAGGAGGCGTTGAGCGGGTCGGCCCGCAACGCGGCCTTGCGGCTCTCGAAAGTGGCATCGCTGCTGACGCCGTCGCCCCAGGGAGCAAGGTCATCCGCAGGCTCGGTCTTGGCAGGGCTGATGAAGATGCGCACGCCGTTGACCCCGGAATACTCCCACCACGCCCGGGCGTTGCCGCCCTGGGTGAAATAGCCGTGGTTGTAGCCGATGATGGCGGGCGTGGGCGAAGAGCCGGTGGATTTGAGCGTGAGCCTGCCGATGTTGCTCGTGGTGCTCGGCGTGCCAAACACATCGATTTCGCGGAAAACAAAGGCCCCGGAATTCGCCCCCCCGTTGACGTTGGTGGCCGTAAAGCGGATGGACTCAACACCCGTTTCGAGCACGCCGGTGGTGTCCGTCAAGGAGACTTTGGTCGCGCCCACGGCACTGCCCAGCGGCTGATAGTCCACCGTCGCGAGGGGGGTGAAACTCGTCGCGCCTACGAGCTTTACGTCCACCGTGTAGGCTTGGTTGCCGAATCCCACGTTGAGCCAAGCCGCGATGGTTTGGATCGAGGTGACGTCGTAGCCGAGGTTGTTGGCACCGAGCCCGAGATTGTAGGTGGCGGTCGCGCCAACAGTCGTCCACGTCCCCGCGACCGGCGTGCCGCTGCCACCGTGAATGCCATCATTCAATTCCGCCACGGTTGAACCGTTCCCGGTATTCCAGCCAGTCGTAGTTGCCGTCTTTCCGGTGAGGAGATCGGTCGTGCTGACATCTCCGGAGTAGGCCAGTTCCGTGGCGCTGAAGACCTTCGTCTGCACCAATGCCGCGCTGGCCGGGATGGTGGCGCTGGCAAGACCCACGAGCATGATGGCGAGGCGATTGAGAGAGAACTCGAACCAAGGCGGCAAAGCCATAAAACGCCTGTAACGAGTCAAATGCAAAAGACTTCCCAGAGGCCGGGATTTCGCAGAATCGGGAGATTTCAAGGTGGGTTTCAATGAGGATGAACCTAGCCCTCCCGGGTCGCCTTGCCAACATCGCTTTTGACAGCGGTTTCCGGGCGCTTCGGTGGATGGAGTCAGGAGTCGGACGACTGAACTCATTCATGACCCCCTTCACATTCAGCAAGACCCCATTCAGCAACGGCCGCGCCAAGACCGGCACCCTCAAGGCGCAATGGAGACATGCCTCACCCGCACCGCTCTATCCGAAAGATCAATCATCCGGTCGAAAGATCCGATCACCGGCCGCTTGCTTCCCCGGGTCCGGGGTTGCAGTATCCTGCCCGTGCCGCATCCACGAATCGCTTCGCTCCTCGCTCTCCTTGGCGGGCTAGCCGCCCTTCCCGCGGCGGAACTCCCCATGGACGGGGATAGCGGATTCATCCCCTATCTCGCGGAACCGGCGCGACGGGCGCCGGCGACTTTTGTCACGAAAGACGACATTTTCTTGAACGGAATCCTCGCCGGCCCGGTGGCCCTGGTGGCAGCCAAGACCTCCTGGGGTATTCCCTACGGCGTCGAAGCCGCCTACCGCTGGGAAAACGGTGTCTGGCAAACAGGCGTCCCGTGGCTGCCCGCCGACCGCTGGCCCCAACACGTCCGCCGCGGCTACCTCGGCTATCAGTTCCAAGATCCGGAGACGTCCGCGGTTTTCACCGAGTTCCTCGACGCCGCCACGGGCGAGGTCCGCGGACGCGCGGAGGGTTCGATCTATTATCCCTACCATTTCGACATCAACGAGCACGCGATCGCCGTGACCCGCGGCTTCGGGCCGGTCGAAGTTTACCCGCACGACGGGGAGCGCCGCTCGATCCCGGTTCGCGGGTCCTCGTCGAAAGACGTGATTCTCGACGGGCGCGAACTGGTGGTTTTTTCCTACGACAGTCCGGATCGCGGGTCGGGATGGCTGGAACGTCGCAGCATCGACACCGGCGAAGTCCTCGATTCGTGGACGCTGCCGCCCCGCTCGGGGATCTACGCTTTCCATGCCGGCAAGATCCTGGTCGCGGAATACGAGCAATAGGGATCCTTCCGGCCGCTGCTGGCTCGGGCGGGTGTCGCCGCCATGGAGCCGCTGGTGCTGCCGGAAGCCGCCCAACCCGGCTCGCGGATGCTCACCGCCGATAACCTCGGTGATCCGAATCCCGCCGCACGCACGCCCACCGGGGTGTGGCTGAACTTGCCGGCGGAGAAACAGAACCAAGGGGCGCTGATGCATTTCGATCTCTCCGGCGACACGCCCGGGTGGAGCCTGGGCATCGATAGCAGCGCGATTTTCTTCAACGGCTATCGGATCGTGACCCGCAGGGCTTGGAACGAGCCGCTGTTGATCGCGGATGCCGACCCCGCCACCGCACCGACGGCGTTCCTGATCCCGAGCCGCAGCCCGGAGATCACCGGCGCGCTGCCGGTGAAGGTGCGGCTCGACCGTCCTTCCGCTGCCACGGTGAAGGTGCGCGTGACCAGCAGGACCGGCGGCACCGCGACCCCGGGCGCGGACTTCACCGTCTTCGACCATTGGATCACCTTCCCCCCCGGCTCGGTGGAGGCGGAGGGTTCGCTGATCGTGAAGGAAGATTTCACCCCCGAGCCGCACGAGACGCTGGTCCTGGAAATCGCCGGCACGGAGAACGCGAACCTGCCGATCAAGACGGAGCAGGTGGCGGTGATCGAAGGCAGCGGGGTGCAGAAATGGATTTCGGCCGATCCCGCGCCGACGGGCCCCATCTCGCAACCCACCGGGTCGAACATCAAAGGAGGCGACGGGCTGCTTTATCGGGCCGGCTTGCGCAATCGCCTCGAGGTGATCGACCCGCTGACCGGGGTCCTGCTGGAGACCGTCGAACTCGCCCTCGACAGCCAGAAGATCGAAACCATTTACGTCAACGGCTACTACGGCCCGCAAGGAACGATGTCGCTGGCCACCACGCCCGACGGCGTGATCTGCTGGTTTGGCGACCGGACCTCCTACGGCACCAGCTTGGTCCTGTGGACGCTTTCCGGAAAACGGACGTTGCCCGGGTGGTCGCTCCGCATCGCGAATCCGGTCGAAGGCGGTGCGCCCGGGCGGATCGAGGCGACGGCGAACGAGCGCAGCTCGGCCGCGATCCCCGTGAAGCTCGTCGTCAGTGCCGCGCGGATGGAGCACGGCAGCTACGGCGACAACTCCGAGTACAGCCCCTTGAGCCCGGCCGACCTGCTGATCCCGGCGGACGGCACGCCGCTGCTTTACGACCTGCCGATCCATTCCGAGATGGCGACCCACCGGAGCCAGGCTCCGATCCGCTTGCAGTTCTTCGATGCCGCCGGCTTCATCACCGAGCAGTGCCTGATCGAGCCCTCGCCCTGCGACTACGATGCTTATCGTACTTTGATCCCGCTCGATCCGGCGCTGGCCGTCACCGGCGTCGGCGGCATCATGCGGCGCGGCGACAGCCTGTGGGTGTGCTTCCCAAAAGCTGCCCATCCGGTTTCCACGAACCTCAGCGGGTGCGTTCAGGAACTCGATCCCACGACCTACGAGGTACGCCGTACCATCTGGGCTCCCGCCGCGCTCAAGCACCCGGGTTTCGGCGAAAGCATCATCGATGCCGGGCGCGACATCGTCATCGTGGCCACCCACAACGTGGACTCCCCGAACCGCTCGACCAAGACGACGCGCAGCCTGTGCGTGCTGGATGCCACGAGCGGCAGCTTCCGCGCGGTGATCCCGTGGAAGTTCTGGGCGAATCCCACGGTGGCTTTCGACGACAACTACGTCGCCATCGCGTCCGCGAGTGATCAGGACGGGGCACGCAAGACAGCGGGCGGGCTGATCCTTTACAGCCGCGCCACCTTCAAGCCGGTCGCCAGCCTGAAGCTCGCCGGTGAAGGCGGAGGCAGCAGCATGGCCTTCGCCGGCGGCGCGCTGTGGCTCGGCCTGCCGAATGCCGAATGGCGGCCGCCCTTCCTTCCGAAAAAGGAGCGCGGGCAGCCTTTTGCCGGGGCGGTGCTTCGCTTCGGGGCCCTGCCTTCGCTGAAAAGCGGCCAGGTATTCTTCTCGCCGGCCGCCACCTGGGCTCCATCGCAGTTCGGGGTGAACCTCGATGTGGCGGATGACGGCAGCGTGCTCGCCCGCGCCTTCAACGGCATCTTCCGGATCGATCCCGTGACCCTGGCCATCACCGCCTCACCCTCGTCGGCACGCCTGCTGCCGCTGCGGAATTTCTCGCGGGGCGAAGGCCTGCGGACTGACGACTACCACGGGATCTTCGACGAGGAGACAGGCATGCGGCTGACCGACCTGGCGAGCTTCGGCCGGAACATCATCAACTACGACAGCTTCCTCTACCCCGCGTGGCAGGAGATCTTCTCCGTCCCTTTCAACCGCGCCGGCAGCTTCAAGCTCTGGCAGCGCTACGCCGAGGAACTCCCCGACGATCCGCGCCCGGACCTCCAACGCTATGTCGAGGAGCACCTCGGAAGCATCCCGATGGTCACGGTGACCCACACCGACGGCTACCACCGTTCGTACGCAACCGTGGAAATCTCCGGGCCGATGCCCCCCGACATGACCATGCTGGTCGAGTTCTCCATGGCCGGCGGTCCATGGGAAGTCCTCGCCCTGCGCAACGGGGCCGGACCGGTCCGCAACCGCTACGGGGTGGCGAACAAGACGACCCCGAACGAGATCGCCGCGCCGGAGTCCGTGCCGTCGCGGGGCGCCCGCTTCCGCGCCCGCTACGACCTCACCGCCAACCTGCCGCTGGGACTTTCCGAATACCGCCACTTCTACGTCAAACCGTGAACCTCCCCCGCCTGCTCGCCCTCTGCGCTTTCGCCTTCGCAGGTTCCCTTGCGGCGGCGGTGCCCTTGGACGAGCCGGTGGCGACGCTTCATCCCGGCTATCCCGTCCAATGGATCGGCCACAGCGGCCAAACGGTCCACATGTCGAACTACACGGCCAACGTGTGGAACTTTTCCTACACGCCGGACGGCGCGGTGCAACCGGTGACGGGCACGACGCTCGGCAGCACTTACCGGCCGGTCTTCGCGGCCGACGGGAAAGCCCTGCTCGAGAAGAATCGCGACTACCTGACATCGGATGGCTTCCGCGTGATCCGGCTTTCCGACCAAACCACGCTCGGTGATCTCCCCGGAACCTTCCGCCACGCCGACGGCAGCCCCGTCATCACCGCGCAAGGCACCTTCGCCCTCGGAGCACCGGGCAACGGCATCGACTTGCAATTGCTGACCTACTCCCGCGGGTCCGACGACGTGACCCTGCGCACCTTGGCCGGCACCGCGACGTCCCCGGCCCGCGCGCTGCTCTCCGCCTGCGACGAATGGATCGCGCGGTGGGGCACCGAAAGCCAGATCGGCAACCAGGTGGTGGTCATTCACCGCTTGTCCGACCTCGCCGAAATCCGCCGCGTCACGGTCCGCTGGCAAGACGGCATGGACGGGATGGCCGCGGGCCACGGGAACCACCTGTATTTCCGCACCCGAAACGATTTCCGCTGCCTCGACATCGCCACCGGGGACATCACTCCAGTCTTCTCGATCCCGACCTCATGGTCGCGCGTCAATCAGGCGATCGACGCCGCCGCGGATGGCTTCTGGTTCTTCTCGCCCGAGGTGATGGAAGTGCAGCGCTACCGCAGAACTCCCGCGGCGGGCTTCGAGCTCGATTTCCGCGGTGCCATCCCGCGGGCTTCCTCGAGCTGGTCGGCAGACCTGGCCGTTTCCGGAAATCTCGCCCACCTGACCGGCGAGGGGAAAGTCCGGATCTACGACACGCATGCCTCCCGCCCGCAGTTGCTGCCACCCGGCTTGCCGCCCTTGAAAGAGTCGAACGCGACGGTCCCGCTGCCGCTCACGCTGGATCGCGCTGCCGATCGCGAGCTCTCGCTGCGGGTCCGCACCGCCGGCGGTTCCGCGACGCCGGGGCTGGACTACGAGCCGCTCGATCAAGTCGTTACCTTCCCCGCCGGCACCCGCACGATCACGGTGCCGCTGGGCATCAAGGACGACCTGGTCGCGGAGGCCTTCGAGACGATCGGCATCGAGCTGCTGGACGCGGACGGGCTTCGCCTTCCCGATATTCTTTCGCCCGGCGTGGTCATCGCCGGCAGCGGCCTCGAATGGCGCGAGTTCCCGTTCAAGGACAGCGCGGGGGCAGCGTTGCAAAACGTCACACCTCAACATGTCTTCACCGGGGTGATCGCCGGGCCGGTCAATTTCTCCGGCAACCTGCATCTCTGGGACCGCCAGACCGGCAACCATCGCGGAGTCACCGAGATCCCATCCGGCGACTCATGGACCCAGCCCGACGTGCTCGAAACCCCGCTCGGCCTCGAATCGGTGAGCCACGCGGGAGGCCTCACGCTGTATCGCGCGAGTTCCGTCACCGGCGCGACCCTCGCCATGCGCACCTTTCCGATGCCCGGCTCCGGGTCGGCCACGACCACGCTGCTCGGCGGGGGACGGATGCTCGTCCGCACCGGCGGCTACGGCTACAGCACCCCGTTCACCACGCGGATCTATTCGTTCGATGGACCGGCGGACGGGGTCGATTTCCCGATCTTCGACGGCATCGTCCCGAACTTCCTCGAGACCCTCAGCGACGGCAAACGGCTGGCGATTTCGTGGCGGGAGCCGGATTCCTTCCCGAGGGTGCCCGGTTTCGTGAACCACCTCCGCTGGTACCGGACCGACACGATGGAGATCGAAGGCGAGATCGCCGTCGAGTCCGCCGCCTCGCTGCTCGCCCTCCGCGACGACCTGCTGGTTTTCCAATCGAATGGCATCACCCGCGCGGCCGACCTCATGACCGCCACGGTCCGCTGGTCGAGCGACGAACTCCGCAACGGCGGCGCGGTGATCGGCACGCATGTCTTCGCGGACGATTGCATCTGGGAAATCGCCACCGGCCTCAAGGTTTCGCCGCCGCTCCACTTCGATTCGCGGCTGCCGGACAGCACTCCTTTGGCGACCTATCTCCGCAGCCATGGACCCGGCGGGATGTTCGGCCGGATTACATTCTCCGAGACCCGGCCCGATGGGACGACCGGCTACTTCACCCGCTATTACGACATCCGCACCGACCGCCAGCGTCCCGGCCTGGAGTGGCTCGGCAAGGGTCTCCGCCTCGACGAAGAGCAGGCCGTCATTCCCTTCAAGTCCAGCGAGGCCTTCGCCAGCCCTTTCTCGGTGACGCTCACCCAAGCCACCGAGGGTCGACCCACGCTCTACCGGCCCTTCGCAATCCCGTCGTCGTCCTTCCCCGTTCCCGGCGACCGGCACGTGCATCTTCTCCCGCTCACCGCGCCGCCCGAGATTCCGCTTTACGGGAAATCCCATCCGCTGGAAATCCGCGCCGGGATCGCCGGCGCCCAGCCGCTCACCCGGAGCCTTTCCGTGGACCGGGACGACGGCACCCCCCGCCTGCCACTTCATTTGACCCGCGCGCTGCCGACGATCGATGCGCTCAATCTGCCCCCTTTCACCCTGCGCCACGGCGACGGCCGCCTGGTGCTGGCGACCGGGGCCACCTATCCCGACGTGAATCCCGACGGCCGGGTCATCGTGGTCGATCCCGCCAGCGGCGCGGTGTTGCTGGACATGCACGATCCCGCCCCGCTCTACCGCCGCGCCTTCGGGCTGGATGCCCTGGTGCAGGGCGACCGGCTGCTCGTGTTCTGCAAGCACCAGCCGACCGGCGCGGCCATGGTGGAAGTCTACGAACTCTCCTCGCGACGGCTGTTGGGAAGCATCGCCGACGACTCATTCAACAACATGATCGCCCTCCACATGGACGCGACCCCCACCCACTTTGCCCTTTCTGCAGCGAGCCTCTCGCCTTGGGAGAAGAAATCCACGGTCTTCGTTTACCGCTGGTCCGACTTGAAACCGGTGGTCCGCAAGTCCGGCGGCAAGAAAGGCGGATTGGGATTCGGCGTGGATCTGAAGCCGGACCGGGTCTTCGCCGGCATCCGGGGGGCCCGGGAACAAAACGACACCGGCCTGTTCGCCCAAGCCGTGGGCGCGAAGCTCAAGCTGCCGAAGTGGCCGAAATTCACCGGCGGGCAGCTCATCGCGGGCGAGCCGCTGTTTTACCTCCTCGACCGCTCGGGCGTGTCCCGTGCCTATGATCCGTCCACCTTTCGTGAAGTCTGGTCGTTCCAAGGGGTCATCACCGGCGCGATTCAGGGCACGACGCGCGACTTCGCCTGGGTCGATCAGGGCAGCGCGGGCATCTCGATCCGCGACGGGTCCACCGGCGCGCCGCTGGCAACCTCCAAGCTCCCGCCCGGTCCGGCCAACCGCACCTACCTCCACCCCGCTGTCGGCACTCCCGACCTGATCTTCTTCGGCCATGACAAGGGCATCCGTGCCGTGGCAACGTCCGACCTCGGCGACTTCGCCGACACCCGCCGCTGGCAGAACCGCACGCCCCTGCTCGCCGGTCCCGAGGAAGACCTCGACGGCAACGGCCAACCCGACTTCGCGGAGTACGTTCTCCATCGAATCCCGCCCGGCGGCTCGCTCGGCAGCGTCCGGATCGATGGCGGACAAGTGGTCATCGGGGAAGGCGCCCCCCCGCCGGCCGACCTCGTCAGCCTCGCCGAAGTCGAAGTCGCCCCGGGCTGGTGGTATCCGGTCGCCTGGCGCGACGGGCCTTCACCGTGGGAAAAGCGGGAGCTTCCATCCGGCATCAACGACGCCACGCCACTCCGGGTCCGCCACCTGCCCCATCCGGCGCTCGGCTGGTTTCCCGATTACCTCTCCTGGCCACCCCTCGCTGTCGCCATCGCCGATGAAGGCACCAACGCCCTGCCGGATCTCTCCGACCCCTTGGCTTCCCGGGCTCAATCTTCGTCCACCGGCACGATCGTCGGTGGGACGGATCTCCCACCGCTGCGCTTGGTTTCAAGCGAGGACGGCTGGGCGCTGGAATACCTCCGCCCGATCGACGAAGCCGAACCTGCTCTGTTAGAAACAAGCACCGACCTGAAGACCTGGACCCCGGTCGCGGACGAGCCGTCCTTCACCCCCGTCACCCGGCCCGCGAGCCCCGGCATCGAGAAAGTGATCCTACGCGTCCAAGCCACCGAAACCCACCGCTTCTTCCGCCTCCGCCGGTGATCTGATTCCCGACGCCTAACCCGTTCCTTCCTGTCGACCCATTCAGGAGAAAAGCCCGACTCCAAAATCGCCACCGCCTCCAGCCAGTTCGGAACCAAGCTCGGGGCCAAGGTCCTCGACAAGACCAAGAAGCCCGGCCAGCGCGTCCAGGCCGTGGATCTCGGCCAGACCGACCGCTTCAGCTCCCGCTTCCCCGAGCGCAACCCCATCTCCAAAGTCTGGCAGAGCGTGCCGAAGACGAACTGAGGCGAGCCCGATGGGGCCAGCCGTGAATGGTACTTCGTTGAAGCCAAGCCGTCCGGGGGAGCGCTGACTTTAGTCGGCGAGTCTAACGTATCACCATCTAACTTGCCGCGTCAGGTTCGGACCGAGGACATCGGTATTTTGACCCAATTTAGGGGATGAGAAAGAATGGTCGCTGTAGCGCACCGCCGAGATCACGCTAACCGTTGACATCCGGCTCAAAGCGATCCAGCGGATGAAAGGGAACCAACCGGCAGGCCGAACCTACTTGGCTGCCGGCTTGTAAACTTCACCAGTTTCGACCGAGACCAGCCGGTCGTTCTCGTGAATCAGGAAAAAGCCACTCCGCTGAAATGGGTGCTTCTTGGACTCGGAAATCCTCACCAGCTTTTCCGGCTTCGTGACCGAGTAGCGATGCGCGTATCCCCTCCAATCCAGTCTTTCGAGCGCCGCAATCTCCTCCGCATCGGCCTCCATGCTCATCACCGCGCGCTCAAGCCCCTCCAAGTCCTTTTCCCCTTTGGCTTTCCACTCCACGAGATGCTTCCGGTTGTTCTCAAGGTTCCGGGTCTTGTGTTTGAGAGTGGCAATGCGGGCCAGGCGCAGTTCCTCAAATTCGGCCTGCAAGGAATCGAGTTTGAACATCCGCCACGGCAACGACTGCTTCCAGGATTCCCCAACCATGTCCACGTCACCCCGCCGGAAGGAGAACGAAATGGGAACGTCTCTGCTCGTATAGTGGCCGTGGGGGCCTTCGGCAGTGGCGCGGCGCAAGAACACGGTGCCAATCACAACTGCGACTAGAACCACAGAAGCAACTGACGTCACACCCAGCTTTCTCATGTCAGCCACTTTGCGAATCCTGTTCTGGCGGGTCCAGCTCATTCCCTTCCTTGGTCCGATCGTCAAAATGAGGTCAGCAGACCAATTTACATTCTGAATCAAGAGGCCCGGCGACCGCTTGCAAGCCATGAATCTCGGCCGGAGCGCCGCTCCGGCTCCTGCTTGACCGAGCGCAACCCCATCTACTGAGTCTGGCAGATCGAGCCGCAGACGAATTGAAGAATCAGCCCAGGAGGTGCGAAAGCGATCCACCCTACTGGGAGCCATCACACAGACGGAAATGGCAAATAATGCTTTTAATATTTTATAGAATAATGACAATTATCATGCAGGGATTATCCTGAATTTGATTCATTTTCCTTAAAATACATCGCGGGAAGTCTCTCTACCTCTCTCCAGTTTTTCCTCGTAAATTCATCACCCCCAACCTCATACAAAACCTGATCCCGAATTTCATACGTGCCTCCGCCAACCGGATGCAAAACGAAAGCGTGAACGAAGCATCCGTTCCTGGCCCGAATGACCACATTCACTTCGCTAAGTTCACCTCCGTTTTTCTCCATCCATATCCTCCAAGGCTTCAGCTGAAATACCCCTTTCGGATATAGAATCGGAATGGATACATCACCCCGCCAGGCGTGCTCCGCGCACAAAGTTCCCCCAACTCCTTCACGCGAGTATTTCATATGTATTTGAATCACCATATCGAGCATCGGGCCTGATCCAATAACCGAAATCGAGCCACACATCATATACTTCTCCGGATTAATGCGAAATGGAAGGCTCACCCGCGGATAAGAGTTTCAAATACAAATTCTGCTCATAAAGAGCTTTTATCAATTCATTTGATTTTTTGTATTCATGTCAATGAAAGAACGAGATTTGATCTTCCTTTGTCATTTCAATCTCTAAAAACTCAAGTCGAATTCCATATGCTGCTGGCGAGTCAAGAAGAGAAGCGATACGTTCCAGGTGGAAAATCTCGACACTTACTAAAGGATTAATCTGCGCTAACGCTTCTCGCTCGCCGATCGTCAATTCCTGATTCGTGATAAAAATCAACCCTTCGGAATTACCCTTTAGCGACCTCTCCGTGTCACTAGTGAACTTCGACCGTGTTTGTGAGAATGACTTCCGACCCCTCGGGAAGAAAACCGCTCCCGTCCACTTTTTCCCGTTCCTCACAGCGAAAAAATCCTTCCCTCCATCCGGACCACCTAGAGGATGCGAAGGGTCAATAGATTCAAAACCTTCCAGCCGCAACACATGTCCAGCCAAACGCTCGGACGCCGCCTGGCCTTTGTCCCATTCCAGCAAGCGATGCCATGTTTCCCGACCCTCGGACCTTTTTGCCATGCCCCAGACTGGCCTATACCCGCACATTAGGCAATGCCGTGCTCTGAGGGGGGGGGCAGTCGAATTCATAATCTGGCTCATGTGCTTGCGATCGACCGCCAGTGCCGACGCGAGGCTGCTCGACGAGATCAAGAATTCCGGCCAGCGCGCGCCCACAGTGGATCTCAACCTGACCGACCGCCCCGGTTCCCGCTTCTCCGAGCGCAACCTCATCTCCAAAGCTTGGCAGATCGTGCCGAAGTCGAACCGAGCCGTCAGGCCACTTTCTGCCACAGCACCCAGGCTCCGGTCAGCATCACCATCACCGCGAAGCCCTGGCGCAGGCGCTTCACCGGCAGCCGCGCGGCGAGACGATTGCCGGCGATGGATCCGGCCACGGCCAATGCCGAGAACACGCCCGCCAACTTCCAATCGGTCGGCCCGTCGTGAAAATGCGCGGCGAAGCCCGCGGCGGAGTTCAACGCGATCACCGCCAGCGAGGTCCCGGTGGCGACCCGCAGCGGCAGCCGTGCGAATTTGACCAAAGCCGGCATCAGCAGGAAGCCACCGCCCACGCCGATAAAGCCTGTTAGAATGCCGACCCCGCCACCCGCCCCGAGACAGCGGAAGGGCTTGCACTCCGCTGCCATGGTCGTTTCCCCGTCGCGGCTCAGCAGCATCCGCAGCGCGACCACCAGCATCAACCCGGCGAAGATCACCATCAGCACTTCCGGCGAAACCATCCGGGTGAACCTCGCGCCCACCGCCGCGCCGGCCATTCCCGCCCCCGCAAACATCAGCGCCGCCCGCGGATGGAAATCCCCCGCCTTCCACCGCTGGATCGCTCCCGCCGCGGCCGCCGCGCCGACGACCAGCAGGCTCAAGCCGACCGCTTCGGCCGGCGGCACGTGGGCGAGATAGACCAGCACCGGCAGCGTGATGATGCTACCGCCCGCCCCGGTCAGGCCGAGCGACAGGCCGATCATCAGCGCCCCGAACCATGCGGCTGGATTCATGATGCGGGCAAGACGCAGGCCCCGATCTCGCCGAAGCTCCCGTCGACATGCACGACGTCGATGCCTTTCGACGCGAGAAAGGAAACCGCCATCGAGGCCCGCAAGCCGCTTCCGCAGTGGATATAGACCGGCCGACGTTCCGGCAGATCGGCAAGCCGCGCGCCGAGCCTTGTGTAGGCGATGTTCACCGCGCCTTCGACATGGCCCGCCGCGAATTCATCCGCCCCGCGAACATCCAGAACCAGCGCGCCGGGGTCCTCCGCCAGCGCGTTGGAAAGATCCGACGTCAGGATCCGCGGGATGGTACTGGTCCACTCGTGGGCGTGGGTCGCCTCACTCGCCGGGATCCACGCATCCACCTCGTCCAAGCCGATCCGCACGAGCTGGAGGACCGCTTCGTCGAGCTGCGACTCATCTTCCAACACTAGCAGCAGTCGGGTCTTCTCCTCGACATAGGACCCCGCCGAGACCGGCAGCTTGCCACCGGCCAGCGGGGCGAAAATGGAATCCTTCAGATGGCGCGTCATGAAGGCCTTACGGTCGGACCGCAGGTCGAGCACGGCGCGGCCGGGGGCTTCGATCCATTCCGCCAGGTCGCCGGCCCCGATCCGCCGAGGTTGCGGCAGCTTGCCATCCGGAAGCAAGGCCGGGCCGATCTTGTTGTCGCGCTTCATCCGCGCGAAATAGCGCGGCGGCTCCGGCTGACCGGCCAGGATGCTTTTCACGAAGTCGTCCTCGGTCCCCTGCAATGCTTCGCGCAGCGCGCCGTTGTATCGCCGCTCGTAGCCGAGCACGCTGACCGGCACCGCGCCGAGCGCCTTGCCACAGGCGCTGCCCGCGCCGTGGGCCGGTAGGATCTGCAGATGCTCCGGCAGGCTCGCCGTGCTACGAAGACTCTCGTACAAAGTCCGCGCTGAGGGCTCCATCACGCCCGCCTGGCCCGCCGCGCTTTCTAACAAATCCGGCCGGCCGACATCGCCGACGAAGATGAAGTCGCCGCTCAGCAGCGCGACCGGCTCGTCCGCCCCGCCGCCGAGGTCGGTCACTAGGAAGCTGAGGTGCTCCGGCGTGTGGCCGGCGGTCAGCAGCGCCTTGAACTCGATGTTGCCGACCTTGAAGGTGTCGCCGTCTTTCAAAAAGCGCGCCTTGGGATTTCCCTTCGCCCACTCGAACTGCCAGTCCGGCCCGCCCTCTTCGGAAAGATAGGCGATCGCGCCGTGGCGCTCCACCAGCTCGCGCGCGCCGCTCAGGTAGTCGGCGTGGATGTGGGTCTCGGCCACTGCGGTGAGCTTGAAACCGTTCTCCACCGCGACGGCAAAGTAACGGTCGAGATCGCGCTCGGGGTCGATAACGATGGCCTCGCCGCTGCGCTGGCAGCCGATCAGGTAGGCGTTCTGCGCGAGCGAGGGGTCGGTGATTTGACGGAGGAACATGGATTTAAGAGGCTAGAGACAAGAAACCAGAGACAAGATTGGAGGAAGTCAGACGGAGCAGGAGTTGCCGGCGCATTGCACGCCGGAGCGCTGGTTCCAGGGCATCTTGGCGAGCAGCATTCCCATCCCGCACCAATCGGTGAGGCCGGCGAAGGTCAGGCCCGCGCCGACGAAGGCGGCGAGGCCGTGGAATGCGGGGTGGACCCAGGTGCCAAGGGCGGTGCCGGTCAGCACCAGCAGCCCGGCGGCGATGCGCACCTGGCGTTCGAGCGAAAGCACGGCCTTGCCGCGCTTCACCGGCAGCCCGGCTTGCTCCCATGCCATCACCCCGCCTTCGAGGACGGTCAGGTTTTCACAACCGGCGGCGGTCAGCTTCTGGCGCGCCTGCTCGGCGCGCTTGCCACTGCGGCAAACCAGCACGCAGGGACCGCTGACCTTGGAGGGATCGAGCCGGTCCAGCGGCATCAGGGTCGCACCTTCGATGTGAATCTCGCCGTGCTCGGCCGGTGTCCGGACGTCGATCAGGCGGACTTTCCCGGCGGCATGGGCTTCGCGGACGGACTGGGGATCAAGGATGGTGTTCATGGTGGTGGATTCGGGGTTGGCGCTCGCGGCGCTTTGATGTTTCGTCTATAACCATATGGTTATACTTGCGCAAGCGCAAATTTGTGGCAATCTTCGGGTGGCCCCGGGAAAATCCATGAAGCTTGAAACCGCCGATCTCGAACGCGTCGCCAATCTCTTCCGCGTCTTCGCCGAAGCCACCCGGTTGGCACTCTTGCAAGAGCTGAAGGAAGGCCCGAAATCGGTGGGCGAACTGGTCGACACCCTTCCCACCACGCAGGCGAACGTTTCCAAGCAACTCAAGATGCTGCACGACGCCGGCCTCGTCGCCCGCACCAAGCAGGGCACCAGCGTGATCTACGAGATCAGCGAACCGATGGTCTTCGAACTCTGCAAGATCGCCTGCGAAAAGCTCAACCGGCCCGCGACGAAGCCGCGCAAGCTGACCTTCTAAGCCGCCGCCCTGCCGCGCCAAGCCCAGGCGAAGAACGCGAGGATCAGCAGCGCGAAGGCGGGCATCTGCCACTGCAAGGCGGCACGGAAAGCATCGTCCCCCTGCGTCTCCCGCAAGCGGGCCAGCAGCACCGAGAAGCCCAGCGAGAAGGCACCGTAGCCGAGGTTGAAAGCCAGGCCTTTCACGCTGAGCAAGGTCGCCCGCTGGGTGGACTCGGCCGACGCATGCAAATGCCGGCTCACCGTGAAACCCACCAGCCCGAGCAGGGTCATCAGCAGCATCGCCGGCAGCAAACCGAACCACGGCCACGCGGGAGCCAGCAAGCCCAGCGCCACCACGCCGACCACCGCCGCGATGCCCAACACACCCAGCGGCGAAAAGCGCTCGTTGAGCCGTCGCGCGATCCCCGGGACGAAGAAGCTGGTCACCCCGACCGCCGCGCCAATGAACCCGAAGGCCCATTCCGGGATCCCGATCAGCCGGTAATACTGGCTGTTGATCGTTGCGAAATTCCGCGCCACCGAATCGATCAGCAGCCCACCGAGGATCACCACGGCGATGCTCCGCGTGGTGAAAGCCCGCCGCGCGGTGCGCATCGTCAGATGAAAGGCCGCCACGCAGCGTTCTCCCAGACGACCCGCCGGATGCGGAGTTTCTTCGAAGCGCAGCGCGATCGCCACGCAGGCCAGTGCTTGCAGCAGCACCACCGCCACGGGAAGACGATGCGCCACATCCTCCGGCACCGTTAAACCCAGCTTCGCAAGCCACGACGGATCGTAGAGCAGCCCGCCCAAAGCCATTGCGATCAAGAAGCCGGCCGAGCGCCAGCGCATCGCGGTCGCCATCACCTCGTCCCACGCTTTCTCACGGCCTTCCTCCGGCAGCGACTCGTAAGCGATCGCCTCGTCCGCCCCGCTCGCCGCCGCCTCCGAAGTGCCGGACAGCAGGCGATTCACGATGCAGAACGCGAACAGCAAGGTGCCGCCGTCCTTCGGCGCGGTCAGCAGGATGATCATCTCGACCACCATCACCGCCGCCGCGAAGACCAGCAGCTTCTTCCGCCCGATGGTGTCGGCCAGCGCGCCGGATGGCACTTCAAGCAGGAAGATCGCCAGCGCCCAGACGAGGTTGAGGAAGACGAAGCGCTCGAGGGTCAGGCCGAGGTCGGTGAAAAAGATCGCCAGCACCGGGTAATAGGCGCGGGCGTTGTAGAGCACCGTGAAAAAGACATACAGCCGTGCGTTCCGGTGGGTGAAGGGACCGCTGCGGCTGAAGACGGTGAGCACGGGCGAAGGTGTGGGCCAAACGTGGACGCCGCGCAAAGGGGAATTTTAATCCTCGCGGCAGCAAAACCCTCGCCCGGGGGAATTTACACGCCCTTGACGGACGGATTCCGGAAGCCGCGCTAAAAGAGGGTTGTTATGAAAACCAACATTCCAATTTCCGCCCTTCTGCCAGCCGTCCTTCTCACAGCTTCCGCGTTCTCCGAAGACCTCGCTCCCCTGCCAAGCGACGGGCCGGCCCCCAAGGTCCAGATCGCCCTGCTGCTCGACACTTCCAACAGCATGGACGGCCTGATCGACCAGGCGAAGTCGCAGTTGTGGAAGATCGTGAATACCCTCAACGGCGCCAAGCGCGAGGGCCGGGTGCCGTTCGTCGAAGTGGCGCTTTTCGAGTATGGCAACAACGGCCTCCACGTCGGAAACCACTGGATCCGGCAGGTCGAACCACTGACCCGCGATCTCGATGAGATCAACCGCGAGTTGTTCGCTTTCAGAACCAACGGAGGCGACGAGTACTGCGGTGCGGTGATCCAACGGGCATTGTCCGATCTTTCATGGGACCCGTCGCCCACGACCTACAAGGTGATCTTCATCGCCGGCAACGAGCCCTTTTCCCAGGGACCGGTCGCCCCCCGCCAGGCCTGCCGCGAAGCAATGTCGAAGGGCATCGTGGTGAACACAATCCACTGCGGCAATCGCGACGAAGGCATCGCCGGCGCATGGCATGACGGCCCGGCGTTGGCCTCGGGCGAATTCCTGTCCATCGACCAGGACAAGGCGGTGGCTCACATCGACGCGCCGCAGGACAAGGAGATCGCCACACTCGGAATCGAGCTCAACAAGACCTACCTGGGCTACGGCAAAGGCTGGCAGGCGGCATGTGCCAACCAGCAGGCCGCGGACGCGGGTGCCGTGGCCAACGAAAAACAGGGCGCGGCTACCCAGCGCGCGCTGACCAAATCGACCGCGAACTATTTCAACGGTCACTGGGACCTCGTCGATGCCTGCCGCGCGGGAACGGTGAAAGTCGGCGAGGTGGATGCCGCCGAGCTGCCCGAGGCCATGAAGCAAATGACCCACTCCGAACGGGAAGCCCATGTCGCGAGGATGACCGCCGAACGCGCCGCGATTCAGGCGCGGATCCAGGAACTCAGCCGCCAGCGCGATGCCTTCGTGGCGGCCGCGGCGGAGAAGGCCGCCGGATCCAAAGGTGAAAAGACCCTCGACCAGGTGATCGCCGCGGCCGTCAAGGCTCAGGCGGAGGCTCGGGGCTACGAGTTCGCCGAATGAACAACACCTCTTGCCCGGTTCCGCGCTCTTCGTGTATTCCACGATCCATCCGATGCCCGACACCACCATCCTCGTGATCGAAGACGACGCGGCGATCCGCCGCGGGGTGGTCGATGCGTTGGAATACGGCGGCTATCGTACTTTGGAAGCCGGCGAGGGAAACAGCGGGCTCGATCTCGCGTTGAAGGCGAACTACCGACTGCTGCTGCTCGACCTCGTGCTGCCCGGACGCGACGGCTTCTCGATTCTCGCCGAGCTCAAAAAGAAGCGCCCCGGCCAGGCGGTGATCATCCTGTCCGCCCGCGGCGAGGAGAACGACCGGGTCCGCGGCCTCGGTCTTGGTGCCGACGACTACGTGATGAAGCCCTTCAGCGTCCGCGAGCTGCTGGCACGGGTCGAAGCCGTGCTGCGCCGGACCTGCGAGCGGCCCGCCCCGGCGGAGGAAAGGAACCTGCGCGGCGGCAGGGTCGATCTCACGTCCGGCAAGATCGCCTTCGCCGACGGCGGCGATGCGTTGCTTTCCGAACGCGAGACCGGGCTGCTACGCTATTTGTTAGACGCCGCCAGCCGGGTGGTTTCGCGCGACGAGATCCTGCACCACGTCTGGGGCCTCGACCCCGCCCGCACCGAAACCCGGACCCTCGACATGCACATCATGCACCTCCGCACCAAGCTGCGCGACCGCGACCAGGAAATGCTGGTGACGGTGCGCGGAAAAGGGTGGAGATTCCACGCGGAGGAGACGCCATGAAGAACTCGCGCGGTTGGTTGATCTGGGGAGCGCTCGCCCTGTGCGCAGCGATGGTGCTCGGCGCGATGGGCTGGCTGACCCGCAGCGTGCTGGCCTCGGAAAAAGAACGGGCGGAGGCCGAAGCGCGGGCGGATCTCGAGGAGCGCACGCGGCTTGCTTTGTGGCGGATGGACGCGGAGGGCACCTCGATCCTGCTGGCGGAAAACCGGATCCCGCCCGGCGACTACCGGGCGGTATTTCAGATTGGCACCGGGCTCGGCACCTGGACGCCACCGCCGCTGGCCGCGAATTCCGACCCGTTGATCCACCTTCATTTCGAAGCTTCGGGAGACCGCGCGGTCACTTCGCCGGAACTCGCGTCGGCGACTCCCGAAGCGCACGCGGCGGCAAAGGAAAAGCTGGAGCGATTGATGGGCATCCTCAGCGCCCACCCGTTGCCGCTCGACAACGGCCAACTCCTGCGCTGCGCGGTTCAAACCGGAGAGGCCTCCTGGCAGGCGGTCGCCAAGGACAACGTGCAGGTAAAGAGCCAGAACACCACGCTCAGGCAGGAAAAAGGCAACCTCGAAGCCCGTCGCGATGTCGCCTATCAGACCAACTTCAACGACACCGAACGCGCCCAACGGGCCAAGGCCATCGAACAGACCGTAACCAATGGGATAACGGAGCAGGTCGCGAGCCCGGATGCGGGTGACGGCGCGGGCTTCCTGCCCTCGCAAGCCTTTCCCGCGCCCACACCGGCCGGCTCCCTCCAGATTCCCTCTTCCCTGGCACCGGGGATCGAAACCGGAATAATGCGGGCGGTCTGGATTGGCGGGGAATTGTTCCTGCTGCGCCAAGTTCGCTACCGGGGAGAACCACCCGTTCAAATCAGCGGGCCACAAGGAGGATTCCCTGCGCCCTTGATCACCATCGTGCAAGGCGTTTGGCTCGACTCCACCTTGCTGCGGCAGCGCCTGCTGGCCGAGGTGGCCGACCTGCTCCCCGCCGCCCATCTCCAACCGCTGTCCGGGGAAAACGGACTGGCCAGCACTTCCGCCGGCGACCCCCTGGCACTCGTGTCGTTCCCCTTCCGCTTGCAGCGCAACGAGGCCTTGCCCGCGACCTCCGGCTCCTTGGGCGGCCCTTTGATGATTGGCTGGATCGCCGTGCTCTGCGCCCTCGCCGCGGTGGCGGTGATGGTTCGCGGGATCATGCGGCTGAGCGAACGCCGCGCGTCCTTCGTCTCCGCCGTCACCCATGAGCTGCGCACGCCACTGACCACCTTCCAGCTCTACTCCGACATGCTGCAGAGCGGCGCGGTGAAGGAGGAAAAACGGGGTGAGTATTTCCGCACCCTCCACCGCGAGGCCGGGCGGCTGTCCCACCTGGTCGAAAACGTCCTCGCCTTCTCCGGCATCGAAAAAGGCAGCGCCCGCGCCGCGCCTGCCAGATTGCCAGCGGACGAACTGATCCAGCCGATGCTCGATCGCTTCGGCGAGCGCTTGCAAGAGGTCGGGCTGAAGCTCAGATGCGACCTCGCCGATCCTGCGTGGCAAACCCCGGTGCAAGCGGACCGCGCCGCGGTGGAACACGTGCTGTTCAACCTGATCGACAACGCCGCAAAGTACGCCGCCGGGTCGTCGTCCGCGGAAGTCGTGATCGATGCGCAAAGCGGCAAGCGAACTTTCTCGATCCTGGTCCGCGACCACGGGCCCGGCATCCCGCCTTCTGATCGCAAGCGCGTCTTCCGCGCCTTCCACAAGTCCGCCGTTGCCGCCGCGGAAAGCCGGCCGGGCGTCGGACTCGGACTCGCCCTGTCGCGCCGCCTCGCACGGGCCGGCGGAGGCGACCTGGCGCTGCGGGGGTGCGAGCCCGGCACCTGCTTCGTGCTGTCGCTGCCGCTTCATGATCGCTGAGCGGCTCGGAATTTCGCCACGGCTCCGGCGGATTTTCCCTAGCAGAACTCCCATTCCGGGGCGAGACTCCGACTCCATTCATGGATGAAGCCCCCAAATTCACCCGCCACGTCTGGTCGCAGCTCTGGCGACTGGTCCGCCCCTTTTTCTTCGGCCGCAACTGGGGCAAGGCCTGGGGCCAGCTCGGGGCCCTGATCACCCTGTCGGTCGCCGTGACCGGAGTCGGCATCTGGGCCGGCTTCGTCAGCGGAGACCTGGTGACCTCGTTGCAAAAACGCGACACCCCAGGCTATCAGGTCGCCTTGTGGCTCTATCTCGGAACCTTCGCCCTCACCATCCCGCTCGCCGCCTTCTACCGCTTCGTCGAGGAGCGGCTCGCCTTGAACTGGCGCGACTTTCTCGCCCGTACCTTGATGCTGCGCTATTTCAACAACCGCGCCTACTACCGGCTGCTCTCGAACGACGCCATCGACAACCCGGACCAGCGCATCTCGGAAGACGCCCGGAACTTCACCATCACCGCGCTGTCGTTCGTGCTCATCCTCATCAACTCGTTGATCCAGATCATCGGCTACACCGGCGTGCTGTGGTCGATCTCCGGAACCTTGGTGGCGGTGCTGCTCGGCTACGCGATCGGCGGCACCTTGGTCGCCTTCCTCATCGGACGGCGGCTGATCGGACTCAACTACCTGCAGTACGAGCGGGAGGCCGACTTCCGCTACGGGCTGGTCCGGGTGCGCGACAACGCGGAGTCGATCGCCTTTTACCGCGGGGAGCGGCGCGAATTCCGCGACCTGCGCTCCCGTCTCGGCGCCGTGGTCGGAAACATGATGATGCTGATCCGCTGGAACCGGAACCTCGCGTTCTTCACCACCGGCTACAACTCGCTGGCGCTGATCCTGCCGATGCTGATCGTCGCGCCGCTGTTCCTGCAGGGAAAGGTGGAATTCGGCAAGATCACCCAGGCCGCGGCCGCCTTCTCGGTGTTCCTCGCCGCGGTCTCGCTGGTGATCACGCAGTTCGAACGGCTGAGCGCGTTCGCCGCCGGCGTCACCCGGCTCGGCGGTTTGTGGGACAGCCTCGATGCCCAGGATGCCGAGGACGACATGGAGGCCGAGGACCAACAGATCGAGGTCACCGAGGACCAGCGGACGCTGGTCCTCGAAAAGCTGACCGTCAGCACGCCCGGCGGTGCGCGCCAACTGATCCGCGAGCTCGATTTCAAACTCGCTCCCGGTGGCAGCCTGCTGGTCATGGGCGAAAGCGGATCGGGCAAGAGCTCGCTGCTGCGGACCATCGCCGGCCTGTGGAATTCCGGCGAAGGCAAGATCGGCCGCCCGGCCTACCGCAACATGATGTTCCTGCCCCAGCGCCCGTACATGGTGCCGGGCTCGCTGCGGGCACAGCTCGACTACCCGGGAGCCGGCAAGAACATCGATGAGGAGACGATGAACGAGGTGCTCGAGACGGTCAACCTGCCCGAGCTCGCCGCGCGCGTGGACGGGGATTTCGACCGCACCGCCGACTGGTCGAACATGCTGTCGCTGGGCGAGCAGCAGCGGCTGTCCTTCGCCCGCCTGCTGCTGAAAGCACCGGCCATCGCCTTCCTCGACGAATCCACCAGCGCCCTCGACGAGCCCAACGAGGAACGGATGTACCACTACCTGCGCAAGCATCGCTACACCTTCGTCAGCGTCGGCCACCGCTCGACCCTGGTTAAGCACCACGACTGGCTGCTGCGCATCGGCAAGGACGCCACCTGGGAGCTGATCAAGACCTCCGACCTCGAGTCCGCCGCTCCCGCCGCCGGCTGATACCGGAAATTCTCGGAAAAGGGGTCTCATGCCCATCCGGCATGAAACCGATACCGAGATTCTATTTCCGGACAGCGTCCGCTTCGCCTAGTTACTCCGCCTGTAGTTGGTAGCCGCAAGCGCCAATCCTGTACCGATGACTCTCCGCCGCACCCTCGCCATCACGTCCCTCGTCTGGGTGACGGTCATCACGGCCGGCCATGTGACGATGAACATGACGCCTTCGGAGTGGTTCCGGAAGGAGGAGGACAAAAAGATGAAAATCGGCTTCCTGCCGGTGACCTGTCACCTGACCTGCCCGGTCACCGACTTCATCGACAAGGAAACCGGCGGCGAAGGACAATTCGAACCGGTAAAGTTCAACGGCTTCCCAGAACTCAAGGAGTCGTTCCTTTCCGGCGACCTGCGCGCTACCTTCATCCTCGCGCCGATGGCCATCGCACTCCACGAGCAGGGCGTACCGATCAAGATCGTTTACCTCGGCCACCGCGATGGGACGGCACTGATGGTGCACAAGGATTCGAACATCCGCAGCATCCGGGACCTCCGCGGCAAAACGATCGCCGTGCCGAGCCGCTTCGCCAACCAGCGACTGCTGATTTTCAGGGCGCTCGCCAATGTCGGCATGACCATCGACGACATCAATCTAATCGAGATCCCGCCGCCGGACATGCCGGCCGCTCTTTATTCGAAGTCGGTCGACGCGGTAACCAGCGGCGAGCCCTTCATGGCGCAGTGTGAGCTCGATGGCTACGGCCGCGTGCTTTACCTGACCAAGGACATCTGGCCGAACTTCATATCCTGCGTGCTCGCAGTGAACGAAGCGGAGATCCGCGACCACCCGGATCGTGTGCAGGCCCTTGTCAACGGCATCGCCCGGAGCGGCATGTGGCTGGAGAAGGACATGGACAACCGGAAGGCCGCCGCCCAGTTCGTCTCCAAGCGCTACTACAACCAGGATCCGCGCTTGCTCGACTTCGTCCTGAGCAAGACGCCGGACCGCGTCCGTTACAACGACCTCACGCTGCAACGGGCGAATTTCGAGGAGATTGAGAAACTTGCAAAGGAATCGGGCATCATCGCGGGCAAGGTGAGCTTCGACGATTATGTGGACGTTTCCTTCGGCCAGAAGGCGGCGGAAACGATGAAAGCGTTCGACTACGAGGCCCCCCTGGAGGCATTGAAGTGATGAGAGGACAACGTTTCATCCTCCCGCTGCTGGTCGGCATCCTGTTTCTCGCGGTCTGGCATGTACTGGTGAAAGTATCCAGCAGTGACATCTTCCCCACGCCTTGGCAGGTAATGCTCGGTTTGGTGGAACTCGCGCAGCAGGGGCTCCTGCTGAAATACATCGTCGCCTCCCTGTTCCGCGTCACCTGGGGCTTCGGCCTCGCGATCCTCATCGGCGTCCCGCTCGGCTTGTTGTTAGGCTGGTTCAAATCGGCCGCTGCGGCGCTCAACCCGATGATCCAGATCTTCCGCCCGATCTCGCCGATCGCCTGGATTCCGGTGGCCATCCTGTGGTTCGGCGTCACCGACGTCGCGCCGGTCTTCCTGATCTTCCTTGCCAGTGTCTTTCCGATCACCGTCTCCTCGATGGCGGCGGTGCAGAACATGCAGCCGGTCTATGTCCGCGCCGCGCGGAATTTCGGCCTCAAGAACACCCAGCTTTTCCGCCAGGTGATCTTTCCCGCCTGCCTGCCACAGATTCTAACAGGCCTGCGGATCGCCCTCGGCATCGCCTGGCTGGTGGTGGTCGCCGCGGAGATGATCGCCGTCAATTCCGGCCTCGGTTATCTGATCATCGACGCCCGCAACGCCGGCAAGCGCTACGACCTAGTCGTTGCGGGAATGGTCATGATCGGCCTGATCGGCCTGGCGCTGGATGTGGCGGTGAGACGTTTGGAGAAGTTCGATGAGGTGAGGTGGGGATATGCTAATAAGTGAATGGCAATTAAGAAGAACGCCGAACATCGAACATCGAACATCGAACATCGAACATCGAACACCGAACATCGAACATCGAACATCGAACGCCGAACATCGAACATCGAACAATGAACACCGAACACTGAATGAAGAAGGAGCAGCCCTACGACCTTGAGGAACGTCTTCTCGACTTTTCCGCCCAGATCATCCGACTAACGGAGAGCTTGCCGAATACCCGGGCGGGAAATCATGTCGCGGGGCAAATGCTGCGATCGGGGACCTCGCCGCTGGCAAATCATGGCGAAGCCGAAGCGGCCGAATCGACCGCCGACTTCATCCACAAGCTCCGGATCTGCCTGAAGGAACTCCGCGAAACGAATCGCTGGATCAAGCTTGCACGCCGCGTCCCGATGGTTGAAGCCGCTCAAACCGACGCCCTTCTCAAGGAAACCGACGAACTCATCCGCATCTTTGTCGCGAGTCTCCGCACCGCAGGGAAACGCCGTCCATGATTTCTCACTTATTCAACATTCGGCGTTCGATGTTGGATGTTCGGCGTTCGCCTTTTTTCTTCCTATGTCCGACCACTCGATCGAGGTAAAAGACCTCTGGATGACCTTTCCCGGCCAGCGGAAGGGCGAGCAGGTGCACGTGCTGGAAAACGTCAACCTCAGCGTGAAGCGCGGGGAATTCGTCTGCATCGTCGGGCCGTCCGGCTGCGGGAAATCGACCCTGCTCAACATCATCGGCGGTTTCCTCACGCAGACGTCCGGCAGCGTGCTGGTCGAGGGCGAACCGGTCACCGGCCCCGACCCGAAGCGCATCTTCGTGTTCCAGGAAAACGGCGTGTTCCCGTGGCTGACCGTCGAGGACAACGTCGGCTTCGGCTTGTCCGACAAGGGCGACGAAGAGCGGCGCGAAATCGTCCGCCATTACATCGACATGGTCAGCCTGACCGGCTTTGAAAAATCCTATCCGCGCGAACTTTCCGGCGGCATGCGGCAGCGGGTCGAGATCGCCCGCGCGCTGGCCTCGTCGCCGGACATCATCTACATGGACGAGCCCTTCGGCGCGCTCGACTTCATCACCCGCCTCAAGATGCGCGCCGACCTGGTGCGGATCTGGCAGGAGGAGAAGAAGACCATCCTGTTCGTGACCCACGACATCGAGGAGGCGGTCCAGCTCGCCGACACCGTGCTGGTGATGAGCCAACGTCCGGCGACCATCCAGCTCAGCCTACCGATCGCCCTCGAGCGCCCGCGCGACCTCGATTCCCACGGCTACCTCGCCGCCCGCGACCGGATCTTCGGCGAGATGGGGATGAGCTTGAAGGTGGGAGGGTAGGCTCCCTAGAAAAGCCACATCACCGCCTTGATCACCGCGGCGATGATGCCGATGACCCCGGCACCGATCCCCAGGGTGCTGATCATCCCGCCGCGCTTGGCGGGAGCAAGGGAAAGGACGACGCCGAGGATCCCGAAAACGATCGCAATCACGGCGAGGACCATCCCGAGGATGGCCCCGTTCATGAAGCTGCCGATGGCAGCGAGCAGGGCGATGATTGAGGGGATGCTGAACGAAGCACGGCTGGTGGAGGATGTTGTGGCCATCTTTCACCCTACCGCGCTTCTCGACCTCGTCAAAGATTCAGGCCATCAATTGTTCCAAGAGGCCTGTTCAATCTCCGGGTCTTCACCGAAGATCAAGCGCCCGCGCCTCGTATCGGGCACCATCTCGACCCGCCTGCCTTTCCCCATGCGCCCCATTTTCTTTCTGCTGCTCCTGTTTGTCGGCCTCTCATCTCCCCTCACTGCCGAGCCTCGCTTCGCGGCACGCTTCTTGGCGGACATCGACGACGCCATCCAGCAAGCCGTCACCGACGCCCGCACTCCCGGCGCGGTGTTCCGGATGGAGCGGGTCGGCACGGTTTATCAAAAAGCCTACGGCGACCGGATGATCGTCCCGCAGCGCGAGGTCATGACGGAGGACACCGTCTTCGATGCGGCTTCTTTGACAAAGGCAATCGCCACCACATCTGCCGTGATGAAGCTGGTAGAAGCCGGCAAGCTCGACGTGGAAGCGCCGCTCAGCCGCTACCTGCCCGAGTTCACCGGCGCGGGAAAAGAAGTGATCACCCTTCGCCAACTCCTCACCCACAGCTCCGGCCTCCGTGGCGGGCTTCCGCCGGACGGAGATTGGACCGGAAAAGATAGCGCGCTCCAACTCGCCTGCGCCGAACCCTTGCCCGCACCGCCGGGAAAGTCCTACCGATACAGCGATATCAATTTCATCCTGCTCGGACTGCTGGTCGAGCGGGTGTCTGGCGAGCCGCTGGACGCCTTCTGCAAACGGGAGATTTTTCAGCCGCTCAAGATGAAGGACAGCGGCTTCCGCACGCTCGATCCCGGTGATGCCCGCCGCATCGCGCCGACCACCTTGATGAAAGACGGCAAGCCCCTGCGCGGCATCGTTCACGATCCCACCGCGCGGAGAATGGGCGGAGTGGCAGGGCACGCCGGACTCTTCACGACCGCCCCGGATCTCGGGCGATTCGCCCGCATGATGCTGAACGGCGGCGAACTCGATGGCACGCGGATCTTTAAGGCGGAGACCGTGAAATCAATGACCGCCGTGCAATCCCCACCCGGACTTCCGCGGCGCGGATTCGGCTGGGACATCGACTCGCCGTACGCCGGGCCGCGCGGCGAGATTTTCCCCGTCGGCAGCTACGGCCACACCGGCTGGACCGGCACGCGGATCTGGATCGATCCCTTCTCGAAAACCTCCACCATCTTCCTCTCCAACCGCAACCATCCCGACGAAAACGGCGGTGTCATCGCCCTCCAGCACGAACTCGGAACCCTCGCCGCCCGCGCGGTCGAAGGCTTCAATTTCAGCAAGGTCCCCGGTGCCCTTCCCACGGATCCCGCGAATCGTCGCCCGGTCAAACGCAAGTCGAACGAGGGCCCGGTCCTCAACGGCATCGACGTCCTGAAGCGCGACTCCTTTCGCCAGCTCCGCGGCAGGAAGATCGGGCTGATCACCAACCACACCGGCATCGACCGCGAACGGAATGCCACCATCGACCTGCTCCATGCCGCGCCGGGCGTGACGGTCGTAGCGCTCTTCTCCCCCGAACACGGCATCCGCGGCGACCAGGACCACGAGAAGATCGGCGACACCACCGACGAAAAGACCGACCTCCCCGTGTACAGCCTCTACGGTGAACGTCGTACTCCGGCCGCAGAGCAGCTCAAGGGCATCGACACCCTGGTCTTCGACATCCAGGACATCGGCTGCCGCTTTTACACCTACATCTCGACCATGACGAACTGCATGGAAGCCGCCGGCAAGGCAAAGGTCCGCTTCGTGGTGCTCGACCGCGTCAATCCGATCGGCCCGCTCGTCGAAGGCCCGGTCCTCACGGCGGAGCGCAGTTTCGTGTCCGCCCACGAGATCCCGCTGCGCCACGGCATGACGGCGGGAGAACTCGCCCGCCTGATCAATGCGGAGCGGAAATTCGGCACCCACCTCGGCGTGATCCGTTGCGAAGGCGGCTCACCCTTGCGCTGGTTCGACGCCACCGCCCTCCCCTGGCGCGATCCCTCGCCAAACATGCGCAGCCTCACCGCCGCCGCGCTTTACCCGGGCGTCGGCCTGCTGGAGTTTTGCAAGCTCAGCGTCGGCCGTGGCACCGGCACGCCCTTCGAACTACTAGGAGCGCCGTATGTGGACGACCTCAAGCTTGCCGCGGAGCTCAACCGCGCCGCCCTGCCCGGGGTTCGCTTCGTGCCGGTCCGCTTCACCCCGGACGCCAGCGTTTTCAACGGCGAGGAATGCCGCGGGGTGCGCATTTTACTCACCGACCGCGCAGCCTTCCGAGCCGCGGACCTCGGCCTGCTGCTCGCCACCACTCTCCACCGCTTGTATCCCGACCCGCTCGCGCTGGACCTGATGGCGAAGTTGCTCGGCGATGCCGAAACTTTGGAAGCGATCCGCGCGGGCAAGCCGCAATCGGAGATCCGCGCCATCCGCGACCGCAGTCTTGTCGGCTTCCTGAAACGGCGGGAGCCATTTCTGCTTTATGCCCGCTGAAAGGTGAAACCAGATTCCACCGTCTTCGCTCCTTGAGCGGGAAAAAATCCGCCGGAAGCTCTATCGACAGCTGACCCCAGCCCCTTCCAGTTTTGAGAATTGCTTCACCCTCGAATCGCGCCTAGAAGCCCGCCCCAAGCCACCCAACCCACATGACCAAGCTCATCCCCGGCCTTCTCTCGGTCCTCACCCTTTCCGCCGTCGGCAACCCCGCCGACCTGACCTTTACCAAGTATGCCGGCAGCGACCTCGCCCCGTCCCCGGCCTGCATCGCCGCCGCCGCCAGTGGCGAAGTTTACGTTGGCGTCGATCTCCTCGGCTCCCTCGGCAAAGGCCCGGGAAAAGGACGCATCGTCCGGTTCGTCGATACCGACCACGATGGCAAAGCCGACAAGCACACGGTTTTCGCGGAAATCGACAACCCCCGCGGCCTCATTTCCTTCGGCGACAAGCTCTGGGTCCTCCACACCGTCATCCCGAAAGACACCGGCATCCTCTCCGGCATGCACCTCTCCGTCCTCGAGGACAAGAATCAGGACGGCATCGCCGACGGACCGGCCAAGATCCTGGTCCGCGACATCTCCGTCGCCAAACACAACCAGGACCGCGGCGCCGACCACACCACCAACGGCATCCGCATGGGCATCGACGGCTGGATCTACATCTCCGTCGGCGACTTCGGATTCGTCAATGCCCAGGGCACCGACGGCACCACCCTCACCATGCTCGGTGGCGGCGTCGTCCGCGTCCGCCCGGATGGCTCGGAGCTTGAAATTTACACCCACGGCCACCGCAATGTTTACGACGTCGCCATCGATCCCTTCCTGAACGTCTTCAGCCGCGAGAACACCAACGACGGCGGCGGCTGGAACGTCCGCTTCGCCCACCACATCCAGAGCGGCGAATACGGCTACCCCATTCTCTTCAAAAACTTCACCGACGAGATCATCCCCGCCCTCGCCGACCTCGGCGGCGGTTCGGGCACCGGTGCCCTGTTCCTCGACGAGCCGACCTGGCCGGAGAAATACAACAAGACCCCGCTGATGGCCGACTGGGGTCGCAACCAGATCTACATCCACCGCGTCACCCCCGACGGCCCCTCGTTCACCCAGAAGCCGGAAGATTTCATCGGCCTCTCCCAACCCGCCGACCTCGATGTCGATGGCTCCGGCCAACTCTACATCGCCGCTTGGGAAGGTGCCGGCTACAAAGGCAACCCCGACCGCGGATTCGTCCAACGCGTCGTCCCGAACGGCTGGACCTACAAGTCCTTCCCCAACCTCGCCAAGCTCGCCCCCGACGGCCTCGTCAAAGGCCTCGCCACCCTGAGCGCCACCACCCGACTCGCCACCCAGCAGGAAATTCTCACCCGCGGTGACAAGGCCCTCGCCCCCGCCATCCTGGCCATTGCCAAGGGAGGAGATCACTCACTCGCCGCCCGCGTCGCCGCCACCTTCACCTACAAGCAACTCCTCGGCACCGACGCCAATCCCGCCTTGATCGAACTCGCCGGCGACTCCGCCCTCACCGAGTTCGCCCTCCGCGCCGCGGCCGACCGCCTTAAGCAGAACGCCACCTTGCCGATCGCCCCTTTCGAGAAAGCTCTCGCCAGCACCAATCCGCGCGCCCAAGCCGCCGCTGCTGTCGCCCTCGGCCGCATCGGCAAGAAGGAAGCCGCCGAGGCCCTGCTCTCCGTCGCCAAGCCCCCGGCTTCCGCTCAAGCCCCAGTCACCGCTCCCAAGCCCCCGCTCTTTGAAAGCGCCAAGATCACCGGCACCCAGACCGCCGAGATCGAAGTCAGCCTGGTCGGCATCAACAACCTCTACCTCGTCGTCGAAGACGGCGGCAACGGCGACGGCGGCGACCACGGCGGCTGGTTCGACCCCGTCCTCACCAACCGCGAAGGACAACTCGTCCCCCTGACCAAACTCAAGTGGAAGTCCGCCACCCAGGGCTGGGGCAAAACCGAGGTCAACAAGGCCCCTAACGGCCAGCCCCTCCAACGCGCCGACGGGAAACCCCACACCCAGGGCATCGGCACCCATGCCCGCTCCGTCATCCACTACGTGATCCCCGGCGCGATGCAGAAACTCAAGGTGACCGCCGCCCTCTGCTCGACCAAGAACCCCGACGCCGTCGTCAATTTCAGGCTCCTCGCCGAACCACCGGCCGGCACCTCGCCTTCCAACGAAGGCCCGCACGCGACGCCCCACCCGGCCGTCATCATCCCCCACCTCGCCATTCACTCGCTCGTCACCCTCAAGGCCGTCGACGAATGCCTCGCCGCCGTCGATAGCGTCAGCCGCGACGGCGCCCTCCGCGCGCTGAAGCTCATGCAAGACCCCTCGGTCGTCGATGGCCTCCTCACCAAGCACGCCGCCGCCAGCGATCCGGCGCTGAAGAACAAGATCCTCACCGCCCTCGCCCGCCTCTATACCAAGGAAGCCCCCTACGACGGTTCCTGGTGGTGGAGCACCCAGCCCGACACCCGCGGGCCCTACTACAAGCCCATCCTCTGGACCAAATCCGGCGACATCGAGAAGCGCTTCCGCGACGTCTGGGCCAGCGCAGACACCGAGCAGAAGGCGTACCTTACCCACCTCGCCAACAAGCACCGCATGAACCTCGAAGGCATCGGTGAAGTCGAGAAGACCGGCGGCAAGAAGGAGAAGACCATCGGCCAGATCTCCATCGAGAACGTCATGCTCGCCCTCGACGACCTCAAGGGAACCCCCGCCAAAGGTGCCGTGCTCATGAAGACGCAGGCCTGCGCCGCTTGCCACAGCATCGGCGAGGCCGACCCCAAGCGCGGCCCCGACCTCAACCAGATCGGTGCCACCCTCAACCGCGAGGCCATCGCCGAAGCCATCCTCAAACCTGACGCCGGCATCGCCAAATCGTGGGTCGACGTCACCATCACCGACGGCACCACGCTCCAAGGCACATTGGTCGAGAAATCCGACACCCAGGTCATCGTCCGCAACATCGCCGGCATCCCCACGACCGTGAAAGCCGCCGACGTCAAAGAGATCAAGACCTCCGCCTCCACCCTGATGGGCCCTCACCTTCTGGACGCCTTGACGATGGAGCAATTCGCCGACGTCATCGCCTACCTTCACTCGTTGAAGTAACGTAACAGCCCTCGCTGCTCCAGGCACTGGCGGTCCATTCGCAAGCCCCCCGGGACCGCGTGCCACCGGCTCTCCGAAGCACCGGTTGTTCACCCTCCGGCAATGCGGACTTGAATGGGCATCGGCTCCTACAATGGGGGCGCGGAGGCTCCGCGCTCCCGGGGGACTACCTCCACTCCTCCGCGGCTTTCCGCAGCCGCTGCTCGGTCTTGCGATCCGGCGGGCGGCCCTCATAGCGGACGGCGTAGTGATATGCCTGCAATTCCCGCGCGAACTCCGGCGCGTCCGCCATCTCCGAGACATGCCTCCGCAAGGTGCGGGAGCCGCCGAACGGCAGCCCGTGCCGCCGACTAGCCCGCCGGAACGCCGCGAAATACCCGTCGCCAATCCCTCGCCCACCCGCCGCGCCGTCCGCCACCGAACCGATCCGCCGCGACCTCAAAACCAGCAGCACCAGCGCCGGCAGCACGAAGGCCGCCGCGAGCATCAAAGGACCTTTCAGACCGCCCACATCCGTGAACACGATCCCGTCGTCCGCCGCCAGCATCTCCTCGGTGCCCGGCGGCTTCGCATCCGGCTCCGCCGTTTCCGCCAACTCCCGCTCCAAGGCTCCGGGCGGAGTCGGGTCGAGCACCGTCCACCCGTAACCCTCCAGCAGCACTTCGGTCCACGCGTGGGCCTCGCGCGACCGGAACACGAACAAATTACTACCTTCGTAGTAAGTCCCGCCGGCCCATCCGTAGGCCACCCGCGATGGCACGCCGAGCGATCGCGCCAGCAGCGCCCCGGCGGTTGCGAAGAACTCGCAGTGCCCCTTCTGCTCCTCGAACAGGAAGTTCTCCAGCGGATCGAGATTCTTCGGGTTCTCCGTCCGCAACGAATAGCCGAGCGTGGTCCGCAAGTGGCCGCGCAGATTGAGCAAGCGCTGGACCGTGTCGCCCTCTCCCGCCGCCAGCTTCGCGAGTTCGGCAATCCGATCCCCCATCGCCCCGGGTGGCATTTCCAGCCACTCGGGCACGGCAACGGCGGGGACCGTCACCGGACTGCCGCGCGGCAAATCGTCGATGGTGGAAGGCCGCGACACCGTGCGATAGTCGTAGCCTTCCGCTCCCGGCGGCGGCAGGACATGCAAGCCGTCATCGAGCCGCACGAGCTCCGGAACTTCCACCGCGACCACGCCTTGCAACGCGGTCAGCGGATTGCCCGACGGATGGTCGGCGGCATGGAAGACCTCGCACTCGATCGCCGGAGCACTGCGGATCTCCGGCAGCCGCAACCAGCCGTCCGGCTCCGCCTTGACCGTCTCCCGCGTCGCCGCCCGGGCACTCCAGGCACCCGTTTCGTAGCGGCCAAGCGCAAAGGCCCCGACATAAATCCGGCGCTTGAGAAGTTGCCCCGCCGCCTCGCCGTCGGCCGGCCGCATGAACACCTCGGGCCGGTTGCCCGGCTTCAAATTCGTCCGCCGCGGCAAGGGCCGCCGCTGGAGATCGTCCCACAGCCAGTTCCCCGCCTGGCTCTTGCCCGCACCGCGGTCGTCGTCCCGCAACGCCGCCGCGCCGGGCGACCACCACGACTCGATCTTTTCCGCCATCTTCTCCAGCGGTGCCGGAGCCGCGCTGAGGAAGAGCACGAACACGCACTCCAGCGCCAGTACCGCCGTGCCGATCGCCGCGTAGTCGAGCCAGCCCGGCACCCGGCGGCTCGCCGCATTGCCCTCGCGCGGCCGGACCCGATGCCCCCAAAACCCGAGCCCCGCCACCAGCACCAGCACCGCGACACAGGTCCGCATCAGCACCGGCATCCGCTCGGGATGTCCGCGCAGCAGCAGGTAGGCCGCCACCACGGCGATGATGAAGGCGAGGCTACGCATCGGAGGAGCGGAACAGGAGTTTGGACCCAGCGCGCGCCGGGCGGGCCTTGGCTTCATAGCGTGTGACATCGACCATCACGCGCGGCCCGCTGCGTCCGATCGAGAATTTCGACGAAGCAAGTGGCATGTCGGAGACAATCAGCACGCCGGTGCTTTCGTCCAGCGAGGAAAGGATGCCTAGAAGCTCGTGCGCCTCGGTTCCCGCCGCGCGTCGTGCCCGCGCCAGCAATTCCCCGCAGGCCCCGAGCTGGCGGCGGTTGCCGGCCGGGCGCATTTTCCAGCCGTCGAAGTCCGCCATTAGCCGCACCGGAATCCCCAGCCCTTGGAAATGCCGCAGCGCGCCCCAAGCCAGCGACAGCGCCCGCTCGAAGCGGTCCGGCCGGATCAAGGCACGGTCGCTGCCGAACGAGTGGAACAGCACCAGCGCCTCCCGCGGGTGAAAGCCCGGCGGATCGAGCTCCCGCACCACCAGCCCTCCGCCGCGAGCCCGGGAACGCAGCGTCGCCGGCCAGGAAATCGTCCGCGCCGAATCCCCCGCCCGATACGGCCGCAGCCCGCGCGGCTCGCCTTGCGCCTCACCCGCCGCCACCGCGGAGCGCGGGGTGTCGTCCACCCAGGCCCCGCGGGTCAGCAGCTCGACCGGCAGCTGCGGCCGCGGAAAGACCAGCATCCGGTGCGGGCAAGCCACCACCCGGCTCGCCTTGAAAAGTACCAGCGGAAACTCCGACCTCAGCGCGACCCCGGCGACCTCGTGATCGCCCCGCATACCGGGCACCGCGCGCAATTCCGCATCGGCCGCGGAACCACCGGCGACCCACAGCGCGTGGGTCGATGCCTCCGCGCCGCCAGGCATTTTCATCCGGAGCTGCACGCCGAAGGCATCGAGCCCGCGCCGTGGATTCTCCAACGTGACCCGGAAGCGCACCGGCTGCCCCGCCGCCGCCGCATGCGGGCCGGACAAGGCCACGCCCAGCCCTTTCAAATTCGCCCGGGCCATCAGCGCCGCGATCCCCGCCATGATCAAGCCGCCCGAGCCCAGCGCGGCCATCGTCCCGTCCACCCGGATCAACCCCGCGGTGAGCAAAGCCAGCGACCCCGCCAGCAGCAGAATGCCACGGCTTTCGATGCGAAGTTGGACGGATCTAACAGACATGCTCCCTTCAGCGGTCAAGTCGCAACGGCCTCGCCTGCACACCGGTCACCAAGGTCGGAGCCGGTGCCTTGTCTTCAAAGGCAAGCGTGCCATCCGCCTTGCCGTCCAGCAGATCGATCTCATCAATAAAAGCGGCCAGTTCCGCGACATCGACCACCCCCTTCGCCACAAGATGCCGGGTCAATGCCGTGATTGCCAGATGCAGTTGTTCGTTCCGCCGCCTCAGCCGCGCAATCTCAAGGTTGGCATTCACCACATGCTTGCTCTGCAGGATCTGCAGAGCTGCCTGGCCGGCGACCATCTCCTTGGTTTCCTCGATGTCCATGCTCTGCCCGAGGTCACCCAGCAGGATGTGTTTCAACCAACTCATGCCCGCAAGCATCGCCCTTCCGGACCCTCTCATGCAATCCGGAACATTCCGTCATTGCCCACCCCGCCTCTTTCCCGGAACAGTCCGGCGTGCCCGGGGAATCACGTGCCGGATCCTTTGCCGCGACCTCGCTGGTGGTCGCCAGCATGGTCGGCGTCGGCGTTTTCACCTCGCTGGGATTCCAACTGGTCGATCTCAAATCCGCGCCGCTGGTCCTTTTCCTGTGGGCACTCGGCGGGTTCATCGCGCTGTGCGGCGCGCTCTGCTACGCCGAGGTCGCCGCCGCCCTGCCGCGCTCCGGCGGCGAGTACCACTTCCTCGGAAAGCTCTACCACCCGAGCCTCGGCTTCATGGCCGGGATGCTGTCCGCCACCGCCGGCTTCGCGGCCCCCACCGCCATCACCGCGCTGGCCTTTGGCAAGTACCTGCACCAGGCGATCCCCCTGCTGCCGGAGAACATCGCCGCCGCCGCGGTGGTCCTGGCAGGCAGCGCCGCACACGCGATCGGCACCCGGACCAGCGCGCGGATCCAGGTCGGTGCCACCCTGCTGAAGCTTTCGCTGATCGCCCTCTTCATCGGCGCGGCATGGTGGCTCCCGGGGAAAGGCGACATCCGCTGGACGCCCGATTTCGCCGCCGATTCCAAGGCCGTCGTGCAGCCGGCCTTCGCGGTCGCGCTGCTCTTCGTCTCCTACGCTTACACCGGCTGGAACGCCGCGGTTTATGGACTGGAAGAATGGCAGCGCCCCGAAGTCACCGTCCGCCGCGCCTTGATCGGCGGCACCCTCGTCGTGACCGTGCTCTACGTCGCCCTCAATGCCTCGTTCCTCCGCGCGGCACCCGTGGAGGAACTGCGCGGCAAAGTCGAAGTCGGCCACGTCGCCTCGGTCTCGCTGTTCGGCACGGAAGCCGCGCGGGCCGTCTCCGGCTTCTTCGCGCTGGGACTTTTCGCCTCTGTCAGCGCGCTGCTGTGGGCCGGTCCGCGGGTGCTCGGCGCGATGGGCAAGGACCTCCGCGCCCTGCGATTTTTCGCGCCCCGCCAAGAAGTCCCTCACGCCGCGCTGATCTTGCAAGCCGGCCTCGCGCTGCTGCTCATCTTCACCACCGACTTCCGCGAACTCATCACCACCACCCAGATCGGGCTCACGCTCTGCACCTCGCTGGTCGTCGGCGGCTGCTTCCTGCTCCGCCTGCGGCACCCCGGCCTGCCGCGGCCGGTGAAAGTGCCGCTCTTCCCGCTGCCGCCCTTGATTTTCCTCGCGATGTCGGGATTCGTAATCGGGCGCTCCGCCATCGCCGATCCCGGCCCCACTCTGACCGGCCTCGCCATCACCGCCGGCTTCGCCCTCCTCTGGTTCCCTCTCCAACGCCACCTCCGATGAAACAACTCCTGCTCCTCCCGCTCTTCCTCGCCGCCGCCTGCTCCCCCGAACCGCCGCCGAACCCGACCCGCGTCCACGATCCCGCTGCGGAAACTTTTTCCCTGGAGCAAGGCGAAGCCAAGCCCGATGACATCGCGCGCTTCCTCGCCGGCCGCCCGGTGCGCAACGGCGCGGTGCTTTCGCAACTCCAGCAGGCCGATGGCTACCGCCAACACGCCAGCGAGATGGCGCGCAACTGGCGGGTCTTCGCCTCCAGGCGCATCGCCAAACAGCAGGCGTGGTCCGACGACAACATCCGCCCCGCCATCGGCAACCCGCGGGTACTGCTCTATCCCTTCGGCGGGCCGGATTTGATGCACGCCGCCGCGCTCTTTCCCGACGCCTCCACCTACGTCCTGCTCGGCCTCGAGCCGGCCGGTGCCCTGCCCTACCTCGACAACCAGGATCCCGCCACCGTGATGAACTCGCTGGAGCGGCTTTACCGCTCGATGGATTCGCAGCTCAAGCACGGCTACTTCATCACCAAGGACATGAAGGGCGACCTCATGAACGGCCCGCTCACCGGCGTCACGCCGATCCTACTCGCCGGCCTCGCGCTGATGGACGCCACTGTCGAAAGCGTCGAGCCGCTCTCCGCCGCCGGCCGCTCCGGCGTCGACATCCGCTTCCGCCTCCCCGGCGCCGGCTCGAAACGCGCGATCTACGTCTCCGGCGACCTCTCGAACGGCGGCTTCAACGCCTCCTACCGCAACTGGCTCTCCTCCTACGGCGGGAGCACCGCCTACTTCAAAGCGGCGTCCTACCTGATGCACGACTCCGGCTTCTCCGGCATCCGCGAATGGGTGCTCGGGAACTGTCGCGGCATCGTCCAGGACGACTCCGGCATTCCCTACCGCTACTACGACTCCAGTAAATGGGACGTCCGCCTCCACGGCGACTACGAAAGCCCCATCGCGCTCTTTACCAAGCACGCCCAGCCCGACCTCCGCACCGCCTACGACGCCATCGGCAGCGGTCCGCCGATCCCCTTCGGCTCCGGTTACCACATCCGCGCCGACGAGGCGAACCTGCTCATCGCGGTGAAGCGCTAGGCCTGCGGTTGCTTGAACATTCCGTGCCCCCCCGACGCGGGCACCTTCATTCAGGTCACCGCCTTGATTTTCAGCTCCCGCAGGGCGTGCAATCCACCTGCGGCATCCTCGCGGACCTCGCGCGCACCGCTTTTCCGTTTTGCCCCGAAGTGTTCCCGGCAGCGCGTGAAAATCCCTTCCACGAAACTTTTGCTCCCGATTGCCACCCCGTCGCTGAACCAGCGCACCCGGCAGCGCAGCAACTCAGCCCGCGATAATTTCCCGCCGCCCTTCAGCACCGCCTCCACCCGCTCTTTCGAAAAGCCCTTCTTCTTCAAAGGAAGCGCTGACTTGAGACGGCCCGAGACTTCCAACCCACTTCGCTCCACCCCTGCGTTTCCACCCGACCCAATCGCCTTCTCCACCGCAACTTCCAACCCCTCTCCAAACAACCAGCACCGATAAGCCTCCGCCGGCGTTCCTGGCCCGCGCCGCTCCTCCCAAGAATCCAGCGGCGCTTCCATCACCTTGCACAGCCCGCGTCGAGCCCGCTTGCTCCCGCCGCACGCCTCCCCATAGCCGGTCCAGCGGTAGTCCTTCGGATCCTCCACCAGCCCGGCGCGCACCGGATTCAAATCGATGTAGAGCGCCATCGTCCGCAGCGCTTCGCCGTCCTCCACCAGCACGCTCTTGAAGCGCTCCATCCACAGGGTCCCGCGCCGTTCGTGATGCTTGTTGAACCAACGGGAAAAGCGCTCCTTGAGTTCCTTGACGAAGGCCGACAGGTCGCAGAAGCGCTTGCGGAAGGCCTCCAGGATCACCTCCACCTCACTTTCCCGCCCGGCCGCGCGAACCCGGGCCAATTCCTGTCGGACCGCGGCGATGTAGGCTTTCGAATACAGCAACGACAGGTGTTCCAGTAGTCGTTCCTCGCCGCCCTCGCCCTCAAAGCGTTTGAGGAATTTCGCCCGCTCCGGAACCTTCACCAGGATATGGAAGTGATTGGCCATGAGAGCATAGGTCAAGACCTCCACCCCCGAGAAGCTCGCCAGCCGCCACATCAGCCGGCGGAAGGCTTCCTTCTCGGAGTCGCCGAACAGCTTCTCGCCGCCAGCCGTGCGGCTCATCACGTGGTAAGCCTGACCGCCGGCATTCTCACCGCCGAACTGTCCCAAAATCCGCCGCGGGGCGCGGCGCATGGTCCGCCCGAGGGTCTCCATCCGCCCCGGGGTGGGAGCGGTCGGCAGGGTGATCTTGTCGAGCGGGCTGAGTTCCTTCAAGTCGCTGGTTTTCATTTGCGGAGAGGGTGTTCGCCCGAGAGTCAAGCGGACCGGGGATTGAGCGTCAATACTATTGCTTGCCTGGCAAAAGTTTTATCAAAACGTATGCCCTTGCCACGACGAGCTCTCCCGCGCCGAAAGCAGACTTCAGCACATCTGACCGCTCATCCGTTCGTGACAGCCGCTGCGATCCGGCGATGCTTGTCGGGTGAACTTCCTGACCATTTCCTCCCTCAAGGAACAAGCCGGCGAGCAGGCCCTGGCCGCCGCCGTGGATTGCGAGCTCCAGTCGCGCAGCCACCGCCAGACCAAGGGCGGCAAGCCCTACCTCGTGCTGACCTTTGCCGACGCCACCGGCAGCTTCAATATGAACGCCTGGTCGGACGCCCCGCTGTTCGAAGCCGCCCAAGGCATGCCCGACGGCAGCGTGGTCCGGCTCGATGCCGAGTGGACGCAAAACCAATACGGCGTGAACGCGGCGAGCGTCGCGTGGGAGCGGCTCGACGGCGACGCGCTCGATGCCTTCTACGCCGGCGACGCAGCCACCGCGGAAAAGCAACGGTACGATTGGGAGACCATCCGCACCTACTGCGCCTCGCTGAAAGACCCGCGACTCCACGCCCTGGCCGACCATTTCCTGACCGACCTGGGCGCGAAATTCCGCCGCGCCGCCGCCGCCCGCCGGAACCATCACGCCCGCCGCGGCGGCTTGTCCGAGCACGTCGCCCAGATGATGCGCTCGGCCGATGTGATTTGTAGCGTTTACCCCTATCTCAATCGCGACCTGATGCTGGTCGGCGTGCTTTTCCACGACTGCGGCAAGCTCTGGGAAAACCAATACGGCGAGAAGGGATTTGCGCAGGGGTTCTCGCTCCATGGCGAGATGCTCGGCCATATCCCGTTGGGGATCGAGCTGGTCAACAAGCTTTGGCGAGACGTCGCCGAAGGCCCGCAGGCGAAAGGCTGGCTGACCTTGGAGCCGGCAAGCGAAAGCGTACGACTGCACCTGCTACACCTGGTCGCCAGCCACCACGGCGAATACCAGTTCGGCTCGCCCACCCTGCCTCGCACCCCGGAGGCGATCGCGCTGCACTATGTCGACAACCTCGACGCCAAACTCGAGATGATGAAGGACGCCTATTCGCAGGCCAACGAGCTGGCCCCAGGGATCTACGAAAAACAATTTCCCTTGCCCGCCAACCTGGTCGAACCCTTGCTTCACTTCGACGGACCGCCGCTGCTCGCCCGCGAACCGGAAAAGGACAACCTTTTCTGATTTCCCCAATTCCTCCGCGAATTCCCCCTTCCTGAAACGTTTGGCGGATCCGGGGGTTACAGTCGTCACCAAGTAATGGAGCATTGCCACGGCACCCTGATCCGGCTGACCAAACTGACCGATACCAGCTGGATCGTTCATTGGTTCACGGCGAATCATGGCCTGATCAAGACGGTGGCAAAAGGTGCGCGTAGCCCGAAAAGCCCTTTCGCAGGCAAGCTCGACCTCTTTTTTGACGCGGAGATTACTTGGGCCAAGGCTCGCAGCGGCGAATTGCACGGATTGCGCGAGGTATCCGTCACCGACACCCGCGAGGCGATCCGCCGTGAATACAATGCAATGCTTTTGTCAGGCTACTGCTGCCGACTGCTGGAACAGTCGGTCGAGCGGGACCACCCGGAGCCTGAGATTTCCCACCTGCTGCGGCGGGCGCTCGACCACGTCGCCGCCAAGGGTGCCTCGATCCGCGCCCTCCAGCATTTCGAGCAAGAACTGGCGAAGAATCTCGGCATTGCCCAAGAGCGCCGGCAAGCCGCGCCCGCGCTGAAAGAGGCCCTCGGCGGGCTTCCTCCCCAACGCGCCCAGCTTCTGGAAAGACTTTCCACGCGGGTGGATTTCCCGATTGCGGGAACCGGAATTAGTGATTTAAAGTAAATACAAGCCATGGACTCACCAACTACCACACTCATCCAGATTCTCCGCGGCCGCGTGGAAGAACAAGTAGCCCTCGGCGATCTCGACGAGGCCCTCCACGCAGCGAACGCCGCCGTTCTCAAGGCCCAGCAGATGCTGAGCGAGGATCTCGGCAGCATCGACGAATTCGCCAGCTCGCTCGAAGTCCGGGCTGACGTGTTCCGACAACTCGGCCGCCTGGACGAAGCGCGCGACGACTACAAGCAGGCGATCGACCAGCTTGAAAACCGCCCCGACCGCTGCGCCCAGCTTGGCCGCCTTCACGCCGGTCACGGCGCGGTGCACGACCAGCTCGGCAATACCGAGCGCGCCGCAGAACTGTGGCAACAGGCGATCCACTTCTTCGAGGCCGCCGAGCCGCCCGCGTCGCTGGACATCGCAACACTCTGCAACAATCTCGCCTATCTCAAAAAGGCCGCCGGGGACATCGAAGGTGCCGAAGCGCAGTTCCTCCTTGCTCTCCAAATCCTGCATACCGAGCTTGGGCCGGACCATGAGGAAACCGCCGCCGTTTCGAACAACATCGGTGCCCTCTACCAGAGTTCCGGCTTCCACGAACAGGCCCGCGAGATGCACATGATGGCACTTGAAGCCCGCCGCAAGCTGTTCGGCGAGACTCATCCGGATACTGCGCAGTCCCACAACAACCTCGCCCTTTCCTTGCTCGCCACCGGTGACAAAGCTTGGGCACGCCGGAATTTTGAGAAGGCGCTCACCGGATTCCAGGCGCTCGGAATCGAGTATGCCGAAGATCTCGAAGCAGTCGCCGAAAATTACTGCAACTTCCTTCGCGAGGAAGGTGAGTTCGCCGAAGCGGACTTGGTTGCATCGCGCCTCCAAAGCGTCGCCGCCGCAGTCTGAGTCGCAGCTCCGGTCAGCCGCCGTTCACCTGCGGCTGGCCGTGGAGGACCCGTCGCCCTTCACGTCAATTTTCTCCCCCGCGAGCCAGCGGCGGAGCAATGCCTTATCGGCAGTGAGCAGGCCTTGGACACGGTAGTTCGAGCGCCGCAAGACATCCGCTTCGGCCTGCGATTCTTCGACCACGCACCATGGTTCCGAGCCCGAGGAATGGATGAAGCGGAAGCCGTCCGGCCCGGTGACCAGAAAAGCGACGTGGCTGTCCAGACCCACGATCCGGATGCCGGGGGCGGCTGCCTCCATCTCGGCCGCGTAGCTCTCATACGGCACGCCGACCTTCACCGACATCGCCTCGCGCGGCAGAAAACTGCGCAGGATATTCTGCGACGGCTGCTTCGCCAGCTTGTAGCGGTCCACCCGGAATCCGGCGTCGCGCAGGATGGTGGCGACAAAGTAACCGCAGGCGATCTTTCCCTCGCCCGGCAATTCCGACGTGCCGTGGAAATCCCACGGCGTGCCCAGCCAGCAGCGCATCATTTCCGGCAAGACCTTGTCGAGCAGGCGACCACTCTCCGCCAGCACCTTGTCTTTTTCCACCCCCGTGCGGGCCTTGGAATGCCGGGCCGCCAGATCGCTGCGCCATCGCTCCAGCTCTTTTTTGAGCAGTTCGTAACGCACGGCATCCGGGCGTGGAACCGCGGGCCCGGCCGCCCCAAGTGGGATTTCCGCGAGACGCCACCAGCTTCCCAGCTTGGCACGGAATATCCATCCCCCGGCAACGGCCACGACAAGGGAGGTCAGGAGGATGAAGGAGATTCGCTTCACTCGGATGGTTCGGATTCAATCAGTCCCGCCGCGGTGAACGAAGGGGATTTTCGCGGGTTGCCATGTCCTGACAAACTCCCACCCTTCCGCCCGTGAGCGCGAAGCTATCCGAAGACCAAACACAGGTGATGAACCTGTCGCTGGTCATCGCCATCGTGCTGCTGATCGCCAAGATCTTCGCCGCGGCGATCACCGGATCGTCGGCCATTTACTCGGATGCCGCGGAGTCCGTTACCCACGTGCTGGCGGTCGGCTTCGCGGCCTGGGCGTTGCGACTTGCCCACAAGCCCTCCGACGACACCCACCATTTCGGCCACGACAAGGTGGCGTTTGTGTCGTCCGGCTTCGAAGGCGCCATGATCAGCGCCGCCGCCCTGCTGATCGTTTACGAAACCGGCCGGCAGATGCTGGTCGGGACCTCCATCGCCAGCATGGGCATCGGCATGGTCCTCACCGCCGCCGCCGCCGCGGTCAACCTGGTGCTCGGCACCGCCTTGCTGCGGGTCGGGAAGAAACGCCGCTCCGCCGTGCTGCGGGCCAACGGCGAGCACGTGCTGGCCGACGTCTGGACCAGCGGCGGGGTGCTGGCGGCTCTCGCGCTGGTCCATTTCACCGGCTGGCGCTGGTGGGACCCGATCTTCGCCGTGCTGGCCGCCGCCAAGCTGCTGTGGACCGGCTTCCGGCTGATGCGTGAAAGTCTGGGCGGGCTGATGGATCAGGCCGATCTGGCGGTCGAACGAAACCTCCGGGAAACCCTCAATGCCGAATGCACATCGCGCGGCCTGTCCTACCACAATCTCCGCCACCGCCATTCGGGGCGCACGCACTGGATCGAGTTCCACCTCGTCTTCCCCGACGAATCCGGCCTGCTCGATGCCCATGAGGTGGCGACCGAGCTCGAAGGCCGCGTGGCCTCCTTGATCGGCCAGGACGTGCGGGTCATTTCCCACCTCGAACCGCGCTCGGCGGAGCACCGGGAAGAAGAGTGGGAACTGCGCTGAAGCGAAGACTCAAGGCACAGTCTTGAACATCAAATGGGGCTTCAACCGCTTCAAGGTGGCCTCGCCGATCCCGTCGACCTGGTCGAGATCGGTGATGCTCCCGTAAGGCCGCCCGCTGATGATGAGATTGGCGGTCTTTTCACCGATCCCCGGCAGCCGCATCAGCTCGTCCCGCGCCGCGGTGTTCGGATCGATCTTCTCGCCGCTGGCAAGTTTCGCCCCGCCGGTCGCCTCGGCCAACTCGGCGTCCTCCTCGCGCTGGAGCCTCCGCTGTTCGGGCAAGGCGTTCCAGTCGGTCTTCGCCCAGACCCCCTTGCCGAGCCGTGCCGCTTGGAATTCCAAATCATCGAAGCGCTCAATCAATTCGGCTTTCGAAACCCCGTCCGCCGTTTCCCGATACACGCCGAAAGCCCGGGCCAACCCGAGCTTCACCAGCCGCGCGCTCAGGTCCTCGCCGTCCGCCGTGGTGACGTAGGCATAGACCCGCGGGTGCCGCCCGTCGCCACGGGCGTCCGCAAAGGTGGTGTGGATGGTGAAAGGCTTGGCCAGCGCCCGCGCCGTCTCCACCGCGGCCGCCTTGCCGAAGTCCTTGGCCAGTTGAATCGATTCCGCCGACTTCCCGGCCGGTCCTGAAATGCCGAAGTAGCGCCGCTGTTCCCGCAGCCGCCGGGCGTCGCTTTCATCCGTGACGTGCCACTCGATGCAGTCCGCCGCGTAAAGCCGGACCGTGACCGCCTTGCCGTCCGGCGTCGAGATCTGGAAGCTGTCGCCGTCCGCCCAGTCCGTCGGGACATGTCGGCAGGGCCCGATCTGCTTCAACTCCTGCGCGGCGGAGCTGGCGATCAGGGCGAGAAAAAAGAACGCGAATCGTTTCACGGGCCGCAGCATGCCGGATTCCGGCCATGGGAGCAAACCCGTTAGTCCATGGGAGTAAATCCCATGACGATATCGAATCGCGCGGCCAGTTCGCCGGTCTTCACGCCGGGCAACGGCGCGAAATCGACAATCACCGACGCGCGCTGCTTCTCGTCCTTGATGCGGCGGATCACCCCGTCGGACTCGTTCTGCTTTTCCCCCTTGATGTAGCACTGGGTCGTCCACTTCTCGCGGCCCTTCATTTTCACCGCGAGATGGATGTGCGGCGCGCGGCCGGGGTAAGCGATCGGTTTGATGGTGCGGAAGTAATACTCGCCGGTGGATCCGGTCAGGAAACGGCCGAAGCCCTGGAAATTCTTGTCCCGCTGGTCGGCTCCGGCGCTGCCTTTGTGGAGGTAGACGCCCTTTTGATCGACCTGCCAAATCTCGACCATCGCGTTGCGGATCGGTTCGCCCTTGGCATCGGTCACCCGGCCGCTGAGGTGGGTGATGTTGCCGAGCGCGGGGGTCAGGCCGTCGTTGAGGACGATCAGGTCGTTGTCGGTGTCGAGCGGCAGATCGACCGGATAAAACGGCCCCTCGGTCTGCTTCGGCGTCAGCGACAGCGCCTCGGCGAATGCCCCGGGCACCCAGAGGCCGGCGGCCCCCAGCGTGAAGTTTTGCAGGAAGCGACGGCGCGAGGATGGCAGGATGGTCATGGTCGTAGGCTGGCATTGGGGAACCGCCGGGGCCAGCCAAAGTCGCGGCTTGTGCGAGGCGACTCCCCCGGGACCGCCGGTCCTTCCCGGCCTTCGTAGCTTCAGCGAAGTAGGCAGACCGGCTCGAATGGTCCCCCGCTGCCGGTCTGAGGACCGGCGCTCCCGGGACATCACCAGTAACGCTTCACCCCCGGCTCCCGCTCATACTGCCGGCGGAACACCGTGTCGGGCTCCGATTTCATTATCACCCGCGCCAGCAAGCCCATTGCCAACCCCGCGACGAACCCTCCGATGTGCGCCGCGTACGCCACCCCGCCGGTCTCTTCCCCGCTGGCGGAAAACGTTCCCGCCCCGCTGACAAACTGCATCAAGCCCCACATCCCGAGCACCAGCACCGCCGGTACCGAGACCAGACGGAAAACAGGAAAACCAGCACGTTCATCACCACCAGCCCGATGCTCACGTAGGCCGGGCGCAGCAGGTGGCGGTCGTCGTCGCTGATCGGGAAAATCACGCCGCGATTCCGCCGGACCGTCGCCCCGCCGTCGATGGAATTCCGGCCCCTAGCACAGCCGCACCATGTCCTTCACGAACTGTCCCCAGAGGAACAACATCCCGCGGAACGTGTACTCGAAATAGCCGTCGCCGGTCTCCCGGATGATGCCCGCTTCGAGATTGTAGCGGATTTGGCATTTCATTTCCGCCTCGATCAAGGTTTCGATTTCCTCGGGGTCCGGCACAAGAAGACATTCGGAGCCCACCTTGAGCTTGCGGAGGTACGCCCGGTGATCTTCCAGGATCTGGTGGAAACAGTTTCGCTCGCAGGGCACATGATTCCAAAGCATCTGCGGCGGGCACTTCAAGGTCGCCGAGAACGGGAAATTCGTCGTCCGCCACAGCCGGCCTGCCTTGTCGCGGGAGGTCACCGAAATGAACGCAAACGCGACGTCGCCCTGTTCGCAGAGGCAAACGGCGCTGACCGCCCGCTCTTCAGGATGCCAGAACAGCCGGAAACACTGCTTCATCCCGCCCCATTCCCAGCCGAAGTCGTCGACGTGCTCGAAGCCGGCGTCGTCCATCGCACCGGCAGCCTCGACCGCGTTCGGGAAGAACGACGGGTCCGGCGGTGCCTGGACACGCAGCCGGTTTTCCACCGGCAGCCGCATCCGGCGGATCCGGGTCAGCAGTTCCACCCAGGGCAGGAAAAACCACATCACCACCCCGATCAGCCCGCCCCACCAACGGCCCGTCGCGTAATAGAATGCCATGAAGCTCGCCGCGAGGAAAACCAGCGCCCCCAGCTTGCGCCACAGGGCCTTGCGCGCGGAGCGAAGGGCGATGGCGAGGACGAAAAGTCCGAGGACGATGAGACAGCAGCGCATGGGGAATTCGGAAGGGCGGAACCCAAGCGTCGCTCGCCCCGCCGTCAAGCCTGACATCCGGGTGCTTTGCGACTTCCGATCCCGACTTGTCCGCGTGTTCCTTCCCGCTGTCCAGTGAATCGTCGGCGCGGGACCTCTTTCATCCGTCGCGCGGAGACCGGTTCGCCCGCCGGAAATGCGCTGGCATGCCACGCCGACGGGCTCCAAACTCCGCCGCCATGGCCATCGAACGCTACGAATCCTTCGCCCCCGACATCGCCCCCACCGCCTTCGTCGCCGCCAGCGCCGACGTGATCGGCCGGGTCAGCCTCGGCGAGGAAAGCAGCGTTTGGTACCAGGCCACCCTGCGCGGCGACATCAACGAGATCGTCGTCGGCCCGCGCTCGAACATCCAGGACAACGCGGTCATCCACCTCGCCGACGACTACGGCTGCTACATCGGCGAACTCGTCACCGTCGGCCACTCCGCCATCCTCCACGCCTGCACGGTGAAGGACGAAGTGCTGGTCGGCATGGGCGCCATCATCCTCGACGGCGCGGTCATCGGCGAGCGCTCGATCATCGGCGCCGGCGCCCTGGTCACCGGCGGCACCATCATCCCCCCCGGCTCGCTGGTCCTCGGCTCCCCGGCGAAAGTCGTGCGCACCCTGTCACTCGACGAGCAGGCCAACGTGAAGTCCTGGGCGGAGAAATACGTGGTGCAGTCGCGGAAGTATCTGGCGCGATAAGATCACTACAGCAACTCCAACTGCTCCTTCTCCTCCGGGTCGCGGAACCTCACCCCGACGCCTAACAGCCGCACCGGCTTCCCCGCGCCGCGCTGCCACGCCTCGCCTAACAGCTCTTCGAAAATCCCGGCATCCAGCAGCGCGTGCGCCTTCTCCGCGGTGGTCCGGGTGAAGTCGGCGAACTTCATCTTCACCACCAGCGAGCGGATTTCGCGGTCATCGTGGCGGACCAGATCCTCTGCCAATCCTTCGAGCATCGAGTGCATCGGCGGCCGCAGGTCGTCGAGCGACGTCAGGTTTTCGCGAAAGGTGTTCTCGCTGCTTACCGACTTGCGGATCCGGTGGCTTTCCACTTCGCGGGTGTCGATTCCCCGGCACAGCTCCCACAGCTCCAAGCCCCACTTCCCGAAGCGGCGCGACATCTCGATCTTGTCGAAACGCTGCAAGTCGCCGCAAGTCCGCACCCCCAGCGCTTCCAGCTTCGCCCGCATCTTCCCGCCCACGCCCCACAGCTTGCCGACGGATAGTTCCCGCATGAAATCCGCCACTTCGTCCGGCCCGACTTCGTGCTGACCGTCCGGCTTGTTCCAGTCGCTGGCGATCTTCGCGATCAGCTTGTTCGGCCCGATCCCCGCCGATGCTGTTAGACCGGTCTCCTCCCGGATCTGCGTGCGGATTTCCCGGGCCAGCGCCGCCGCGGAAGTCTGCAAGTGCGACAAGTCCAGATACGCCTCGTCCAGCGACAGCGGCTCGATCTTCTCCGTGAACCTCCCAAAAATCGCCCGGATCCGCGCACTTTCCGCCTGATAGAGATCGAAATGAACCGGCACCAGAACGAGCTGCGGACACAGCTCCAGCGCCTTGAAAACCGGCATCGCCGAGCGGCAGCCGAATTTCCGCGCCTCGTAGTTCGCCGTCGTCAAAACCCCGCGCCGCGAACTGCCCGCCACCCCCACCGGCTTGCCGCGCAGCGTCGGGTCTTCGCGCTCCTCGATCGCCGCGTAAAAGCAATCCATGTCGATGTGGACGATCTTTCTCACCGGCGGGGGAATGATGGCGCGTGCCAGGCAGTGCGACAACTCCACCGATGCACCCCGAGATAAAAATCTCCGTGGCGACGGAATAGAAAGCGCCCGGCAAGGATCATGGTTCGCGCCGGTGGCAATCACCGGCAGTCAAACAACCTACCAAACCAACATGAAAACCAAACTGGCCTTCTTCCGACCCCTGCTCGCCATCCTGGCTTTGTCCAGCATCCCCGCCGCAGCTCAATCCTCTGACACCACCTGGGTCATTACCAAACCCGGCGACTACGTCCTCCGCAGCAATCAGCAAGTCGAAAACGGCGACGCCATCATCATTCGCGCGTCCGGCGTCCGGCTCAATCTCAACGGTCGGCGGATCTCTACCGCAGCACGTGGCACCGGCCGCGGCATCGTGGTGGAAAACTCGTCGAATGTCAGCGTGTTCAACGGCCTCATGGGCGGCTTCAACGCGAACATCGCGATCACCGGGTCGAACAACGTCGCGATCGAGGACATTCAGGTCACCGGCGACGGACTCCCACCCAGCGGCGGACCGGCAGAGATCGGCCTGCTGATCATCGATAGCCGCGCCTGCGTGGTGAAGAACAACACCATCTCCTCCGTGAACCTCGGCATCTTCGTCCGCGGTGGGAAATCCGCCGGCAACCGGATCCAGGAAAACGTGGTGGTTGGCGGTGCCACCGCGGCCAACAATCTGCTCGGCATTTGTTACAACCCCGCGCCAGGCGGCACCTCGCCCGAAGGCCCGCGCGGCGATAGCATCTATAACAACCACATCGCGCGCTTCGGCTTCGCCATCGCGGTCAGCACCCGGTCGCTCGGAAATGCCTTCATCGACAACACTCTGGCGTCCTTCACCGGCGGCTTCCGCGAGCCACAGGCCTTCGAAGGCCAGGGCGGGACCAACGTCGAAGGTGACAATACCGCCACCGTGATTCCCGCCGAGAATCTCTGATCTCCGGCCTGCCTAACAGCCACGCCGGCCGACCTGGGGGGGGGCGGTCGGCGTGGTCCTGTGGCCGGCTTTTACTATGTGGGAATATTTCCCTCCTGTCCCCCTCCAAGCCCGCGTCCCCCCGCGGAACAGCGCTTTTTCATTTGCCGATGTCCCTCGCCCCCCTGCCAAGCCCTTCATCCACCGCGGCCATCGCCGACGGGGAAGAGGCGGCACTGTGGCAGGAGCAGGTGGTCCGCGATCACTACCGCGGGCTCTACACCTACGCGTTTTCACTCTGCGGCTCGGCGGCCGACGCGGCCGACCTGACCCAGCAGACCGCCGTCATTTTCGCCACCAAATGGGCCGACATCCGCGATCCTTCCCGCGTAAAAGCCTGGCTCTACTCGACGCTGCACCGGGAGTTCCTCAAGCTCCACCGCAGCCGCGCGCGACTCGGCACGCTGGATGAAAAGTCCTACGAAATCGCCACCGCCACCGCGCCGGATCAGGAACGCATTCACGATGGCTCTGCCGCCATGCGAGCGCTCCACTCGCTCGACGAGCCGCACCGCTCGGTGCTCGCGCTTCATTATGTCGATGATCTTTCCTACCGCGAAATTTCCGAAGCGCTCGATGTTCCCATCGGCACCGTGATGTCGCGGCTCAGCCGTGCCAAGGACGCGATCCGCCGCTTGCTTTCCCTCACCGCCCCATGACGCCCGATCCCGAAAACCTCCGCAGCGTGCTGCGCGCCGCCCGTCCGTCCGGCAAGGACGACGACGACGCGCAGATCTGTGCCGCGCGGGAATCGGCCGATCCCGCGTTGCTCGCGGAGTTGGCGAAAGAACGTGAGTTTGACCGCGCGGTGGCGGCCGAACTGCGTTCGAATGAACCGCCAGCGGACTTCGAGGAACAACTCATTGCCGCGATGCGCGCCGCACGCGCCCAGCCTTCCCTTACCGTGGTCCCGCCAGCCCGCGTCACCCGGCGTTCGTGGATCGGCTGGGCCGCCGCCGCCTCGCTGGCAGGAGGCACAGGCACTTGGTGGTGGACCGTGGGCCGCGCCACTCGCTTTGACGATCTGGTCGACCGCCTCGCCAAAATTTCAAAAGACGGCGTGACGCTGTCCCTGATGAGCATGGATCGCCTCGAAGTAGGCATCTGGCTCAGGAAGGCCGGCGCGCCGCGGACCGCCAGCTTGCCGGATTCGCTGCACGACCTGCCGCGAAAGGGCTGCCACCTTTACGACATCGAAGGCCGGCCGGTGTCACTGGAATGCTTCCTGCTGCCCGGCATGCGCCAACTTCATCTTTTCACCACCGCCACCCGCGGTCTCCGCGGAGCCCCCAAGGACCAAGCGAGACGCATCGCCAGCGCCGGCGGCCTCACCGCCGGAAGTTGGACCCGCGATGGCAAAACCATGATCCTGCTGTCGGAGGAAAGCACCGCGACGATCACCGATCTGCTGGCCGGCGTGTGAAGCGCGGCGACACAAGTCCGGCGTTTCCCCTTGGAATGATCCGCCGCCGGGAGTGGAATGCACCCGTGCCCGCCCTCGTCCGCGTCGAACCCATCGCCCTGCTGCCCACCCCGGCCGGCTGCGCCGTGTTCCTGGGCGATGGCAAGAAGGCCATCGTCTTCTACATCGACCTCGCCATCGGGGCCTCGATCAATTCCGCCCTCGCCGGCGAAACCCCGCCGCGCCCGCTGACCCACGACCTTTACCTCCTCACGCTGGAGGCCTTCGGCGCGAAAGTCAGCCGCGCGGTGATCGTCGCCGTCGACCAGGAAATCTACTACGCCCGCCTGATCCTCGAGGCCCAGAACGAGATCATGGAACGCAAGATCGTCGAAATCGACGCCCGCCCCAGCGACTGCATCGCCATCGCCGTCCGCTCCGGGGCGCCCTTGTTTGTGGTCCGGGAATTATGGGAGCGGCTCGACGACATGTCCTCCGTCCTCCAGGACATGCGCGACAAAGGCATGGACCTCGGCGGCGGCTGATACAAAAACGACCCTTGCGCGTCGTTCCTCCCTTCTTAGTTTCGGGTGCCATGTCAACCGCCAGTCTCCCAGCCTACCTCGCCGAAGACATCCTGCTTCACCCCGAGAAGCGCGAGTTCCCGCCCTTCGACCTTGTCCGCTTGCTCGGCACGGTCTTCCAGCCCACTCAAGGCTGCCGCGTCTGCATCCTCACCGACTTCAATGAGCCGGCCGAGCTGATGAAAGACTTCGCCTTCCTCAAAACGGAAGGCTACCCCGTCCAAAAGAAGGCCCACGAAGTCTTCTACCTCGGACTCCAGAACGGCGCGCTCGACGAACTCGGAATGTCCGGCGGCGAAATGTTTGCCTACAAGATCACCGGCGGCTCGAACCTTGATCTCGCTGATGAAGTCTGGGACAGCCGCGGCCGTTTGCTCTCGCTCGAGAAGGACATCTATCCGGTTTACGACCTCATCCTCTGCGTCTCCACCTTCTCCGCCACCGCCCCGCTGACCGCCAAGTGCAAGGTCCACGGCTTCCGCGGTGCCACCCTTCACGGGCTCAACGACATCATCCTCAACTCCGGCCTCGCCGTGGATTATTATGACGTCTCCACCGATGCCGAAAAGCTCCGCCTCGCTCTCACCAAAGCCGACGACATCGAGATCGACTTCGCCCTCGAAGACGGCCGCATCCTCACCGCTTGGCTCGGCCTAGGCGGCCAGGAAGCCCAGAAATCACATGGCCTTTGCCAGGGGAAAAAGCCCGACATCGCCAATCTGCCGGCCGGTGAAGTTTACTTCGTCCCGCAGGACGCCCGCGGCCACTTCCCGATGAAATACGAGGACGGCACTCTGGGCGTGCTGACCGTCGAGAACCGGAACATCATTAAGTCCGAGCTGATCGAAGGCAACCAGGCCACCATCGACCGCCACAACGCCCGCCTCCAGGACGACCCGATGACCGGCACTCTCGGCGAGCTCGGCTTCGGCACCCAGGTGCTGCCGGTTTCCTACGCCGACATCCAGGACGAGAAGGTCCTCGGCACCTGCCACCTCGCCACCGGCCGCGACGACCATCTCGGCGGCGACATCGTCCCGGAGATGTTCAAGAAGCACGAGAACTCGACCCACGACGACATCCTCTTCGCGCCCCACAAGACGCCGAATTTCAACATCAAGCAGGTCCGCATGAAGCGCGGCAACCAGCGCGAAGTCCTCATCGAGAACTTCCGCCCCGCCCGCTACCTGATGGAAGCCCTTGCTTCGGACGACTGACCAACCCTCGAAGTCCGAACCGCAAAGACGCCAAGTTCGCCAAGCCGGACGATCCAAGATCTCCCGCTTTTCAAACTTGGCGTCTTTGGCGTCTTGGCGGTGAATCCCTCCACTCGTCATGAAACGCTTTCAATCCGTCGAACTCGCCGACCTCCCGCCCATTCCATGCTGCTGCGGCACCACCCGGCGGGCCTTCGTCGACCTGCCCGATGCCCCGGCCTCCGCCCACTACCTCGAGGTCAAGGACGAGCCGACCAGTCATTACCACCTCAAGACCACCGAGATCTACGTGGTGCTCGAAGGCGAGGGCTTCCTCGAACTCGACGGCGACCGCGTGCCGGTCAAGCCACTCAGCGCCGTGATGATCCGCCCCGGCTGCCGCCACCGCGCGATCGGCCGGATGAAGATCCTCAACATCCCCGTGCCCAAGCACGACGACGCCGACTTCTACTACGACGAAGGCGCGGCCAAAGCCGGCGAGACGCCCGTCCATTGATGAAAACTTCCCCATACGCGATTTGAGCACCAACCCCTACGAAACCGAGCGCCTGCTCGCCGAATACCTGCTGTTCCACTTCGGCAGCGCGGACGAAATCCTGCCCGCCAGCGCTCCCGGCGGCATGCGCGACGCCCTCGATTTCGCCGTCCGCACCACCCGCCACTTCTCGCTGGGCACCGTCGCCCGCACGCTCGATCTCGGCTGCGCCGTCGGCCGCTCGACCTACGAACTCTCCCGGGACAGCAGCGAAACCATCGGTATCGACTTCTCCCAAAACTTCATCCGCGCCGCCGCCGCCCTCGCCGATGGCCCGCTGGCCTACCAACGGCTCGATGAAGCCCATCGCCGCACCGACCTTCTCGCCCAACTCCCCACAGGCCTTCCGATCGGCAAGGTCTCCTTCGAAACCGGCGATGCCATGCACCTCCGCCCCGACCTCGGCACCTTCGACCGCGTCCATGCCGCCAATCTCCTCTGCCGCCTCACCGAGCCGCAGCTCCTGTTAGACCGACTCCCCGGCCTCGTGAAACCCGGCGGCGAACTCGTCCTCGCCACCCCCTGCACCTGGCTCGGCGAATACACGCCACCGGAAAACTGGCCGCCCGGCAGCACCCTCGACTGGCTGAAATCCTCGCTCGGCGGGACTTTCGAACTCCTCCGCCACTCCGACGAACCCTTCCTCATCCGCGAGACCGCGAGAAAATTCCAGTGGACCGCATCGCTCCTCAGCGTATGGCGTCGTCTGTGAAATTCCTGCCCCTCGTTCTTCTCGCCACCGGCCTCGCCTCCGCGGAGCCTTTCGTGGTCGATGACAACAAGCTGATCACCTCGTTTCAGGACGGCATCGGATCCATTGCCGACTCGAAAGAGCACATTACGGCCGATGACCTCGCGAAGGCCGTGAAGGGGGCACCGAAAACCATCTCCGGCCTCAAGCTCCCGGACGCCAGCCCCGCCGATCTCAGCGCCGCCGTTTACATGGTCGGCACCGTTTACAAATGCGGCAAATGCGACAAGTGGCACCCCGGCGGCATCGCCTCAGCCTGGGCGCTGACCGCCGACGGCGTGATGGTCAGCAATTTCCACGTCTTCCGAAAGGCCACCGGTGCGGCGATGGGCGTCTGCGATCGCGAGGGAAAAACCTACCCCATCATTGAAATCCTCGCCGCCGACGAAGCTGCGGACATCGCGATCTTCCGCGTCAAGGCGGACAACCTCGCCCCGCTCGCCCTCGGCACCCCCGCCGAGATCGGCTCCGAAGTCCGGGTCATCAGCCACCCCGACCGACGTTTCTTCATGCAGACCTCCGGCGAGGTTTCCCGCTATCACCAGCAGCCTGCCCGCAAGAAAAAGCCCGCCACCGTCTGGATGAGCATCACCGCCGACTACGCCAAGGGCTCCTCCGGCGGACCGGTCATCGACGCTGCCGGCAAGGTCGTCGGCATGGTCTCCAGCACCCAGTCGATCTACTACGACTCCGACAACGGCCAGCCGAAAGGTCCGCTCCAAATGGTGGTCAAGAACTGCGTCCCCGCCGCTGCCATCCGGGCCCTGTTGAAGTAGTTACTTCCGCAGCAGCGGATGGCCCGCCTTGCCAATCGTCACGTGCGGCGGCCGCAAATACGCCGGCTGCGGTGGCATTGCCTCCAACTCCTTCCGCGCTGCCTTGTCCATCGCCAGCCACGCCGCCGCCAGCCGCACCGCATCCGGCTGCTCCACCGCCACTTCCAGCCCAATCTGCCCCACCGGCTCCAGCGAAAACACCGCCTGCCCCGCTTCCCGCGCCGCCCGGACTTCTTCCTGCAATTCCGCCACCCCGCAAAGGTCCGGGCCCAATACCAGCCGCCCTCCTTCGATCCGCGCCCGCCACCCGCTGCCGCGCCGGGCATCTCCGACCGCCAGCGCCGCCCCGACCGCCGCCGAAGGCACCGCCACCAGCGAACTCAGCCCCGCCGCCGGGCAGCCATGGACCAGCGCCACGCCCTGACCCGCCGCAATCCCGACTCGCGTTCCGCTGTAGCTTCCCGGACCTGTCCCGATCACCACCCCCACTAGTTTTTCACCCTCCCTCATCCTCGCCAGCGCCCGCTCCAGCGGGGCGAAAAGCAGCGCGTTGTGGCTCCGGTCGCCGGCAAACGACTCTTCAAACACCACCTCGCTGCCACGCAGCAAGGCCAGCGAGGCACGCGGCGTGCTGCTTTCAATGAACAATCGGGCGGCTTCCGTCATGCCCCCGAGCATCCAAAACCCCCGGCCTTCCGCAACCCGCAATCCCCCGGAACTCCCATCCCCGCGCCGCTTTCCTGCCTCGCCGGATTTCTCCCCTTGCAGCGCTCCGCCCGACCCGCTTTCTTCCGTGCAAATTACGCACCCGTAACCAAAGTCCCACCCCATGACCGACTACGCCAAAGGCCTCGAAGGAGTCATCGCCAATGAATCCGCCCTCAGCAACGTGGAGGGCGCCGAAGGCCGGCTGAGCTACCTCGGTTACTCGATCAACGATCTGGTCGAGAATTGCTGCTACGAGGAAGTCGTCTTCCTCCTCCACAAAGGCCGCCTGCCGACCCAGCCGGAGCTCGATGCCCTCAACCAGCGCCTCCGCAGCGACCGCGCCCTGCCACAGGGCGTCCTCGATTTCCTCAAGGCCGCGCCCAAGGACGCCAATCCGATGGACGTCCTCCGCACCGGCGTCTCGATGCTTGCCCTTTACGACGACCGCGTCGCGATCGGCGAGCCCGACCTTGCGAAAGTCGAGGAAATCGGCCTCTCCCTCGTCGCCAAGACTCCGGTCATCGTCGCCGCCTTCCACCGCTTCCGCCAGGGCCTCGAACTTCCGCCCGTGCGCGACGACCTCTCCGAAGCCGCCCATTTCCTCTACCTCATCACCGGCGAAACCCCGAGCGAAACGGCCACCCGTACCCTCGACATCGCCTACACCCTCCATGCCGACCATGGCATGAATGCCTCCACCTTCTCCGCCCGCGTCACCGTCGCCACGCTGTCGGACATGTATTCCGCCGTCACCTCCGCCATCGGCACCCTCAAGGGTCCGCTCCACGGCGGCGCGAACGAAGGCGTCATCCACATGCTCCAGGAGATCGGTGAGCTCGACAAAGTCGACGCCTGGGTCGAAGGCAAGCTCGCCCGCAAGGAGAAGATCATGGGCATCGGCCACCGCGTTTACAAGGTGCTCGATCCCCGCGCGCCCCACCTCCGCAAGATCGCCATCCAGCTCACCCAGGAACTCGGCGAACCCAAGTGGATCCAGATGTCCGAGCGCATCGCCGCCATCATGAGCGAGCGGAAAGGCCTCAACGCCAACGTCGATTTCTACTCGGCCACCGTCTATTACTCGCTCGATATCCCGACCGATCTCTTCACCCCGATCTTCGCCATCGCCCGCACTTCCGGCTGGACCGCCCAGGTCCTCGAGCAGCTCCGCGACAGCCGCCTCTACCGCCCCCTCACCCTCTACACCGGCCCGAAGGAACTCATGCCCGTCCCGCCGATCGAGGCGCGGTGATCCAACCGTGGCTGCGGCATCCACGCCCCTCGTAGCTTTAGCGAAGTGGGGCCTGCCGCAAGCCCTCTTCATCACAGTCTGTGGCTGCGGCATCCCCGCCCCTCGTCGTTTCAGCGAGGCGGGGCCTGCCGCAAGCCTCATCAGCGAAATGGGATCTCAGGGCCAAGGGCCCATCCCATACCAGCCTAGGCCGCAGGCCTAGGTCCCTTCCGTCTGGATTGTTGAAGGGCCAACGGCCCGCTCGATCCGCCGCCACGGACCGTAACCGAAATGGAACGGACCGTTGGCCCTCGCGAATGACTGCGGTTTCAGTCCTAGGCCTGCGGCCTAGGCTGCTATGGAGCGCGCCTTTGGCGCTGGGTGACTTGTGGATGCAAATCAGGCATCGCACGGGGTTTTTCGTTCCCGATGATGGCACCCTGAAGGGGGGTGCGACGGGGCTGTCATCATCTCGCGGACGGAATCCCAAGCATCCTGCCCGAGAAACCCTGCCGTGTACTGGACCGCGGACTTCAGTCCGCTCGAAATACACCGGACCCGGCGCTGCCGACTGAATTCCGCAGTCCAATACACGCCCCCTTTGTCCCGGCAAATCCGGGGTTCAACGGCATTCCTACGAAAGAGACATATGAAGACGAACTCCGTGGTCATTGTGTTCATCGCCGTCCTGATAGTCGGAGTGATCGCGTTACATCCACCGCACCGCTGGTTCGAAGACGAAGTCAAACTGGCCCCCGTCAAAAGCGACTACCACTCCCTCAGCTCCGCCCTCCGCACCTACAAAATCAACGCCGGTCACTACCCCTCCACCGAACAAGGTCTCCAAGCCCTCGTCGAACGCCCCACCATCCCGCCGCTCCCCGACGACTGGGTGCAGATTTGGGGCAAGATCCCGACCGACCCATGGAGGCGAGAATATCAATACCGCCTCGTCGGCGAAGCACCTCATGATCGCTTCGAACTCCGTTCCCTCGGGCTGGATGGCATCGAAGGCACGAAGGACGATCAGTCGTCGCTGGATCCTTGATGCCTCCCTGCCTGAGCCACCATCCGGGAAAGAAGGACCCCGTGTGTACTGGACCGCGGATCTTTAGTCCGCTTCGCTGGTCGGGTGCATTTCGAGCGGACTAAAGATCCGCGGTCCATCAAACGCCCCGTTCAACAAGCCCCATTCCAACGTTCCGTTTTCAATTCGAAACCCCGGAAGAATCACCGGCAAGGACAGCTCCCACCGGCATTGGTAAAGTGTGAGCAAGCTGGCAAAACCTTTGGCGATCACGGGCCTCGGTGTGTTTTCCTTCTTCATCGCCGTTGTGATCTGGATAGAGAGCGCATCCGGTGACAAAGCCGTGATCTCAGATGTTCGTGCCGACTTCAGCTCCATCGGCTCCGCCCTCCGCAACTACAAAATCAACACCGGCCACTACCCCTCCACCGAGCAAGGTCTCAAAGCACTCGTCGAACGCCCCACGACCCCGCCGCTCCCTGACAACTGGGTGCAGACTGCAAACAAGGTTCCGAAGGATCCCTGGCGGAACGAGTATCGCTATCGCGGCTTCCCGGAAGGCTCTCCCCACCACTTTGAACTCATCTCCAACGGCGCGGATGGCATCGAAGGCACGAAGGACGACCGGTCTTTGTCGGATCGAAAGCACTAGAATGAAAGCCATGATCCGCGCCCTGTGTTTCGCGATTCCCCTCATCGTGACGGGCTTGATGTCGTTCTTCATTTACGACGAATTCTTTGGCCCGAGCTCCGGCGGGTCGAAGCACATGCGAGTCAAAGCCGACTTCCAATCCATCTCCTCCGCCCTCGAAACCTACCACAAAAACACCGGCGACTACCCCACCACCAACCAAGGTCTCATGGCCCTGGTCACCCGGCCGGAAGAACTGCCCGAGGAGAGCGACTGGGAAGCCATCGCTACCAGGATTCCCACCGATCCCTGGAAGAACGAATACCGCTACCGCCGCCTTCCGGATTCATCCGCCCGCCCCTTCGAACTCCGCTGCGTCGGCCCGGATGGCATCGAAGGCAATGACGACGACCGGGTGTCGGAATGACCGCGCGCACTCGACGAACCCCGCGTGTACTGGACCGCGGATCTTTAGTCCGCAGCGCCGGTTCGGTGCCTTTCGAGCGGACTGAAGTCCGCGGTCCAGTACACGCCCCATTAAGCCAGCCGCCCCTCAATCCTCCCCACCGCCCACCCCGCATGCTCCGCGATCAACGGATCCGCATCCTCCGCCGCGATCTTCAACCCCGGCAAATCCTCCGCCGTCCCGGTATTCCCCAGCACCACGCAGACGTTCCGCAAGAACCTCGACCGCTTGATCCGCTTGATCGGCGACTTCGCAAACAGCGAGCGGAACTCCTCATCCGTCAGCGCCAAAAACTCCCGCGGCTTCTTCTCGAACACCGCCTCCCTCGCATGAAAGCGGCTCTCCCTTGAAACCTGCGCGAAGCGGTTCCACGGGCACACCTCCAGGCACTCGTCGCAGCCGTAAAGCCGGTCGCCGATCGCCTCGCGGAACTCCTCCGGGATCGGCCCCTTGTGCTCGATCGTCAGATACGAAATGCAGCGCCGCGCATCGACCCGGTGCGGCGCGGTGATCGCCTTCGTCGGGCAGGCATCGATGCAGCGCGTGCACTTCCCGCAGTGATCGCCAAAGGGCGCATCCGCCGGCAAATCCAGCGTCGTCAGCAGCTCCGCCAGAAAGGTCCAGGTCCCGAGCTGCCGATGGATCTGCACCGTCGACTTGCCGTTCCACCCCAGCCCAGCCGCCGTCGCATGATCGCGCTCCAGCACCGGTCCGGTATCGACATAAAACCGCTGCGTTCCGCCCAGCGCCCGCATCCCCTCGTCCATCCGCCGTAGCATCTTCTCGACGATGTCGTGATAGTCCTCGTTCCAAGCATAGCGGGCGATCCGGTAGCCCTCCCCGGCGCTACTACCGGGATAGTAGTTCAGCGCCAGGCAAACCACCGCCTTGCACCCCGCCAGCACCTCGCGCGGATCGCAGCGCCGCTCCGGCTTCCGCTCCATCCACGCCATCTCGCCGTGGCAGCCGTCGGCGATCCATTCGCGGAACTCCCCCGCATGCCGCGCCTCCGCCGCCGCAGCGATCCGGCAGTCGTCGAAGCCCGCCTCAAGGGCGAGCTGCTTGATCGATTCGGCAGGCGTCACGCGAAAAGCATGCACCGACAGAGCCGCACCGCCAAGCCCCGCCGCAGGCTCTCGGACTGCTGCGATGATTCGCAGCTCTCCGAATGGACGGTCAAGCCATCCGTTCTGGCGCGACGCGGCGACCCCATGAGATCGCCTCCACCCATCAGGGATGCCCGCCCTACCCTTCACTCAAAAAGCTGCGAATCATCGCAACAGTCCAAGAGCGGCGTTGCCGCATCTCACGCCTTCGCCGCGAAGTGATACCGCGCGCTCTCCAGAATCCCGCACGCGATCTCCTCCGTCTCCAGCCCGGCGGTCTCCAGCTCCAAATCCGCGATTTCATGATAAAGCGGACTCCGCTCCGACAGCAGCCGCTCGATCTTTTCCCGCGGATTCTCCGTCTGCAGCAGCGGCCGGTCGCGGTTGCGGCCGGTGCGCTGAAGGATCACATCGACCGGCGCTTGCAGCCAGACGACGTAGCCGAGCTGGGCCAGCAGCTTGCGGTTCGCCTTCCGCCCGATGATCCCGCCACCCGTCGCGATGATCCGCCGCGGCCCGCCAGGCGCCGACAGTTCGTTGAGCACGGCGCTCTCGACTTCGCGGAAATACGGTTCGCCGCGGCGGGAGAAAATCTCGGCGACCGCCATGCCCGCTTTCTCCTCGATCAACTGGTCGGTATCGACCAACGGATAGCCGAGCAGCGTCTGGAGCTTGCGCCCGATCGTTGACTTCCCGCAGCCCATCAAGCCGATCAGCACGATGTTCTTCGAGATTCCGTCGGCAGGGTTCATGGGTCCAGACTAGCGGTCCTCCGCCCCTGCGCAAAGGTTCAAGTAAGCAATTGTAAATACGCGCTGGTCCGCCCCGCGGCAGGACGCTAAGCCGGGTCGTGCCCGAGACCCGCATCCTCTCCACCGAAGAAGACGACATGAACGACGCCGTCCGCGAAGCCGCGGCGCTGCTCGATGCCGGCGAGATCGTCGCCCTGCCAACCGAAACCGTCTATGGCCTCGCTGCGGATGCCTTCAATGCCGACGCCGTGGCCAAGGTTTTCGCCGCGAAAGAACGGCCGTCCTTCGACCCGCTGATCGTCCACATCGCGTCCTTCAAGGAGCTCGCCGACGTCGCCGAGATGCCGGAAGACATTGCCGACATCGTGAAAAGCATCGCCGGAGCCTTCTGGCCGGGACCGCTGACCTTCGTCTTGCCCAAATCCGCGAAAGTGCCCGACCTGGTCACCAGCGGCTTGCCAACCGTCGCCGTGCGGCAAAGCGGCCACGTGATTTTCCGGGCTATCGGCCGCGCCCTCGGCCGCCCGATCGCCGCGCCCAGCGCCAACCGCTTCGGCCGGATCTCTCCGACTTCCGCCGGCGCGGTGATGAAGGAACTCGGTGGCCGCATCCCGCTGATCATCGATGGCGGCGCGTGTCGCGACGGCATCGAAAGCACCATCATCGCGGTCGAAGCCCGCGGCGATCAGCGCCCGTTGATCCGCATCCTTCGCGCCGGGCCGGTGACCAAGGAGGACCTGCAGAAATTCGGCAAGGTGGTGATCGAGAAAAAGTCGAGCGACCGCCCCGACGTCCCCGGCCAGCTCGCCAGCCACTACGCCCCGCGCACCCCGCTGCTGATGTTCGACAAGCCGGAAGATTTCAAACCCGAGCCCGGCAAAAAATACGGCCTGCTCAGCTACCGCGGTGACCCGAAGACCGGCTACATGGACCTCCACGAATGGGACGTCGTTGAGGAACTCAGCCCCGGCAGCGGCAAGCTGATGGAAGCCGCCCTGCGCCTCTTCCACGTCATGCGCGTCCTCGACGAAGCCGGGCTCGACGCCATCGTCGCCGAGCCCGTCAGCGAAACCGGCCTCGGCGTCGCCATCATGGACCGCCTGCGCCGGGCCGCCGCGAAGTAGATCTCCCTCAAACTCGGGCAAGCCCCCCCGTTGCCTCGATCCGTCAGGACTAGTCCTTCTTCGAACTTCAACCGCGAAAAACGCGAAAGCCCGCGAAATCTCAAAGATGCGGTTGGGGAAGGGCTTTCGGCTGTTCCAGATTTCGCGATCTTTCGCGTTTTTCGCGGTTCCAATCCGGGGCCGGAATCACCAGAGAATGCTGGCGGCACCCTCCCTCTTGCGCCACGCAAGTTCCCGCATAACCTCCTGTCCGCGATGCAACGCCACCGAATCCTCCTCCAGTCCCTGCTGATCCTGCTGCTGGTGTGGGGCATCGTCGCCGCGGTCCGCAGTTACGCCGGGTCGAAACGGATCACCGCGGAGAAAGTCGCCGCCGAAGTGAACTCCGCCGCCTTCGAGGATTGGTCGGGAACACCGGGCGATTCCGCCACCGCCAAGAAGCGCGAGGAGAAGATCCGGACCATCGCCGGCCTGGTGAACCGCCTCGATTTCAACGAACGCGAAAAGAACCGCGACGACCGCTCGGTGGAAAACCTGTTCCGGCGGCTCAGCGGTGACGAGAAGAAGCTCTTCATCGACCTGACCATCCGCGAATCGATGGCCAGCTTCATGGAAGCCCTCGACGCACTGCCACCCGCCGAGCGGAAAAAATTCGTGGAGAAGGGCCTCAGCGAAATCACCAGTGGCAAGACCGAAGAGGAAATGGCCCGCGCCGAGGAACTCGGGGACGATCTGCTCGAAACCATCGCGAACGAAGGCATGCGCGCCTATTTCGAAAAGGCGAATGCCGACACCAAGCTCGACCTCGCCCCGCTGATGGAGTCGATGAACGAAGTCATGCAAGGCCTCCGCGGCCAGCAATTCGGCCCCGCTTCCCGATGAGAAATTCCAACCGCGAATGGACGCAAATGGCCGCGAATTGGGATCAAAATTGCCAGCCTTCCTGCCTCCGATTCGCGTTCATTCGCTTCCATTCGCGGTCAAAAAACTTCAAGGGCTTCACCCTCACCGAGCTGCTGGTTGTCCTCGCCATCATCGGCGCGCTGGCCGCAATCTCGATTCCCGTCGGCCGCTCGGTGCTCGCCCGCTCAAGGACCGCCGGTTGCCTTTCGAACCTCCGGCAGATTGGCATCGGGCTCGAATCCTACCTTCAGGACAACAGCCAGACCATGCCCGACATCGCCGCCGGCCGGAAGAGCAAAGCCGAGGATGTCCCGGTGCTCGAAACGGCGCTCGCCACCTACCTGCCCGATTCCAAGGTCTTCCACTGTCCCGCCGACCACAAGATCCACGAGGCATCCGGGTGCAGCTACATTTGGAACAGCTCCCAGAGCGGTCGCAACCGGCTGCGGCTCGAATTCTTCGGCAAGACCGGCCAGGACAACCGCATCCCGCTGATCAGCGACAAGGAATCGTGGCACCCCGGCGAGTCGGGCGTGAACTTCCTCTACGCCGACCTCTCCGCCTCCACCAAGGTCAACTTCGGCGTCGGCCAGTGACCGGTTTCCAGTCTTGTGTCTTGAGTCTTCAAGTCTTCCGTCTCCTTCCATGCTCACCGTCACCGGCCTCCACAAATCCTTCGGCGGCAAGCCGGCCCTGCTGGACCTGTCCTTTTCCGTTGAACGCGGCGAGATCCACGGTCTGTTAGGCCACAACGGCGCGGGCAAGAGCACCACCCTAGGCATCATCCTCGGCATGGTCGCCCCCGACCGCGGCGATGCGACGATCGGCGGGATCTCGGTCCAGCGCGACCACGCCGGAGCCCTCCGCCAAGTCGGCGCGATCTTTGAAAGCCCTGCCTTTTACGAGTACCTCAGCGGCTGGGAAAACCTCCGCATCCTCGCCAGCTACTCCGGCCCTTTCGATGAAAAGGCCGCGCGTGAAATCGTCGACCGCGTCGGCCTGACCAAGCGCATCGGTTCGAAAGTCCGCACCTACTCGCACGGCATGCGCCAACGCCTCGCCCTGGCCCAGGCGCTGCTGCCGGAACCGAAAGTCCTGCTGCTCGACGAGCCGACCGACGGCCTCGACCCGGAAGGCATCAAGTGGTTCCGCGACTTCATCCTCGGCCTGCGGGCGGAACGCGGCATGACCGTCCTTTTCAACTCCCACCTGCTGGCCGAGGTCGAGCAAATGTGCGACCGCGTGACCATCCTCCGCGAAGGCCGGCTGGTCCATGAAGGCACGCTCAAGGACTTGCGCGAGGAAGCTCCGGTCTACGAAGTCGACCTCGATCCCTGGGACCAGGCCGCCGCCTTCCTCGAACTCAACGGTGCCCAAATCCTCTCGCCCGGCCGCATTGCCCTGCCACCCGATGCCGATCCCGCGATCACCGTCGCCGCGCTCGTCGGCAACGGCATCCGCGTCTCCGCCTTTGCCCCGGTCCGCCGCTCGCTGGAAGACCTCTACCTCGAAATCACCGCCGCCCGATGAACTTCCTCCGCCAACTCCGCGGCGAACTCCGCAAGCTCTTCGGCCGCCCCCGCTCGTTCATGGGCTACGCCGTGTTCGTCGTCATGGAGGCGCTGATCCTGACCGTTTACAAGTTCGGCCGCGGCCAGGAATACATGCGCGATCTGATCGAGCGGAACGGCTACTCGTTCGCGACCTACTTCAGCTCGCTGTCGATCACTTTCATGATCATGACCCTGAGCATGTTCCTGCTCGGTTCGGTCTTCTTCGCGCTGGTCGCCGGGGACATCGTCGCCAAGGAAACCGAGGACGGAAACCTGCGCCTCGTCATGGCCCGGCCGGTCAGCCGGCTGCGGCTGCTGTTGATCAAATACGCGTCGATCGTCATCTACACCTTCACCTTCGTCTTCTTCGTCGGGATCACCGGCTACCTCATGGCCATCGCCGCGATGGGTGTGGACGGTGGCCTCTTCGTGATGGAGCCAAAGATGAAAGTCTTCGCCGTCTTCCCGTCATGGGCGGAGGGCGCCGGCCGCCTGACCATCGGCGCGGTGGGCATCGCCATCAGCATGATCACCCTGTCGTCGCTGGCCTTCATGTTCTCCTGCTTCAAGATCAAGCCGGCCGCCGCGACCATCATCACGCTCGCCCTGCTGTTCGTGGACATGATCCTCCAGAACTTCCCCTTCTTCCGCCCCTACGAAGAATGGTTCGTGACCTGGCGGATGAGCTGCTGGCTTTTCCTGATGGAGAACCAGATCTCGTGGCCGAAGATTTTTGAGTCCTACGCTTTCCTCTTCGGCCTGAACGCGACGCTGTTCCTCATCGGCTTCACTTCATTCCGCCTGCGCGATTTCAAGACCTGACCCTTAAAAACACAGCGGGCGACCGGCGGATCACCCGGGGTCGCCGTCCCGGGAGTCGCCGATCGCCCGCGGAAAGGGAGATCGATTCAATTGGGGCGCCATCGCCTGCCAACGGAATCACTCTGCAACGCGCCGCCGGATCCGGTATTCCATGATCGCGTAGGATCGTGGCTGTTCCGGCTCCTGGGGGCGAGACGCCCCCGGAACGGACTGGGGCAAGATGCCCCAGCTACGCTTGCGGGCGTATCGTGGCTGGAGCGTCTCGCTCCAGTCCGTTCTCGGGGCGTCTCGCCCCGAGAATCCCCGCCGATGCCAACTTCCTGCATTCGGCGTTTCCACCCAGCCTCAGCCCCGGCAGAATGTCCCCGATGCGCGACGACACGCGACACTGGGCCGCCGCCGACAAGGCCCGTTGCTGGCACCCCTTCACGCCCCAGGACGCGTGGACCGCGGGCGATCCGCTCGTGCTGGTCCGCGGCGAAGGCACCTGGCTGTGGGATTCCGAAGGCCGCAAGTATCTCGACGGCAACTCCTCGATCTGGACCAACATCCACGGCCACCGCCATCCACATCTCGACGCCGCAATCATCCGGCAGCTCGGCGAAGTGGCTCACACCTCCTATCTCGGTTTCGCCAACCCGCGCGCGAGCGAACTGGCGGAGCGCCTCTGCGCCTTTTTCCCCGCCGGCACCCTGGAGCGCGTGTTCTTCTCCGACGACGGCTCCACCGCCATCGAGTGCGCGATGAAGATGGCGATCCAATACCGCCAGCAGACTGGTGAAGCGGAGCGCACTGGCTTCATTGCCTTCGACCAAGCCTATCACGGCGACACCATGGGCGCGGCGTCGCTCGGCGGCGTCCCGCGATTCCACGACCGCTTCCGCAAGCACGGCACGCCGGTCCATTTCGTCGCGGACCTCGATGCCCTTCGCGCCCTGCCGGATGAGGTCGTCGCCACGACCGCCGCCGTGGTCATCGAGCCGCTGATCCAAGGAGTCAACGAGATGCGCCCCTGGCCCGCCGGCATGCTGCGCGAACTGCGCGCCTGGTGCGATGAACACGGCATCCACCTCATCCTCGACGAGGTCATGACCGGCTTCGGCCGCACCGGGAAAATGTTCGCCTGCCAGCACGAGGACGTGATCCCCGACTTCCTCTGCCTCGCGAAAGGCCTGACCGGCGGCTACCTGCCAATGGCCGCGACGTTGACCACCGGACGGGTCTATGAAGCCTTCCTCGGCACCCCCGACCGAGCCTTTAACTACGGCCATAGTTACACCGGGAACCCGCTCGGCTGCGCCGCCGCGCTGGCCAGCCTCGAGATCTTCGAAACTGAACGCACTCTGGAAACCCTGCAGCCCAAAATCGCCCTGATGGCGAAGCTCCTAACCGACCTGAAAACCGATTGCCCCGCAGTCGTCGACATCCGCCAATGCGGCTTCATCGCCGGCATCGAGTTCGGCCGCGACGCCGCACCCATCTGCCTCGCCGCCCGCGACCACGGCCTCCTCACCCGCCCCATCCGCAACACCGTGGTCCTGATGCCGCCGCTCTGCATCTCGGGTGACGAGCTGCAGCACGCCGTGAATGCCATCCTTGCAGCCGCGCGAATGTCATCCATGTAGCGGCGCGTCTGCGACCGCCGCACTTTGTAAATGAACCCACCCGGGCTACCCGCTCCATCCCGAGAGTGAATCCGCCCGCCCGTCGCTGCGATTCCATTCACCGGCGGTCGCAGGCCGCCGCTACATCAAAAAGCCGGCACCCCTTCAAGGGAATGCCGGCGCTGGTTCATTGGCCCGACCGCTTCAGAAATTGAAGCGCACGCCCAGCTCGCCGAGGAAGTCGTCGTCGAAGGTCGCGATTCCGGAAGCCGGTGCGCCGGCGATGCTGCTATCATCGAGGTAGATCCAACGGAAACCGCTGTAGACCTCGAACGAATCGGTCACGTCGTAGTTCAGACCCGTGAAGACTTGGGCAAAGAAAGCCTCGTCGTCATTCGAGATGTAGAGATCAGGCACTCGGGCGAAATTCGCGTAGCCGTCGAAAGACGTGAAAGCCACCCCGGCACCCACACCGAAGTAGAAGTTCAGGTTGTTGGCGATCTCCCGCTCGAGCTTGAAATTCAGAGTTACCGGCATCATTGAGAACTCCGAGGTGAAAGGTACAGCAAAGGGTCCGGGACCGGGACCAGGTCCCTTGCCGCGCGGCGTGACCGCCTGCGACTCGCCGTTGGTGAAAGTCGGGTCGTTGATCAGCGTGCTGTCCTCGGTCTCGGCATAGCCGACTTCCAGGAAGAACGCGGAACGCCAGCCTCCCCAGTTCCACGGGGTGTCGACGCCGATGTGGCCGTTGTACATTTCCTCCTCGTAGTCGAAGAGGTATCCGATACTGGCACCGGCAAACCACTCCCAGACTCCCGTTTCAGCGGGGGCCGGTTGGATGACTTCCTTGGAGGTGGGCCCGGCGAACGCTGTGCCGCCGGCAAGTAGTAGCGCAATCATTGTATTTCTCATGGCCTCGCGTCCATAACATCAAATTCGCTCATGCGTAAATCGATTAATTTAATTAACTAACAGTTTAAGATTAACTTTTGATTAATGATATCATCGCACCTGCGCGCCGACACCTTGGGACCCTATTCGTTCGAACATTCTTGCAATCGCGCCTTGCGGGCCCGTTTCCCATCCATCGTCCTGGCCGACCAATCCCTGGCACCGTAAGGCAAGGAATGACCTACAGATTCCCGAACAAATCCATCTGCGGAGGATGCGCCACCGGCAGCGGGTCCTGCCGCGTGTTCTTCGCCTTCGGCCCCTTCAGCTTGGCATCGGGCTTGGACGAGTTCAGCTCCAGGTGCGAAAGGATGTCCTTCGCCCGCTCGATGATCGGCTTCGGCAGTCCCGCCAGCCGCGCGACCTGGATGCCGTAGCTTTTGTCCGCCGCTCCCGGCATGATCTTGCGGAGGAAAATGATTTCCTCGTTCCACTCCCGCACCGCGACATTGAAATTCGCCACCGCAGCCCGCGTGTTCGCGAGGTCGGTCAGCTCGTGATAGTGCGTCGCGAAGAGCGTCCGGCAGCGGATGACATCGTGCAGATGCTCCGCCACCGCCCAGGCGATCGACAGGCCGTCGAAGGTCGCCGTGCCCCGGCCGATCTCGTCGAGGATGACCAGCGAGCGGTCGGTGGCGTGGTTCAAAATCAGCGCCGTCTCGTTCATCTCGACCATGAAGGTCGACTGACCGCGCGACAGGTCGTCGGAGGCCCCGACGCGGCAGAAGATGCGGTCCACCATCCCAACCCGTGCGCTTGCCGCCGGGACGAATGCCCCGGTCTGCGCCATCAGCGTGATCAGGGCAACCTGTCGGATGTAGGTCGATTTACCGGCCATGTTTGGCCCTGTTAGAATTTGCAGCAGCGAGTCGGAGGGATCGAAAGTCGTGTCGTTCGGCACGAATTTTTCCTCCACCAGCGTCTGCTCCAGCACCGGGTGGCGGCCATCGGTGATGAAGAGAAGCCGCGAGTCCTCGAGCACCGGACGGACGTGGCCGTGAGTCTGCGCGGTCTCGGCGAGGCCGCAGAGGACATCGACCTCCGCGATCGCCGCCGCGGTCCGCTGCAGGGCGTCGAGCCGCGTGCAAACCTGCTGGCGGAGTTGGAGGAAAAGCTCGGCCTCGAGCTGCTTGGCCCGCTCTTCCGCGCCGAGGACCTTGTTCTCCATCTCCTTGAGCGCCGGGGTGATGTAGCGCTCGCAGTTGGCCATCGTTTGCTTGCGGGTGTAGTCGTCGGGCACCTTGGCCAGTTTCGATGAGGTGATCTCGATAAAGTAGCCGAAGACGTTGTTGAACTTCACCTTCAGCGTCTCGATCCCGGTGCGCTTGCGTTCATCCTCTTGCAACTTGGCGATCCACGATTTGCCGTCGCGGGAGAGCGAGCGGAGTTCGTCGAGCTCCGGCGAATGGCCGTCGCGGATGATCCCGCCGTCGCGGAGATTGGCCGGCGGCTCGTCGGCGAGGGAGCGTTCGAGGAGTTCGACGAGGTCGGGGAAGGATTGAAGATTGCTGATTGTTGATTGTTGATTGTTGATTGGACTGAGGCAGGAGAGGTCTTCCTGGAGAGCGGGGATGTGGGCGAGGGAATTGCCGAGCGACTGGAGGTCGCGGGCGTTTCCGGCACCTTGCGAAAGGCGGCCGACGGTGCGCTCGATGTCCCGGATGCCTTGCAGCGATTCGCGGCACTTCGAGAGGATGAAGGGCTGGGCCAGCAGGGCGGCGATGAAGTCGTGGCGGACGGCCAACGCGTCGCGGTCGCGCAGCGGATGGAGGATCCAGTCGCGCAGCAGCCGCGCACCCATCGGGGTGCGGGTGCGGTCGAGCACGCCGAGCAAGGTGTGCTTTTTCCCGGAGCGGGAATCGATGAGGTCGAGGTTCCGCTGCGAAGCGGCATCGATCAACACGTGGCCGGCGTGGTCGCGCATCCGCAGCGGTCGGAGGTGCTCGCAAGGCCGGCGGAGCTGGTGGACCAGATAGTGCAGGATCGCCCCGGCGGCGGCGACGGCGGCGGGAGCCTCGGCACAGCCGAAGCCGTCGAGCGAATGGACGCCGAAGTGGTCGCACAGCATCTGCCGCGCGGGGTCCGGCAGGAAGGCGTAGCCATCGTAGGGCTGCGACGCGGCCAAAGCGCCGAAGAGCGCGAGCTGCTCGTCGGACACCAGCAGCTCGGACGGCGTCAGCCGCGCGAGTTCGTCGTCGAGCTGCGCGGCATCGGCGAACTCGGCGACCGTGAACTCGCCGGTCGAGTGGTCGACGCAGGCCAAGCCGCGGGCCTTTCCGAGCTGGAAGACCGCGGCGAGGTAGTTCGGCCGCTGGTCATCGAGCAGATGGGCTTCGAGGATCGACCCGGCGGAAATGATCCGGGTGATCTCGCGTTCGACGATCTTCCCCGGCTTCGGTTCGCTGGTCTGCTCGGCGATCGCCACCCGTTTGCCGGCCTTGACCAGCTTGGCGATGTAATTGTCCGCCGCGTGGTAGGGCACGCCGCACATCGGCACCGCGTTGCGGCGGGTCAGCGCGACATTGAGGATCGGCGCGGCGGTTTTCGCGTCGTCGAAGAACATCTCGTAGAAATCGCCCAGCCGGTAGAGCAGCAGCACGTCGTCAGGCAGCGAGCGGCGCATCGCCTGGTACTGCGCCATCATCGGGGTGAGCGTCGGTGCGGACATCTGCGGCGGAGTTTGCGCGAGGCGGCGGGACGGCGGGAAGCGGGAAAAGCAGAATCCGGGCGACCGCCCGCCCACCCGTGGCTGCGGCATCCCTGCCGCAAGCGCCTCTACTTCCTCCTCATCCCATCCATCCTGGTCCGATTTCTGCCTTTGGCTCCGGATTGATCCCTCATGGAGGAGCCTCGGAAATTCAACGCGCGCCGCCTTCTTGACAGGAGCCGCCGGCCCGGGCTGTATCCGGGCGCGTATGAAGAAACTATTTTTCCCCGTGATGTTGCTGGCCACCGCCTGCCTGATGCCCACCCCGCTGCGTGCTGAAGAAGACACGCCGCTCGCCAAGCAGATGGAAGGGCTCGACGACGCTTACAAAGCCTTCCGCCGCGAGACCGACCCCGCAAAGGGTGCCAAGGCGGCCCGCGAAGCCCAGGATTCCGTGCTCAAGGCAATTCCGATGACGCCTGCGATGCTTGAAAAGATGCCGGCCGGCGAAGCCAAGGACAAGGCCGTCGCCAGCTACCGCACCCAGATGGGCAAGCTCTTCGTCTCGCTATGCGAAGTCGAAGCCGCTTTCATCGCCAAGGACCTCCCCGCCGTAGCCAAGCTCGTCGACACGCTGAAGGGCCAAAAGAAGGAAGGCCACGGCGAGTTTATCGAAGAAGAGGAGTGAAATCCGGTCTCTGATTTTCCCACGACAAAGCCCCGGCCGCTCGCGCGACCGGGGCTTTTTTGGGAGCCTGCGAATTCATTTGACCTTCGAAGCGCTGCGGAACAGGAATTGATATCATCCTAAGATAATGTATAACCTCCCAATTGTTAAACAAGCCGAGTCCTCCCCGCGGCCTCTGATCAACGCAGGTTCACGCCTTCCAGCCCGTGTTTTCCGGGCGCACCCATGCTGGACCTGGATTGCAGCCGTGGTGTTGGCATGCTGCATGCCGTGGTCGGGCCCGCTTTGCGCGGCGGAGGGCGGCGGTGGGGAGCCCGGATTGATTTTTGATGGTCATGAAGCCCGTCCCGACCGGCTGATCGCGCGGTTTCTCCCGGATCTCCAGACCCCGGAGAAGGAACTGAAGGAGAAACTTGAGGATTTCGGGGTTTCCATTGTGACCCGGTCCGTGACCGTTCCCGGGTTGATTGTCTTGCAGCTTGACGCTCCGGTGGAGGGGGATGAAGCGGCGGGGAAGCTTGCCGTCCGAATCAAGAGCCTGGTTGGCACCGGATGGTTCCAATATGTCGAACCCGACTGGGTGGTGCGGGCGGTAGCGACTCCCACCGACGCCGCCTTCTTGGACGGCCGGCTCTGGGGGCTGAGGAACACCGGCCAGTCCGGCGGCTTGGCGGGGGCTGACATCGACGCCGTGGACGCCTGGGACATTACGAAGGGGTCGGCGTCCGTGGTTGTGGCGGTGATCGATTCGGGGATCCGCTTCACGCATCAGGACCTCGCCGCGAACATGTGGGTGAATGCCGGCGAGGTTGCCGGCAATGGCATCGATGACGATGGCAACGGCTATATCGATGACGTGCATGGCATCAATTCGATCACCGGCTCCGGCAATCCCATGGATGACAACGACCACGGGACGCATTGCGCCGGAACCATTGGAGCCGTTGCCAATGGCGGCGGCCCGCATGTGGGGGTGGCGTGGAACGTGCGGCTGATGGGATTGAAATTCCTCTCGGCCAATGGCTCCGGATCGATCAGCGACGGGATCGAGTGCGTCGACTACGCGGTGGCCCGCGGAGCGAGGGTCCTGAGCAATTCGTGGGGCGGCGGTGGATACAGCCAGGGGCTTTACGACAGCATCGTGGCGGCCCGCAACGCCGGAGCACTGTTCGTGGCGGCCGCGGGCAACGAATCGAGCAACAACGATCAGGTGATCAATTACCCGTCGAACTACGACGTGGCCAACGTGGTCGCCGTGGCGGCACTGAACCGCAGCGACCAGCTCGCCAGTTTCTCGAACTACGGGCTTACCACCGTGGACCTCGGCGCCCCGGGTGTGGCGATTTACTCCAGCACGGCCGCGAGTGACACCGCCTACAGCACGTTTGACGGCACCAGCATGGCCACCCCCCATGTGGCCGGAGCAGCCGCCTTGTTGGTGGCCGCTCATCCTGCTGCCACTTACACCGAATTGAAACAGCGCCTGCTGAGCGGGGCTCGTCCGGTGTCATCGCTCGCGGGCAAGTCGGTGACCGGCGCAACCCTCGACGCGCGGTCCTCGCTCACCGTCGCCTCGGACGGAATCCTGGAAATCAGGGCGGGAGCCACCCCCAACCCGCTGCGGGCGGGAGGGACGGTCAATACCTTTGTCACTTTGACGGATCTGGCTCCCGTGCCGGGTGCCACGGTGGACGCCCGATTCGGAACGCAGGCTTACGTCCGGCTCCAGGACAACGGCACCTCGCCCGACGCCGTGGCAGGTGATGGAGTTTATTCGGCACCCATGAGCGTGCCAACCGGCACCACCAGCGTGCTGCTGCATGTGGAAGCGACCGCGCCCGGCAAAACGCCCGGCTCCGCGGATTTCACCTTCCCGATCGCGGTGCCGCCGGCCAACGACCACTTTGCCAACCGCACACTCGTCGCGGCCGGCAGCACGCAGTCGGTCGGAAGCAACGTGGATGCCTCCGCGGAGACCGGCGAACCGCGCAACCCTTCGGTCGCGGGTGGCAGGAGCGTCTGGTGGTCGTGGACCAGCGCCACCTCCTCATCGGTGACCATCAGCACCACCGGCAGTTCTTTCGACACGACCCTCGCCATCTACACCGGCAACAGCGTGGGAAGCATTGCCCTGGTCGGTGCCAACGATGATGCCGGCGGAGTGCAAAGCGCGGTGACCTTTGCCGCGGTCGCCGGAACCACCTATTCCATCCAGGTGGATGGCTACTCCAGCGCAACCGGGACGATTGCACTCAATCATCCGCAAACCGGCGCCGCTCCCGGGGCTCCGGTGATCGTGACCAATCCCGCCAACACCAGTGTCCTCGCCGGTCAACCGTTCTCGCTCCAAGTGGCGGCGCAAGGAGATGCGACGCTTGCCTATCAGTGGTATAAGGATGGTGGAGTGGTGAATGGAGCCACTTCCGCGGTTTGGTCAAAACCCGCGGCCACCTTGGGGGACGAGGGCGAATATCAGGTCCTCGTCAGCAACTCCAAAGGCGCTGCATTGAGCGCCGTCGCCTACCTGGCGGTCGAACAAACCGCGATCATTCCGGAAAACGACGATTTCGCCGACGCCGCCGTGATCACCGGCGCTTCCGGCCGTGTCCGCGCCAGCAACCGGCTCGCCACCGGGGAAACCGGGGAGACCAATCATGCCGCTGCCTCCACCCCGCTTGCCTCCGTGTGGTGGAAATGGACGGCGACCGCCGATGGGAACCTCACCCTCGACACCTTCGGCAGTTCGTTCGACACCACGCTCGCCGCCTACACCGGAGTATCGGTCGGCTCCCTCGCCGCCATTGCATCCGCCAACAACTCCGACGGCACCGTCCAGAGCCGCATTTCTTTTCCCGTCACGGCAGGCCAGAGCTACTCGATCGCCATCGACGGGGCCGGCGCCGCCGAAGGTGCGATCGTGTTCAATTATCTCTTCGTGCCCGATTCCATCTCGGTGCCGAATGACAACTTCGCCGCCCGCACGCTCCTCGGGTCCGGACCAGCGGCGGTCTCCGGATCCAACATCGGAGCCACCGGAGAGACGGGTGAAACCGATCACATCGGACGGTCGATTCCCCTGGCTTCGGCCTGGTGGTCGTGGACGGCACCGACCACCGGAACGGTCGTGATCGATACCAACGGCAGTGATTTCGACACCACCCTCGCGGTTTACTCGGGCAATACCATAGGCGGGCTTTTGGTGATTGGCGGCAACGATGACGGCGGCATTGGGACCAACAGCAGCGTCAGCCTGGCAGTTCAAGCCGGTGCCGTCCTGCAGATTGCGGTCGATGGATTTGGATCCGAACAGGGAAGCATCGATCTCAATGTTTCCTTCGTTCCGGGGGCCGTCCAGGGACCGGCAAACGACGATTTCTCCAGTGCCTTCTTGATTGCTCCGGGCATCGACCGTTTGACAGGAACCAACGCATTGGCCACCGGCGAATCCGGTGAACCGTTGCATCACACCTCGTCGGTATCGCCGTTGAACTCGGTCTGGTGGCGGTGGACCGCCCCGATCAGCGGAACACTGACCGTGGACTTGGCGGGTAGCGTAAGCGCCGGCGCCGGGATGGACACGGTTCTTGCGATCTATCAGGGAAACGCTGTGAATGCCCTGTCGCTGGTCGCCTCCAATGACGATCAAAGCGGGAGCATATTCACCAGTAAAGCGAGCTTCCCCGTCACGGCGGGCCAGACCTATCACATCGCGGTTGACGGATATGATAGCGAAGTCGGCGACATTCGTCTGGCCTTGGCGCTGGCCGGTTCCGCTCCCGCGCCCACGCTGGCCGTCGCGCTCGATCAAGCTTCCCTTCCATGGTCCGCCGGCGGCGGCACTCCTTGGACCGGCACCTTCTTTCCGAGTCACGACGGGATCGACTCGGCCCGGAGTGGCGTGATCGGAAATTCCAGCGAGTCCTGGCTTGAGACAAGCGTGACGGGACCCGGCACGCTCGGCTTCTGGTGGCGGGCGGACAGCGAGGAGGAATTCGATACTTTGGAGATCGCGGTGGACGCAACTCCCGTGGCTTCGATCAGTGGCGCGACCGGATGGCTGTTCCGACCAATTCCGATCCCGGCCGGCAGTCACGTCGTGCGGTGGACCTACTCCAAAGACTCCAGTTTAGCGGAGGGGCTCGACGCCGGATTTGTCGATCAGGTCAGCTTCCTGCCGACCGGATTCCTCGGATGGATCGGAACTTATCCTTCGATTCCCGTTCCCTTGCAGGGGCCGCTGGCCGATGCGGATGCCGACGGAGTGAAGAACCTGGTGGAATACTTTCAGAACACGTCGCCCTCGAACGGACGGGAAAGGGGAGGGATCAGCATGCCGGTCGTCACCGCATCGGGCCCCTTCACCGCTCAATTCCGCCGGAACAAAAACGCGCCGGACGTGACGGGCACGGTGCAATGGTCACCCAACCTCTCGCAATGGGCGTCCTCGGGCCAGGCGGTTTCGGGTACGATCGTCACCTTTGTCCAGTCGGTCGATTCAAGCCCGGTGGATCATGACATCGTCACCATCACGGGATCGGTCACGGGGGCTCCGCTCAAAGGAGTGTTCCTCCGCTTGAGTGTCCTGCAAAATTGAAAAGCCCGCGACAACCGCTCGCCGGAAGCCACTCGGCACCTTCTTCGACGCCCTCACAGCCTCCGCGACTCGGTTGATCGACCCCATCACGATCCTCGCTCAACACGTCCGGATTTCCCCTTGGATCGCCATCATGGAAGGGCTAGCGTCCCGAGCATGAACGATGTTCGCAGAAATCCGTAGTTACGGGTCGGATTTGTCCTAGTGCTCCAACCGGTCGGAGATCAGGGGGCAATTCCGACCGGTCGGTGAATAAAACTGTTAGGCAAGAATTGGATGAAGACGAATCCCCAGCTCAGAACGATTGACCAATTGCCTTCGTGCGTGGTTGCAACGGAGCAGACGCTCGTGGCCCTCTTGGAGACGAAGCCAGGATTCGCAGCACTGATCGCCGAGCACGTTTCATGCGAGCCCGACGATGGCTCGATCCAGCTGGAGGAGTGCTCGTATTTGAGGATCACGCCGGAGGGTGGTAGGAGTCTAGGACACTACCCATTCGCGTCAGGTTAAGGCCCGGATCCCTGATTCCACGGGGGATTGACGACGCCGTTTGTCCCGCATGACGTGGTCGGGGTAGGGCTCGAAATCGA
>JAYTLR010000096.1:0-93752 GCA_043729195.1 Akkermansia sp.
TCGATTTCGAGCCCTACCCCGACCACGTCATGCGGGACAAACGGCGTCGTCAATCCCCCGTGGAATCAGGGATCCGGGCCTTAACCTGACGCGAATGGGCTGGAAGGTAGCTTGCCGGTCCGCCTTGCCAAGATCGTTTTTGAAAACTAACGGTAGCACCGGGAACGAAGGCTGACAGATCCCCAGCAACTTAGCGCGTGCAACGCCAGCTCGGGTGGAAGCTGGTTTCTCCTTTCCCTCGCCTCCGTCTTTTTCAACTCTTAGCCCCAATCTTAGAGCTGCCGAAGCTAGAAGTGAGCAGTTCGACGCCGCTCAATTCCCGAAATCCTTTCATCCTGCCATGTCCCGGAAACCTCTGCTGACTCATGACCAGACGCCGATCACCGGCATGTTCTGGCTTCCTGGTGACGACGCCAATTCCTTCCCGGGAACACTCCACTTGAAGGCAGGCAAGAACGCCAAGTTGGTCACCCAGCAATTCAATTACGGTGGCTTTCTCAACATGTTTCCCGGCGCACAGAGGCCGGCGAAGGGCGGAACTTTAAGGCTCGAGAGCGAGGCATTCAACGAAGCAAGGCGGCTGCCCTTTCACCCGCTTCTCTACGGTCACGATGAGCATGGGGAGGAGATCACCCTGATCCGCGCCTCGTCAGGTTCGTCGAGGAGTACGCTTGCGATGAGCAGTTTCGAGTTCTCCTGCCAAGGGGTCGTCTTTGGCGCGCACGTTGACCCGAAAGCCATGAAATTTGGCGGGATTCGCCTGCGAGTTGACCACCTCGACGAATGGGTCGGGCGTTGCGCTTTCCAACACCACAGCGAAACCTACGCGGATGACGAGGGGAAGAAGCGACTGTCCAAGATCACGATTCCGGTCGCACGGGACCTCGCAGTTCCACTTGGATTGCCCGGCTATCGGTCGAGCCAGTTTTTCTGTGCCTGGAGCATGTCCTATGGTGCCCAGCGATTCGAATTGAACGGCGAAGTGTACTTGGACCTGCTCTTCGAAAAGTCGTTGGAGTGGAACGAAGTGTTGGAGCGAGCGCACCGGTGGGAGTGGTTTTTCAGCCTCGCTACGCGTGACACGTTGGATCTCTCCTACTTGGAACTGTATCCCGAATGCGCGGAAGTCGATGCCGGCCAGTTTCCCCTTGAAGGCTACGGCGTATGGCTGAGGAGAAGAAACTCGGCGGACCCGCTTCATCCGAAACGGGGGGATCATGATTTCCACTTCACTTACTCCGACGTTGCGAGCGACTTCGCTGGCGTGATCGGCCGGTGGCATGATCTCGAAACGAGTTGGGAGGCGGTGCTTCACCGGTTCTTCGCGACGACTGCTCCCCGGGACTTGTGGATGAACGAGGAATTCCTGTTCCTCGCCCAAGCCGTCGAATCGATGCATCGAGGACGGAACGGAGGCTCGAAGCAGAACACCGACTTGAATCAAGCTGCCAAATCGGCATGGGAGGGTGCCCCGCCGGAGCTCCAGGCTCTGCTCGGACCCAAGAAGGACTTCATCAATCAGTTCCGCAAGACCCGCAACTATTGGACCCATTACGGAGAGCCCAGCCCGACAACCGATGCCGACGTCTTGGACGGCACGGCACTCCTCTATTTCAACGAAAAGCTCAGGTTCGTCGTCGAGGCAGGGCTATTGGCTGCATTGGGAGTGCCCGAACGGTGTGTTGCCAAAGCTTGGAGCGATCAGTGGCGCATGCGACTCATCGATTTCTCCTGAGTCCCTTTTTGTCTCGCTAGGATCTGTCGGTCCTTCTGTTCCGGAAAATTTCGCCTGTCAATTCCTGCACAGTCAATGATCCTTTCACGCACTCGAACTAAACGAGGTGCAGATGGGAACTTCAATTGAGCTGGAACTTGGCGGCATCACTCTAGACTACGCCAAAAACCACATGGGTGTGGATCACGGACATCTCTTCCAAGTGAGCGACCGTGCGCGGCGACGAAGGAGCGGATTTGTCGATGATTACGAATTTGCGGGGGAGGATGCTGAAGCACAGGCCCGAGAGGAAGCTGCCTTTGTCAGGCCGCTGGCCCGTGTTCTGCCGCGTCTGAACCTCCTCGGGTTCACGTTGGAGTCTGCGCGCCGAGAGTACGAATCGGTAGTCGCGGAGCAGCTCGAACAATCGTCTTGGGAACACCAAAAAGACAAAACAAGAGTGGATTACATGTCCTTTGATGAGTTCTTCAGATTCTGCAATCGGTTCAATATTGCTGATCTCGACGACACTTACATTGGTGGCGTGAGCGATGACGACGAGGAACAGTCGCGCGGTCGATTCAACGGCATGGCAATGGAACTGGAGCGTATTCCGCGAGACGTCACCGAAAACTATTTGTTCTGGTCGGAGCGCAGCTTCTTCGGTGCGTCCGTCTGCATCTTGAGTGCCTATTCAATGCTGCAAGTGTTTGGTAGCGGTCAGTCTAACCGCGAGGCGGAAGTGATTTGGCAATATGGGCCTATCGTAGAAGCTGGCTGGGTCCAATTGGATGCGTTCTTGCCGGGGACCCGGCGCAAGGAGGCCCTTCTGATTGCGACAGAGGGAACTTCGGATGCCCGCATTCTCCGACGCGCGGTGGATGTGCTCCGACCCGACATTGCGGACTTCTTCCGGTTCATTGATGTCGATCTCAGCCATCCGTTCCCTGGCACGGGCAATTTGGTGAAGTTCGCTGAAGGCCTGGTGCACATCGACGTCCAGAACAGGATCATTTTCGTTTTGGACAATGATGGCGAAGGCTGCGCGGGACTTCGCAGAATCGAGGGGATGCAGAAGCCCGTGAACATGCGGGCCATGGTTCTGCCGGCACTGGACGACTTTCGGAACTTTCCAGCACGTGGACCGGAAGGAACGACGACGACGGACATCAACGAGCGGGCGGCGGCGATCGAATGTTACCTCGACCTGAACTTACCTGGCCGAGAAGGCCCGGTCGTGATCTGGAGCAACTACAAGAAGGAGGTTGAGCGCTGGCACGGCGCGCTGGATTTCAAGGAATCATATACCAAGCACTTTCTTGGCCAGACTGATTCCGCTCTGCTGGATGGATCTTACCGGACGGAAAAACTCGAAGCAGTCCTCGATGCGATTCTAGCGGAAGCAACATTATTGGCTGAACATGATCTTGCGACCAATCACTTCGAAACTGGGGTCGCGTAAACAGGGTTTGGCGTCGCGGGTTAACATTAGCTGGAATTGTCCTTCCTATTGGCCCTGATTCACCTCCGGCTTGAACTCCAGTGCGGGGCTGTCGGGGGCGTCGATCTTTTCGATGCTGCCTTTCTCGTCCTGGACCGGGACGACCTTGATGTCGACTTGCACCGGGACGGCGCGGAGGCCTTCGATGAGTTGGCGGAGTTGCTGGATGGTGGGGTCGGCGAGGGTCTGCGGCTGGGAATAGCTTTGGCCGGCGGCGGAGATGCCGTCCTTGATGGCTTCGAGGCCGTCGTTGAACTGGGTCATCTGGGCGACGACGCGGGCGACGGGGTCGTTCTCGCCGGCGCCGCCCATGAGCTTGCGCTTGTTGAACTCCTTCTTGATCTGCTCCCAGCGGGCGGCTTGGGTTTCGTCGAGGAGGCCTTCCATTTCGTAGAACTTCAGGAGGTTCGCCTCGGCGGCGGCGGTGAGGTTCTGCGACTCGCTGCGGTAGTGGTCGATGACGATCTGGCGGACTTCCTGCGGGGTCATCAGCGGCAGGACCTTGTCGGCGATGCGCGCCATGTTGCGGTAGGAGCCCTGGAGCTTGAAGGGCGGCTCGGTGCGGTAGGCGTCTTCCTGGGCAGCGCTTTTGATGTACTGCAGGTTCACCCGCAGGATGGTGTCGCGGACGGAAAGGAGGTGCTTCACCACGGCGAGCATTTCCTCGATCTCGGCGGGGGTGTAGTTGCCCTCGAAGTCGGCGCCGTCGCGGCTGCCGGTTTCGGCGACGCGGATCAGCATCAGCACGTCCTTCTGCGAGCGGCTGGCGAGCTTCGACAGCGTGACGTTCGCGGTGAGGCAGTTCTCGATGTAGCTGCCTTTGAACGCGGCTTCGTGGCCGCCGAGGATGTCGCCGAGGTTGTAGGTGTCGGCGCGGTTGGCGAGCATGTCCGGGATCTGGAACTTGCCGCCGCTTTCCGTGTAGGGGTTGCCGGCCATGACGACGGCGACCTTGCGGCCGCGGAGATCGTAGGTCCGCGCCTTGCCCTTCCACACGCCCTCGATCTTGCGCTGGGCGTCACAGAGGCTGATGAACTTTTGCAGGAACTCCGGGTCGGTGTGCTGGATGTCGTCGAGGTAGAGCATCACGTTGTCGCCCATCTCCAGCGCGAGGTTGGCGCGCTCGATCTCCATCTTGGCGGAGGCGTTCGGGGCTTCGGCGGGATCGAGCGAAAGGACGCGGTGGCCGAGCGCCGGGCCGTTGATCTTGACGAAAGTGAGGCCAAGGCGGTTGGCGACGTACTCCATGATGGTCGTCTTGCCGTAGCCGGGCGGCGAGATGAGCAGCAGCAGGCCGCTGCGGTCGGTGCGGCTGTTCGCGCCGGCGGTGCCGAGCTGCTTGGCGAGGTTGTCGCCGATGAGCGGCAGGTAGACCTCGTCGATCAGCCGGTTGCGGACGAAGGAGCTCATGACCTTCGGCTTGAACTCGTCCAGCCGCATCTCATCGCGCTTCACGCCGGTGAGCTGAGACTTGCGTTCGGCAAGGGCGCGGAAGGCGGCGGCATCGGTCCGCTCGTGGCGTTGGAGGCGGTCGAGGAACTCGCTGTAGTGGATTTCCAGCGTGCTGTCGGCGATCCGCGGGTGGCTGGAGCGCAGGCCATCGGCGCGGAAGGACAGCGGGAGGGTCTTCACCGCGCGCTGTTCGAAGCCGCCGCGGGCGAAATGGACGGCGGTCTCGTCGATGACGGCGGCGAGCAGTTCGGCGGGCGTGTCCTGCAGGGCTTCCGGATGATTGATGGCGAAGCCGGCGAGCCAGTCGCGGGCGATCTCGTAGCGGACGAAGGCGGGGCTGGCGGGGTCGCCGAGGAGGTCCTTGAAGACGGCGTCGGCGCGCTTGGCGACGAGGGCCTGGTGGAAATGGCGGCTGAGTTCGGCGGCGGCGGCGGAGACGAGGAAGGACCCACCGGCGGCGAGTTCCTCGGCGAGGTAGTCGGCGGCCTTCGCGGCGTCGATGTCGGGGAAGAGGCCGTGGTCGGTGGTCCAGGTGCGGAAGGCGGTGGCGAGGCGTTGTTTCCACGCGCCGATCTCGTCGCCGCCGGCGAACAAACTACGACGTTTGCCGTAGGACGCGAACTGGCCGGCGAGGCGGTCCTTGGCGGGATCGTCCCAGCTTTCCCAGAACAGCAGGGCGGCGGCGCGGTCGCGCGGGCCGAAGCGGAGGAGGCCGGCTTCGGCGTGGATGGGGAGGAGGTGGGCGAGGATTTTCGCGGCGTCTTCGTCGTGGATACCTTTGGTGTAGCCCTCGGCGTAGCGGGGCTGCATGAAGGTTTGAACGGCCGATAAGAGGTCGAAGGTCTGAAGGTCTGAAGGTCGAAGGTCGGAAGACGGAGAGTCTGAAGGTCTTAAGGTCGAAGGTCGAAGGTCGGAAGACGAGGGGCCGTGGAGCAGAAATTGCCACGCGAGGTATTCGGCGCGGGCGACGCGGGGGCTTTCGCTGGGGACTTCGAGGTCCCAGGCGTCGCGGGTGGCGAGGAAGGCGGGATCGGTGATCGGTTCGTAGAACTTGGTGCCGGTGAGGTGGAAGGCCATCGCGTCCTCGTGGGGGACGATGGTCATCTCGAGCGGCTGGGTGTTGACGTTGAAGCTGTTCTTGCCGAAGCGGATGATGTTGGTGCCGTCGACGAAGAGATCCTTCTTGTCCTTGAGCTGGCGGACGCCGTCCTCGCGCAGGGTTTTGACGCGGGTCTGGAGGTCGTCCGCCTTGACCGAATCGCCGAGCTTCTGGAGCTGGCCGATCAGGTCGCGGACCTTCTCGATCATCGGATCGGTCGCGAAGTAGGAATGGATCGCCTCGACCTCGTTGAAGGACGCGACCCGGTTGCGGATGCCGGCGAGGATGCGCTCGGCGGACTTGAAAAGGGCGCCGGCGCGCTTGCCGCGGGCCTCGACGAGCTGGGTGCGGCGGCCTTCGAAGGCATCGTAGATCTCCTCGCGGCGGACGGCGATCTGCTCGATGTATTCGTCGAACTCGGCGAACTTTCCTTCGAGCTCCTCGACCTGGACCATCAGCCGGGTCAGCGATTCGTCGACCTTTTCCGGCGTGTCGCAGAGGTCGAGGTAGTTCGCCAGTGCCTGCGACAGCAGCTTCATCTGCGCCGCGAACTGGGCCTCGCCCTCGCCGCGGGAAAGCTCGCGGCGCTTGTTGCGCAGGGAGCCGCGGGTGCCGTTGAGGCGGGCGTAGAGGGCGGAGATGCGCTCGATGATCGCGGTGGTCTGGGTCGCGTCGGCAATCTTCAGGCCGCCGACGATCTCGATCAGCATTTCCAACTCGGTCGCGGCCTGGTCGAGGGCGTTGGCGACCTCGTCGGCTTCGGTGACCTTGGTAATCTTTGCAAGCGCGGCTTCCTGGGTGTCGATCGAAGCGGCGTAGGACTTCAGCGAGTCCTCGCCTAACAGGAACTCGACGGTCTTGTTCGAGACGGTGTCGGTGGTTTCGACGACTTCCTTTTCGAAGGCATTGACGGCGGCGGGATCGGTGTAGCGGACATCGCGCAGGGCGATGATTTCGCCGCGCAGCTTGCGGAGGCTGGCGAGCTGGTGGACGAAGCCGTGAAGCGCGTCGGGCGGGGAGGTCTGGGTCTCGCGGATGAGCTTTTCGACGGCGCTGCGGACGATGCCGGTGCGTTCAATGGCGACGGCGCGCAGCTTCTGGACTTTCTCGAATTCGCCGATGGCGGTCTCGCCGGCTTTCTTGATCTCGCGGAGGGGTGCGGCGAGCGACTGGCATTCGGCGCGGTCGAGCCAGAAGTAGGCGTCGAGCAGGTCGCCGGAGCGCTTGACGATGTCGAGGTAGAGGCCGGCGAAGGAGTCGTCCTTGTTGAGTAGGGTCAGCAGCTCGCGCGACTCCGCCATGCCGCGAACCAGCTCGGGGTTGCCGACCTTGTAGAGGAAGGAGTCCTTGTTGGTGGCGGCGGCGGTGCTGGTCTCGTCGTCCAAGTACGGCGTTTGCCATACTTGGAGGGCGTGGTGGCGCTGCGGCTGGCCGTCGCCGCGGAACAGGACGAGCTGGCCGTCGCCGAACAGCGAGTAGCCGGAGCAGACGATGGGGGTTTCGACCGACTGCTGGATCCGGTTGTAGGAGAGCAAGACGTAGTCGCCGAGCGCGCGGTTGTAGAAGGAGTAGAGAAAGTCCTCGCCGTTGGAGCTGGCGACCTTGCGTTCGAAGCGCATGTCGAGGATGCCGTGGTCGAAGGTCTTCACCTCGCCGGTCTGCAGCAGGTAGCCGTTGGCGAAGATGATGCCGTGATCATCAGGCAGCAGCACGCAGGAGTCGCCGATCGCGTCGATGCGGTGGACGGTCTTGGTCTTGTCGTTGAAGACCAGGTGGCGGTGCAGGCTTTCGCGATAGGGCAGGATTTTCAGCAGGATCAGCGAGCCGACGATGGCGTAGAAGATCTCGGCGTCGTCGAGCGTCTGGTCGCTTTCGGTGACCGGCTCGGAGTAGATGCCCTGGCCGCTGGCGGTGTTGTCCTCGATCTTGACGGTGAGGTCGCCGCCGACGGTCTCGACGAAGACGCGGTCCTCGATCGAGATGTGGGGGTGCATCCCGGGGCGGTGCATGCCGCGGTGGGCGCGCTGCCATTGGAATTCCTGCTGGGCGGGATAGACGACCTCGTGGTCGAAGCGGTTGCCGAGGTATTCGAGGCTGCCGTCGGCGTTGATGCGCCACTTGAAGGCCTTGATGTCGTCAATCGTCTTGCCGGACCGCATCTTCAGGTAGAGATGGGGACCGATGACCATGAACTTCTGGAAGACGGCCTCGCGGTAGTACTTGAAGAGATAGGCGAAGTCCTCCGCGAAGCGCGGGTCGGCGAGGACCTGGTCGACGGGCAGCGCGGTGAAGCCGCGGGTTTCCGGGTTGTAGTCGTAGGCGGCGAAGACGTCCTTGATATCGGTCGTCTGCTTGAGGCCGAACTGGATGTTGTAGCCGAAGAGGAAGCGGTGCTTGCCGACGGCGACCAGGTCGCGGGCGACGCAGTTGTGCTCGGTGGCGACGCGTTCGGTGCCGAGCAGGGCGGTCTGGATGCCGCCGAAGACCTCGAGGCGTTCGGCGTTCAGGGCATCGAGGCCGCTGCGGAGGGTGGCGGCGTGCTTGTCGAGCCGGGCGCGGATGACTTCATACGCGCCGCCTTCGAGCTGGTCGGGTTTGGGGGGTGAGTCGGACATCTAGCAGGAAGAAGAGGGGAACAACGAAATTGGCGAAATAGGCGAAATTTAGAAGAGAGATGGGAGGCTCGCGTTGCTCGCGGGGATTGGGATGGGCGGAGGAGGGGAACAACGAAAAGGACGAAATAGGCGAAATTTAAATCCGAAAACCCTAACCGGAGCAGCGGGTTCAGGAGTAGGGCTCCTCAACGGGTATTTGAGAGAGCGGGGCTTCGGCCCACTCGAGGGCGATCGCCCGATCGCTGGGATCAGCGGCCATTGCGACAAACGATTCCTCCAAGGTCAGCTTGGTGGGAAGAGCGCGGTGCGGTTCGAGAGGGCCGGGATGGGCCTGATCCTTCTTGGAAGTTCCTTTGGGCATCGGGCAAGTGCAAGTTGGGGACAGCGAGGGGGACGATATTGGTGAAATTAGGAATGGTGATCGGGAGTCTCGCGTTGCTCCAGGGGATGGGTGGAAGAGGGGAACAACGAAAAGCACGAAATAGACGAAATTTAAGAGTGGAGATTGGGGGGCTCGCCGTGCTCGCGGAGCCAGTCGGCTAGGATGATGCGTTCCCATTGGAGGCCGCCGACGCGGCCGTAGTTGACGAGGATCCCGAGTTTGAAGCCGGTGGCCTTGAGGTAGTTGATGACTTGGACGCGATGCGAGTCGTCGAGGGACTTCACCGCTTTGACTTCGAGCAGGATCTTGGAGTGAGTGACGAAATCGGCCTCGTACTTCCGACGGAGACGCCGGCCCTTGTAGCTGATCTCCAGGCCCGGGTGATGGACTGCGGGGGTTCCCCGCAGCTCGAACTCAATCTCGAGGCACTCATGGTAGATGGGCTCGACGAAGCCGCAGCCCTTCTCCCGATACACCTCGAAGCAAGCTCCCATCACATCGTAGCTCTCCTCCTTGTAAAGGATCTCGCTCATGGGTTTCCTTCTTCAATTTTCGTTTATTTCGCCAATTTCGTTGTTCCAATTTCTTCACTTCAGCACCTTCCCGGCATTCTCATCCGCCAGGCCGAAGCGGTCGGCGGCGCCGAGGAGGGAGATCAACTTGCTGCGGGTATCGCCGCTGGCGCTGCCGAGGAACTGGGCGAGGGCGGCGCCGACGGTGAGGTTCTTGACGTCCTCGCTGCTCACGCCGAACTGCGCGGCCCACTCGCGGAGCTGGGCTTTGAAGTAGTCCGGGTCGCCGTTGAAGAAGGTCTCCTTCACGTCGCTCAGGACCTCGCTGTTGGACACCATGCGGTCCACCGACTTGCCACGGGAGATGGCCCCGGCGATCTGTTCGAAGAACTTGCCTTCGCCGCCGATGATCTCGATCTTGGCCGACTTCATCGCCTCGCCCATGACGCGGGCCTGGGCTTCGGCGATGTCCTTCTGGATGTGGATGCCGGCGAGATCGACGGCCTTCTCCTTGTCGAGGCGGAGCTTGAACTCCTCGTGCGACTGGCCGGCTTCCTCAAGCAGCTTCATCGCCTCGGCCTTCTTGGTGATACCCTCGGCTTCGGCCTGGAATTTCAGGCGGCTGACCTCGGCGTCCGCGGTGCCCTGTTTCTGAGTGGCATCGGCGGTGGCGACCATGACTTCCACCTCGCCGAGTCCCACGGCGGCGGCTTCCTTGGCGGTCGCCTCGGCCATCATCTGCTTGGCGTGCGATTGCTTCTGGCTCGCGCTTTCCTCGGCTTCGGCGGCGATGACAATTTCCTCCGCCTTGAGTTCGGCGGACTTCTTGGAGGCTTCGGCGGACTTCACGCGCTCGTAGAGATCCTGGTCGGCGCGGAGCTTCGCGGCTTCCTGCGAGCCCTCGGCTTCCTTCACCTTGCGGATCATTTCTTCCTGAGCCAGCGCCTCGGCCTGGGTGACCATCACCTGCTTCGCGCGGTCGGCGCCGGCGAAGGCCTCGGTGTCCTTGATGCGCTCCTGCTCGATGACGACGAGCTTCTCGACCGCGACGCGTTCCTTGATCACGTCCTGGATCAACTTCTTCTCCACTTCGACGGCCTTCTCCTTCTCGATCGACTTGAGCGTGGTGACGCGCTCGCGTTCGATCGATTCGAGTTGCTGGTCGCGCTTCACGCGTTCCACTTCGACCACGTCGGTGCGTTCCTTGTTGCGCTGGGCGACGAGCACTTGGCGGTCCTTGTTCTGGGTTGCGACCTCGATTTCCTCGTCGGCGGCGATCCGGGCGCGTTGGCCTTTTTGGCGCTCTTCCTCGCGGACCTTCATCGTCTCGGCTTCCTCGCGGGCCTTCACGCTTTCGACTTCGCGCTGCTGCTTGGCCACGGTCTCGGCGAGCTGGCGTTCGAGCTCGAGGATCGCCTCGCGGGCTTCGACGTCCTGCTGTTTGATGACGCGCTCCTTGTCGCGCTGGATGTTGTTGGAAAGCTTCGCCTGGATGGCGGTCAGCTCGGTGATCTTCTTGATGCCCTGGGCGTCGAGAATGTTGTCGGGATCGAGCGCTTCGATCGGGGTTTGCTCGAGGTAGTCGATCGCGGCGTCGTCGAGGACGAAGCCGTTGAGGTTGGTGCCGATGATCTTGATGATCTCGTCGCGGAAGGTCTCGCGCTCTTCGTAGAGCTCGGTGAAGTCGAAGCGCTTGCCGACGGTCTTGAGGGCTTCGGAGAACTTCGCGTCGAAAAGCGTGCGGATTTCATCGGTGTTCGACGCGCGTTCGCAGCCGACCGACTGGGCGACGCGCAGGACGTCGTCTTCGGTCTGGTTCACCCGGACGAAGAAGGCCACCTTGATGTCGGCTCGCATGTTGTCCTTACAGATCAGGCCGTTCTTGGCGGTGCGGTCGATCTCGACGCGCTTCAGCGAGATATCGATTGTTTCGAGGCGTTGCAGCACGGGGATCACAGTCATGCCGTTGAAGCTGACCTTGGTTCCGCCGACGCCGGTCTTGATCAGCGCCTGGCCGCGCTGGGCCTTGCGATAGAACATCGAGAACAGGACGGCACCGGCGATGATCACGACCAAGACGGCGCCGATCGACATGGCGATGATGACGCCGGGTTCGATGGCTGCGAGCGGGAGGGATGCGATGGGATTCATGGGTCTGGGTGGGGTAGGGAGAATTTGTTAGAGGGCGCGGACGATGTGGATTCCGGTTTCGGGATCGTGGTGGATGACGAGGATGGCGGTGCCGCGGGAAAGCGGCGGCGAGCCTTCGGCGGTGCGCGCATGGAGGAGCAAGGGAGCGCCGCGGTGATCGACTTCGACCTGGCCTTCACGTTCGTTGACGAAGGCGGTGCGGACAGTGCCAGTGCGACCGATGATGGGCGGCCCGGTTTCGGGGTCGTCCTGGACGAGGCGGAACAGCGGCTTCAGGGGCGAGACGACCACGCGGGTGATGACCACCGCGGAAACCAAAGCGCCGATAGAAATGAGGCCCCCGCGCCAGCCGGTGAGGGCGGGATTGAACCAGAGATTGCCCAGCATGGCGCAGCCCCAGAGGAAAACGATCAGGACGGAGAGCACAATCATCACCGGGATTTCCCGCGCGTTGAGGATGCGCAAGCTGCCGTGGATCCACTCGAAGACCGGGTGGTCGTGGTGGTGGCCACCGTCGTGGCCGTCGAGGTCGACTCCCAGGAAGTCGTGGTCGACCGCGCCGATGATGCTCAGCAACCAGAACAACGCGACCGGGACCAGGAGGATGGTCAAAGGCAGCATCGGTCCGCTGATGGCGAGTTCCCAGATCTCTTTCACGAGGCCCGCATTCCAGACAATGTTCAGTTATCAGACCACTACAAAAGCTCCGGCCAATTCGATGCGGGGGGGAGAGGGTGCGTCTCGCGCCCTTGGATTTCGGATTTCGGATCTCGAGGGCGCGAGACGCACCCTCTCCGTTATAGATTCCGCAATGATTTCGCGGCATCGCTGCGGGCGGCGAAGAAGGCAGGGACGAAGGCGGCGATGGCGCAGAGGATGAAGGCGCAGACCGCGATGACGGTGATTTCCACCGGGTTGATGTGGGCGGGGAGCACCTCGAAGCCGTGGAAGGACTTGGGGAAGGGATCGAAACCGAAGTGGCGGAAGATGCCCTGAATGCCGCCGCGGAAGCGGATGACCAGCAGGCCGAGACCCGCGCCCAGAAGGGCACCGAGGAAGCCGAGGATCATGCCCTGATAGACGAAGACCCACACGATCTGGCCGGGAGCCGCGCCGAGCGCTTTCATCACCCCGATCTCGCGGCGCTTCTGGATGGTGACGGTGAACATCACGGCCATCATCGAGAACGCGGAAACGAGGATGATGAACGAGAGCGCGAAATACATCATCATGCGCTGCTGGTTGATGAGGCGGGAGAAGTCGCCGAACTCGGTGATCCAGGTGACAGCCTGCCAGCCTTCGGGCATGAGGGTCATGAATTCGGTCGCCATCTGGTCGGCTTGGTAGGCGTCGTCGAGGCGGACGGCGATGCCCTGGACCGCGCCTTGCAGGCCGGCGAGTTCCTGGGCGAGCGGGAGCGGCATGAAGACATCGGGCGTCAGCGCCATTTGCGAAGCCTGATAGACGCCGATGACCGTGGCTTCCTTGGGCAGGACGATCTCCTTGAAGATCTTGAGGATCTCGGCGTCCATTTTTTCGACGTCGGTGGTGTCGAGTTGGGCGAGCAGTTCGGCCGCTTTGGCGGGCACCTCGGGGTCGAGCAGGATGCTGCCATCGGGCGCGGGTTCGGCATCGAAGAGCGAGAGGAACTGGCCGATGATCTCCTTCTCCGGCTCGCGGATCTCCTCGTTGAAGATGTCGTAGAGCGGTTCGTAGATTTTGAGGTAGCCGGCTTCGTCGAGACTCTGCTTGCCGTCGCGGGGAACGAACGCGCTCTTGAGCAATTCCTTGGCGCCGGCGATTTGCGGGGCGAATTCCTCGCGCACCGGCGGGCGGCGGGTGATGCGGTCGATGCGTTCGACTTCCTCGAGGTTCTGTGCGGAGAGGAACTTCACCGTGTCGCCCGGTTGCAGGCCGAACTGGCGGGCGATGATCGAGGAAACGACCACGCGGTTGTCGAGGCCCATGTCTGCGGAGCTGTTAGGGAAGTCGGTGCGGTTGAGGAGCTTGTCGATGCCTTCGACCTGGGCCTTGTCTTCGGTGTCGATGCCGCGGAAGAACACGGGGCGCTTGCGGGAAGCCATGTCGACCATCAGCACGTATTCCTGGACGAAGGCGGTGGCGGACTGGACACCGGGCTTTTTGGCAACTTCGGCGGCGGTTTCGCGCCAGTCGGCGATCGGTTCGCGGAAGCCGCCGAAAGGGACGTATTCGAGCCGGACGTGGGGGGTGAAGCCGAGCAGGCGGTCCTTCACCTCGCGTTCGAGGCCGGCGTAAACGGCCATCACGACGACGAGGACCAGCACGCCTAACAGCACGCCGGTCACCGAGATCAGAGTCACGGCGGAAAGCATGGCGCGGCGCGGATTGAGGTAGCGCCAGGCAAGCATCAGGCTGAAGGAACGTCGGGCCATGCCTGTGGGTAGCGGTTGGGTGGGGTCCCGGCAAGGCGGGTGTGACACAGGGGCTGGAACCGTTGTCGATGGGCCTGGCGTCGTTTCGGAGTGCGACGACATGACATCGCGGTGACTTGGGGTGAAGCATGGCCCACCCGAAAGCTGGAAACCGGCCGGGAGGGCGATCGGTGGCCAGCGGAATGAACCATCCGCCCCCCGAGTTAAAGCTGCATCATGCCGCAGCACTTGGGGCTGCGCCCGTTCATGGGGCGCGGCGGTAGGTCGCGAGGGGCGAGCGGACGCCTTCGGAGACGGCTTGGATGAGGGTGCCGTCCCGGGAGAATGCGACGGACTCGGCCTGGCGTAGCAGGTGGGGATCGAGGGCGAGCGGCGGCTTGGCGAAGGCGTCGGGCCAGCTTTCGGTGGTGCCTCTTGGGAACACGAAGGTTCCGAGATAGGTCACCACGACCGCCATACGGCCATCCGCACTGAGATCGAAGCCGGTGGGTTGGGCGGCGAAGGGGATCGGTGGGTTTCCGGCGGGAAAGGGTGTCGGGATGGTGCCGATCCTCTTCGCGGTGACGAGGTCGTTGGCGGCGGGTTTCAGCGGCAGTTCGTAGATCACCGGCGGCGTGGTGCGCTTGCTGATGATGAGGATCTTGCCGGCCTTTTCATCGACCGCCACCGATTCGCAATCGCGCGGGCCGTCGTCGTAACGGAAGCGGATCGTCCAGGCGGCGGAAACGGTCTCATCGAGCTTCTTGCCGGCGGCGGGCGGGGCGGGCTCGGCAAGGATGTGAAGCAGGCACTCGGGGCGGTTGGAGCCGTTGTCGCCGGTGTCGGCAACGAGGAGATAGGGCTTTCCGCCGAGGGTGAAAGAGGCGAGGTCTTCCCAGTCGGTGTTGCGGGTGTCGCGGAGGGTGACTTGGCCGCGGTCGCTGCCGTCGGTGCCGGCCAAGTGGAGGACGGCGGGGCTGCCGCTGTCGTTGATGAGCCAGAGGGCGTCGGCGGCAGTGGGTGAGGCGGCGAGTCCGCTGGCTTCTTTGACGGCGGGGGATTGGAGCGTGGCGCCGGGTTTGACGCGGGTGAAGGCGGGCGGTTCTTCCGCGGCGTGAATCAGGGCTCCGCCGAGGTAGAGAAAGGTGAAAAAGTTCCTGCCGGTCATGGGGACTTCGGATGCTGGGAGGAGGGTTGGCTGACCGGCTTGCAACGGTCCAATGCTGTCGACTGCACTACAGGCAAGCTACTTTTCGGACCACGGTCCGGTGTTCCACATGCGATGCATCTCTTCGACATCAGGAGCGGCGAGTGGACGGACGACGCGAAAGCCAATGAACTGTGCACTGGCTTCGTACCATTGTGACTTCGGGTTGCAGCAATCGATGCTATTCCACTCAGGCCCTGACGGGACGCGCGCAGCGGAACGCAGGGTCTCGGGTCCGCCTTGGAAGTAGTGGCCGCCGCGGGTTACGTGCGGGTAGCGGTTGACCGCCGGGTGCCATGGGTTTTTCGCGCCGTCGTCCCATTTCGAAAAGGCGTCGGGCAAGTAGGCATCGAGGCACCATTCGGAAACGTTGCCATGCATGTCGTAGATCCCCCAGGCGTTCGGCTTCTTTTTGCCAACCCTCTGGTAGGTGTAGTCGGCATTGTCCTCGAACCAAGCGTAGTCGCCGATTTGGGCAGGATCCTTGTCAAACGACCAGGTGGTGGAAGAGCCGGCGCGGCAGGCGAATTCCCATTCGGCCTCCGTCGGAAGTCGGTAGTAGTGGCCGGTCTGGGCGCTCAACCATTCGCAAAACTTGCTGGCAGCGCGATGGCTCATCGCGATGGCAGGCCAGCCGGCATCATAGCCCTCCCCCATTTCGAAATGCATCGGGACGTAAGGAGGGGTTGGTTGGCTAACGATATCGACGACCGTCTCATCGTCCTTTGCTTCTGGCGGCTCCGAGGTCCTGCCGTTGGAGTCCCGGTTAAGGGTTCCGTCTTTGTTGCGCACCTTGCCGTTTTCCATGAAGGCACGGTAGACGTCCCAGGTGATCTCGTATTTGCCGATCCAGAAGGGATCGACGCTGACTTTCACCTGCGGGCCTTCGTTTTTCTGGCGGCCGGCTTCGTCCGCAGGCGAGCCGAGGGTGACCTCGCCACCACGAACAGCAACGAGGTCGACGGTGGCTTGCCCGGCGAGAGGAACTTTCTCGCGATAATCCTTCATTCCCGTGACGGAAACGGGCTTCGCCGTTCGGGCAATGAGTTCGTGAATGGACCGTGTGAGCGGGAAACCTTGCGGGTTTGGCTGTTCCTGCCGGGCCGGGGCAGGCGGCTTCTCCTCTGCGCGAACAAGAGATCCGCCGAGGCAGAGGCAAGCGAGGGTGAAGCTGCGGAACATGGGGTTCGGGGATGGCGGGAGAGCTTACGGCTGGCCGGTTCCGAGCGGTCAGAAGGCTAGCGGCAAGATGCCGCAGCCACTTTACTCGCTCGGTCCGGGTCCGGTGTTCCACATGCGGTGCATCTCAGTCACGTCGGGCACGGCGAGAGGGCGGACGACGCGGAAGCCGATGAACTGACAACTGGTGAGATACCAGATGGACTTCGGGTTTTGGGGATCGATGGCCTTCCATGCCGGTTCCGAGGGCACGCGGGCGGCGGAGCGCAGGGTTTCCGGACCGCCGACGAAATAGTGGCCGCCGCGGGTGACGTGGGGGTAGCGGTTGACCGCGGGGTGCCATGGATTCTTCGCGCCGTTTTCCCACTTCGCGTAGGCATCGGGGAGGTAGGCGTCGAGGCACCACTCGGAGACGTTGCCGTGCATGTCGTGGAGGCCCCACGGATTCGGTTTCTTGCGGCCGACCTTCTGGTAGGTGAATTCGGCATTTCCCTCGAACCAGCCGTAGTCGCCGAGCTGCGCGGGATCATCGCCGAACGAGAAAGCGGTGGTGGAGCCGGCGCGGCAGGCGAATTCCCACTCGGCTTCGGTCGGCAACCGGTAGTAGTGGCCGGTCTGTGCGCTGAGCCATTCGCAGAACTTGCTGGCGGCGTGATGGGTCATCGCGATGGCCGGCCAGCCGGCACCATAACCTTCGCCCATCTCGAAATGCATCGGCTGGTAGGGCGGAGTCGGCTGGCTGACGATATCGACCAGCGTTTCGCCGTCCTTCGCTTCGGGCGGCTCCGGGGTCAAGATGATGGAGTCGCGGTTGAGGGTGCCGTCCTTGTTGCGGGCCTTGCCGTTTTCCATGAAGGCGCGATAGACGTCCCAGGTCATCTCATACTTGCCGATCCAGAAGGGATCGACGGTGACCTTCACTGGCGGGCCTTCGTTTTCCAAGCGACCGGCTTCGGTCGTGGGGGAGCCCAAGGTGACCTCACCGCCGGGAACGGGGACGAGGTCGATGGTCGCTCCTTTCGCCGCCGGGACCGTCTCGGTGTAAACTTTCATCGACACCGCGTCGGGCGGGTTGTCGCCCTTTGCCAAGACGAGGGCGTGGATCTTTTCGGTGACCGGCAGGTACTGCGCGACGTCCGGCAAGTGAGCGGGACTGGGGAGTTGACCGGAAGTGGCAGGAGCAGTTCCGGTGGCAGGGGTAGGAGCTGCCGGCGCAGGGGCGGCCGGCGTCGTAGCGGGAGCTGGCGCTGAAGCATCGGCAGGAGCGGCGTCTGCGGCCGGAGCATCCGCCGGGGCGTTCGGGAAGGCGTTCGGCGCGAGGATTTCGAGACCTCGCTGGGTGGGCGGATAGGGCTGCTTGTCGCAGCCGGCGAGCAGGGCGAGGGCGAGGAGGGGGATGCGCTTCATGGTGGAAAGGATGAGGCGCGGACCGGACCAGGTCCAGCCCGCGCCTGATGGAATCGGGATGAGAATCAGGCGAGCTTGTGGACTCCGGGGACCGGGACCGGGGCGATCGCGAAGCTGTCACCCATCTTGAGCGTATCCGGCGCGTGGTCCTGGCTGGCGGCCCACATTTGATCCCAAGTAACCCGCTGGCCGGTGTGGGCAGCCTCGCGGCCGAGCAAGCCGAGCATGGTGCTGTTGGCCATGTATTCGCCGGTATTGATGATCTCGCCTTTGCGCAAGGAGGCGAAGAACTCGTTGTGGCAGACCTGATACATGTTCTGCTCCTTGCCGGCCGCGGCGCGGTAGACCCAGCTCCGCTTGCCATCGGGCCCGAGGACCATCGGGGTGTTCGGTGCGACGGCGGTGCCCTTTTCGCAGTAGATGCGGTCGACGACTTCGGTGTGGCAGCCGGGGAACTGGCGCTCGCCGAGGTGGCAGATCACGCCGCCGGGGTATTCGTAGGCGATGTTGTAGTGGTCGTAAACATTGCCGGCGTCGGTGCGGATCGCGCGGCCGCCATTGGCGACGGCGGCGATCGGGGCGACGTCGTTCATCGACCAGGCGATCTTGTCGACGGTGTGAACCGCCTGTTCAAGCAGCGGGCCGCCGCTGGTCCACTCGAAGTTGTTCCACCAGCGGAGTTGCCATTCCACGTCGGCCATGCCGTCGGGTTTGGTCATGCCGGGCTGCAGGGGCTTCGGCGGGCTGCCCATGTAGGTGCCGTAGACTGAAAAAATGCGGCCGAGTTCGCCGGAGGTGATCTTGGCGTAGAGCTCGCGGACGCCCGGGGCGAAACGCCAGCAAAAGCCGTGCTGGATCGCGACGCCCTTTTGTTTGGCGAGCTTGGCGGACTCGAGCACCGACTTCACGCCAGCCACATCGACGGCCATGGGTTTTTCGGAAAACACGTGCTTGCCGGCCTCGATCGCGGCGCGCAGGTGCTGTGGACGGAAACCTGGAGGCGAGGCGAGCAGGACGACATCGATGCCGCTTTCAAGGACCTTCTGATAGGCATCGAGCCCGCTGAACTGGCGCTCCGCCGGGACATCGACTTTCGCACCGAATTTCTGGAGACCGCCGAGGCTGCTTTTGATGGACTCCGCGAAGGCGTCGCCGACGGCCCACAGCACGACGTTCGGGTCGGCATTGAGGGCTTGCTCGGCGGCACCGGTGCCACGGCCACCGCAGCCGATCAGGCCGATCTTGAGTTTCGCGGTGTTGCCCTGGGCGAGCAGGAGGTTCGGAAAGCCGGCGATCGCCGCGGTGGCGGCGGTGCCCACGAGGAGTTGGCGGCGGGAGACGGATGGCGAGTTCATAGGAGATGAGGGAAACAACGGGCCTTGTTTACGGCGGGAAGCCAAGCCCGGCTTTCAGCAAAAGGGAATGCAATTTCAGCGAAACGCGTTTTTGGTTAGAGAACAGGACGATTCGCGCCGAAATGGCTGGTGATCCTGCTTGCCGGACGGCCGGCAATTCGTGGAGTCTCACCGCCGTTATGGAAAAAGCCGCTTCCTCCGTGAGTACCCGATTGTCGGTGATGATGTTCCTGCAGTTCTTCCTGTGGGGCTCTTGGTTCGTGACGCTCGGGGCCTGCCTCGACGCCAACGGCCTCGCCACGATCATCGGATCGGCCTATGGCAGCGCGCCGATCGCCGCGATCATCGCGCCCTTGTTCCTCGGGCTGGTGGCGGACCGCTTTTTCGCGTCGGAGAAGGTCATGGGGATCCTGCTGCTGATTGGCGGCGCGGCGATGCTGGCGGTGCCCGGTTTCGCGGCCAAGGGCGACGCGGGCATGGTGAAGAACCTGTTCCTGCTCCACATGCTGTGCTACATGCCGACGCTCGGTCTCGGCAATTCGGTCGCCTTCGCCAACATCAGCGACCAAAGCAAGTTCCCCGCACTGCGGGTTTGGGGGACGATCGGCTGGATCGCCGCCGGCCTGATCGTCGGGTTCCTTGGCTGGTCGACCAGCCTGCACATCTTCACGATGGCCGGGGCCACTTCGCTGTTGCTCGGCGGCTTCGTCTTCCTGCTGCCCACCACCCCGCCACCGGCGAAGGGCCAGCCGCTCAAGCTCAGCTCGATCTTCATGCTGGACGCCTTCAAGTTGCTCGCGAAGCCGGCCTTCTTCGTCTTCATCCTCTGCTCCACGCTGATCTGCATCCCGCTGGCCTACTATTTCAGCACCACGTCAATCTTCCTCTCCGACATGGGCTTCAAGCAGCCCGCCTCGTCGATGTCGATCGGCCAGATGTCGGAGATCGTCTTCATGCTGCTCATCCCGTTTTTCTTCCGCAAGCTGGGGGTGAAATGGATGATCCTGATCGGCATGGCGGCATGGGTGCTGCGCTACTTGCTATTTTCCCTCGCCGCGCCCGACCAAGCGGTGTGGATGCTGTTCCTGGCGATCGCGCTGCATGGCATTTGCTACGATTTCTTCTTCGTCACCGGCTTCATCTACGCCGACAAGGCCGCGCCGGTCACCTTGCGCAACCAGGTCCAATCGATGCTGGTGTTTTTCACCCAGGGCATCGGGATGTATTTCGGCTACCAGATCGCGGACGCGAAGATGAAAGCCGGCGTGGCCGGTCACGCGCCGCTGGCTGACGCGATCAAAGCGGCGGGTAGCGCCCAGGAGTTGAGCTTCGCCCAGCAACTCGGCCATATGTTCTCGGTCGGCCTGCCGAAGGTGGATGGCACTTTGCTGGCCACAGCATCCGCCCAGTGGAAGACCTTCTGGCTGCTGCCCGCCGGAATGGCCGCGGTGATTTCCGTGATCTTCTTCCTCGCCTTCTGGGACAAGTCCGCCGACGGCGGGGATTCGAAGCATTGACCTCTTCTCAAGAAAGTTTCACCGCCAAGACGACAAGTCCGCCAAGTTCTGTGTAACACCGGCTCTCCACTTGGCGTTCTTGGCGTCTTGGCGGTTCCACCTTTCAGAACCCCGACCTCATCCCATGAACCTGACCCGACGCCAAACGCTCAAATCGCTCGCCGCGCTGGCGACCATCCAGATCGTCCCGAGCCGCGTGCTCGGCCTCAACGGGCAGACCGCCCCGTCCAACGAGATCACCAAGGCCATCCTCGGCTGCGGCGGCATTTCCTCGTCCCACCTGCCGATGCCCGGCAAGCTGCTCGCGCTGTGCGATGTCGACAAGGGGCACCTCGAACAGCGGATGAAGCAGACGGGCGGCGAAAGCAAGGGCATCAAGGGCTACCATGACTTCCGCGAAGTGCTGCAGCGCGAGGACATCGACGTCATCCACGTCGCCACCCCGCCTCACTGGCACGCGCTGATGGCGATCGAGGCCGCGAAGTCCGGCAAGGACGTGTGGTGCGAGAAGCCGATGAGCCGGACGATCGGCGAGGGTGCCGCGATGGTGAAGGCGGTCGAGAAATACAAGCGGGTCTTCCGCCTCAACACCTGGTTCCGTTTCAAGGACAACTTCTACGGCATGGGCGTGCCGGTGAAGGAGATCAAGAAGGCGGCGATGAACGACCTGCTGGGCTGGCCCTTGAAAATCACCGTCTCCGGTCACACCGGCTTCGACTGGAAGCTAGGCACCTGGGTCGGCAAGACCAACCTACCGGTGCAGCCGGTGCCGGAAGGCTTCGACTACGACTTCTGGCTCGGGCCCGCGCCGAAGAAGCCTTACAGCGCCCACCGCACCCATCAATCATTTCGCGGCTACTGGGACTACGATGGCGGCGGCCTTGGAGATATGGGTCAGCATTATCTTGATCCCGCACAGTATATCTTGGGCAAGGACGACACCGCGCCGATCTCGGTGGAGATCGATGCCGACCCGCAGGACGCCGACGCGATCGGCACCTGGCGGCGGATCGAGTTCACCTACGCCGACGGTTGCAAGATCGTCCTCGACGGCGCGAACAAGGACAAGGACGCGGCCTACATCGAGGGGCCGAAAGGGAAGATCTCGAAGGGCTTCCAATCGAACATCCCGGACCTCGCCAAGAAGATCGCGGCGCTGCCCGATCCCGAGCCGCAGATCACCGACTTCCATGAAAGCGTCCGCACCCGGAAGAAGTTCGCGCTGAACGAGCAGAACGGCTTCTGGTCGTGCACGATGGTCAACATGGGCGTCACCGCGCACCGCCTGAACAAGAGCCTGAAGTTCGATCCGAAGACTTTGAAATTCGACGACGCCGCCGCCAACGCGCTGATCGACCAGCCGATGCGCGGGCCGTGGAAGATCGAGGTTTGAGGCGAGGCCCGAAATCCCCTGAAGCCATGACGAGGGCGGGAGAAGGAGTCGTGCGTCCCTCGGCGAATGACCTTTCGGCGCCCTCGTCAGCAGGCTGACGAGGGAGAGCGGCCGCGGGCTGCACGCAGTCCACGGAGCGGCCCGCTGTCACAGCGCGTAAGCGTCACGGTGGCGGAGGACGGGGTCGCCGGGGGCGGAGGGGTGGCAGAGGCGGGTGACGAGGTCGTTCCAGGCCTCGTGGCCCTTGAGGATCTCGACCTCGATGCGGAGAAAGTAGATCGGCACCGTCTGCTCTTTCGGCCGCGGGAAACGGACGGCGTCCTTTTCGGTGGTGACGACGAGTTCCATGTCGCGCTCGATGCAGCGCTCCATGAACTGGTCGATCTCCCGGCGCGAGAAGCGGTGGTGGTCGGAGAAACGGCGGCGGATCTCGAGGCGCGCGCCGAGATCCTCGATCCCGCGTTCGAAGCCCTCCGGCACGGCGATGCCGCTGATGGCGGCGGTCCATTTGTCCTTCAGGAACTCGAGCGGCTGGCGCTGGCCGGTGAAAACTTCCTCGAGGTAGCGCGGGCCGTGGGTGCACTCGATGATCGGCGCGACGCGGTTGTAGCGGCGCAGCTTTGCAATGAGGGCGTCGTTCGGGGTGCCGTCGCACTTGGTGATAAGGATGTAGCTGGCGCGGCAAAGATTGCGCGGGGGCTCGCGGAGGGTGCCGCGGGGGAGCAGGGCGCCGGTGCCGAAGGGGGCGCTGCGGTCGATCAGCACGATGTCGATGGCGTGGGAAAGGTGGAGATACTGCAGGCCGTCGTCGAGCAGCAGGGTGTCGGCACCGAGCTGGCCGACGGCGAAACGGCCGCCTTTGACGCGGTCCTTGTCGACGACCACCGCGACGCCATCGAGGTTGCGGGCGAGCATGAAGGGCTCGTCGCCGGCGAACTTCGAGTCGAGCAGCAGGGCGCGGCCGGTGGAGACCAGCTTGGGCATCTTTTCGGGGGGGAACTTCGTGCCGTCCCTGTCTTTCCAGTTCTGCGGATCCTTCAGGCGGCGGCTTTTGTAGCCGCGGGAGAGGATGGCGACGCGGCGGCCTTCGTCTCGGAGGGTGCGGGAGAGCAGCTCGACCACAGGGGTCTTGCCGGTGCCACCGACGGTCAGGTTGCCGATGCTGACGACCAGGGTGCCGAGGTGGTGTTGCTGCTTCCAGCGCTTGCGGAAGACCAGCAGGCGGGTCTGGACGATGGCCCGGTAAACGCCGGACAGGGCGCTCATGGCCAGCCGCATCATCCCGGCGCGAAAGCCCTTGGCGCGGCCGAAGATCACATCGGCGCCCCAGACTTCGAGTTCCGCCAAGGTTTCCTTCATCGGCGCGGCCAGCGGAACCCGGAAGGGGAGGCGACGCAAGCCGGGGCTTTGGAAATTGAACCGCCAAGACGCCAAGGCCGCCAAGTTGAGAGATGGGAGATGGGAGATGGGAGATCCGGCGCGACAGCGGGGAAAGCGGCGGCTGCGGGAGATCCGTGGATTTCCCCTTTGGCGAACTTGGCGTCTTGGCGGTTCCCCATTCCGGACGCGACCCGATCACCACTTGCCATCCGCTCGGGGCTTCCGTTGACTGCCCGGCATGTCTTCACCCCGCCACGACGGCCGCCAAGCGGACCAGCTCCGCCCGATTTCCTTCATTCCCCATGTCGCGCCGCATGCAGCGGGCTCGGTGCTGGTGTCGTTCGGGAATACCCGGGTGATCTGCGCGGCCACGATCATCGAGGACACGCCGCGCTGGATGAAGGCGCAGCGGGTCGAAGGCGGCTGGCTGACGGCGGAGTACAGCATGCTCCCGTATTGCACGCTGGAGCGGAAGGACCGGGACATCTCGCGCGGCAAGCTCGACGGACGCTCGTCGGAAATCCAGCGGCTGATCGGCCGGGCGCTGCGGGCGGTGACGGATTTGAAGAAAATCGGGCAGCGGACCATCTGGATCGACTGCGACGTGCTCCAGGCCGACGGCGGCACGCGGACCGCTTCGATCACCGGTGGCTGCGTCGCGCTGGCGATCGCGCTGAACGGGCTGATGGCGGCGGGCAAGCTCAAGGCCTTCCCGCTGAGCAAGCTGGTGTCGGCGGTTTCTGCCGGGGTGGTCGGTGGCCAGCCGGTGTTGGACCTGGACTACGTCGAGGACAAGGGCGCGTCGGTGGATTTCAACGTGGTCATGACCGAGAGCGGCGAGTTCGTGGAGGTCCAGGGCAGCGGCGAGGAGGCGGTCTTTTCCGGCGCGGAAATGTCGGCGATGCTGGAGTTGGCGACGAAGGGTTGCCACGAGCTGGTGGCCTTGCAAAAGCAGGCGATCTTGGCGGCCGACCGACCGAGCGGCGACTCCCTTGCTTCGCTTGCGGCGGCCTTTGCCCGCTGACCCTCGCGCTCCGTCTTTCTTCTTGCAGCGGCATGGGACGGGCGTAGCCTTTACCAATCCCGAGGCGTCCCCGCGACGCGGCGGGATTATAAAAAAACGAAGGGGCCGCGAGGCTCCGGACATAGACAACAAAACAGTAACGAAACCATGAAAACCAAACACAAACAACCCGGCGGCTTCACCTTGGTGGAGCTGCTCGTGGTCATCGTGATCATCGCGGCCCTCGCGGGCCTTGCGCTGCCCACTATCATGAAAAACAAGGCCGTGGCCGACCGCACGGAAGCCATCAGCAACGCCCGCCAGATCGGAATCAGCCTGTTCGCCTTCGACGAGGAGTACGGCAGCTTCCCTGGCAACGATACGGCGGAAGACGTCAAGGAGAGCACCGGAACCGCGCTGAACTTCGGCGGGACCTTCTCCAACGATTACTTCCGCCAGCTCATCGCGACGGTCGGCAGGTCGGAGAAGATCTTCTGGGCGAAGACCGCTTACTCGAAAAGGAAGCCTGACGATATTGTCGAACCCGGCAAGGCCCTCGAAGCTGGTGAAGTCGGATTCGGTTACATCATGGCCAACCAGGAAGAAGGCCAAGGTTCGAGCGGCGAAGGCAACCGTCCGGTGGTCGTGACCCCGCTCTACAAGGCCCAGAGCAACTGGGAGTTCGATCCCGAGGCTTTCGGCGAGAAGGCGATCATCCTGCGCCTCGACAGCAGCGCTACCGCCGAAACGATCCGTACCGACAACCGCTACGTGAACATCGGTGAAAGCCGCTTCCTGCAGACCGTCGGCGACAACACCCCATGGGGTGCTGACATGAACCCGGTCCTGCGCGCTCCGCAGACCAAGGGCCAGTAATCGGACCTGGGCAAGCGCCCTGAATTCCACTGCCGGGAGGTCCGAAAGGGCCTCCCGGTTTTTTATTTGCCCGGATGCCCGACCCGGACGAAGGATCGCCCGTCATGACCGAGACCCCTTCCCGTTCCTTCCTCCCATACCCCGCTTCGACCCTCAGCCCGCGGATTGTCCCGACGGATCTGAGTTCCTTCAAGTCCCGCGGGATCTCCGAGGTCGAGCGGGACTTGCAGCAGAAGCTGGTGGAGTTGCGGGAGAAATATCTGGCGGCGATCGACCACTTCAATTGGAACAAGCTCGTCTATGAAGCCCAGATCCAGTTCGAGCCGGTGGTCGGGGAAACCTATCATCTCTATAAGTCGGGCGGCCGGCGGATGCTTTCGATGATCGCGCCCGACCAGTGGTCGATGGTGCATTTGGCGACTTTCCGCCTGAACGTCGACCGCCAGTGGCAACTGGTCACGGCCGGCGAAGGGGTGGATCCGCGGACGCTGTTCAGCTCCTGACGGCGGCCGGAATGGCCACGAGCTCCAGGCCGAGCAGGCAGACGTCGTCATCGAAATGGTGGCCCTCGGAGTAACGGAGGACGCGGGTCAGGACGATATCGAGCATTTCCTCCAGAGGCGCATTCCGGCAATCGGCAGCGGTTTCCATCAGGCGTTTCTCCAGGAAGGGTTCGCCGTCTTCATTCTCGGCCTCAAGAATGCCGTCGGTGAACAGCAGGAGGCGTGAGACTTCCGACAGGGCGACCTCGCCGGCGGGATAGTCGGCCTTGGCGATCAGACCGAGGCCGGGGCCCTTTTCCTTGCGGGTGGCGGCGAGCTGGCGGACGCCGGACGGGCCGGTCGCGACCGCACCCGGGTGGCCGGCGCAGGCATAGCACAGGGTGCCGGCCCCGAGATCGACCACGGCGTAGAAGGCGGTGGCAAACATCGTCGCGCCGGCGCGGTCGAGGATCGAGTTCAAGCCGTTGTTCAGCCCGCGGAGGAAGGCGGAGGGATCGGCGGCGCTGCGGCGTTGCTTTTCCAGCAGCCCGCGGAGCATCGCGACCACCAGCGCCGAGCGGACGCCGTGGCCCATCACATCGCAGATCAGCACCCCGGCGGTGGTGTCGGAGATGCGCAGGATTTCAAAGAAGTCGCCCGCCATCCCGGAGATCGGCAGGTAGCGGGAACCGAAGCGCAGGGCGAGTGACTCACCCGCCACCTCCGGGAAGCTGGAGCTGGCGAGGGTTTGCTGGATCTCCCGGGCGAGCTGGAGTTCTTCCTCATAGGCTTGGTTGCGGATTTGCAGTTCGCCGGCCAAGGCGGTGGCTTCCTGCTGGGCTTCGACCAGCTCGGTGACATCGCTGGAAACGCCGAAGGTCCCCTTGATCCGGCCGCTGCGGTCGATCCACGCGAACTTGGAGGTCAAGACCCAGGTTTCCCTGCCCTGCTCGCGGACTTCGCGCTCCAGCTTGCCGGTGATCGCCTCGCCACTGGCCATGATCTGCCGCTCGTCTTCCGCGGCCTCCTCCCAGTGGGCGGAGGCGAAGAAATCGCGGTCGTGCTTGCCGACGACCGCCGCCGGGCTCGGCTGGCCGTTCCACTCGGCCATTTGTCGATTCACCAGGATGAAACGCGATTCGAGATCCTTGAAGTAGATTTGCAGCGGCACGCAATCGATGAGGGTGCTGAGAATGTGCCGCTCTTCTTCGATCTGCGCTTCTGCCTGCTTGCGTAGCGAGATGTCGATCATCGAGCCCGCGATCCGCTGGGCGGCACCGTCGCGGGAGCGGACCACCGTCCCGCGGATCCGCAGCCAGCGCCAGTGGTCGCCGCCGGTTTTCAAGCGGCAGTCGATCGCGAAAAGCTCCGGGCCGGAGGGGTTCAGGGCGTTCTTCAAGGCCTGGCCGAAGCGGGTCCGATCGTCCGGGTGGATCATCGCGTGGGGCTCGAGGAAGATGTTCGGCGCCGACGATTGGCTGCACTCGAGGAATTCCAGGATGCGCCGGGAATAGTAGATCTCCGGTTTGCCGACCCACCAGTCCCAGATTCCTTCGTTCGACGCCTTCAACGCGAGGACCAGGCGCTCGCTGTCCTCTCCTCCGTTCCCGGCGCTTTCCATCCCGCTCATCGTTTCCCAGACAAGCACCGCCGCGACCTGACGGCAATCCCTGTTTGGCCGGGCGATATCTTGCAGCGAAAGTTGCCGTGGTTCCTCACCTTTTCTGCGGCAAGAGCGGCAGCAGCTTATGAAAGAAGGTATGGTCCTCGATGTCCGTATGGATCATCCCGCCCGGGCCGAAGTATTTCCACTCGTGGCATCCGTAGCAGATCTGGAGAACCCGCTGCTTGCCGCCCTTGCTCCAGACCAGCGCGTAGTCGGGGTGGAAGCCGGCGCAGGAAGTCTTGGTGGCGAGCGCCTCGTGGGAAGCGGAGCGTTTGTAGATTTCCAATACTTTCCAAGCGGTGTCTGACTTGGCCTCGACCGGTTTGGCGTGGAATTTGAAATCCTGGAACTCGACCCAGCCGCCTTTCTTGACCTGGCCGTCGTAGTCCGCTTTGCGAGACGTCGGATGGACGAGGCCGCGGTAGATTTTCACGTCGTTGGCAGACTTCATGATATCCACCTCCGCACCCCACTGGGCATGCATTTCGGACTCGCGCATCGGGATCCCGCCTTTCCAGCAGGTCTTGGTGACGCAGGAAGTGGAAAGCAGGGCGATCGCGAGGGCGGGGAGTCTCATGATAGAAACGGTAGCAGGACCCGAGCGGCTGTCACCTTCGGGGAGCGGAGCTCAACCAGCGGTGAAAAGCGCCAGCCGGCGGTCAACCGACTTGCCCGGGGCGTCCGGCAGCGGGCGGCTGTGCGGGTGGGGGAGGTCGGCCCGCTTGAGAGCGCCGCATTGGAGAAGGCAGGCGGTGGCAAGGTCGTGCTCGCGATCGAAATACGAGGTGATCGCCAGCAGGCCGCCGGGCTTCAGGGCCCCCAGCGCGTTGCGGTAGAGCTGTTCCCAGACCAGGGGATCGTGCCAGTAGTTCTGATGGCGGATGAAGATGAAATCGAAGGGCGGGAGCTGCTTCATGCGGTCGGTCCGCGAGGCATCCCCGGCGCGGAAGTCGAGCTGCCAGCCCGGTGGCGCGGCCGGGATCCAGCGTGCTTTGGCCTCGGCGATTTCCGGCGGCCGGAGATCGATCCCCAGATAGAACAGCTCCGCGGCCAGCGGTACCAGGGCGGCCAGCAGCACCCCGGATTCGTCGGCCCGGCCGCAGGCGAGGTTCAGGACGGCGGGCTTCATCGGGGCTTCCCAGTCGGCGGCGCGGAGCCCGAGCGTGAGCAGGGCACCGAGTCGGCGGACATCGGCACCGATACCGGGAAAGGTGAATGGGATCGCGGGCTGCAAGGCGGCGCAGTGAGCCGCGCCGCGCGCTGGATTTCAAGTTTGTCTTCCCGCGCCCGCCTTGTTACCTCACTCGTTTTCCGCCCGAAATCCTGCGACTCATGGTTCCCAGCACTTCTCCTGTCCTCCCCGTCGATCCCGCCCTCCAAGCGTCGATCGCCCACATTGCCAACCAGTTCGCGATCGAGGGGGACTTTCTTTACGGCGAGGAAATCCAGAGCGGCCACATCAATTCCACCTACCGCGCCTCCTTCGAAACCTCCAACGGCCTGACCCACCGCTACATCCTGCAGCGGATCAACGAGAAGGTCTTCAAGGACCCGGTGGCTGTCATGCGCAACGTCGAGTGCGTGACCCGTCACATCAACTGGAAGGTCCTGCGCGTGAAGAAGGACCTCGGCGGCCAAACCTTGAACCTCTATCCGGGCCGCGGCGGAAAGTCGTGGGTGGTCGGGCCGAATGGCGGCATCTGGCGTTGCTACAACTCGATCGAGGGGTGCGTGACCTACGACATCGTCGAAAACACCCGCCAGGCCTACCAAGCGGCGCGGGCCTTCGGGTCGTTTCAGGATCTGGTCAGCGACCTGCCGGCCAGCGAGATCGAGGAGACGATCCCGGACTTTCACCACACCCGCAAGCGCTTCGAGCGGCTGATGCGGGTGGCCGATGCCGACCCCCATGGCCGCGCCGGCACGGTGGCGGAGGAGCTCGACTTCGTGCGCCGCCGCGAGGCCGACGTGAACGTGGTGCTCGACCTGCTGGCCCACCACCACATCCCGTGCCGCATCACCCACAACGACACCAAGATCAACAACGTGATGATTGACGCGGAATCCGACGCCGCGGTCTGCGTGATCGACCTCGACACGGTGATGCCCGGGGCCTCGCTCTACGACTTCGGCGATCTGGTCCGCACCGCCACCAGCCCGGCGGCGGAGGATGAGCGCGATCTTTCCAAGGTGGTCATGCAAATGCCGATGTTCGAGGCGCTGGTGGACGGCTACCTGGACGCGGCGAACGAGTTCCTCAACGACGCGGAAGCCGAGCACCTCGCGTTCTCGGGCAAGCTGATCACCCTTGAGACGGGCATCCGCTTCCTGACCGACTTCCTCGAAGGCGACAGTTACTTCAAGATCCACCGCGAAGGCCATAATCTCGACCGCTGCCGCACGCAGTTGAAGCTCGTCGCCGAGATCGAGCGCCAGCAGCCGGCAATGGAGAATTTCGTCCGCAAGGTGCGGAAGGGGAAGCGGTAGGGTGGTTTGACCCGTTCGAGGTGCCTGTATGTTTTTCAAAATGAGAAACATAAGTTTGACAGTTGGGCATTCCGGGCCTTTCCTCCTACCATGAAAACCATCACTGTGCGTGAAATGAAAGCGCGCTGGGCCGAAGTCGAAGCGCAGGTCCGAGGGGGGGAGACCTTTGAAGTCATCAATCGCGGTCGGCCGACGGTGCGGATCATTCCCGCCGCGCCGCGGCCCATTCTGGCTTGGGAAGATCATCTCGCCACGGCCATTCCGGCGGCGGGACGGACCGCCGAGGAGACCATCGCCGCGGATCGGGAGGGACGCTGGTAGTCATGCTCTACCTCGATACCAGCGCCCTGCTGAAACTCTACATCCGGGAGGCGGGCTCGGAAGCGGTGCAAGCCCGTGTCGCCGCACAGGATCTCCCTCTGCCGGTTTGGGAGGTCCAGGAGGCGGAGTTGGTCAACGCGCTGCGATTGAAAGCGTTCTGGAAGGAAATCACGCCCGAGCAAGCGGAAGGCCAGATCAAGCATTTCGAGGACCGCCAGCGCCGGGGATTGTACGTGTTCCCCGAGATCCAGCGCGGTGCACTGATGCAGACCTTCCGTCGCTTGAGCGAGGAGACGCCGCGGCTCGGTTGCAGGACCATGGACATTTTCCATGTCGCTTGCGCCGTGGAAATCGCGGCGACAGCTTTCATCAGCTTTGATGAGCGGCAGCGGAAATTGGCGGCTCATGCGGGGCTGCAGGTCGTGGATCTCTAGCGGACCCACAATGGCAGTCGACGACGGCCTTACATGGGTTTCACCAGCGTCATCACGCACTCGAGATGCCTCGTATGCGGGAAGAGGTCGAAAGGCTGGACCTTCTCCAGTTTGAAGCCGCCGGCCTGGAGGATCGCGAGGTCGCGGACCTGGGTGGCGGGGTCGCAGGAGACATAGACGACCCGCGCCGGGCCGAAGGCGAGCAACTGCTCGAGGAACTCCGGCGAGCAGCCCTTGCGCGGGGGATCGATCACCACCGCGGTCTCGGCGGCGGGGAACTCGATGTCGGCGAAGATCGCTTCGGCCGAGGCGGCGAGGAAGCGGGCGTTGGCAATGCCGTTCGACTCGGCGTTGCGGCGTGCCCAGTCGGCGGCGGTCTCGCTGACCTCGACCCCGGCGACCTGTTCGAAACGCTTCGCCAGGGTCAGCGCGAACAGGCCGGAGCCGCAGTAGGCATCCACGAGAAACCTAGTAGTTCCCGCGCAGGCCTCGGTGGCGACATGGCCGGTGAAGGCGGGCAGGATGAAGGGATTGTTCTGGAAGAAGTCCCCCGCGAGGAAGTCGAAGGAAAGCTCGCCGACGTGCTCGGTGACCACCGCGTGGTGGTTGGTTTCGACCCGGCCCTCGGTGGCGCGCAAGAGAAGGGTGGCTCCTTTCTTGTACATCTTCGCGCGCTGACGGGCCGAATCGCGTTCGCGGGGCAGGGCGGTGTTGATTTCCGCCATGGCGATCGGGCAGCGCGGGACGTCGATGATCCCGCTGCGCCGGCCGTTCGGCAGGAAGCCGATCTCGCCGATCACGCCGTCCTTGGGCCGGTCGAAGTGCGGGGTGATCTTCGAGCGGTAGTTCCAGAGCTGGGGCGAGGGGATGCAGGGCTCCACCGGGAATTCGATGCCGGCCATGTGTTGCAACAGCTCGCCGACCTGGCGGGTCTTCCACGCGAGCTGGGCTTCGTACGACAAGTGCTGGTACTGGCAGCCGCCGCAGGTGCCGAACAAGGGACAGCCGGGCTGGACGCGGTCGGGCGAGGCCTCGAGCACCTCGACCAAGTCGGCCTGCGAGCAATTCTTGTCGTTGCGAAAAACGCGGGCCTTGACGAGTTCGCCGGGCAGGCAGAACGGCACGAAGACAACCCAACCGTCGACCCGGCCGATGCCGATGCCGAGATTGCTCAAGGCATCGATCCGCAGCTCGATCTCCTGGTGATAGGCGAAGGGGTGCGGGTGGAACTTTTTCGGCGGGCGGAGCATAAGACGGCCACCGGGTTAGGGGGCAGCGGGCCGCTTGCCAAGTCCTCGCTCACCTGCCGATGCCTTGAAAAGGTAGAGGACGGCAAGAAAGCGCGTGGATCAGGAAGTTCCGGCTAGGGCGGACGGTTTTGGCGAGTCTTCCCACCTTCAACCTTGGCGACCCCCGGGGAATTGGATGAGACTGTGGCGATCCCTCTGGAAATCGCCACCATGACCGACAATCCCTACGCCCCTCCCGCCTCGTCCGCCATTCCGCCGCTGGCGAAGGACGACATCGCCCGCCAGCTCGAAGGGATCCAGTATCCCCTGAAGCTCAGCTTCAAGATCCTCGCCCTCGCCAGCCAGGCCACCGTCACCGACGCGAACGGCCGCGTGGTGCTTTACACCAAGCAGAAGCTCCTCAAGTTTCGCGAACACGTCGAGATCTTCACCGACAACTCCCGCTCGACCCTGCTCGCCGAAATCAAGGCCAACAAGGTGATCGACTGGTCCGCCCGCTACCACGCCACCGACGCCCACGGCCAGGCCATCGGCTCGGTCGGCCGCCGCGGCTGGCGCTCGATGTGGAAGGCCCACTACGAAACTTTCAATCCCGGCGACGACCAGCCGGACTTCTCGATCCGCGAGGAAAACCCGGGTGCCAAGGTGGTCGATGCCCTTCTCGGCCAGATCCCGCTCGTCGGCATCCTGACCGGCTACTTTTGCCATCCCCGCTACTGCGCCACCCGCAGCGACGGCAACCCGGCCATGCGCCTCACCAAGCAGCCCGCCTTCCTCGAAGGCCGCTTCCAGATCGACAAACTCGGCGACCTCACGCCGCGCGAAGAGCTGAACCTGTTCCTCAGCTTCCTCATGCTGGTGCTGCTTGAGCGGAGCCGCGGGTAGGTCGGCTCGTGGTTCCCGGGCACCATTGCTCTCAACAGCAACAGGAATCGGGGCTGGCCATCGGGGCGTAAATCCTTCAGACAATACGACAATACCGCTGGAGTTCCTCCCCACTCTCACGTCCCGACCCCCATGTTCCGGCCGACATTTTTCTCACTCCTGGCCTTCGCCGCCCTGGCCCCTGCAGGATTTGCGACGACCCTCTCGAGCGTCGACCGCACGGCGGTCCCGGTGGGCGAGAAGTTCACGTTCACCGGTTCCGGATTCACGGGCACGACGGCGGCCACCTTCTTCTGGAACCGGAGTATGAACTCCGCGAGCTTCAACGTGGTTTCCGACACGAAGCTCGAGGTGACCTTTCCGAACGTCTCCCAGAACATCCGCGACCGCTACGTGCTCGTGGAGTCGCCTTCGGGTTCGGCCCTGACGATGTCCGGCACCGCCGTCGAGTTCACCGGCACGGGATCGGTCCCCAACAGTTTTCCCGCGCCCGTGCAGATCATCGCCAAGGCCGGTTCCGTCCTCCAGGGCTATCCATCAGGCGTCGCGGTGGTCTACGTCGAATCCGGCGCGGTGCTCCAGAACCCGCCGGGGTCGGGATCGAATCTGGTGATCTTTGCGGAAAGCGGCGCGGTGTTGGATTTCCGTGGGACCGTGTTCAGCACCACCACCCCGCCGCTGGTTCTCCACAGTACCGGTGCCACCGTTCTGGGGAGCCTCCCGCCGGCCAGCCCGAGCTTCCCGGGGGGAGGAACCGTCGCTTCCCGCCAGATCCCGCCGCTGACTCTTCATCGCGGGGTGGGGCCATTCACCCTTGGGGTCCGGGTGAATCTCTCGGTGGTCGGCAATGGTGCCGCTTCGATCGCGCCCGAAGGTCCGTTCATCCGCCACAGCACCCCTTTCACCGTCACCGCCACGCCCGGTCCGGGCGCGCTGTTCCAAGGGTGGTCCGGGTCGATCACGGGGACCACTTCCGAGATGACGGGCTCTTCCGGAACCACCGACAAGAATGTCGTCGCGACCTTCGCCCAGGGATACACGCTGGCGACCTTCTCCGGTTCCCGGGGCACGATCACCGCGGACCCGGATCTGGACGCCTACGCGCCGGGGCAAGCCATCCAACTCAGCGCGACCCCCGGACCGGGCTATCAGTTTGTCGGGTGGGGCGGCGACCTTGCGGGATCGAGCACGAATCCGCTCCCGGTCGCGATGAATTCAAACAAGGTCGTCACCGCCGTCTTCGAGCCGGTAGTACCTCCGGTCCGGCCGCGGGTCACCCACGTCGACCACCCCGCCGTGCCGGTCGGTGAAATCTCGACGCTGACCGGCACCGGGTTCACCGGCACGACAGCCGTCAGCTACTACTGGCTGCCTTATGTCCACGCCGCGACCTTCACCGAGGTATCAGACACGGAGCTGCGAGTGGCCTTCCCCGACGTCACCCAGAACATCCGTGACCGCTTCCTGCTGATCGAATCCGCCGCGGGGTCGACCGTCACCTTGGGCGGCGAGGTTCTGGAAATCACCGGCGTGGCTTCGCCGCCCACATCGCCCTCCGAACTTCAAGTTCTCGCCAAGGCGGGCTCGGTGCTTCGGGGGTTCCCGTCAACCACCCGCGTGGTCTATGTTGAATCCGGAGCCGTATTGCAGAACGTGCCCGGCACCGCGCCGAACTGCGTGATTCTGGCGGAAGACGGGGCCACCTTGGATTTCCGCGGGACGACCTTCTCCACCTCCTCGCCACCGCGCGTCATCTACGGTCCCGGCACCACCCTTCTCGGCAGTCTGCCGGCACCCACGGGAGGGATCACCGGGCCCGTTGCCCCCCGGCAGGTGCCGTCCCTTTCGCTCAGCCGCGATATCGGTCCCTTCACCTTGGGCGTGCGCGTCAACCTCTCGGTCATCGGCAACGGGAGCGCCACGGCCGATCCCGCCGGACCATTCGTCCGGCACTCCGCCGGCATCACCCTGACCGCCACGCCGGCATCGGGGTGGCTGTTCCAAGGATGGTCCGGCTCCGCGAGCAGCTCCAATCCGGTCTTCACCACCTCTTCGGGAACCACGGACCGGAACTTCATCGCGACCTTCACCAGCGGCCACACCCTTTCGACCCATGCGGGATCATGGGGGACCGTCACGCCCGATCCGGCCCAGGAAACCTACGCGCCTGGCCAGCAGATCGGACTTTCAGCCGCGCCGCTGCCGGGCTACCGCTTCGTGAAATGGGGGGCCGACCTCGCCGGCACCACCGACAATCCGACGACCCTCACGATGACCGGCAACAAGCTCGTCACCGCGGTCTTCGAGCCGGTCGCACCGCCAGCCGCAACCCTCATCACGTCGGTCGATACGCCAGCCGTCCCGGTGGGTGAAACCCTGAACTTCACCGGCTCGGGATTCACCGGCACCACCGCCGTGACCTTCTTTTGGCGGCCCTACCTCAATGCCGCGGAGTTTGCCGTGATTTCCGATACGGAACTGGACGTCACTTTCCCCAATGTCGCCCAGCCCATCCGCGATCGGTTCGTCCTCGTCGAGACCCCCACGGGATCCACCGTCACGATGGCCGGAGCCATCACCGATTTCACCGGCGTTGGCAGCCTGACATCGCTCCCGGCTCCGCTCCAGATCGTGGTGAAGGCGGGGTCCGTGCTGGACGGCATCCATCCCGGCACCCGCGTGGTCTATATCGAGTCCGGTGGCGTGCTCCGCCAGGTTCCGTCGTCTTCCTCGGGCTGCGTGATCTTTGCGGAGAACGGAGCCACCCTGGACCTCCGCGGGGTCGCCTTTTCGGCCTCCACCCCGCCGCTTTTCCTCCACGGCCCGGGCACCACGATTCTCGGCAGCCTGCCCGCTCCGGCCGGTGGGATTTCCGGTCCGGTCGTCTCCCGGCAGATCCCATCGCCGTCTCTCAGCCGCGACATCGGACCTTTCAAGGAAGGATTCGCACTCGTCCTGAACACGCAGGGTCCGGGCGGCGTGACGGTGGCTCCGATCATGGAATTCTATCCACGGGGCACTGCGATCACGTTGACCGCGATCCCGAATCCCGGAAACCACTTCATTCGCTGGGGCGGGGCGATTTCAAGCACGACCAATCCGATCACTTTCCCCATCGGCAGTTCGTCCCCGATCACCGCCCGCTTCAGTGACCGGCCGGATTTCTTCACCGGCTGGCGTGCCCAGCATTTCACCGCCTTGGAACTGGCCAATCCCGCCATCAGCGGGCTCGATGCGGACCCTGACGGCGACCAGATCACCAACGCCGGCGAATACGCTTTCGGCAGTGATCCGCGGGTTGCTAACGGAGGGAAGGGAATCAAAATCCTTCCCGGGGGCAACCCCCAGCGCGACGGCAACCTGCGCCTCGTCTACGAACGTCCGGCCAATGCCGCCGACATCAACTATATCCTGCAAGCCAGCAAAGCCACGGGCGGATGGTTTGACGGCAGCTCGGGCGACGTCACCTTCGAGGTGATCGAGGAAAGCGCCGTGGCCCAGGGCGACGACAGGGAACGCATCACGCTCCTCCTGCACCTCACCGGAGAACTCCCTAGGTCCCTGTTCTTCCGGCTGACCGCGGACATCGGGGATTTGCCGTAGACTTCCGGTCGGGTCGCTTCAAGCCTGCCATCTGGCGCCTTCCGTCGTCAGGGCTCCCCCGACGCGAGACCGGATGCCGGCGGGCCTCCATTAGAATCGAGACGATCCGCCCCGGAACTCAGGAGCGAAATCCCGCCCTTGGGCGCTGTAAATGAGAGGGATACGCTTGTCTACGATTGAATGGCTGGCGTTAGTTTCGCCAAATCCGCTGACGATCATCGCCATCAGTTGGTAAGCCTCTCCACTGCAGTCCGCTCAGGGAATCCGGAAGATCTTCTTGTTCGACGGATCTTTCGCCAGATCGCCGCTCTTGAAGCCCTGTATGTCGATGACGTTGTAAGGGGCGTAGGGGCTGATGACCTCGTTCGGATTGGCGGTGCGTTTGGCGGTCGGGTAGGTCGGACGGGGCTCCGGCTGCGGTGACTCGTCCGGAGCGGGATTGCCGTAGGGGTCGATCTGCGGGGCGCGCGGACCCGCGTCGCGGAGGGGCGGCATGGCAGGACCGCCGTCCGGCGGGATCGGCTCGAAGGTGCCGGTCTCCGGGCCGGGACCTTGGCCGCCAGGACCTTGTCCACGGGGCCCGTAAGGATCATACCGGTCGCCGTTGCGCATGGGCGGACGCTGGTCCCGGTAAGGGGGTGGCGGCGGGATGCAGGAGGCGGCCAGGAAGGCCAGCGGCAAAAGGGCGAGTGATTTCATGGCGGCCATCGGACGGAAGGAATTGAGGGTTATTCAGGCAGCGGAGCCGAGGCCCAGCAGATGTTTGGAAAAGATCGCCATCTTCCGCGCCTTGGAAAGACCGTAACGCTGCCCGAAGACCTTGAAGCCGTCCTTTTTCATCTTCGATAGCAAGGTCTGATAGATCGAACGCATGATCTCGGCCGGCACCAGCGCACGGGAGTCGGATTTCGGCATGACCTCGACCGCCTCGCGGTAGAAACCCTCGGCGCGTTCCGCCTGGTAAGCCATCATCGCTGTGAAGCGGTCGTCGTGAACGCGGTCGACCAGATCGCGCTCCGAGTATTCAAAGCGGTCAAAATCGGCCAGAGGCAGGTAAATCCGGCCGCCGTTGGCGAGGTCCTCGCCGACGTCGCGCAGGATATTCGTGAGCTGGAGCGCATGGCCAAGTGCGATCGCATAGCGCTCCGAGGCCGGGTCGGTGGCGCCGAAGACCTTCAACGAGGCAAGGCCGACGGCGCAGGCTACCTTATAGGTGTACTGCGAAAGGTCGTCCCAGGTGCCGAAGCGCTGCGGGCTCAGGTCCATCAGGCAGCCGTCGATGATGGCGGTCAGCAGGCGGGCCGGAATATCGTAGTGGGTGATCATTTCGACCACCTCGCGCTGCAAGGCATCGGGTCCGGCAAAATCGTTCTCGAGGCCGGCTTTCCAAGCGAGCAAGTCGGCCTCGCGGGCTTCGAGCGGTCGCTGCGGGTCGTCGGCCAGGTCATCGACCACGCGGCAGAACGCGTAGAAGGTGATCATCCCGTCGCGCCGCTCCTTCGGTAGGATTTGCAGCGCAAAGGCGAGATTGGATTTCGCTTGGCGGGTGATTTCAGCGGAATCGCTCATGGAGAGGGCGGGAAACGATGCATGTCCGATGCCATCTTGGCCATGCGTGCATTTGCGCAAAGGTCAGCGGATGATACCCCAGTGGCCGGTGGTGAAGGGCCAGAGGGAAAACAGCGCGGGGCCGGCGAGGTTGAATTCCTTCACGCTACCCCAGTAGCGGGAGTCGAGGGAGTTGCCGGTGTTGTCGCCCAGCGCGGCGTATTCCCGCATGCCGGAAGCCGCGTTAGCTTTAAGGGCGAAGACCGCACCATCGCGCTGGAGAGGAAGGGGATAGCCGTAAGCTTTCGGATCGGCCAAGATGTATCCCGACGGGCTGATCTCGCCGTAGACTCCCTCGGCACTTATCACCCGCCCGATGCCGGGCTCTTTCGCAATGGTGCCGTTTACCCAGAGATAGGGAGAGCGGATCTCCAACTTGTCACCGGGCACTCCGCATAGCCGCTTGATGTAGTGGGTGCCGCCTTCCTGGCCGCCCATTTTCTTGTCCCCGGGCTCGCGGCGTTCGGTTGTAATGCCCCGCGTATCGAAGACGAAAACCTCGCCTCGGTTCGGCCGGCGGAAATGGTAGGACACCTTGTCAACCAGCACCAGGTCGCCGGTATCGACCCAGCCGCGGAGAATTGCTTCCCCCTTGCGATAGCGCTTCGTCTGGCGTTGTTCCGCTCCCGGCCCGATCGGCTCGGAAATCAGGTTCTGCACTTCGCCCTTGGCAGCGGGAAAGGAAATCACCTCGCCGTTGCTGAATTTCACCTTGGTCCGGGTGAACAGGAACCACGAGGCATCGTCCGGCTCCCCCACCGGATACATGTCGGCCTCCGCCACGATGTTCCGGTAGCTGCGGCCGCGGGTGAGGAGTTCCCAGCCCTGCTGGCCAAGCCAAGGTTTCTTGAAGTTGGGATCCTCGCTTTGCTCGATGTTAATGCCGTTGAGCGTCGGCTGCATCGAGCCGGTCGGAATCCGGAATGGCTGGATCACGTAGGCCCGCAGGCCGAGCGCGACCACCAGCGCGACGAACATCACCTCGACGTTCTCTTCCCAGGCGTTCTGCGAAGGAAAGTGCGGCAAGGCCTGCTCGCAGGTCGCGCGAAGTTGCTTGGAAGCCTCGTCCGCCTTGTCCTTGTCGCCGGCCTTGATCGCATCCATCAGGTCGCTGCGGCGGGACTCGATCTCTTCGATCCGGTCCGGCTTGAGGAGGTCCCGCTTGTAATGGAGGAACTTCAACGCCCCCTTGTGCAGGAGCTTGGCCTCTTTCTTCCATTTCGGCGCGAACATCGGGCGGATTCTTCACACGGAAGCGCGGCCATGCAAGCCCGGGCTGGGACGCGGCTGCGGGCGCGGACGTCCCCACCGGGGGCGGAGGCTCTGCCCCGCAGAAGCAACGGGTGGCCACGCTTCGGCGATGCGGGCTGGAATGGGCAGCGTGCTCGAGGGACCGTTCTGCGGGCCAGAGGCTCCGCGCCCCCAGTCATTTTACGCCGGGCTTGTCCTTCGCGGCCCGGGCGACCATCTCCTACGGCGTGCACGATGACGACCCGGTGACCGCCCTGCTGCGGGAGCGCTTCGGCCACGGCGGATTCCGCGGCGGCCAACGCGAAGTCGTCGACGGACTGCTCGCCGGGCGCTCGATGCTGGCCGTGTTCCCGACCGGCGGCGGCAAGTCGCTGTGCTACCAGTTCCCGGCGCTTTTGTTAGAAGGCATCACGCTGGTCGTCTCGCCGCTGATCGCGTTGATGAAGGACCAGGTCGATGCCCTCCGCGCCAAAGGCATCGCGGCCGCGCGGCTCGACTCCACGCTGGAGCGTGAGGAGTATGACAAGGTCCTCGCCTCCCTCGGCGACGGCACTTTGAAGCTGCTCTACGTCGCCCCGGAGCGACTGTCGAACGAGGGCTTCCGGGCGAAACTCAAGAAGCTGGAGATCGCGCTGGTGGCGATCGACGAGGCGCACTGCATCTCCGAGTGGGGCCACAATTTCCGCCCCGACTACCTGAAGCTGGCCAAGCTTTGCCGCGATCTGAAAGTCCCGCGCGTCCTCTGCCTGACCGCCACCGCCACGCCGGGCGTTGCCAAGGACATCCGCAAGGGTTTCAAGATCGCCGCCAAGGATTTAGTGCAGCTCAGCTTCCACCGACCGAACCTCGATCTGAAAGTCACGCCGCTCTCGAATGAAGAGCGCAAGCCTCACTTGTTAGAGCGGCTGCGGCAAAGCGAAGGCGCGGCGGTGGTCTATGTCACGCTCCAGCAGACCGCGGAGGAAGTCTCGACCTACTTGCAGAAAAACGGCATCGCCTCGCGGGCCTATCACGCCGGGCTGCCGGATGAGTTCCGCGCGTCGGCCCAGGAGGACTTCATGGCCGGGCGGACGCGGGTCATCGTGGCGACGATCGCGTTCGGCATGGGCATCGACAAGGCCGACATCCGCGCGGTCTATCACTACAACCTGCCGAAAAGCCTGGAGAACTACACTCAGGAAACCGGCCGCGCCGGGCGGGACGGCATCCTATCCTCGTGCGAGCTGTTAGCCTGCGGCGATGACCTCGTGACGCTGGAGAATTTCATCCACGGCGATACCCCCTCGCCCGCCGCGACCCGCCATTTCGTCGATCATGTGCTGAGGTTGGGCAAAGACTTCGATGTCTCGCCGTACGAGCTTTCGACCGTCAACGACATCCGCCCGCTGGTCGTCAGCACGCTCTTGGCCTACCTCGAACTGGAGGGGATCATCGAGGCGACCCGGATGTTCTGGGCCACCTATCAAGTCCGGCTGCTGCGGGATTTCGAGCGCGTGCTGGCCGGCTACGACGCCCGCCGGAAATCGCTTCTGCGGAAAATTTTCGCGGTGGCCAAGGAAGGATGGGGATGGAAAACCTTCGCCATTGCCGAGGTCGCGCGGGAGATCGGAGCGGACCGGCAAAAGATCGTCGAAGCACTGATCGGACTGGAGGAAGCGGGCGACGCCATCATGAAGAAATCCGGCATCCGCCACGGCTACCGGATCAAGAAGGACCCCGGCGACCTGCGGGAACTCGCAGAGCGGCTCGATGCGCAATTCCGTCGGCGCGAGGCCGCCGATCTGGCCCGGCTGCGCGAAGTCGTGGAGCTGGCGGAGCACAAGAAGTGCCTTACCGGCTTTGTCACGGCCCACTTCGGCGAGAAGCTCGCCGCTCCCTGCGGCCATTGCGATCGCTGCCGCGGGATCAAGCCCTCGCCGGTCCCGCGAACCCGCCGGCCGGGTCCGTCCGAAGAAGAACTGCGGCAGGTCCGCGACCTTCAGGACGAGCGCCACGCCGCGCTGAAAACCCCGCGCCAGCTCGCCCGCTTCCTGTGCGGCATCAGCAGCCCGGCGGTGACCCGCGCCCGGCTCTCGCGCCACGATGCCTTCGGTCTGCTCGGCCAGCATCCGTTCCAGGAAGTCCTCGATCTCGCAACGACCCTCTGAGCCCGCGTTTCCATCGATCCCATCCCATTCCGAGCCCGGATTGACGAGCGCCGCCTGCCCGCCATGCTGCGCCCACGTTTCCTTTGCATGAGCGGCGACCTTTACCACCTCGACGACCTTTCTTCCCGCGAGCGCCTCGACGCGGGCTACGAAATACCGGCCCGGCTGGCAGTGATCGGCTGCCCCGTGGCTCATTCCGCATCGCCGCGGATGCATCAGCCCGCCCTCGACGAGGCGGGCATCGCGGCTCGCTACGTGAAGATCGAAGTCGACCCCGGCCGGGTCGCGGAGGCCTTCCGCCGCATGCGGGAGCTCGGCTTCATCGGCTGCAACGTCACCGTGCCCCACAAGTTCGAAGCGATGGCCGCGTGCACCGACATCGATCCCGGCGCTCAGGAGATGGGTGCGGTGAACACGGTGCGCTTCGAGGAAAACTCGACCCGCGGCTTCAACACCGACGGTCCCGGCTTCGAAGCCGCGATCCATGAGGCATTTTCCATTCCGCTGAAGGGCCTCGACGTTCTGATCGCCGGCGCGGGTGGAGGCGCGGGCGGGGCGCTCGCCGCCCATTGCGCGCGGGCGGGCGTCCGCCGGCTGGTGCTGGCGAACCGCAGCCTGGACAAGATCGAGGCCCTGGCACTTTCGATCCGACGCTACCATCCCGGCCTCCGGGTGGACGTCCTTGCCCTCGGCGACCCGGTGCTTCCGGAGCTCGCCCGCCAGTGCCAACTGCTGGTCAACACCAGCTCCGTCGGCTTGAAGGCAGACGATCCCTCGCCGCTGCCACTCGAATCGTTCACCGCCGGGCAGCGGGTCTTTGACACCATCTACCAGCCGCCTCTCACGGCTTTCCTAAGCGGCGCGCAGGCGGCCGGTGCCATCACGGCGAATGGTGCCTCGATGCTCCTTCACCAGGGCATCCATGCCTTCCGCCTGTGGTTTCCGGGCAGCCATCCCGCTGCCGCCATGCGGCGCGGACTGGCGGCGGGCTGAGCGCGGGTCACTTGCCCGGGTCCTTCGACGCCGGCAGTTCCAGCCAGTGGCAGTCGAGAAGTTCCTCGATCGCGAACTTCCGCTCTTCCGCGCCGTTGCGGCTGACCCGGACCCGCAGGCGGATCATTTCATCCGGATCGTGCTCCACCAGCCGGCTGCCAAAAGCTCCGATTCCTTCTTCGCGGGTCGCAAAGGCCTCGCCGATCCTCCGGCCCATCTCGGAATCCCTCAATATCCGGATTTCCGGCGACGGCGCGCCCGCCTCGCCCAAGCGGCCGTTCCGTGCTTCGTAGAGAACCAGTCCGATGGAGTCGTCGACGCGCCCCTCCGCCCCGATCCGTTCCCGAGCCAGCAGTCTGAAGACTCCTTCCCCGGGCCCCCGGCCCGCCAGGAAAAGCGGCCACGATTCGGTTCCCGCCCTCGCAAAGGCATCCCAATCGATCTTCCACTCTCCTTCTTCCCTGAAAAAGACCACTTCAATCCGCTCTCCGTCTTCCCGCGTCCAAAGGCTCTCGATCGCCCGGCCGGCCGGCGTGTGGATGACCCGATATTCCACGACCTTGACGTTCTCGGTCGTCAGGTAGGGCGGACTGAATTGCTGCACCCGGGTCATCCTTTGCACGGCCCGCGATGCCCCGACGACGTGCAGGGCCCGGCTTCCTACATCCGATGCCACGAGGAACTCCGACAATCGCCGGCTGCAGGCATCGAGGTTATCCTGAAGCAGCCGATGGTCTTCGACCTCCTGCCGGGTCGGCTCGGTGGGGTCCGCCACCCGCGGCCCGGCCGCGCTCCCCCCGCGACCCATGTAAATCGCTCCGGCACCGAGCAGGAAGCCCCAGACGATCACGAGAATCATCAGGGTCCTCGCCCCTTTTTTGTCCTTTTCCTCGCGCTCCGACGGCTTTCGCGGCTGCTTTTTGCGGATCTTGCGCCGGACCCGGACCGGGCCTGCATCGACCCGCGGTTCTTCGCCGGACGGGTCGTGACCACAGTCCGGGCACACGCCGCGCTGCTCCGGATCCGCGACCCCCTTGAACAAGGAGCCGCATCGGGTGCAATGGTACCAGGCGCCGTTCGTGTCGCTCACGACGCCTTGCTACGGTCTGACCCAGCCTTTGTGAAGCATCTCCGTGATCTCGTAGCACTTCCCGCTGCTCCCGCCGGTCCCGGACAAGCGCACGGTCGCCGGGATCTGGACGCTTTTCTCAAGCAACAGCGAACCCTCGTTGAACTCGGTCTTCAGCATCGAAGCCACCGTCGAGTCGAGAGGAGCGAAGACCCAGATGAAAAGATCCCCGCCGGCATCAAGCAGCCGGAACGACCGGAATCGGGACTCGGGAAAGGCCTGCGTGTAAAACTCCGTCGGCTGGATGATTCCCCGCACGACCCGATCCTCCGCTGCCGCGCCCTCCAGCAGTTCGGCGAGCTGCACCTCGCCCATGCCATGGCTCGCCTCCCAATCGAGCTTCAACCGCTCCCCTTCGAGGACGAACACCATATTGAAATGACTGAAGTCGCCCTTGTTTCCCTTCAACGAGATTCCTGGACGCGCCGATTCCTCGATCATGAAGCCCTCGATCTTCTCGCCCGGCGCCAGCATCGGATCCGTGCCCCAGGGTTTCCAGAGCCGGGTCATCCGCTCCTTCACCTGCTCCGCATCGCGGACCAGCGGCAGCACTTCCTCCAACGAGGTCGCCGCGGCGTAGCGCTCCAGCAGCTTCTCGGCCTGGTGGATCAGTTCCCCGGAGTGCACCAGTAAATACTCCTCCTCCCGATCCAGTTGCTGTTCCTTTTCAAAAACGTAGCCCGGGGTGCTGGCGGCAATCGGGGTTTTGCCTATGCTCGCCCGCATCAAGCCGGCCACCGCCGCCACCACGGCCACGCAGGTCGCGACGGCCATCCATCCGGTCCAACGCGCCAGCCCTTTCCGAGCCCTCTCCTCGCGGCTGGAGACCCGCGGTTCCGCCGGACCCACCTCGCTCATCGGCTTGGCTTGCAACGGCGCCTCCTCGTCCTCGGCCCCAAGCCGGTGAACCGGCTGCCCGGAAGAAGCAGCGGCCCGATGCTTGGTATGGCCCGAGCCGATTCTCAATCCCATCTCCAAGCTCCTCCCGCCTGAATCCGCAGGCAAGGCACGACCGCCGCCGATCACGTGGACTTCGAAGCCTCCGCGTCCCACGCGACCGGCATCGCTGTTTTTTCTTCTCCTGGGGAGCATTTGCGTAGCGGGATGTTATCATGAATCCGGCTTGGCGACAAGCTTTCGAAATCTTAACCAATATTTCCGGATCACCAGGCGGAAAGGCTCCCGGTTTCCCCGTGGCGCCGCACCGGGAATCATGTTAGATCAGCGTCCATGACGCCACCCGATTGCCCCGACCTCCCCCGTCCCACCGCGGAACACTCCATCAGCGAGGAGGCCATCCGGGAGGAAGAACGCTTCGAGTTGGAAAACCCCGACCGCGGTTTCCTAGCCGGCCCGCGCTCCCGCTTCAACGACCTCGCAACCGTCGCCCGGGTCGGCCTGGATTTCGTCCGCGCCTTTCGCACCCTCCATTTCGTCGGCCCTGCCGTGACGATTTTCGGTTCCGCCCGCACCGAGCCGGGCACCACCTACTACGAGATGGCCCGCAAGATGGGCGCCGCCATCGCCGAGATCGGCTTCACCGTCATGACCGGCGGCGGCCCGGGGATCATGGAAGCGGGCAACCGCGGCGCGCACGAGGCGGGCGGCCGTTCCATCGGCATCAACATCGAGCTGCCCTTCGAACAGCACGTGAATCCCTACGTCGACCACTCGGTCACCATGCGCTACTTCTTCACGCGCAAGACCATCCTCATCAAGTATTCCTATGCCTTCGTCGTCCTCCCCGGCGGCGCCGGCACGCTCGACGAGATGTTCGAAACCATGACCCTGATCCAGACCGGGAAAATCCGCAATTTCCCCATCATCCTCATGGGCAAGGACTATTGGCAGCCGCTGATGGACTTCGTTTATCACATGGCCGACTCCGGCACGATCAGCCCGTCGGATCCCGACCTGATTTTCTTCACCGACGACGTCGCGGACGCCATCGACCACCTCCAGCGCCACGCCGTCCGCCAGTTCGGCCTGCGCCGCCATAAAACGCCGAAACCCCGCGTCCTCCTCGGGGAAAGAGCCGTCGCCAAGGCCGTGTCCTGAGGGTTGCTGAAGCCGCCATCGCTTGAACGGGCGGTCTGGAAACAGGCGCTCGCGGCAAAGTGCCCGTTGACATCGGCCGGCCGGTAAAACATTGTATGACCATGATCAAAACCATCGCCAAGATCGGCAATTCCCACGGTCTCATCTTCGATTCCACCTTGCTGCAGCTCGCCCGTCTCAAGCCGGGCGACGAAGTCAACGTGGAGGTTCATCCGGGCGGCACGATCACGATCACGCCGATGCATCCGGTTCAAATCTCGGCAGAGTCCGCGGCGGAAACGGCGAGGCGGATCATCCAGAAGAACAGCGAACTTTTCCGGCGGCTGTCGTGAGTGCTGCCTTGCAACATCCCACCGTGGAAGCGGTGCTGGCGATCCACGAGCAGGTTCTTGCGGCTCACGGTGGTGGGACGGGCATCCGGTCGCGTGATTTGCTGGAATCCGCGGTAGCCGCGCCTCAGGCGACGATGATGGGAGCGCCGCTTATTTCCGAACCGATCGAGATCGCGGCGGCCTATCTTTTCTACCTAAGCGGAAACCACCCCTTCGTCGATGGCAACAAGCGGGTCGCGCTCGCGACCTGTCTCGTGTTCCTCAGTGAGAACGGACTTCTTCCGGAGGAGACGCTAAATGTGGAGGACTGGGAAAACCTCACCCTCGCCGTGGCCGCCGGGCTGCTGGGCCGCGAGGAGATCACGGCGACGCTGCGGAAATTGCTGGGGTGAAGATTGGGGAACGCTGTCCGGCCGGTCTGAGGACCGGCGGTCCCGGGGGGTCAGCGCTCTTGGGCGCTGCCGGATTCGAGGTAGTCGGTGACTTCCTTGCGCTCTTCCGCGGGCAGGCCGGCGGCCCATTGGCGGGCGGCGGCGGGTTCGTATTCGGCCCACTGGGCGGCGAGGTTTTTCGCGGCCCACAAGCGCTCGTCGCCGGCGGGCAGGCTGCGGATCCAGCGGCCGGCGGCGGCGGGGTCCTCGCGGCCCCAGGTGCTGGCGAGGTTGGATGCCGAGCGGAGCAGTAGGACGTCTTCGCCGTTTTGGGCGGCCTCGGGATCGGGCTCGACGGGGTTTTCAAGCAGGTGGCGGATGGCCTCGGCGCGAAGCGGGACGGGGGCGGCGCTCTGGTCGCTATTGGTGAGCTTGGCGGCGATCACGGACTTCTGGTCGGCAGGAAGCCCGGCGAACTCAGCAGTGGCGGCGGTCAGTTGGTCGCGGTCCCAGCTTTGGGTGAGACGTGCGTATTGCCACATCGCCGACTCGTTCTTGTCCACGAGACCGGTCAGCCATTCGGAAGAGGTCGGCGTGGTCTTTCCCTCGGCTTCCGCATTGGCGTTCTCGAGGATCTGGCGGGCTTGTTCGATCTCGCCGGGATCGGTCAGGGTGGCGATCCAGGCTTCCGCCCGGGCTTTGTCTTTGGTCGCGAGGAATGGCAGGGTGTTGAAGAACAGGGTGTTCCGCTGGTTTGCGTCAAGGGTGTCGCCATCGAGCAAGGCCAGCGCGCGGTCGGGGTCTTTTTGCCCGAGGTGGCTCATGGCGTATCGGTGCAGCCGATCCGACTGCTCGTCGTTGAAGCCCATCGCGGCGAGGTCGGTGTCGAGCCACTGGCCAGGGTTCTCGTTGACGAGGTAGTAGGGATTGTCCGTGGCGGCTTCGGCGAACCAACCATCCGGCAGGGAGGAAGGGTTCTTCATCATCTCCTTGATCATCTCGTCGCTTTCCATCGCGGCGAGGAAGCGCTTTTTGCCATCGGGGGCATCGCGCAGGGTGGCGATCCCGGCTCTAAAGTCTTTCTTCAGGGAGGCATTGATCAGGGACTGCCTGGCGGTCTCCCGGAGGCCGGCCGGCCAGTTGGCGGACTCGCTTTCAAGCAGGGCCGGGGAGTTCTTGGCGAGCTCTGCGATCATTTCGGAAACGGGCCAGCTTTCGTTGTCGCCGAGCAATTTCTGAAGCTTCAGGACCTGCGCGACGGCCAGCTCGGGATCGGCCTCGGCAAGCGGAGCGGCCATGGCGGAGGCGAGTTCCTGGAGGTCGCCCCTGTCCTTCACGCCCTCCATGAAAGCGAGCGCGGCGTGCGGGTCCTGGCGGGCCCAGCGTTCGGCCGTCTCGTGGGTCTTGTCGTTGTTGCGGCGGAGGAAATAGCTCATCAACCCTTCGGGATCCTCCGCCAGCCAGCGGGCGCGGGTGATGCGATAAAAGAGGTTCGAATCCATGTTGTCATGGAAGTCGAACCACTCGGCCTGATACCAGCGCTCCATTTCGGAGACCGGCAGGCTGTGGGCCAGCGCGAGGGTCGCGCGGAGCCGTTCGTCCGGAGTGCGGGCCGCATGGATCGCGGCGAGGCGCTGGCGGACGTCTTCCGGCATCGCGGCCTTGCCCGCGGTGCGGGGGCCGCGCTTCGAGGCTTTGGCGTACGCTGGCGTGCTGGCATCACCGGTCGATGCCAGCTTCCCGGGCGTGGCAGCTTGCCAGCCGGCGAGGGCGAAGGCGGCGAAGCAAGCCGCGGCGAGGAGATGGATCGGGGGAAGCTTCATCGGTCACCGAGATAAGGTTTCAGCGCCTTTTGCAGGTCTTCGGTCAGCTCCGTCTGCTCGAGCCACTGTTCGGCCGCTTCGCGGTCCTGGCTTCGCCATTGCTGGAAAGCATTCTCGGCCACATTTTTTCGGGAACTCTCGTTCGACATGCGGGAAGACCAGTCGAGCGCCCGGGCGAAGTCCCCCTTTTCGACGAAGCTATCCGTGATGAACCTGACCCCTTGGTCTTGGAACGGGCCCAGCTCCTGGGCGTCGAGCCAATCGCCGAACCTTTCGACGTCCAGGCGCGCCCAAGTTTGGGCGACGGTGCCGAGAGCGCTGCCGTCTATCTCACGTTGCAGATTCGTGCCATCGCCCTCCTGCGAAGCCGCGTCCATGGCGGCATGAGGATCCGCGGCAACCAGGCCGTCGATGAAGGACTGCAAGCCATCGATCGCCCCGCCGCTGCCGCTTGCACCATTCGGGTAGTGGGTCCAGTTCATCCGGTTGCCGGCATCCGGGCAGGCTTTGAAAAGTTCGCTGAAGATCTCGAGGGCCTTCTTCGGATCACTTTCCGTCAGCCCCTTTCCGATCACCGCGAGCTGTTCCGCGGCGATCCGCGGGGAGGCAGCGGCGCGGGCTTGGGCAAGCGCGTCGGCGGAATTGGTTTCCGCGAGGTGTCGGAAGGCCACACTCTCGAGTTTCCATTTGAACTCACCCGACGGGCAGGCCGCCGCGAGTTCGGCGAGCATCTCCGGGTTCTCGCGCTCCAAGGTGCGGAGAAAGGCATCGTTGGAATAAGAATTGTCGCAGTGCCGGTTGGTCCGCAGCCACTCCATCGCGGCGTGCGGGTCCTCGCGGGTGAGCTTTTCGATCGCCTCCGTATCGTGCATCCGGCCGTGCTTCCGCTGGAAGGCGAGCGCGGCCTCGGGATCGGTGCGGGTCAGGCCGTTGAGGATGCCCTGAATGCCGTTCCACTGGGCGAAGCCGGGGTTTTCCTCCAAGATCTGCATCGCGCGCTCCGGGTAAAATTGACCGATGGCGCGCATCACGAAGCCGGACATTTCCTTCGACGCCCCGCGCACCGCGGCGATCGCGGCGTCGGGGTCGTTGATGGTCCAGGCCCACCACGGGATGCCGTCGTGGCCGGAGCCCTTGGCCGCTTCGATCGCAGCGAGCGGGTTGGTCTTCGTCCACTGCGAGAAGATCAGATCGACGAGGCCGGTGTCGCGGGTGTCGCGCTTCCGGTAGGCTGCCCAGAAGGCGGCGAGGTCATCCTCCGGGGCATCCAGCAGCCACAGCGCGAGGCGGGCGTAGAGCTCCTCCGCGTCCGTGATGGCAAGCAGATCGTCGAGGGTATCGGCAGATCTCATGCCGGGCGGCGGTGGGGTCGGTGCGGAGTCGAGCGCGGGGCTGGCGGGGGCCTGGCGTTTGGGGCGAGGCGGCGGAGTGTTGCCCGGGATCGCCACGACCGGCGGAGTCTCCTTCGGCCAGTGCGCGGCAAAGCCGGCCAGAAAGCCAAGCGCGGCCGCGACAGGGAGGAGATAGCGAGCCTTGGTGATCACTTAACAGGAAGTATCGAAGTGCTAACTCCGGGGCAAGGGGAAGTCTTTGGGGGTGCGGAGTCCATTGGACGAGACGGGCAAGAGGGAGTGCGGGCGAGCCGCCCGCACCCCTCTTTTTCCTTTGAATCCGCGGCGGGGCACTCCCACCTTCCGCCCGTGGACGCCGCCCTTGTCACTCGGACCGCCTCGCTAGACGCCATGACGCCGTGCGAGGTCGCGGCGGCGCTGTCGCATCTCGACGGGCTGGTATTCTTCGACACCGCCGGCCACCTGCCCGCCAGCTACGGCGCGCCGCTGTCGGTGATCGCCGCGCGGCCGCGGGAAATCCTGCGCGGTTCGATCCACGACGCCGCCGACCGCGCGCGGCTCCGGGCCGCACTGGAGCGCGGTGCGGCGACGCCAGCGCCGGACCGCGGCTTTTCGCTCGGCGGGCTCTGCGGTTGGGTCGGCTACGGCGGTGAGTTCGTGTTCGGGGACTTTCCCGAAATGCTGGTGCACGATCATCGTAGCGGCCGCTGGCACGAGTGCGGCCGGCTTTCCGAAGAGCTGCGGGTTCCTGAGCAAATGCGGCCGGAGATCGGAGATTTCCGCCCGCTGATGGAGCGCGAAACCTTCCTCGCCGCAGTCCGCCGCATCCACGACTGGATCGTGGCCGGCGATATCTATCAGGTGAACCTGACCCAGGCCTTCGAGGCGCAGGTCTGCGGGCCTGGCTTGTTCCCGCTGTATGAGACGCTGCGCGAATGTTCTCCCGCGCCGCTGGCGGCTTACCTTTCGCTCGGCGGCACCGAGTTGCTCTCTTCTTCGCCCGAGACCTTCCTGCGGCTGTTCGGCCGGGGCATCGAGACCCGGCCGATCAAGGGCACGCGGCCCCGTTTCGCGGATCCCGACGAGGACCGCCGCTCGGCCTACGAACTCCAGACGAGCCCGAAGGAAATCGCCGAGCTGGTGATGATTACCGACTTGCTCCGCAACGACCTCGGCCAGGTCTGCGAGTTCGGCTCGGTGAAGGTCGATGAGATGTTGCAGCTCGAATCGCTCGGTCAGGTCCATCACATGGTATCGACGGTCAGCGGCCGGCTGAACGACGGGGTGGATCACCTCGATGCCCTCGCGGCCTGCTTTCCCGGCGGCAGCATCACCGGCGCGCCGAAGAAGCGGGCGATGGAGATCATCGCGGAGCTGGAGCCGGTGCCGCGGGGGATTTACTGCGGGGCGATCGGCTACCTCGGCTACCACGGCGAAAGCCAGTTCAACATCGCGATCCGCACGCTGGTCCGCGAGGGGGACACGATGAGTTATCATGTCGGAGCCGGGATCGTCGCCGACTCCGAGCCCGAAAAAGAGTATGAGGAGACCCTCCACAAGGCCGCCGGAATCCGCTTGGCGGTCGAGCGGTGGAAGGGCGTTCAGGCGTAGATCTTCTCGTAGTATTCCGTGACCATCCGGTCGGAGTCGAAGAAGGGAATCACCTCGTTCATCGAGTTGAAGACGAGCTTCGCCCAGCCGTCGGGGTCATCGTAGTAGAGTGGCAGGATCTTCTCCTCCATCGCCTCGTAGAAGCCGAGCAGGTCGTGACGGTCGCGGGCCTCGGGGGTCAGGCTCGGGTCGGCGGGCGGGATGATGAAGCTGTTGTGGCTGTCCTTGGAGAACTCGCAGACCCAGCCGTCGTAGGTCGAAAGGTTGACCGAGGCGTTCATGGCGGCGGTCATGCCGGAGGTGCCGGAGGCCTCGCGGGTAACGACCGGGTTGTTCAACCACACGTCGGCGCCGTATTTCAAGAGGCGCGACAGCTCGAGTTCGTAGCCGACCAGCACCGCCACGTTTGGGAAGTCCTTGGTCACCTGGACGAGGTGGTTGAAGGTCTCGATCGCGCCGAAGTCGAAGGGGAAAGGCTTGCCGGCCCAGATGATCTGGATTGGGCGCTCGTTGTTGTTGATCAGCGCGCGGAACATCCGGATGTCGCGGGTGATCAGGTCGGGGCGCTTGTAGCCGGCGAAGCGGCGGGCCCAGACGATCGTGAGCACGTCGGGATTGAAGAGCTTGCCGGTCTGGTTGGCGACGGTTTGGAAGAGCACCGACTTCAGCTCGCGCTTGCGGCTGCGGAGTTCGCTGGCGCTGCCTTCCTGGCGGGCGTGTTCGAGGCCGCGGTCGGTCCAGTATTTCGCGTTCTGGGCATTGGTGACGTGGGTGATCGGACAGATGCCGGGAGAACTCTCCCACATCTTGCGGGAGACGTCGCCGTGGAGCTTGGAGACCGCGTTCGCGAGATGGCTCAGGCGCAGGGCGGCGAGCGAGTGATTGAAAACGTCGCCGTCGATTCCGGTGGCCGTCCGGACCTCGTTCATCGGGACGGAGCCGAAGAACGAGAAGTCGTGGAGCAGCTTGAAGTCGTGCTTTTCGTTGCCCGCTTCCTCCGGGGTGTGGGTGGTGAAGACGAAGCGCTTCTTCACTTCTTCCAAGCTACGATGTTTCTCGTAGACGCGGAAGGCGGCGGCCAGGCCGTGGGCTTCGTTGAGGTGCCAGACTTCGGGGTCGACGCCGAGTTCCTCCAACAATCGCGCGCCGCCGGCACCAAGGATGATGTATTGCGCGATCCGGCGCAGTGGGTCGTTGTCGTAAAGGCGGTGGGTGATGGCGCGGGAGAGGCCGTCGTTTTCCTCGATATCAGTGGTCAGGAAGAACATCGGCACGGTCCCGAAGATGTCGCCGGGCAGGAACATCGCCTTGACCCAGACCGGGTGGCCGTGGACCGGGACTTGGAACTTGATGCCGGTATCCTGGAGGAAAGCGTACTGCTTTTTCCGGAACTGCACCGCCATCTCGCGCTCCTCGCCGCGGGCCTGGTCATAGTAGCCGTAGGTCCAGAGCATGCCGATGCCGCAGAGGTTCTGGCGCATCGCCGCCGCCGAGCGCATGTGCGAGCCGGCGAGGAAGCCGAGGCCACCGGAGTAGATCTTGAAGATCTGGTCGATGGCGAATTCGCAGGAGAAATAGACGGCGCTCTTCGAGAATTTCGGGTCGATCTCGTAGGTGTGGGCGAAGGGCTTGGGCAGGAAGGAACCGGTCATGGAAGGCGGGTGGAAAGGAATTCGGCAGGTCAGCGTGGGATGTCCCGGCGGTCGGACCGATCGCGGCCTGAACGCCGTCAGAGGTGGATCATGATCAGGAATTTGTCGAGTCCGCGGGCGTGAATGCGCGTTTCGTACCAGTTTTCCCGGATTTGCAGAGCTCAGCCTGGGCGGGGATTCCGCGGACGAGGTCGTTTCTTTGCGGGGAACCTGCCATTCCTCCCCCCCCCGGACTTCCGCCTTGTCCCGGGGACCCGCCTCGCCTAATCCCCGTGCGCACATGAATTCGATGCACCTTTACGAGCGCCTGCCCCTTTTCGGTACCGGCATCGTGCTCGGCGTGTGGCTGATCGTGGTGCACGCCCTGATGCTCGCCAAACCGGCTCCGGTACAGGGCTTCCTGAAGAAATTCCCACGCGATCACCAGCTCGGCTGGGTGATCCTGGCGATCGGCTTGATCTGGTTCTGGTTGCTGGTCGCGCTGCCGGGCAAAGGAATTCTCAACTCGCTGGCGATGGACCTTGGCGAGTTCAACGGGGTGAAGAAATACCTGCGCTACGTGGTCCCGCTATCGATCGCCGCCGTCGGCATGGCGGTGAAGGAATTCCTCTCCGTCCGCGCGCTCGGGCTGCTCGGCCTGATGGCCGCAGCGCCCTTGCTTGAAGCCGCTTTTCTCAAGGACCCCCAGAGCCGGCTGCTGATCCCGATCTTCGCCTTCGCGATGGTGGTCGCCTCGCTCTACTGCGTCGGCATGCCCTACCTGTTCCGCGACGCGGTGACGTGGGCCACCGCATCCCCCAAACGCTGGCGGGTCCTATCGCTGGCCGGTCTCGGCTACGGCATCGCCGTGCTGACCTGCGCTTTCCTTTTCTGGAAGGGGTTCTGATCCGGAAATGTAGAGTGCTGCGGCACGACGCAGCTTTGGCTTCCGGGGCGGACGCTCTGCTTTGCCGGCCACGGGTTGCCGGGAGAGCCTGGCTCCGCGGGCGTTCCATGAGTTGATGGCTCCCGGGTTTCACGAGCCCGGGCGCTTGCGCCCGGAGTGCTGCCATCAAGGCAATCCAAGCCGCACGAACGGGCGAGCCGTCCACGCAGCCAAAGCGACGTCATGCCTTCGCACTCCACACGCTTAGCCGTTCAACTTCGCGAGGTTTTTCGGCAAAAACACGCCGTCCTTGCGAATGACCTTGCCGTCAAAGCGGATCTCGCCGCCGCCGTAGTCCTTGCGCTGGATGTTGACGATGTCCCAGTGAACTTGTGAGCGATTGCCATTGTCGGCTTCCTCGTAAGCTTGGCCAGGTGTGAAATGGAAAGAGCCGCCGATCTTTTCGTCAAACAGGATGTCGCGCATCGGGTGCTTGATCGCCGCATTGTAGCCCAGTGCGAACTCGCCGATGTAGCGGGCACCCGCGTCGCTATCGAGGATCTTGTTGATCTCCTTGTTCTTCCCGGGTGACTCCGCCTTGACGATTTTGCCCTTCTCGAAGGTCAGCTTGACCGAGTCAAAGGGGATGCCTTGGTAAATGGTCGGCGCATTGTATGTGATGAAGCCCTCCACCGAGTCCTTCACCGGCGAGGTGAAAACCTCGCCGTCCGGGATGTTGTGCTCGCCGGCGCTGACGACGGCCGGGATGTCCTTGATCGAGAATTTCAGGTCTGTGCCCGGGCCGGTGATGTGGACCTTGTCGGTGGCATCCATCAGCTTCTTCAGCGCGTTGGCGGCGGGGACCAGGCTCTTGTAATCGACCAGGCAGACCTTGAAATAAAAGTCCTCGAAGGCTTCGGTGCTCATCCCCGCCTGCTGGGCCATCGAGGGGGTCGGCCAGCGCAAGACGCACCATTTGGTCTTCTTCACCCGCCAGTCGAGCACGGGCCGCATGTGCTTCATCGCGAGCGTCATGTTGGCTCCCGGCACGTCGCTACTTTCCGCGATGTTGTGGCTGCCGCGGACCGCGATGTAGGCGTCCATGTCTTTCATCTCGGCGAGCAGGTGCTTGGCGATGAGCTGGTACTGGGAGTCCTCGGCACCGCTCAGCATTTCACGGATCAGCCGCGAGTTGTGGAGCCGCAGGAAGGGCAGCGCGCCCTTCGCCCGGGCCTCGCGGACAAGCGCCAGACCGATCGAGTCCGGCACGTCGTAAAGATCGATCAACACTTTCTCGCCCTTCTTCAGCGAGGTCGAGTAGCGGACAAGCTGGCGGGCGAGTTGGTCAACGCGGGGATCGTGCATGGAGCTATCGCTAAAGTTCCAAAGGGGAAGTTCCAAGTGCCAAGTTAGAGGACCGCCTCCATTTGGCACTTGGCACTTTCTTCCCTTGGCACTTCCTTCTCCCCGCATGCGCCTCGGCATCCTCGGCTCCGGTTCCGGCTCGAACATGCAAGCCCTCCTCGACGCGATCGCCGCCGGCTCGCTCGACGCGGAGATCGCGCTGGTGCTTTCCGACAACCCGGACGCCTACATCCTCGAACGCGCGGCGAAGGCGGGACTGCCGACCGGAGTCATCGACTGCCGCGGCTTCAAGACGAAGTTCCCGGATGAGGCCCAGGCGGAAACCGCGGCTGCGCTGAAGGCGGCGGGCGTCGAACTCGTCTGCCTGGCCGGCTTCATGCGGCTGGTGAAGGCCCCGCTGCTGGAATCCTTTCCCGACCGCATCCTCAACATCCACCCGGCGCTGTTGCCGGCCTATCCCGGCTTGCAGGCGTGGAAGCAGGCGATCAATGACGGCGCGACCGAGTCCGGCTGCACCGTCCACTACGTCGACGGCGGCATGGACACCGGGCCGGTGATTCTCCAGGCAAAGGTCCCGGTTTTCCCGGACGACACGGCCGAGTCCCTGCACCAGCGGATCCAAGTCGAGGAGCACCGGCTTTACCCGGAAGCGATTCGGAAGGTCGCGGCGGAGCTGGGGATCTGATCGGAGAGGGGAAGACCCCCAAGAGGGGACCGGGCGGCTCGCCCGTTCCCCGATTCACTGTCTGCGGGCGAGCCGCCCGCACCCCTCTTGCGAGGGCGGCCCGACTTTCACCCGCCGCCGCGTTTTCCATGGTTTCCAAAGCCGCCCCGGCCCGCTGTAGTGCCGGCGCCCATGTCACGCGCCGCCCTCGAACAACTCCGCGAACGCCTTGTCTCCACCGTGCTCGGCTCGGAAGAAGCCGCGGCCCTGCTGCTGACCGCCCTGCTCGCCCGCGGCCACGTGCTGATCGAAGGCGCGCCGGGGATCGGCAAGACTTCGCTGGCCCACACCCTGGCCACCTCGATCGGCGGGACTTTCAAGCGCGTGCAATTCACCCCCGACCTGCTGCCGGCCGATCTCCTCGGCTACTCGCTTTACCGGATGGATCGCGGCGATTTCGAATTCATCGCCGGTCCGGTCTTCGCCCACTGCGTGCTGGCGGACGAGATCAACCGCACCTCGCCGCGCGTCCAGAGCGCGCTGCTGGAGTGCATGAACGAGCAGCAGGTGACCCTCGACGGCGTCACCCGCGGGCTGCCCGCGCCGTTTTTCGTCATCGCCACCCAAAACGACACCGACCGCCACGGCACCTTCCCGCTTCCGGAGCCGCAGCTCGACCGCTTTCTGCTGTCGATCCGTATGGACCTGCCCGCCGCGGAAATCCAGCAGCGCATCCTGCTCGCCCACGCCGCCGGGGAAATCAACGGCAGCTCGACCACCACCGCCGCCTTGCTCGATCCCGCCGCGGTCCTGTCCCTCCAGGCCGCGGTCCAGCAGGTCACCGTCGCGCCCGCCCTCGCCGGCTACATCACCGCGCTCTGCGAAAGCCTGCGCCGCCTCGCCGGGTCGGATCACGCCGTCTCGGTCCGCGGCTCGCTCGCCCTGATGCAAGCCGCCCGCGCCGCCGCCTACCTCGACGGCGCGCCGGCCCTCTATCCGGACCATGTCCAGTCGCTCCTCCCCGCCGTCCTGCGTCACCGCCTTTCGCCCGACGACGGCAGCGAACCCGCCGCGCTGATCGCCGCGGCGCTGGAGAACACGCCGGTGCCGTGAGGGGCGTCTTCTAACGCCTTGAACGCCCCGCCGCGCCCCGCTAGCGTCCGCCGCCCCAGCCCACCATGCCCAAGGTCTACATCCGCACTTACGGTTGCCAGATGAACGAGCGCGATTCCGAACAGGTCGCGCAGATGTTCAGCGAAGGCGGCTACACGGTCACCGCCGACGAGGCGGAGGCCGATGCCGTCCTGGTCAACACCTGCTCGGTCCGCGACCAGGCCGAACAGAAGGCGCTCGGCAAGATGGGCAGCATGGGCTCGCTGCGCCGCACCAAGCCGCATGTCGTTTACGGCTTCATGGGCTGCATGGCCCAGAGCCGCGGGCCGGAGCTTTTCCAGCGGATCCCGCACCTCGACGTGGTGGTCGGCACGCAGAAATACCACAAGGTCTTCGAATACGTGGACACCATCCTCCAGCGCCGCCTCGAGCGCCGGATGGACGAGCTGGAACTCTCGCTCCACGGCGAAAATGTCTGCGACGTGGAGGAGGAAAGCGGCTCGCAGAACACGATCCGCGACCACATCCCGAAGGAGCTCAACGCCTCCGCCTTCGTCTCGATCATGCAGGGCTGCAACATGCGCTGCTCGTTCTGCATCGTGCCCGACACCCGCGGCAAGGAACGCGGCCGGCCAATCGCGGAGATCGTCGATGAAGTGAAGCGCCTCCGCGACCACGGCGTGAAAGAGGTCACCCTGCTCGGCCAGATCGTGAACCTCTACGGCCGGACCGAGTTCGAGAAAGTCGACGGCAAGTCGCCCTTCGTGCAGCTCCTCGAAGCCGTCCACGCGGTCGAAGGCATCGAGCGCATCCGCTTCACCTCGCCGCATCCGATCGGCTACCGCGACGACCTCGTCGCCGCCTTCACCTATCTGCCGAAGCTTTGCCCGCACATCCATTTCCCGATGCAGAGCGGCTCCGACCGCATCCTGAAGGCGATGCGCCGCCCGTACAAGAACGAAAAGTTCGTCGAGATCTGCGAGAAGATGAAAGCCGCCCGCCCGGGCCTGGCGATCACCACCGACATCATCGTCGGCTTCCCCGGCGAGGAGGAGGAGGACTTCCAGGCGACCATCGACACCGTGCAGCGCCTCGAGTTCGACAACGCCTTCGTCTTCCGCTACTCGAAGCGCAAGGACACCCCGGCCGCGGAGATGGAAGGGCAGCTTCCGGAGACGGTGAAGGAAGAGCGCAACCAGCGGCTGTTAGAGGTCGTCAACGCGCTGGCCATCGCCAAGAACCAGGAACTCGTCGGCACGGTCCAGCAGATCCTCTGCGAAGGCCCCAGCAAGACCAACAAGCAGCGCCTGACCGGCCGCACCGGGACCAACAAGATCCTGATCTTCGACGGTGACGTCCACAAGCTGACCGGACAAATGCTCGATATCCAAGTCGAGGACAGCACCGGTTTCACGCTCTACGGCAGCGTGATCTGAGGGAGCGTCGTTGTGGACAGCCATCTTGCGGAGCGCTGACTTTAGCCCAATCCCTTTAAGGATAGGTGACCTGGATTCAGATGGGTTCCAAGACAGCATTACTGCGCTGTCGCGGCCCCATATCATCCGGCCCGCTGGACGGGTAACCCTATGGTGCTGCGGCACGACGCAGCTTTGACTTGGGGCGCGGGCGCTTTGGTCTGCTGGCCACGGATTGCCCCGGCGGCCGATCCGCGGTCGAAGGGGTGGGGCGGAGTTCACCAGAAGACAAAGCGACGTCGTGCCGTCGCACCACAAGGACACGACGGCGAAGGCGGCTTTGAAGCGGAAGACTCCATGAGGAGAGCGGGCCCGAGCCCGGCTTCCAGAAGCGATCTTGGGTTTGAATCCTTAAAGGCATTGGGCTTTAGTCGACGTGGGACAATCCTGCCGAGCCAACCTTTCCCCTCCCCGACGAAAGTCAGCGCTCCCGAAGCCTTCGAATTCATGTTCCTCGCCCATTTCAAGCTGAACGGGCCACTGAGCGAGGCACTCCTAGGAGCTCAGTCCGTTCCCTGAAACGACAGCGATTCATTTGCAGGAGCCCCGGCGTCCTGCTCGACGATGGCCGCCCGGCCCTCCTGGCGGTCTGATTGAAAGACGTGGAACAGGCAGGCATAGGCCGCGATCAGGAGCAACGAAACCACGGCAATCACGAAATTGGAGGCCAAATCGTCGTTCCGATAGAGGGTTTCTGCATTCATCAGTGCAAGAAAAGCGAGGAGCCACGGAAACGCAATGGGCCATCGGTAACTTTTTGTAAGGAATCGGGAAAATGTCCCGGTCTGAGCCGAAAATGCGGGTCGTGGCGTCGCAGATTGCACGCCGTCGAGGGAAGCCACCCCGGGATTGCCACCGCCTGCCATTCCGTCATCCTGCCCCCCTTGAATCCCGACGATGCCGAAAACGAGCTGGGCCGCGCGCTGTTGGAGCCGCTGCCGAAAACGGGCTACCTCACGGAAGCGGTCCGCCACATAACCGGCCACGCGCGGCACCGGCTGCCGGAAGGCTTCGTCGCGGCCTGCGCGGAGACCACGGAACGTTTCCGCAGCGTCAAAGCACCCTCGCGCCACGGGAAGAGCAAGCTCCTCCTCGCCGCCCTCCTCGGCCTCGCCGTCGCCGCGGCCTTCATCGTCCCCGGCGCGGCGCGGCGGGAGTTGAAACTGCTGCTGGTGACCGAGGCCGATCAATTGCCCGACCATGTTTTCGTCCGCTTCGGCGGGCAAACCGCGATCCGGGAGCGGATCCTCTCGCGGGTCAGCCCGGCGGACGGCGAGATCCTGTTCGGCGATCTGACGGCACAGAACATCGAGGACCGGTGGAAGGCCTTGGCGGAGCGCGAGCCGACGAATCCGGGGCGTTATGCCGATGCGGCACTCGGGTATTTGAGGAGCAATGGGAAGCTGCCGCCGGACTTCGTCGAGAAAGGTGATGAGCTGGATCTGGGCAACGGATGGTATGCCGCCCTTGAGGCTCGGGTGACATCAAACCGTAGATCGAGTGGTGAACCCGTGACGCGGAACCGCGGCGTCAAAACCCCCGAATTGGTCTTCGCCGCAAGTCGATTCAGGGACCCGACACGGTCGATGTGGGACCAACGGCTGACGCTGCTGCCAGAGGAAGAGCTGTGGGCCGACGTGGTCGCCGCCACGCGGTTCATGGTTCGGGAAATGCCCGAATCTGGATCTCGTTTTCGGGTAAGGACCGAGAAGTTCATGGCGACACAAGACGCCATCATGAGTCTGCCTAGCGAGCCGGCGATCGTGAACAAATTGCTCCTTGCTTGGATTGAAGCCTTGAGGACCTCGCTCGTCATCACGAAGAACCGTGAGGAACTGATTGCTCTTTTTGATGATCCCTCCTCCTCTCGCTCCGGATTCTCACTGGCGAGCTACCTGTCTGCAGAGGGTTTGCCAAAGGAAGCCCATGCCATTGCAGATCTTGAAATCGAGTGTGCCGCCACCCTGCGTGCAGCCCGAACGCCTCCCACCCCCACCAGCCTCCTCGCCGCAAAATCCTCCACCACCCCCTGCCACGACCCCGCCCTCACCCGCCCCGGCATCGCCGCCGAATGGGCGATGCACGAGCGGCTGATTGGCTGGGGCAGCGTGCTGCTGCTCGGCCTGCTGCTCGTGATCCACCTCGCCGTGCTCCAATCGAACCGCGGCTACGACCGCTTGGCCGAACGGCTCGGTCAGATCCTCCGCCGCTCGGACCACTTCTTCATCTTCCTCATCTCGCTCGGGCTGCCCTTGCTGCTCTACGCGATCGCCACCCGGCTGCCGGGCCACGGCCTGCTGACTGCGCCGCTGCAAGAAGAAGACCCGCGCTTCAAGCTGCTGGCCATCCTCCACGGCGCCTGGATCCTCACCGTGCCGCTGCTCGCGCTCGAAGCCACCCGCTGGCGGCTCGCCGTCCGCGGCCGGGCGCTCGGCATGGCCGGGCGCGGGCTTCACCTCGGCATGGTGCCGCTGGCGATGCTGCTCGGCTCGCTGGTCGGTGCCGCCGTCCTGCCCGCCATCCCTGCCGTCTGGACCGACCCGAAGCTCCCGCTGCTCGGCCTCGCCAGCGGCCTGGCCATCGGCGCGTTGTGGCTGTTGGTCCTGATAGTCTGGCACTTCGCCGCGCCGCGCGAAAGCTTTCCCGAGCGCCTGCTCCGGCTACGCGTCGTCTTTTGGCCGGTCCTCGCCGCCCTGCTCGTCACCGCCGCCGGAATGGTCGCCCTGCGCGAACACGAACGCCACCTGGTCTCGATCAACCGCTTCGAAAAGTCCCCACGCACCCACGCCGGCAACCCCACCGCCGCCGACCAAGCCTTTCTCGAAACCTGGAAACCCAAGCTGCTCGAAGAAGTCCGCAAGGCGCAGAACAGGCTCGAGGCGGTGGAGTGACGAGCGGAGATTGCCAAACGACGCCGGAACGCGTCAGAGTGCGACCCCATGGAATTGGATCGCGAGCGCCATGCTTTCGTCGATGCGGTGATGAAACCGCTCGGTGATGACGAGGCGCGGCGTGAGCTGTTAGAGAAAGCGGTGGCTGTGGCGGAAACACTTCCCGCCCCGGTGGACGGCAACCGCATCCGCAGCGCGACGGATCGGATGGAGTCCACCGCCCGCCGCTTCCCGCTCCGCCACCGGATCGGCCTCGCCACGGTGACGGCGACCGCGCTGGTGGTTCCCTGGCTGACCGTCGCCGGACCGGCCGCGCGCGAATCGCTGGCGGCGATCTGGACCGGGAATCTCACCACCAATTTGATTTCAACCGTCTGCTGCAGCCGTCCTGAGGTTCCGACCTTGCCCGGAATCCCGGAAGCGGAACGGGAGCACCGTTTCATCCGCCACATCGAGAAGCAGGTGTCTCCCTCCGACCTCGCGCTGCTGGCTGGCGACTTTCTTCAAGAGAGCCCGTCAGCGCGGTGGAAGCCGGTGTGGGACTCGCATCCACAGGATCCATGGCACTACTACGCCTATGCTCTCGCCCATCAAAGCGAGCACAAGTGCTGGCCCGACCGCTTCGTCGAAACCGGCGAGGAACTCGATCCGGGCAACGGTTGGTTCCGCCTGATGAGGGGCGCGTCGCGGATGCAGGCCGCCATCGGCTTTGCTCCGCCACCGAGGATCACCCGGGCGGAGAAGCTTGCCGCCCGGGCGAAAGGCCTGCCTCCTCCGAAATTGCCGTTTTTCGAGAAGCCGCCGCGCGTGGTGATCGATGCCAGCGCTTTCCAGGATGGCTGGGACGACCTCGCCGCCGCCCTCGCGATGCCAAGGCTGGAGGACTACCGGAGTCGCCTGGAGGCCATCCGGTTGGAAGCCTGCGCCGCACCGGTCAACTACGCGGACCTGTGCAGCTACCCGGTTCTTTCTATAGGCCAACCCGAGTTCCACAAATCGGATTGGATGGATTTGAACCGCTACGCCGAGGCCTTCGGATTCGCGGCGGATCAAGCCTCAAAGGCAGCGGACAAGGAGCGCCTGTTAGAGTGGGGCGGGCTCCACTCGCGGACGGTGCGGGCCATGGGCCGGCACTCTTCGGGCGTTCTGCCCAGCATGATCACCCGTCGCTTGGCCCGAGACGGTGCGCTGGGACTTTCGGAAGCATGGTCGGATCTCGGGAATGCCACGGAAGCCAAGCGCTTTCGGACCTTGGCGGATCATCTCAGCACGAAGCTTCACCCCGACCCCAAAGCTTCGCCGGACGCCCTCTCGGAGAACCGAGGCAGTAGTCTGGTGAATTCGGCCACCAGCTTCCGGTCAAGTGGCAGCAGCCCCGCCAGCGCCCCCGTCACCGAGCCCGAACTCCGCGGCGGCCGGCTCGCGGAGTATGCGATGTACGAACGGCTGATGATGCACGGCGTCGCGGTCATGCTGACCCTGGCGCTGGCCTTCATGCTCGTCGTGCCATGGCGATCACGGAATGAACTCGGTCTCTTCCCATCACGACTTGCCGGTCTGTTAGACCGCCGTGACCAAGGCTGGATCGCTCTCATCGGCGTGCTGCTGCCGGCCGGTCTCTATGTCTTTTCGACGCGGGTGCCTTGGATGGAACCCCGCGAGTTCAGCCTCTCCGGCAACCGCTTCTTCCTGTGGCTCGCGCAAGCCGTGGCGCTGGTGGTGGCCATCGTGCTCGGCACCTTGCAAGCCGCCCGCTGGCGGCTCGGACGCCGCGGCGCGGTGCTCGCGCTGGGCTGGGTCGGCGTGGACCCCGGGCGGCTGTTCTTTCCGGTGACCCTGGCGCTGATCCCGATCGCGTCGGTCCTTTCAAAACTGGCCGATTCCTGGAACCAGTCCGACCCCTTGGCAGCGGTTCTCGTTGCCAGCCTGCTCGCCTTTCCCCTGCTCTGGCTGGCCATTCTCGCAAGGGGCTGCTTCCACTCCGCCACCGAGCGCACGCTCCACCGAGCCACCCTGATGGTCGCCGCCCGGCCCTTCGTGGCCGCCGCGCTGGTCGTGATCGCCTTCGCGATCTCCGCGATTCACCGCGAGGAGAAGCACTGGACCGCCCAGGCGGACTTCGATGACCCGAAAAGCGGGCACACCGCTTTCGTTCCCCGCTTCGAGGTCGAATACGGCCGCTGGATCGCGCAGGAGACCCTGCGGCGGCTGGACGAGATGGAGCGGTAGAACGGCTGCACGATCCCCGATTTCACAAACGCTCAACTCGTGACGGCTGTTGGAAGAGGGTGAACAACGAAAAAGTCGAAACGAACGAAATTTGAGCCTTGCAGGCCGGAGTCCGCCGCGACCGCCGATCCCGCCGAATTTCGGCCTTCCCCTTTCGCTCGTTTCGACTTTTTCGTTGTTCCCATTCTTCTTCATCCGGACCGCGAATCCACACTCCATGCTCGACCCCACGCGCTCCCTCAGTTCGATTCCGCGCTGAAGAACCCATGCCCGCCACCGCCACCCGCTTGTCCGCCTTCACCGAGTCCGTGATCCGGGGCACCTCCCGCCTCGCCACCCGCCACGGCGCGATCAATCTCGCCCAAGGATTCCCCGACTTCGATCCACCGGAAGAGCTGCTCGCCGCGCTGGAACGCGCGACCCGCGGGCCGCATCACCAGTATGCCGTGACCTGGGGCGCGCCGCGCTTCCGCGACGCGCTGGCCAGGAAAATCTCGCGCTTCACCGGACTGGAGGTCGATCCCGACCAGCACCTCGTCGTCACCTGCGGCAGCACCGAAGCGATGATGGTCGCCATGATGACTGCCTGCAATCCGGGCGACAAGGTGATCGTCTTCTCGCCCTTCTACGAAAACTACGCCGCCGACGCGATCCTCTCCGGCGCCGAACCGATCTACGTCGCGCTGCGGCCGCCGGACTTCGGCTTCGACCGGGAGGAACTGGCGAAGGCCTTCGAGCAGAAACCGAAGGCGATCGTCGTCTGCAATCCGTCCAATCCCACCGGCAAGGTCTTCACTCGCGACGAGCTGCTTTACATCCTGCAACTCGCTGAAGAGCACGATGCCTTCGTGATCATGGACGAGCCCTACGAGCACATCGTCTACGAGCCCCACCAGCACGTCTACGCTTGCGCCCTGCCGGGTGCGGCGTCGCGGGTCATCACCTGCAATTCGCTGTCGAAGACCTACTCGATTACCGGCTGGCGGCTCGGCTACGTCCATGCCGCGCCGGAGGTCATCGCGCAGGCCCGGAAGGTCCACGATTTCCTCACCGTCGGTGCCGCCGCGCCGCTGCAGGAAGCCGCGGTCGCCGGGCTGGAACTGCCGGACAGCTACTATGCCGGCCTTACTTCCCTCTACACGGCCAAGCGCGATGTCTTCCTCGGCTACCTGCGCGAACTCGGCCTGCCCTTCACCGAACCTCAGGGGGCCTATTACGTGATGCTCGACATTTCCTCGCTCGGCTTCGCCACGGACACCGAAGCCTCCGAATGGCTGATCAAGGATATCGGCGTTGCGGGTGTGGCGGGTTCCTCCTTTTTCCGCGAGCCGGTGAACCACCTGATCCGCTTTCACTTCGCGAAGAGCGAAGGCATCCTGCGCGCGGCGGGGGAGAAGTTGTTAGATAAGCTCGGCCGCTAGCCGTCCTGCGTTTCGTGTTCCAGCTTGTCAGAACCGAAGCCGGATCGACCCCGCCCCCAAGTCCCACTCCAATATGAAACACGCCATCGCACTGCTTCCCCTGCTCCTCGCCAGCGCGCTGGCCGAGCCCGTGCTCGATTCCCGCAGGCTGCTCGAAAAGCAGGACTTCCTGGTGAACCGCGACTTCGATTGGTATGAGAAGAACATCCCTTTCTTCGACAGCCCGGACGAGGAGATCAACAAGACCTACTACTACCGCTGGGAGCTGGTGACGCGGCACTTCGTGTATGGCAATCCGAACCACGGTTATGCCTTCACCGAGTTCTCCAACCGCCCTTTCTGGTCCGGGGCCTACGGCACCATCGCCTGCCCCGCTGGACACCAGATCAACGAGGTCCGCTGGCTGCAGGATCCGAGATATGTCAGGGACTTCGTCCGCTTCTGGATGCGCCATCCCGGCGCCCAGCCGCGCAACTACTCGTTCTGGGCAGCCGATGCCGCCTGGGCCGCCCACCAGGTCAATCCCAACGATCCTTTCATCACCGACCTGCTCGCCGACCTTGTCCGCAACTACGAGGCGTGGGAGAAGAAATGCTGGGTCGAGGAGATGGGTCTGTTCTGGCAGACCGGCCACGACGACGGCATGGAGTTCGACATCAACGCCCAGCAGACCAAGGACATCCTGCGCGGCGGCCAATCGCTGCGGCCGAGCTTCAACGCCTACATGTGGGCCGACGCCATGGCGATTTCCAACATCGCCAAGCTCAAGGGCGACGGAGCCACCGCCGAGGTCTTCGCAACCAAAGCCGCGGGCATTAAATCACAACTCGAGAAGCTGCTGTGGGACCCCGAGCGCGAGTTCTTCTTCCCGATGAGCAACCAGGAGCACGAGAAGGACGGCCACGTCGTGAAGAAGCACACGCTGACCTACCAGACCGGCAAGTTCGCCGGCAGCATGCACGGCCGCGAACTGCACGGCTACGTGCCATGGGCCTTCAACATGCCGAGCCCGGGCTTCGAGGACGCGTGGCAATTTCTGACCGACGAGTACTTCTTCAAGTCCCCCTTCGGACCGACCAGCATCGAGCGCCACGATCCGCAGTTCGTATTGAAAGACGGCTGCTGCTGGTGGAGCGGACAGTCGTGGCCCTTCGCCACCACGCAGACCCTCAAGGCGATGGGGAACCTGCTGCAGAACTACAAGCAGGAACACGTCGACCGCGAGGACTACGCGGAGCTGCTCCACACCTTCGCCGTCAGCCAGCGCAAGGACGGCAAGCCGTACATCGCGGAGGCACTGAATCCCTTCACCGGCTCGTGGAAAGGCCATGACATGGAGAACCGCAGCGAGCACTACTTCCACTCCGGCTTCACCGACCTGATCATCACCGGCCTCGCCGGCCTCCAGACTTCCGAAGGCGACACGCTGGTCGTCAACCCGCTGGCACCCGCGGGCTGGGATTACTTCGCCCTCGACCGCGTCCACTACCACGGCCACCAGATCGCCGTCGTGTGGGACAAGACCGGCGAGCGCTACAAGTCCGGCAAAGGCCTCCAGGTCCTGGTCAACGGCAAGCAAGTGGCAAGCTCGCCCGGACTCGGCAGGCTCGTCGTGAAGCTCCCGGCCGTGAAGGTCATCCCGGTCGATGACAACCCGCCGATGAACTACGCCGTGAACAACGACGGCGACTACTACCCGCGCTACCTGGCCTCCCACGTCCATCCGCGCAGCTCGCTGGCGATGCTCAGCGACGGCCAGTACCGCTACGACATCCGCCCGACCAACCGCTGGACCAGCATCGACTCCCCCAACCCGTCGGACTGGGTGGAAGTGAACTTCGGCACGCTGCGGCTGATCGACACCGTGAAGTTGTACGTCCTCGACGACGGCGAGAAGAGCGAGTTCGGCAAGATCGCCGCGCCGGGCAAGATCGAGCTCGAACACTGGGACGGCTCCGCTTGGAGGCCCGTGCCCGGCATCAAGGCCTCCGCGGATGTGCCGGTCGGCCGCCGCACGCACGTCCTGAGCTTCCCGGTCCTCAAGGCCACCCGCCTGCGCGCCGTGCTGACCCACACCGAAGGTAGCCGCTCCGGCCTCACCGAGTTCGAAGCCTGGGGCCCCGGCGTGAAACCCTACGTGCCGGCCCCGCCACCGGCCGGCAACATCGCCTTCAACCGGACCGGCGAAGGCTTCCCGAAAGCCAGCGCGTCCCACTCCGACGTCTATGGCGGAGTCCCGCCCCGCGCGATCGACGGCAAGATCATCTTCGAGGCGACGCCGATGAACCGCTGGACCAGCTACGGCTCGCCAAACGCAACGGATTCCTACGAGCTCGATTTCGGCAAAGCGGTCAAGGTCGCCCGGGCCGTGCTCCACATCTATGACGACCGCGGCGGTGTCCAGCCACCGTCCGCTTACACCCTCGAAGGATGGAACGGCAGCGAGTGGAAAGAGCTGGCACAGCAGGTGAAATCACCCGCGACGCCGACCGGCAACATGGCAAACGTCGTTACCTTCACCCCGGCCGAAGTGAGTAAATTGCGCGTCGTCTTCACCCACCAAGGCAACGCCCGCAGCGGCATGACCGAGTTCGAGGTCTGGGAGAAATAACGCGCGCTCCGATGACGGGATCGCCCGACCATTCCTTCACCTAGGGAGCGCCGACGACCGCCCGGACGAATCCTTTTCCCGGAAGGCCATTGAATGCGGAGAACGTGTGATAATGCCAGCCCGCCCCTGTTAGATCGGGCAAGCCGCTGCCGGCCGGCGGGGTGTCGGAGAACCCGTGATGGCTGATCGCGCTGTTCCAGGCTCCGGCCAGCCCGGCATTGCCTTCCAACCGATAGACCAGCCCGTCGACCGCCGCCGATACCTGCGCGTTGCTGGTTCCCGCCGCGAACACGGCACCGCGCCGCACCGCGATCGTGAGAGTCAGTTCCGCGCTGATGTCGCCATCAGCGCCGTCCGCGAGTCGCTGGAAATACAAGCCGTGGGTCGCCCCGCTACGGGGGTTGCCATTGAAAGCGAACTCCGTGAGATTGTCCGAGCCATCGCCATCGGGATCCGCGTTGTCAGCCGCAAGCCCGGCTCCGATCTCCGCGGCGGAGAAATGCTCCGCTCGCCAGACCGCGATGGCACTGCTGGCGAGGAAAGAGGCTTCGATGCTGTGATTGGCCAGCACGTTGGAGAATTGGTAGCTGCCTGCCACGCCCACGGCCACGCCGTTGATCGTCAGGCCACCGACCGAGTAGCCGGGGTTCGGGACGATGCCGAACGGTTGGCTCGCGCCGGAAGCCACGGCCACCGTACCCGCCGGACTGATGCTGCCGCCGGGACCCGCGCTCGCTTGGATCGTGTAGCCTCCGCCACCGCCGCCGATCCCGAATTTGCTCTTCAAGTCGGCTTCCAAACGAAGCCGCAGACCATCGTCGAGAGCCGCCTTGTAAAGGAAGACATCGCCGATGTTCCCGTTGAAGGTCGTCCATCCATCGGGCTCGTTGCGGCCGACATTGATGTAGCGGTCGTAGCTTGTGGGGTTGCCCGTGGTGCTGCCGGGCAGCCACTCGGTCATGGCGGGCCCGTTGCCGGACATGATCGATACGCCGTTGGCATAGACCGTGAAAGACCCGCCGGGCTGAACCACCAGACTCAGCACGGTCACCTGGCCGTCCGGAATCGCCGTGGTCCCGGTGTAGTTGCTTTTCTTCAAGCGGAGCGTCGGCAGGCCGGTGGTGTTGCTGATGCCCAGCACCATCTCGCCATACATCACATCCACCACGGAAGTCCAACTGGTGCCGCTGGTATTGCGGGCAGGTTTGATCACGGCCACCGCGGTGCTGCCGTTCACCGGAATCGCCGCGGCATACTGACCGACCCGGAACCCGTCGCCGTGCGAATAGCCGTTCGACACCCAGCGCACGCCGCCGATGCTCTGCACCGTCGGGCTGGCGATCCGACTGAGGCTGATCCCTGTCGGCCACAGCGACGCCCACGAGTTGATGGTCCCGCTGGCTGGCAGGTCCTTGGTGTCCACGCTGAAATGAAGCAAGTTCGCAGCCGGAATACTCCGGTTTCCCGCGACGAACACCACGGAGATCTGGCGCGGCGCGATGACGGAGGTGAAGGTGTGACTGCCGACCGCGCCGAGGTCCACGCCATCCACGATCACGCTGGAGATGGCATGGCCCACCGCCGGGGTGATGGTGAAGGTCGAGTTATCCCCGTGATTCACCGCAACCGCTCCGGAGGGACTGATCGAACCGCCGGAAGCCGCGCTCGCGGTGATGGTTAGAACCCGTCGGGAGAACGTCGCCGACAGGGTGCGCGACGCTTGCACATCGGTGAAGGTATAACTCGTGATGGCACCCTGGGAGACGCCGTCCACCAGCACATCCGCCACCTGGAAGCCGGTGGCCGGGGTGATTGCGAAGGTCGTGGAAGAGCCGGCGTTCACCACCAACGCACCAGCCGGGCTGATCGAGCCGTTCGGTTCTGCGGTCGCGGTGAGAGTGTGCACCGGGACTGGCACGAAGCTGGCGGAGATCGTGTGGTTCGCGACCACATCGCTGAAAGTGTAGCTGGAGACCGGTCCCTGATTGACGCCGTTGACGGTTAGCGCGGCCAATGCGTAGCCGATCGCAGGCCGGGCGACGAAGGTCGCACTGCCCCCGTTGGCCACGCTCACCGTGCCGGTCGGGCTCAGGCTGCCGCCGGTGCCGGAGGAAGCGACGATGCTCCGGAGTGGCGCGATCCCGAACTTGCCCGCGAGCCCGGACTCGAGCGACTGTCGCTCGGCGTCGCTGAGAGCGACCCCATACAGGTAACTGTCCCCGAGGTGACCGTTGAAGGCGGACCAGCCGTCCGGGTTGTTACGACCGAAGTTGATATGACTGGCGAAAGGACCAGCCACTCCCGGCACCAGCGAGGTCATCGTGCTGGTGGTGCTCGTGGTGTAGACCTGCGTCCCGTTGGCGAAGACCTTGAACTTCCCGTCCGACTGACACACCAAGCTGAGGACCGTCACCTGGCCGTTGGGAAGGATCGCCCCCGTGTTGAACCGCGTCCCGTTGCGGTAAACGATGACTTGTCCTGTGTTGTTCAGAATCCCGAGGACGAAGCGGTTGTAAAAGACATCGACGATGGAGTTCCAAGAGTCAGCAGTGCTGTTACGGATCGGTTTGACCACCGTGACGATGCTCGCTCCGTTGCAGGGAATGGCCGTCGTGCCGTAGTCGCCGCAGTCGAAGCCATCGCTGTCCGCGCGCAGGGCGAGCGCCCACTTCGTGCTGCCCAAGGTGGCGACGGTTGGCGAGGACATCGCCGCATAGTTTCGCCCGGCCGGCAGGTAACTCGCCCAGGCACCGGTGGCACCGCTGGCCGGTAGGCTTTCCACTCGTGCCGACTCGATCAGGCTACCCGGCTGCGGGACGGTGAAGGAGTTCGCAACAAACGTCACATCGACGCTATGGTCGCCACTCACGTTGCTGAAGGCATAACTCGTGACCGAGCCCTGCTCGACGCCGTCCACCCGCACGCTGCCGATGCTGTAGCCGCCGGAAGGCGTGATGGTGAAGGTCTGGCTGGACCCATTGGTCAGAAGCACGGAGCCCGACGGGCTCACCGCCCCACCCGCGCCGGAGGTCACCGTGATGGCGGAAGCCGGGCTCAGCGCGAAGTCGATCCCGGCAGCCGGATAGCCGTTCAGCGGGACCGTCTGATCTGCTGACGGGAAGTGACCGGGACCGCTGGCGGAGACATACCATTGACCGTTGGGAAGGGCGCGGGAGTAGTTGCCGTTGGCATCGCAGGTCGCCGTCACCGTCGCGTTCGCGGCGGCAGCGGGCACGGATGAGAAGTAAACCGTAGCTCCGGCGAGGCCCGCCGCTCCGCTGGTGCTGAAAACCTTGCCCGACACCGCGAAGGCCGGCGGATCCATGATCGTGGTCAGCGAGGCGTAAGTCACCACGCGGGTGGTGCCGAAGGTCCAGAGATGACCCTTGATCTGGCAGAGCTTCAGTTCCTTCGAAGGGTCCGTGGCCAGCGCGTAGGCGTCGGATTTGACGGTGATGGTCGTGTTGCTGGCGACGTCCTTGACCAGATAATGATCGCTGTTCGCCTGCAGCACCACGCCGTTGAAGATCACCAGATAATCATCCGGCAAGGTCGCCAGCTCGGCGAAGCTCGCAGGGTGATAGCCGGTGGTGCGGGTGATCTTCGCCGTGTACCCGGCCGAATACTCCGACTCGTTGTTACGCGCCGATTGATCCCGGACCTTGTATTGATAGACATAACTCCCGACCAGCAGCGCGGCGGGCGTGACAAAGGTGGGGCTGGCTTGCCATCCGCTGTCGGGACCGCCGCCGCTGACGCAGTCGAAGAAATACTGCACCCCGGCCGGATCGGAGGCGGGCGTCGCGGTCATCGAGACCTTGTTGTCGATCGTTGCATACGGCAGCATGGCCCAATGCGCGGCCTCCAGCGGTGGCAGGGCGGGACCGGCGTCGTCGCGGGCGATCGCCGAGGAAGCGGCGGACGGGCTGCTGGAGTTGCCGCGCCCATCGCGCACCGTGACGGTGTAGGCGTAAGTGGCGCCGGTGGTCAGGCCGCTCTGCGTCCAGGTGGGCGATGACCGCCAGCCGCTGCTGGCCGGGCTCGGGCTGGTGCGGTCGAACTTGTATTCGACCTTGCCGCTGGGGCTGGATGAGACCGTCGCGGTCATCCGGATCTGACCGTTGGCGATGCCGACGGGTCCCTTGCTGAAGCTCGCGCTGCCTGCCGTGGAGACCGCGAGTGTCGCGGGGGCCGGCGCGGAGGCGGCGGTGGTGTTGCCCGCACGGTCCCTCATCGTCACCGTGTAGGTGGGAGCGGATCCCGGCGCGATGCCGACGTCGGTGTATTTGTTGAAGGACACCCAGCCGGAGTCATGCCCGCCGCCGGAGACGCAGGTGAAATGGTATTCCACCCAGCCGCTGGCATCGGTGCCCGGAGTCGCGCTCATGGTCACCGAGTTGTCACCGGTAGCCAGTGGGGCCACGAGCCAAGTTGCGGCGTTTGGCGAGGGCGCGGTGTTATCGGCGGCGATCGTGATCGGTGCCGGACCCGCGGTGGAGAACAAGGTGCTCACCTCGCCCGCGCTCAAGCCTTTGTTGTAGGAGCGGAAATCATCGAGCGATCCTTGGAAGGCGTTGCCGGTGTTGCCGCGCCCGAGATAGTTGGCATTCTCCATCAGCGGCGCGTTGAGACGGTCGGGGAAAAGAGTGACCGCCGGATTCGTCGCCACCGCGACCCCATCGAGATAGAGCGTGCAGGTGCTGCCCGAGAAGACCACCGCCACGTGCTTCCAGACGTTGGCGGGAACCGCCGGGCCATCGAGGGCGTGGGTGGTCGTGCCATCGGTGATCACGAACCGCAGCGCGCCGGTGCCGGCGTCGTTGGGGGTGAGATACATTTCCCGGGCAACCCCGTCCCCGAACGACCAGAGCCGCTGCCCCGCCGCTCCCCCGCCGTGCTTGAACCAAAGCGCGAAGCTGCTGTCCTTGAAATCACTGATCGAGTTGTGGAGTTCCACATACTGGTTCACGCCGTCGAGCGGCAGCACCCGGCCGCCACGGACTGAGGCACCGGCATCTTTCGCGGTGCGGCAACCGTTCATCAGGTAGCCGTGGTTGATTCCGAACTGGTCCAGCGCGAAGACCGCATTGTCGCGCTCGAAGGTGAGCCCACTGTATTGGTAGGCGTTGTCCGTCAGGCCGGAGAAGATCGAAGCGTTCTGCCCCCACTGCCAGCCGAAGTGAACGCCCCGGTTGCCCGTGCCGCCGTTGGCGGTATCGCCATCGGTGATGAGCGATCCACTGAAGGTCGAAGGACTGTAAACCGAAGTCACCCCCTTGAGCACCGCATTGCCGGATACCCGGTTGTGGCTGGCGGCATCGCCCCCGCCGCAACCCGCGTGCTCGATCGCCTTGGCGTTCTCGAACAGCTCGCTGTGGCCGAAAATCATCGCCCAGTCGCGGACCTTGGCATTGCCGTAAACCTGCGCGTTCTCGTAGATCATTGCGTGGCCGGAGACCACGGCGCTGTCGCGGACCTGGGCGTTGTTGCGGACCACCGCATGCTCCTCGATCCGCGCGTTGCCGCGGACCTGGGCATTGTCGAGCACTTGAGCGTTTGGACCGACGTAAGAACTGGCATCGACCGTCGCGGTGTTCGAAACCCAGCCGCCGCCGTTGGCATGCTGTTGCATTCCGGTGCGACTCCGCGCCGGATAGGCAACATGGAGCGGCCCGGAGTTGGTGAACGACACCGTGTAAGGAAACTGCACGCCGGAATCCCGGGTGTATTCCCGCCAGGCGGGATCGGCGATCTTCATCGGCTTGGGCACCGCGATGACCATCAGGTAGAGCTCGTCCTGATCCGCCGACAGCGCGATCGACTGGCTGCCCTTGTTCCAAAGCGACGAGTAGCTCGCCTCGCCGGCGTCGTTGACCGCCACCAGACAGGCGCGCCAGTCGGACTGGCGGACGAAATCGCTGAGCGGCTGGAAATCGCAGCTCACCGTGGTGCCGGGAGTGGCTTGCAGCGGGACGAAGTGAAAACCGAACTGCTGCGGCATGTGCTCGCGCGCCGGGCGGTACCAGCCGGGAGCCCCCGGCATCTTGACCAGCGGTGCGCGGCATCGCGTGTACCATTCCCAGGTATCGCCGTTCCACGGGGTGTTGGCCTGGGCCAGCCATTGCTGCCGCTCGTAGTCCCAGGTGACCATCTTCCTCGCCATGTCTCCCCAGAGATCCTTCAGGGCTCCCGCCTTGTCGGCGGAGCCGGAGGAATCCAGGCGGATCATCCGGTCGATGATGTATTCGTTCACCCGCTGATCGGGCGTCGCATTGGTCCACACCTCATTGACCCAGGCCGCGCCGTAGCGGGGGTCCTCCCGCGCCGCCTCGAAGATCATCCACGAGTCGTAATAGTCCCGACCGTGGGCAGGATAGAAGACGCTGTTGTAAAGATAGCCACCGGCCTGCGGGTAGCTGTTGAGGAATTGGAGCTGCATCCAGTTCGCGTGCGCCTCCCACCAGGATCCTGAGCTGTTAGAGCCGTTGAAGCCACCGGTCGCGACCTGCCAGGCATGGCCGAACTCATGGGGAGTCGCGCCCGAGGGAGGATCGAAGCGGCAGTAACCCGCATTCGCCATCGCATAGCCGAAGCCACCCGGGTCCATGCTCGCATAGGCCCCGCCGCCACCGCCGTCATCCCAGGTCATGAGGATGTTGAAATTCGCGCGGTACTTGTTGCCGTCGGGATTGGTGACCGACTCGTTGATGTCGTGCATCCCCATCTCGACCACCCAGCGGTTCCACGCCTGCTCGAACATCTGGAGATTGCCCTGCACCAGTTGTTCGGTCACCGGCGTGCCGGTGTCGCGGTTGTAATGGCCGAAGTTGATGCGGAAGTGATCCGAGCGCCGCGTCTCGGTATGGGGGTCCTGATTGGAATACAGGGAATTGTTGTCCAGATAAGGTTCCGCGGAGAAGGCCGGAGCAGCGGCCAGCCAGGCCGCCGTGAGAGCGGCAACCAGCCGCTTGGAGTTGGAAGTCGGCATCGGAATCATGCGGGTATCGCCCATGGGTTTGAGAAAGAATGGACCGGGGAAGCCGGCTCGATCGAATCTAATATTCCCGTGATCCGAGGTCGAAACAGGAATCCGTCGCAGCCCGCTGCGGTCGTTCAACGCCGGCGCGGCAGTTCGAAGCGGTCGAACACCTCGCCCATCACGTTGATCGCCTCGAATTTGAGCGGCCCCGCCGGCCCGATCTCAAAGAAGAACAGGTGATTGACCGACTGCGACTTCGCGATGTGGGGCACGTCCGCCGGCGGCCGGACCTTGCGGATGCTGGCTCCCCACGCGCCGTCGCCGAGGTAGGTGACACCCTTCGCCGGGTCGTCCTGGACTTTCCCTCCCAGCAGCGGATGGGTCCGCTTGTAGGCGTGGTCGTGGTGCTCGAAAGCGGCGCTGACGCCTGCTTTCTCAAACAGCGGCACCCAGTGCTGGCGGATCTCGAGCGTGGTGCCCTCGTCCTTGCGCACCGAGGGATAGGCCGGCACATGATACACCGGAATCAGGATTCGCTGAGGATCCTTCGCCCGCGCGGCGAGCGACGCCGCGAGCCACTCGGTCTGTTTGCCGGCAATCCGCGCGCGGTGATTGGTATCGAGCACCCACACGCTCAGATAGTCGCCGAAATCGAGCACGCCATACGTCTCCTCCGCGGGAAACGCGAAGTTCGCCTCGTAATACGGCGCGACCACGCTGTTCACCTCGTGGTTGCCGATTGCCGCGATCACCGGGATCACCCGCCGGTCCGCGCCAATCAGATGGTCGCGGATGTTTTCATGCCACAGGATCTCCTTCTTGATCTCGCCCGCCTTGCCGTCGGAGTAGGAATAATCGCCGCCCCACAGGATGAAATCCGGCTTCAGCGAGGCGGCCAACGCGTTGATCTTCTCGAAGACCCCGGCCGGAGCGGTGTCGCCGCCGGCCACCACGCGCAGCTTCCGGGTCAGGCGCTTCGGCATCGTCCGGAAATGATAGGGCTGCTCCCGTTCCGCAGGACGGAATTCATACACGGCGTCCGGCTCCAGGCCGGTCAGCTCGACCCGGTAAACCGTCCGCCCCGGCGCATGGGGGAAATCGCTCGCCACGGGAGTCGAGCTCTTCCACGCATCGGTCCCCTTCCGGCGGTGAAGCAACACCGGCTTCTCCAGCGGCGACGTTTCGTGCCAGTCGATGGTCATCGTCGACGACGGGTCCCGCTGCCACGTGAGAATCAGGCCCGCCACCTCGCCGGGCTCCCTTGCCAGGGCCGGAAACATCAGGGTGAGAATCAAGGCACAAACCCGCGAGACGATTCCGAAGACCGCTCTCCTCCCTTGAAGTTTCTTCATGAACCTCTCTCAACGCGACGGCGACGGGGACACTTTCGACAATTCGTGATCGTCTAACAAAGGGCACCGGACGTTTTGCGAAATCGTACTCCGAGGAACTGCCGGAGCCCAAAGGATTCATCCCTTTGACCAAACCCGTTGCATGAAACCCACACCCTCGACCGGTATCGTGAAGAAGCCAAAGCTTCCAACCCATGCATCCCCTGAAATCCCGACTCGTCCGCCTCGCGGCCACTTTATTGTTTGCGGCATTGGCCCCGGCCTTTGCCCGCGACCTGACTTTCATCGTCACCAGCGACTCGCACTACATCACCGACGACCAGTCGGAACGGAACAAGTCGGTCCGGCTTTCGATCGAAGAGATGAACGCCATCGACCAGCGGACTTGGCCCGAAGCGCTTGGCGGCGGCCCGATCACCCGGCCGCGCGCGGTGTTCGTCAACGGCGACATCATCGACGACGGCGACAAGAAGGGCGAGACGGAGCTCCAGTGGAGCTACTACACCCGCGACTTCGGGCTTACCGGCAAGGACGGCCTGCTCAAGTATCCGGTGTTCGACGGCTACGGCAACCACGATGGTCCGCCGGTCGGTGCCGAGAAGCATGGGTTCTCGATGCAGGCAAAGCTCAAGGAGCGCAACCTCCGCCGCCAGGAACTCGGCTGGCTGAAGGAACTCTGCCCGAAAGGCCTGCATTACTCCTTCGACCTCGACGACGTCCACTTCGTCCAGGTCAACATCTACCCGGCCGACACCCAGCACGCGAAGATCCGCTACAACCGCGTCTGGCACGATCCCCAGGGCGCGCTGACTTTCCTCAAGTCCTCGCTCGAAAAGCACGCCGCGGCCAAGGACCGCCCGGTCGTGATCCTGTCCCACTGCGGCTTCGACACCGACTGGTGGCACCCCGAGGACTGGGCGGTCTTCCATGCCGCGGTCGCGCCCTATCCGGTCGCCAGCTTCTTCTGCGGTCACACCGGAACCGGCATCCTGAAATACAAACCCGAAGGCTCTTCCGCTGCCGAACTGCCGGTCGTCAACACCGGCCAAACCGCCAAGGGCTTCTTCGTCGTCCGCATCACCGGCGACCGGATCATCGCCGCCTACCGGATCCGCGAGGCAGCCGGCTGGAAATGGAAATTCCCGATGGACCGCCCGTTGGCGCTCCCCGTCGCCAAGTGACCCTTTCACCCTGGGCGAGGAATGCCTGGCGATGAGGAAATTGGAGCCTCCATGCGGCCGTTGGTTGCTTCAACGAAGTGATCGATGCGCTGACGGATGCTTGGGGCCGCGGCAAGAACCAGCCGAGGATCTCCCGTCGGCTTCTCTCCAGCACTTCGCCCGCGACGAGGTAGTCCCGGGCTGAAACCGATGAAGCCCGCCTCTGTTCTCGAGAGCGGGCTTCTACCGTAATCAAAGTTCGTTCCCTCCGACCCGCGGAGGGAACACCGACTCTCAGGCATTCCTGAAACGGCCCAGCGTGACCAGGTGTTCCGCGCAGGAAGGCAGGAGCTGCCCACGGATCACCTGCTTGATCTCGTCCATTACATCTTCGTTATCGAGCGCGTCTTTGTACTCCTCGATACCGTGTTGCTCGCCCCTTTCAAGAACGGCGAGCGCCGGCGATTCTCCGAGCAGGATTGCAGCTCCCTCAAGCGTCTGGACAAAGCCGCCCCAGGCACCCGAGCCGGTGGATGGCTCCCCGCTCATGTCTTGGATGTGGGAGCGCAACTTCCCAGCCGCTTTCTCGTGGTCGGTGCGGATGCCCTCGAGGGCGGTCCGCTCACTTTCGTTCTCAAATTTCCGGATGGCCTGGGTGTAGGATTCCACGGCGGATAGTTCTCCGCGGAGGAGTTCGTTGCAGGCTTCGATGCATTCTTCGGTCGCAGTCATAACATATTTGATGGTTGGCCGGCGGAATTGCCGGCTCTCCTCTTTAGCAAGACCGGTGCCGCCCCGTGATCAGGTTCGCAGGGTTGCCAGGCACCGGGAGGGGTCGCAGATGTCCTCGCCAAGGTTGCCTTTTGCATTCCCCGGGTTGTAGCGCCATGAACAGATCTTCGGGTCAGCAGGCCGCAACCCGGTCATGCCGGGGAAGTCTCACAGGAAAGAGGCAATCAAAACCGGATGATCGTTGGCACCATCCGAAGAAATACCGCGGGCTGCTTTCCCGCCCTGTGCGGAATGCATGGCCGAAGGGCAGAATGCGTTGTCCGCGGCGCTTCGCGACCATCTGCGGCAAGAACAGCTTGGTGAAGCGAAGCCCCGCCTCTATGTCGGGCTGGAGGTTTCGTTCATGGTATTGGAAGTTGCTGGCAAGTTCTTCCCAAACCCTGGGCCACGATGGGGTTCGCCGGCCGTCACCGGAGGGGCGAGGGACCTCCGCCGCACAAGGGTGGATTTGATATTTTCCCCTATCCCCCCACAGAGGAGCGAACCACTTGTGAAAATGGCATCTTTCCTGCGGGGAGTTGGGGCCTCTCGGGTATATCTTCCCGAGAGTTTATTGCCACGATTCCGGAGCCACACCCATTAGAGATGCCTTCATGAACGACCTTCTCCGACTTCTTCAAGCCGCTGTCACGGAGCGAGATCATCCTTGGTGTCTCGCCACTCTGGTGAAAGCCGAGGGGTCCAGCTACCGCCAGCCCGGTGCGCGGCTTCTGGTATATCCCGAAGGCCGCAGGACGATCGGATTTCTCAGTGGCGGGTGCTTGGAGGAAGAAGTCGGCCGGCAAGGTTCCGAGGTTATCGAGCGCGGTGTTCCGAGGCGGATCTTCTTCGACACGCGCAAGCTGTTCGGCTGCGACGGCCGGCTGTCCATCTATCTGGAGAAGATCCCTGCCGCGGGTGAGGAAGGGAATTTCCTGACGCGGATGGCGGAGCGGATTGCAAGCCGGACGACGTGTCGCGTAGTGGTGCCCCATGGGGCCGGGGGGCCATCCGGATTCTTGCCGGGCAAAGCGCTGGTGCTGGAAAGGGAGGGAACCTTCGTGCAAAGCGTGCCGCTGCCGCCGCGCTTGATCGTTTTCGGCGACGGGCCGGAGGTCGCACCGCTGGCCGCGTTTGCGGAAGGGCTGGGCTGGATTTTTTACCGGCATTCGCATCCGGATGAACTGCCGGCGGACTTCACGGCGGACGCCGCGACCGCGGCAGTGGTGATGACCCACAAGTTCGGCCGCGATCTCGCGGCACTTGACCGGCTGCTACCGCTGGGACTGCCCTACCTGGGGATGCTCGGGCCCAAGCGACGGAATCAAGAACTGCTGTCCCGCTTCGCGGACTTCCACGACGCGGGCCTGCCGCCGGAGTGGCTTGCGGCGCTCCATGCTCCGGCCGGGCTCGATACCGGGAGCGAATCGCCGGAAGAGATCGCCTTTTCCATCCTCGCGGAAGCGGCCACCGTGCTTGCGGGGCGGAAGGGCGGATTCCTGAAGAATAGAGCCGGAGCGATCCACCGGCTCGAGGAGGCACGCGCATGACGGGCATCATCATTTTGGCGGCGGGCGAGTCGAAGCGCTTCGGGTCGCCGAAACAGCTCGCGGAATTTCGAGGGAAGGCGTTGCTGCGCCAGGCTGCAGAAACGGCGGTGGACGCGCAACTGGGTCCGGTGACCGTGGTGCTCGGCGCAGCGGACCAAGCCTGCCGCGAGGTGCTCACGGGATTGGAGGTGAGCATCGTGCACAACCCCGAATGGCGGAACGGCATGGGCAGTTCGATCGTCGCAGGAATGAAGTCGTGCGAGGGAATGTCGCTCGATGGCGTGATCATCATGCTCGCCGACCAACCGGGCGTGACCGCGCAACATCTGCGGGCACTCGATGCCGCATCGACCGCCAAACCGATTGTCGCCTCCCGCTATGATGGCCAGTTGGGCGTGCCCGCCTGGTTCTCCGCTGCGAAATTCGACGAGATGCTGGAACTGGAAGGCGAAAAGGGAGCGAAGGCGCTGATCGCCCGGGAGCCGTGGGTGCAGGGGATCGAGATGCCTGCCGCGGCGTTCGATGTGGATACCCCGGCGGATCTCCTGCGACTTTCGCAGAAGAGCGGCTTGAAACGAGGCCAGGTGGGGCAGGTTGGTCGAATGGTCTCGCGCGACCTCGGCATGCCCTTCGACCGCGCTTCCCGTGACAGCATGCCGCAAACATCCCTTTGGAACCAATCCTATGAATGATTCACGAAAGAGAGGAGGATCCCATGCATGATCCCGAAAATTACGAGACTCCACGAGGAGACTTTACCCGACGCCAATTCCTCGTCGCGGGTGCGGCGGGGGTGGCGATGACCGGCCTGTCGCGCACGGCCGGCGGACAAACGGCGGCCGCCCCCCATCTCCTGAAACCCGTGATGAGGAAGGTCTCCGTCACCGTGAACGGAAAGGCTGCCGAGCTCGAGGTCGACACACGGACCACGCTGCTCGATGCCTTGCGCGAACACTTGCAACTCACGGGCACCAAGAAAGGCTGCGACCAGGGGCAATGCGGCGCGTGCACGGTGCTTTCGGAGGGTCGGCGGATCAATTCCTGCCTGACGCTCGCGGTGATGCACGAGGGCGGCGAGATCACCACCATCGAGGGCTTGGGGACGCCGGAAAAGATGCACCCGATGCAAAGCGCGTTCGTGAAATGCGACGGCTTCCAATGCGGCTATTGCACGCCTGGCCAGATCTGCTCCGCGGTGGCGGTGCTGAGCGAGATCAAGGCGGGCAACCCGAGCCATGTGACCGCCGATCTGATGAAAGCACCCGAACTCACCGGCGCGGAACTGCGCGAGCGGATGAGCGGCAACCTCTGCCGTTGCGGGGCCTACTCCAACATCGCGGAAGCCATCACTGAAGTAGCCGGGAGGACCGCATGAAACCCTTCACCTACGAGCGCGCGACATCCCCCGCGGCGGCTGCTGCGGCCGCGCTGCGCCACCCCGGTGCCCGCTTCGTGGCCGGCGGCACGAACCTGCTCGACCTGATGAAGCTCGAGATCGAAACACCGCCGCATTTGATCGATGTGAACGGGCTCAAGCTCGACACCATCGAGGCCACCGAAGAAGGCGGCCTGCGGATCGGTGCCATGGTGCGCAACAGCGATCTCGCCGCCGATGAGCGCGTGCGGCGCGACTACGGGGTGCTGTCGCGCGCGCTGGTCGCGGGGGCCTCGGGCCAACTGCGGAACATGGCGACCACGGCGGGCAATCTTTTGCAACGGACACGCTGTCCCTATTTCTATGATACCAACCAGGCCTGCAACAAACGCGAGCCGGGCAGCGGCTGCGCGGCGATCGGAGGATCCAGCCGGCTGCATGCGGTGGTCGGCGTGAGCGAGGCCTGCATCGCAACGCATCCGAGCGACATGGCGGTGGCGATGCGGGTGCTCGACGCGACGGTGGAAACGATCCGGCCGGATGGCACGACGCGGTCGATCCCGATCGCCGAGTTTCACCGCCTGCCCGGCGACACGCCGGATGTCGAGACGCTGCTGGTGACCGGCGAATTGATCACGGCGGTGACCTTGCCCGCGCCGGTCGGCGGCGTGCATGTTTACCGGAAAGTGCGCGACCGCGCTTCCTACGCCTTCGCGCTGATTTCGGTCGCAGCAATCATTCAAAAGGATGGAACGGGCCGCGTGGCCCTCGGCGGCGTGGCGCACAAGCCATGGCGTGTCGAGGAAGCGGAGGCCGAGCTGCCGAAGGGGGCCAAGGCGGTCACCGCGAAGTTGCTGGCGGACGCCAGGACGACGCCTGAGAACGCATTCAAAATCAAACTCGTGGAACGCACGCTGGCCTCGGTGCTGGCGGAAGCAAAAGAAGCCTGAACCATGAAATTCGACACTCCCGCCAAGGACAATCCGATCGACCAGTTGAAGGTCGTCGGCAAGCCCGTTGATCGCATCGATGGGCCGCTCAAGACGACCGGCACCGCGCCGTATGCCTACGAACGCCACGACGTCGCGGCGAAACAGGCCTACGGCTACATCGTGGGCGCGGGCATCGCGAAGGGCCGCATCGTCTCGATGGATCTCGCCGCCGCCAAAGCCGCTCCCGGCGTGATCGCGGTGGTGACCGCCGCGAACGCCGGCAAGCTCGGCAAGGGGAAATTCAACACCGCCAAGCTGCTCGGCGGGCCGGAGATCCAGCACTACCACCAGGCCATCGCGGTAGTGGTGGCGGAGACCTTCGAACAGGCTCGCGCCGCAGCGACTCTGCTGCACGTGAAATATGCGGCGGAGAAAGGAAGCTTCGATCTCGCGGCGGTGAAGGACAACGCGCCGATGGCCAAAGATGTAGGCGGCACGGTCGCGGCCGGGAGCGAGGTCGGCGACTTCGCCGGGGCCTTCGCCGACGCGCCGGTTCAGCTCGATGCCACCTACACGACCGCGAACGAATCGCACTCGATGATGGAGCCGCACGCCACGATCGCGGCATGGGATGGCGATCAACTTACGCTGTGGACCTCGAACCAAATGATCGATTGGAGCGTGGCCGACATGGCAACGACCCTCGGCATTCCGAAGGCTAAAGTGCGGCTTATCTCACCCTACATTGGCGGCGGTTTCGGCGGGAAGCTGTTCCTCCGCTCGGACGCGCTGATGGCCGCGCTCGGCGCGAAGGCGGCGAAACGGCCGGTGAAAGTCAACTTGCAGCGTGCATTGATGGCGAACAACACGACCCATCGCGCGGCGACCATTCAACGGATCCGGATCGGCGCGACGAAGGACGGGAAGATCACGGCGATCGGCCACGAGTGCTGGTCGGGCGATCTGGAAGGCGGCGGTCCCGAAGCCGGTGCGATCCAGACCCGCGCGCTGTATGCCGGTGAGCACCGGATGACGGCCAACCGCTTGGCGGTGCTGGATCTGCCCGAAGCGAACGCGATGCGGGCACCGGGCGAAGCGCCCGGCCTGGCGGCGCTGGAGATCGCGATGGACGAGATGGCGGAGAAGCTGGGGATGGATCCGGTGGAATTCCGGATCGCCAACGACACGCAGGTGGTGCCGGACAATCCGCCGCCGCCCCCGTCGCCGGACGCGAAATCGAAGGATCCCGGCGAAAAGCCGAATCCCAATCCGCCCTTTTCACAGCGCCAACTGGTCAAGTGCTTGAAGGATGGAGCCGAGCGTTTCGGCTGGGACAAACGCAACTCCAAGCCTGGCCAAGTGCGCGAAGGACGCTGGCTGGTCGGCATGGGCGTTGCAGTGGCATTCCGGAACAGCCAGCTCATGAAATCGGCCGCGCGGGTGCGCTTGGACGGCAAGGGCAGGGTGACAGTGGAGACGGACATGACGGACATCGGTACTGGCAGCTACACGATCATCGCCCAGACCGCCGCGGAGGTGATGGGCGTGCCGTTGGAGGAAGTCGTGGTGCGCCTGGGCGACTCCACCTTTCCGGTATCTTGCGGTTCAGGCGGGCAGTGGGGCGCTAACAATTCGACCTCGGGCGTGTATGCCGCTTGTATGAAGTTAAGGGCATTGATCGCGAAAAAGACGGGCTTCGAGGACGGAGAGTTCGTCTTCGCCGATGGCAAGGTGACGGTTGGCGACCAAAGCATGACACTCGCCAAGGCGGCAGGTGAGGAAGGCCTCCTCGCGGAAGACATGATCGAGTATGGCAACCTGGATAAGAAGTTCCAGCAATCGACCTTCGGCGCGCATTTTGTGGAAGTCGGGGTCGATGCCTTCACCGGCGAAACGCGCGTGCGGCGGATGCTTGCCGTCTGTGCCGCCGGCCGCATCCTCAACCCCAAAACCGCGCGCAGCCAGGTGATCGGTGCGATGACCATGGCCGTGGGAGCCGCTTTGATGGAAGAGTTGGCGGTCGACAAGCGGCAGGGCTTTTTCGTGAACCACGATCTCGCGGGTTATGAAGTGCCGGTGCATGCCGACATCCCGCACCAGGAGGTGGTGTTCCTCGATGAGACCGATCCCTTGTCATCGCCGATGAAGGCAAAAGGCGTGGGGGAACTCGGCATCTGCGGTGCGGCCGCCGCCATCGCAAACGCGATCCACAACGCCACCGGCGTTCGCGTACGGGACTATCCGGTCAAGCTTGAGAAGTTGATCGATGGGTTGCCGGAAGTGGGGTGAATATGGGCGCGACTCGGTCTTCGCTCCCTCACGCTCTCCGGCACCTCGCGGAAGCGCTGCCCGTAGTCGTAGTTCGCGGCCTCCGCAATACCCCGTGCCTTGGTGACTTTCAAGGCTCCGGGCTTATTGATGCATCATTCGAGTCCCGCCGCCATGCAGGGGCCGAAGAGGTCGGCGGCGGTGCGGGCGAGCCGGTGGGTCAAGTCCTTCTCTTGGGCGAGGATCGACCCCAGCACCTCCGCCTCGCGGTGCATTTCGAGGCACTCGGCGAGCGAGGTCGCGAAGCCGAAGCCCGCGATTTCGTAGTGCTTGATGAGATTGCAGTGGGAGATCAACAGCAGGTCCCTGACCTTGTCGTCGCCAGCTCTCGCGAGCCGCTCGCCTCCGCACTCGATCAGGGTCTTCACTCCTGAGCAGATCTCGCCGCCGGGAGGGGCACCGTGCCGTTCGAAGATGGAAAGCAGCATCGCCTTTTGCCTATGGCTCGGCTTTTCATGGTCGGATAAAAGCCGTCGGAGGTCGGGGAAGGTCGCTCGGGCGGCGAGTTCCGGGAGAGTGAGGATGATCTGAGCTTTCGCAGAATAAAGAACGCGGAGCTGGTCGAAGAAGAGGTCGGTCGGATGCTCGAGGGTCATGGCTTGGGTTGATTTGGGTTCCATCCTTGGAGATTCCTCGCAGAGGGCGTGCCGTTATCGCGGGTGGCATGACCATTGGAATCATGGAGGTAGGTCATTCGACCTGCGGTCCGCATGGCGCGGACTGCATTACCGCAGGGCGGAATGCGATACCCTCCAGTTCGACCGATCCTCGCGGCGGTTCGGGGTTGTCGTCGTTGTCCCTGCCCTCGCCCGGATGCGGAACGCACCGCACTAGCCCATCACCCGCTGGAAAAACCAGAACGCCCCGGCCGTGGTGACGCACAACGCTCCTGCCGCGACGACCCGTCCGGCGGCCGACGGGCTGCGACGCGTCAGGTAGGCAAGGGCCGGGGCGACCGCCAGAACGATGCAGGCCTGCCCGATCTCGACGCCGGCGTTGAAGGCGAACAACGACCAGCCGAGCGCCTGGGGTGGCAGCGTCATTTCCTGCAACACGTTGGCAAAACCGAAGCCGTGGATCAGGCCGAACACGAAGGCGAAGATCAGCCGCGGATCGCGCGACCCGGCACCGAGCAAGGCGTGTGCGCCGACGAACACGATGCTCAAGGCGATGACCGGCTCGATGACATCCGCCGGCGGACTGAGGATCCGGAACGTGGCCAGGCAGAGCGTGATGCTGTGCGCCACAGTGAAAGCGGTGACGATCTTCAGAAGCTCCTTCACCCCGCCGCCAAGCAGCATCAGGCCGACAACGAAGAGGATGTGGTCGGGTCCAATGAAGATGTGGTGGATGCCTTCGTAAACGAATTCGCCGATCACTTCCATCAGCCCTTGGGTGGATGCCAGGTCAAAGTCGATGGCGGGAGAGCCCTTCTCGAACGCTTCCTGCCGCAACAGTTCGTCGCCGCTATAGACGTTCACGTAAGTCCGGTGCCGCGGGTCGTAGGGAAACAACGCGCTTTCCACCCGCAGCTTTTTCGGCACTGCTGGCAAATCCGCATGGAAGGTGAGTCGTACATCCCGCTTCTCCGGGATGGGCGTGATTTCGCCCAAGGTCAGCACGACCGGCGAACCGTCCGCGGTGACTTTGAATTGCGACGCGATCAGGGCCGACAAGACGGCCCGGCGGGAGTCGGTCGGCACCCCATCCAGCAGCATCCCGGGTTCGGTGTCCGGCAAGTAGTGGGCGAGATCGGTAGTGGAAGCCGTGAAACTCGCGTCGATCCCGGCGCGCCCGAGTTTCAGATCCACGAAGCTCGTCGGCTCGTCGTGACCGCGCGCGAAAGGCAGTAAGAACACGGCGATGATCAACGGCAGGAGAAACGTCTTCATCTCGTCCCCTGCGCGGGTTCGGCAATTGCGGCGCTGGCACCGCTCAACGAATCAAGCGTCTTCCTTGCGATCGGTGCCTGGAGCACGTTGAACTGAGGGTTTTGCCCGAGCGCCTGGTGCAAGTGCGTCCTCGCCTCCTGCTTTCTTCCCCCGGCCGCCGCAATCATCCCGGCGTGATATCGCATTTCCGCATCCGGAGTGTTCTGGCTAAGCGCGGTTTTCATGGCCGCGTTCGCTCGTTTGAGATCGCCGTTCTTGAAATAGACCCATGCCAACACATCTGCTTCGAGGACGTTCTTCGTGAGCTTGTGCTCTTCCGCCATGCGCAAGGCGATCACCAGATTCCGGTCGTGGTCGGCATAAAAGCGGGCCATCTGCATATGATCGTGACCGCCTTTTGCTTCGGAGGCCGTGTGCAGTTCCTCGACCTGCGCGTAGCATTCCTCCGCCTTCGCCGAATCGCCCGCTGCGGCATGGACGTCGCCTTTCGAAACAAGCGCGTCGTGGTGGGGCCCCGCCTCGAGCAGCTTTTCGCAAAAGCCGAGCGCCGCCGGGTAGTCCAGCTTCGCCGCGGCAATCCGGGCCGCCGCCATCAGCACGTGCGGGTTGCGGGAATCCCTTTTAAGGTCCGGTTGCAGCGCCTGTTGTGCGGGAAGAAGCGCCCCGTCGTGAAAGTGCATCATCGCCAGTTTCGCGCGGCACCACGCGGTGTTCTCGCCGAACGGCGCGCCGGCACGGATGGCCTTTTCCATCAGCCACACGCCCCTCCTCTTGTCACCGGTGAGCCACAGCAGATGGCCCCCACGGCTCCACGAGGACAGGTCCGGACGCAGGTCCATCATCTTCTGATAGGAATCGAAGGCCTGTTCATAGTCGCCGAGTTCCAGCGCCGCGTCGCCGATGATCCCGGTCGCGGCGATGTGCTCGGGGTCGATGGCCAGCGCCTTGTTCGCCCACCCGACACTTTCGTCGAACAGATGGCGCCCGCCGGTGACCCAGGCCATGCCGGTCATCGCATTCACGTTCTGCGCGTCGATCTTCAACGCGTGTGAATACGCCGACGCTGCATGTTCATAAAAGATGGGGTCGGAGGTATCGCGCAACTTTTGCGCGAGCAAATCGCCCAGATCGATCCAGCCACGTGCCTTTTCGGGCGTGGCGGTGGCACGGCTGATTCCCTTGGCGAGCGCTTTGTCGGTATCGCTCCTCCGCTCCACGGGGATGGCGGCCAGGATTTCAGCGGCCGACGTTTCAACGGGCTTCACGGCTTCGACAGTAGCGGGAGGCGGTGGGCCGGTCTTCATCGAATACGCTGCGGCGAGCGCGGCGAGAACGCAAAGGATCAGGGCGGGCAGTCGCCAGCGGCTTGTCCTAAGCGGTGTCGCATCGACGGAAAGGGAGGTCGGGATCATGGAATTGGCGGGGAAAGTAAAACGCCGGCACGCTCCCATGGAGTCGTGCCGGCATTGGGTCGGGGGGGGAATCTCAGTCGTCGTTCTCGCCGGAGTCCTTCTGGTTGCGAGTGCCCGAATGCGGGGTGGCGGCATACGGGAAGGTGCGGTTGTAGATCGCATCGTTGGCATTGGCATTGTCACCTACCACCGTGATGGTGGTGAAGTTCGGGCCGCTGGCCAACGCGGTGAGAGCGATGTCCACCACGTCGTCGCCGAAGCGTCGGCCGTTCGGCCAGCCGGAAGGAATCTCGGGACCGGTGCCGGCATTGGTCGGAGTGGTATCTCCGCCGATGAAACTCAAACGATTGAAGTCGGCATCACCAGCGATCGGGATCGCGCCCGTGGTCGTGTTCACCCGCAGGACGTCGGGAATGAAGATGGCGACCAGGTCGGCGCGGTTGGTGGTCTGGAAGTTTTGTCCGAAGACGCGGTTGATGAGTGCGGCAAGTTCCGGAGTTTCGGCATACTTCTGGAAAAACTGAGCGTCTTCCGTGGGTACGGTGCGGTTGTAGCGGTCCTTGTCGGCGATCGCCACCAACACCTCGTTGAAGAGCGGGTTGCCCAATCGGTTCACTTGCACCCACTTGCCGGCGTCGCGGTTGTTATAGGTGGTGCGGCGGAGGGTATTCATCGGGCGACTGACCGAGGCATACACGCCGACGCCGGTGCTCGCCGGTTGCAGCGCGCCGGTGTAGGGATAGCTCGGCAACTGGCTGAGTGGAATCACGATGGAATAGTGCAGCGTGTTAAAGCCCTTGAAGCCGTCCACGCCGTTGCCGTCCTGACCGAAGCCCGGCGTGCCGTTGTTGTCGAGTATCCGGCCGTCGAGCAGGTCGAAGATGGCCGGGGTGTCGGCGAAGAAGCCGTCCTCGCGCGTCCCGCAGAAAACCGTGGTGCCGCCGGGCAGGTCATAGGTTGCCTGGCCCGTGTAGGCATCCAGCGTCGCGCGGGTGGTGGCACCGGAGATCGCAAAGCCGTTGGCGTCGTTGTAACGCGGCGTGACTTTCATTCCAACATTCGGCGGGGCAACGATCAGTTCGGCGGTGCCGTTGAGTGCGGTCGGGCGACCTCGGCGTTTGGCGCGGGAGTCGGTCGAACTGACCTGGTAGGTCTGGACGAAGTTTTGATGAGCGTCGCCGATCGTTTGGATCGAGCCAACGTCCGGAACGCCGTTGATGTCAGCACCACGTCCGTAACGGAGGATGGTGTTCCGGTTCTTGTAGTTGCCGGTGATCGAATCCACCGGCGAGAAGCGGAAGTCGTAGCGCAATGCTTCCGCACCATTGACGGGATTGGTGATGTGGATGCTGTAAAGCGCGTCGGACGAAAATGCCTCATACATCCCGCCATCGCCTGGCTCGGAAAATGGGCGCACGCTGACCTGCACGACCAAAACCCGTTCACCACCAGGACGGGTGCGGATAAAGGCGTAGAGGTCGGTAAGATTGGCCTGGGGATCTTGCTTGATCAGCGGGGCATCACTGTGGCTCGAGGCGAAGACGGTATTCAGGGAGCCTAGCAGGGCGGTAGCCGCGAAGGCAACGCCAGCGGTCATGGATGTGGGGGCACGTAGCCCGGATCTAAATGTTGATTTCATCGTCGTTTCTTCTGGGGTTGGGGAATGGGTCGTAGTGGAGCAGCGGCTTTCGCAAGTGGCGGGCCATCTTTCCCCCGATGGCGGGAAGACCAGACGAGGGGCGCTCTTACACCTAGGATCAACGGGATTCCGGTGGGCTCCCCTGGTTTACCGAAGGACTTTGCCGCCCCTGGTCGGACGGATCCTCCGAGTTGGTCAGCGTGCGGCATGCACGCGGGCCAAGCATTTCGCACTGCAAGGAAGACGCCGTGGGCTGGGCAACCCCGTGTTCACCCGATCGGCTGCTGCTGGCATGACGCTTGCGAAAGCTTCGGCAGGAAGAGGAAACCCGCCGTCAAGCATGGGAAGGAAGCTTTCAGCAAAGAAGCCCGCTCCGCTTGATCCCTACCGGGCGAAGCGCGACTTCAAGATCACCCCGGAGCCGGCGCCAAAGCGCGGGGAAAAAACCGGCTGGTCCTTCGTGATTCAAGAACACCACGCCCGGTCGCACCATTTCGACCTCCGGCTCGAGATCGATGGGGTGCTCGTGAGCTGGGCAGTGCCCAAGGGCGTGCCGGAATTCAGTGCCGACAACCGGCTGGCCGTTCATGTGGAAGATCATCCGGTGAGCTACGGAAACTTCGAAGGTGAGATCCCCGCGGGGAACTACGGTGCGGGCCTGGTGTCAATCTGGGATCGCGGCGACTGGGAGCCGTTGGGAGAGGATTGGCGCCGTTCATTCGAGAAGGGAAAATTGAAGTTTGTCCTCCATGGCAAACGGCTGGACGGACCCTTCCTGCTGGCACGGATGAAGGAGCCGAACTGGCTGCTGCGATGGCTGGATCCCGCGACGCATCCGCTGCCTGCATCGAGCCCGCATGAGCTGGAGGAAGCCGTATTCATCGCCCCCCAGCTCGCCCGTCCGGTGGCGACGGTGCCTACGGACAAGGGGTGGATCCACGAGATCAAGTACGACGGTTATCGTCTTATCGCGGTCCGCCGACACGGCAAGGTCCGGCTTTACACCCGCAATCACCTGGACTGGACGACCCGCTTTTCTTCATTGGCGCAGCGGCTTGAGAAACTCGAGGGCGGGGACTTCGTGCTCGACGGGGAGGCCGTGGTCTTCGACGGCGAGGGTCGTTCCCGTTTCGGCGCGTTGCAGGGCGCGCTGAAATCGGGCGATGGCAAACACATCGCGTTCGTGGCCTTCGACCTCCTGCATGCGGCCGGCCGGAACCTGCGGCACCTTCCGCTGTCCGAGCGGATCATTCGAATGGCGGAGATCGTGCCCGCCGGCACCGGGCTGATCCGGCGCTCCGAGTCGTGGCAAGCTGCCGTGGGTCCCGACCTGTTCCGCCAAGCCTGCAAACTCGGCCTTGAAGGCATCATCAGCAAGCAGTCCAGCGCCCGCTATCAGCCTGGAAGCCGGCGCGACTGGGTGAAATCGAAATGCCGCCCGCGTCAAGAGTTCGTGATCTGCGGCTACACCCCGCCGAAGAACTCCTGCCCGGCCTTCGGGGCGCTGGTACTAGGTTCCTACGAGAACGGGAAACTGGTCCCGCGGGGCAAGGTGGGGACCGGCTTCTCCGATCACCAGCGGCGCTCGCTGCTCAAGCAGATGGAGCACCGCGCGGTGGAGCGAGGTCCTTTCCCCGCGGAAACGGGGGTGACTTGGATCGTGCCCGAGCTGGTCGCTGAAGTGGAGTTTGCCGAACTGACGGAAGAGGGCTCGATCCGGCAGGGCAGTTTCGTTTCCCTGCGCGACGACAAGCCGTCCGGAGAGGTTCGGCTCGATGCGGTCGACAAGGCATCCGCCGACCCCGCGGGCGCCGTCGTCGCCGGCATCACGATCAGCCACCCGGAGCGCATCGTGTTTCCGGAGGACGATGTCGGAAAGCTGGAGATCGCACGCTACTACGAGCGGGTGGGCGACCTGATCATGCCTCATCTGGTGGACCGGCCGCTGGCTTTGCTGCGGGCACCCGACGGCATCACGGGTCAAATGTTCTTCCAGAAGAGTTTCAAGGGCCATGTCCCGCCGCAGGTCAAAGTCGGCAGCTTGAAGGACGGGACCGCGATCCTTTCGATCAAGTCGCTCAAGGGCCTGATCTCCCTGGTGCAGTTCGGGGCCATCGAATTCCATCCGTGGGGTGCCACCTTGCCCAACGTGGAGAAGCCGGACCTGCTGGTGTGGGACCTCGACCCCGACAAATCCGTGCCATGGCGGGAAACCCTGGGTGCCGCGTTCCTGCTCCGTGATTTCCTGGCGGAACGCGGGTTGCAAACGCAGGTGAAGACCTCGGGCGGGAAGGGTCTCCACGTGATGCTCTTCCTCAGGCGGCTCCACGGGTGGGATCTGATGAAGCCGTTCGCCAAAGCGGTGGCCGCCGCGGTGGCCGACCAAAACCCGGGACGCTTCACCATCCAATCCAGCATCGCCAAGCGTGGCGGAAAAATCTACATCGACTGGCTCCGCAACGGCCGTGGCGCGACCTGCATCGCCCCGTGGGCGCTGCGTGCGCGGACGGGTGCCGGGGTTTCGAGGCCGCTCGACTGGGCGGATCTCGCGAACCTTGACGCGCACGGTTTTACCCTGCGCGAGCCGTTCCACCTGCCGGCCGAGTGGAAGTCCATCACTCCCCAGTCCATTTCAAAAGTTCTCATCAAGGAGTTGGGGCAAAGTTGAGTTCGGTGAGCGCGATGTGCCCTGCCCGGCACGTCGAGCTGCTGCAATCTGCATGGGTCGGGACCGCCGCAATGATAAGAGCGATTGAATCTGCGCTTCCAGTCGATGTGGCACGCCGCCAGCAAAGCAGAGTCCCCCTCAAGTCGGGGAACTGAAAATCACATCATCTACCATCATGAAACTATCCAACATTCCATTCACGCGCCTCGCGCTGCTTGCCGCGGCGGCCAGTTATTTCCTTGGAAACAGTGCCAGCGGCCAAGACGACGTCATCGAGCCGAAAGCCGACGGCTCGGCCAAGGAGACCCCTCCCGCGGCCAAAGCAGATCCGCAAATGAAGGCGGTCCTCGACAAGCTTGGCGAACTCAAAGGCCTTTCAATCCCAAGCCTGTCGCCGGAGGACGCACGCAAACAGCCGACACCGGCCGATGCCGTGAAGCTGGTGATGAAGGACCAAAAGAAAGACGGCCCCGAAAAAGTCGCGAAGGTCGACGAGATCGACATCAAGCTCAGCACCGGTGATGTGAAGGGGCGCGTTTACAAGCCGGAGGGCGACGGCCCGTTCCCGGTCATCCTTTACATTCACGGCGGCGGCTGGGTGATTGCCGACCTCGATACCTACGATGCGACACCGCGCGCCCTGTGCAACGCGGTGAACGCGGTGGTCATCTCGACCCACTACCGGCAGGCCCCGCAGCACCCCTTTCCCGCAGCGCATGAAGACGTCTTCGGCTCCTACCAGTGGACCCTTCAGAATGCCGGCAAATGGGGCGGCAATACCAAGAAGGTCGCCGTGGTCGGCGAAAGTGCCGGCGGCAACATGGCGCTGTCCCTTTCGATGATGGCTCAGGCGAAGGGCATGCAGATGCCAGTCCACCAGGTCCTGGTCTATCCCGTGGCATCCACTTCCATGGACACGGAATCCTATCGCGAGCACGCGGACGCGAAGCCGCTCAGCGCCCCGATGATGAAGTGGTTCCTCGACCACACGCTTCCCGAGGTAGAGGACTCGAACCATCACCAGATCAATCTCCTCGCCGCGGATACCTTGAAGGGCTTGCCGCCGACCACGATCATCACGGCGGACATCGACCCACTGAGGTCGGAAGGCGAAGCGCTGGCGAAGAAGCTCCAAGCCGACGGCGTGCAGGTCAGCTACCGGAACTATGAAGGTGTCACCCACGAGTTTTTCGGCATGGGCGCGGTCGTGGACAAGGCCAAGCAGGCCATGGATTTCGCCGCCGGCAATCTCAAGCGGGCCTTCGATGAAGGTTCCGCCCCCTTGCCTTCGGCGAGTGAATGAGTTTCGTGAAACCCAGACGGCCCCGCGACATCACGGTTGCGGGGCCGTTCCTGTTTCCACCCGGTAGATCGATCAAGATGCAATCCTGCCGGTGCAAATTGAGTCGGACAGGGGTTTTGATACCACTCGCGAGCCACGGCATTCCAGCGCCGCCGCGCGCCTCCGATCACTGGATAGGAGCCAGCATTCTCGAAAGCCTGACCCCCAGGCGGAACGCGAAAGATTTACCGGTCAATGCATCCGCTCCTGTGGGCGTGGATCCGGCCAGGTCGGCCTCCAGCATTCGGCTGACCTCTTTATTGAACTTGGCGTCAGAGACAATCCCGATCACCTCGAAGTTCAGGCGAAAGGATCGGTTATCAAGGTTGGCCGATCCGATCGCCGAGAGCGAATCGTCGACCACCATGACCTTCTGGTGCATGAAGCCTTTTTGATAGCGGAAGATTTTGACGCCCGCGTCTTCAAGCTCTTTGAAATAAGAGAATGATGACATGTGGACCAGTCGACTATCGGATAGTTCCGGCAGGATCACCCGCACATCCACTCCCCGTATCGCCGCCAATTGCAGGGCGGTAACAATCTTGTCGTCCGGGACGAAGTAGGGGGTGGCCAGCCAGATCCGATCCCGGGCGCCATCGATCAGGGTGAGGAATCCCATGGCGCAAGTCTCGAACGGATCGGCCGGGCCGGTCGCGAGGCAGATCGCTTCCGCCTCTCCCGCCACGTCCCCCGGCTTGATCTCCCAGTCAAGCTGATGAAGCAACTCTCCTGTCGCCCAGCGCCAATCCTCGGCAAAGGGAACTTGCAGGCATTTCACGATCGGCCCGCGCCATTCCATGTGGGTGTCCCTCCACGGTGTCAGTTCAGAATCTTTTCCGAGATATTCGTCGCCCACGTTGAGGCCGCCGAGAAAGCCCCGCTTCCCGTCCACCACGACGATCTTCCGGTGGTTTCGGAAATTCAGTTGAAAGCGGTTGGCCTTGCCTGAAACCGCCATGACATAGCTCACCCGGATTCCTTCGCGCTCCATCCCTTCAACGAATTCCTTGGAGAGCCCTACGGAACCTAGGCATTCGCGTCAGGTTAAGGCCCGGATCCCTGATTCCACGGGGGATTGACGACGCCGTTTGTCCCGCATGACGTGGTCGGGGTAGGGCTCGAAATCG